>JAVBLM010000052.1:0-15685 GCA_031553535.1 Bacteroidales bacterium | reverse complement strand
ATATGCGCTGTATTATACAAATCCTTCTCATTTATTTATTCCATTTATAAATTATCTTTGCAAAGATATTTATTTTTTTAAAGAAAAAGCATTTTATTTAAAATTATTTTTGTTATTTTATCAATTATTAATAATTATGTCAAGATCTTTCCATATCTTTTCATACAGAAACCAAAAATACACAGAAATGGTGTTTTTTAGGAAGATACTACCCGGTCGGAGTTCAGGTTGTTCAGGTAGCCCACCATGCAGATTTTGAAGAACACTACCGGGTCGATGCTTTCCTGCCCTTCGGTGCCATAATACTGTTTGATGGCAGGGTAAAGGAACGAGAGGTTGATGGCATTGCCAAGCTGCCGGTAGAAATCCTCTGATGGGACTAAGCTGTCCAAGCTCAACGAATAAAATAATCTGAAGGTGAAATCTTTTTTGCCTTGTATATTGCAAATAATTATATGTCACAAAGTTACAACTATGTTTCACGATTTTTTGCTATTTTTGTAGTTGTGCAACAAACACTAACGCTTACTGTCATTTTCTCGCTGTTTGATTGTTTTTCATTGGACATTCGACATGATGGGGGATATGCCTTTCTGCATTCTGCTTGTTGTTTTCTGCGTATTCTTTGAATTAACTCCGTTGAGCTCGCAAGCTCAATTGCTTAATATCTTAACAGCTTATTTCTTAATAACTTTTTGTCCTCTTGCTTTTTTTCGTATTTTTGTAAAAATAAATTTATTATGGCAGACGACAAGAAAATTATATTTTCCATGGTAAATGTAAGCAAAACATTTAATCCCGGAAAACAAGTACTGAAGAATATTTATCTCTCTTTTTATTATGGTGCAAAAATCGGCGTATTGGGGCTTAACGGTTCGGGAAAGTCTTCTCTACTTAAAATAATTGCAGGAGAAGATAAATCTTTTACGGGAGAAGTGGTTTTCTCCCCGGGCTATTCTACAGGTTATCTTCCTCAGGAACCTGTTCTGGACAATTCCAAAACAGTAAAAGAAGTGGTTATGGAAGGTGTTGCAAATGTTGCTGCCATACTGAAAGAATATGAAGAAGTAAACAACAAATTTGCCGAACCCATGAATGATGATGAAATGAATCAACTCATAGAACGTCAAGGCGAATTAACCGAGTTGATAGAGCAATATGATGCGTGGGAATTGGACGCAAAGCTCGATAGGGCAATGGATGCCTTGAACTGTCCGGATCCCGATCGTCTTGTTTCTACATTATCAGGGGGGGAACGCCGTAGAGTTGCACTTTGTAGATTGTTATTGCAAGAGCCGGATATCCTATTACTGGATGAACCTACAAACCATTTGGATGCAGAATCAATCCAATGGTTGGAAGCCCATCTCAAACAATATAAAGGTACGGTAATAGCGGTTACACACGATCGTTATTTTCTGGATAATGTCGCAGGTTGGATTTTGGAACTGGACAGAGGGGAAGGTATTCCCTGGGAAGGAAACTATTCTTCCTGGCTGGAACAGAAAGCAAATCGTCTGAAAATGGAGCAAAAGCAGGAATCTAAACGGCAAAAAACATTAGAAAGAGAATTGGAATGGGTTAGAATGTCTCCTAAAGCACGACAGGCAAAATCAAAAGCCCGTTTAAATGCATATGACAAATTATTGAACGAAGATATAAAAGAAAAAGAAGAAAAGCTGGAAATCTTTATTCCTAACGGCCCCCGTTTGGGAAGCAATGTAATTGATGCCATAGATGTTTCAAAAGCCTTTGGAGATAAATTGTTATATGAACATTTAAACTTTTCTTTACCTCCAAATGCCATTGTAGGCATTATCGGCCCTAATGGTGCCGGAAAAACAACTTTATTCCGTCTAATGATGGGGTTGGATAAGCCCGATAAAGGTGATTTTAAAGTAGGAGAAACAGTAAAATTAGGTTATGTTGATCAACAGCACACGGAGATAGATCCTGAAAAAAGTGTTTGGGAAGTGATTTCCGGTGGAAATGAACAGATACAACTTGGAGGGAAACTAATAAATTCACGGGCATACATAGCACGATTCAATTTCAGTGGTGGAGACCAGGGAAAAAAAACAGGTGTTCTTTCCGGAGGGGAACGCAATCGCTTACATCTGGCAATGACGCTAAAATCCGAAGCCAATGTTCTATTGCTCGATGAACCTACGAACGATATTGATGTTAATACTTTACGTGCCCTGGAAGAAGCATTGGAAGATTTTGCAGGTTGCGTTGCGATTATTTCACATGACAGATGGTTTTTAGACAGAATATGCACACACATTTTGTCATTTGAAGGAAATTCTGAAGTCTACTTCTTTGAAGGAAGTTTTTCCGAATACGAAGAAAATCGTAAAAAGAGATTGGGAGATAATGAACCTAAACGTTTTCGTTATAAAAAGTTAATGGCATAATACAGATAGTGATTAACGACTAGTGCTTAATTACAGTTTTAACCAACATATTGCCGTCATGCTGAACTGGTTTCAGCATCCCCGTTTGTTAAGGAGATTAGCTCGGCTTAAAAGTCTCGCTGCTCTCACATGCTTCGTTCGGGTGCAGACCAAGCCTCGCAATGAGGCTATTAACCAATGGTTACTGTCATTTCTTCACTGTTCGATTATTTATTATTGGTCATTCAGTATAACGGTAATATGTTGGTTCTCGCATTTTTGTAAGGAACGAAGGAGCCGAGCTTGCGAGCTCAACGAAGGCAATCTTGAACTTTGAATAAGATATATTTATTCTTCTGTCTCATAATCATCTGCATCACATACAGGTATGATTTTATACAGCTTATCATTACGTCTCACAACCGTTTTTGTAGGAATAGAACATATATTTCCTTTTTCAGCCATATTCACTTTTTCCAGATCTACACGTATTTCTTCAATTGTATCTTCATAAACACCGGTAGTCGGCCCGATAATAACATATTCATCTCCAAGCTGTATATTGTTCGTTTCTACCTTAACCTCTGCTACATTCATTTTTGTAAAGAAATTAGTGATCTTTCCTATGTATACTTTTGTTTTTCTTGCCTGGGAGCCATATCGCTCTGTCCACTCACCTAATTCTCTTCCCAAATAATAACCATCCCAAAAGCCTCGATTATATACATTCTTAAGTTCTTCCATCCACTTATTTACTTTCTCTTCAGAATAAGTCCCTTCAAAATAAGCATTTGCAGCTTCTCTATAACAACGGGTAACCGTTTTAACATATTCAGGAGAACGCCCCCTACCCTCAATCTTCAAAACTTTCACACCTGCTTGTAAAATTTTATCTACAAATCCGATCGTACATAAATCTTTGGGAGACATAATATATTTGTTTTCAACGACAAGATCTATCTCTTCATCGACATCTTTTACATAATATGCCCTTCTGCAAGGCTGTAAACAAGCTCCTCTGTTAGCAGAATAATTAAAATTATCCAAACTTAAATAACATTTTCCCGATACGGCCATACATAAAGCACCATGAGCAAAAATTTCTATTTCGATCAAATTTCCGGAAGGCCCTTTTATCTCTTGCTTTTCAATTTCCTGTATAATATATCGAACTTGTTTTAAACTTAATTCCCGGGCTGTCACCATTACATCGGCATATTGGGCAAAAAAACGAACCGATTCGATATTGGTAACATTGCATTGTGTGGAAATATGAACTTCCATTCCTATTTTCCCGGCATATTGAATAACGGCCAAATCAGATGCAATAACAGCTGTTATTGCACTTTTCTTTGCCTCATTGACCAATTCGTACATCGAATCCATTTCCTGGTCGTAAATAATCGTATTTACGGTTAAATAAGTACGTACAGAATGCTCCTTGCAAATACTGCTTATTTGTCTCATATCATCAAGAGAAAAATTCACCGACGAGCGGGAACGCATATTCAAAGATCCTACACCAAAATAAACGGAATTCGCACCCCCTTGTATTGCCGCCATTAACGATTCGTATGAACCAACCGGCGACATGATCTCAACTTTATTCTTTTCTAGTTTCACAAAAATCCCTTTTTACAAAAATACATTTTTTTAGCATTTAAAATAACCTGCTATATATCAAAACATAATCCTATCAAAAATGCAAGAAAAATATATTTTATTCTTTATAATCAACAACCTCCAGCCATTGTTCTTTTCGTAAGTTTATCTCCTGAATATCATCAATGAATTGATTATTGGTATCTGCAAAAATAGAAGTTGATATAATTTCTTTATTTTTTGAATTTTCGCAAGATACAATTTCAAATATCAGCAAAAAAATGATTGATTTTAAAAGTATTTTTACTGCCTTCATATTTCATCTTAAGTAACATCCCTTATCAATAATCAGATATTTTTTCTTAATAATAAAAAAACGTGGACTCAAACATTATCTGCTTCTGGGGTCTTAGGATACCTTGCAACAAATAAGTAAGCCCACGCCAAGAAGACGTGAGCGTTAACTAACTTACTCTTGTTGCATTTTGAAATTTCCTAAGTTTCAGAAGCAAGAATAAAATCTAACGCTTTTTATTTAATAATAAAAATTATTTATCTCATAGTTTGTTTAGTTTTTTTCATATGCAAAAGTACAAAATTATCTATTCGTAACAATTTATTTTATAAGCAATCGACTAGAATTTCAATCATATTGAATAATTATGATTAATTTCGCAATTATTTAAATTGTTTTAATATTAATAAAATCTAATTGTATGAGAAAAATAGTGTTTTTAATGTTATGTGCTTTATTTCTGGTATCGTGCAATCAAAAACAGAATGAACAAGAAAGCAATAAAGCAACAACTAAGGAAAATGTAAAAGAAATGAAATTCGATGAACTATTTAAAAGTATTTCTCCGGAAGAACTTTCAGATAATGTTTTTAAACTGGTAGGTAAAGATTTTACCGTTATCAGCGCAGGAAATGAAACTCATTATAATTCCATGACAGCCAGTTGGGGCGGATTCGGCATTCTTTTTAATAAACCTACAACCTGGTGTTTCCTACGGGCTAATCGCTATACACTCGAGTTAATAAAACAACAACAGAGTTACACCATGACCTATTTTTCGGATGAATATAAAGACCAGGTTCTTTTCCTAGGAAGCAAAACAGGAAGAGATACCGAAAAAATGAAAGAGGTTTCTTTAACTCATGTTCTTACTCCTGCCGGAAACAGTTCTTTTAAAGAAGCTAAGTTAATTATTGAATGTAAATTAACTGAAATTTCAACCGTTCATCCCGATGATTTTTACACACAAGAAGGAAAAGATTTTATTAAAGAAGGTTATGATGATGCAAAAGATTACCACAAACTAATATTTGGTGAAATTACCAATGTCTGGATAAAAAAATAGATTACAATTGGGGTAAATTTATCAATACAAACAAAAGTTATAAGATGAGAATGATTTAGTCATTCTCATCTTCATCATCGTCGTATAAATTATTCAATTCAAAGGAAATACTGTCATATTCTTTCTCCCACGCTTCCAATACTTCTTCGGGTATATCTTTGGTTGCATTTTGGATTCGTTCATTAACAATATCCAATTCCTTTTCCAATTCTTCTCGTCTGCTCATAGATAAAATATTTTTTGTTACTTTCTTTTATGGAACAATTAAAAGACAAGAATGTTTATCTATCAAATATCGAAAAGTAGATTAAGGGCATAAAATAGCCTATTTAATGTCAAATAACTGAAAAACAAATCAATAAAAAATATCGCTCAAAATTCATTATTTTTTATTTTTTGATACTGAATATTACAGAAGGGTAAAAGTCGCTTAAAAAGGCTAAAAACATCTTATTCCAAAATTTCACGTTTCATAGGAAAAGAACAGAACTATCCGTCTTTACTAAGAAAATGGAATTATTTATTTGTAAATCATGAAATTATACAATTGTTTCACATGAAACACAAGCTATCGACCTAAGAAAATCAACAAAACAGAAATATCCGAAGGAGAAACACCACTTATACGGGTAGCTTGTCCAATAGTGGCAGGTTTTATCTTTGTCAATTTCTGGCGAGCTTCTGTTGAAAGAGATTGTAAAGAATTATAATTGAAATCGGGAGATAATTTTATATCTTCTAAATCCAGCATTTTTTGAGCTAATGCTTTTTCTTTCTCTATATAATTTTCATATTTAATTAAAATTTCTGCTTCTTCCAAAACATCCTTTGAGTATTTTTTCTTTTCAATATATGAGTGAATATACGTCATTTGTTGTAGCAATTCATCTAAAGAAATCTGCGGACGAAGTAACAGTTGAGAAAATTTTATTCTTTGGGAAATAGAAGAAAGCTCTTTTTCAACTAAAAAAGAATTAATTTCATCCGGATCAACAACTTGGTTTTTCAGAAAAACAACCAATTCTTCTATTTGATTTCTTTTTTTCTGGAATCGAGAAAATCTTTTTCTATCAATTAATCCTATTTCATATCCAATAGGAGTTAACCGTAAATCCGCATTATCCTGACGTAATAATATTCTATATTCGGCTCTTGAGGTAAACATACGATAGGGTTCATCCACTCCTTTTGTAATCAGATCATCTATAAGTACTCCAATATATGCTTGATCTCTTTTTAATATAATAGCCTCTTTATTTTTTAATTTTCTACATGCATTGATCCCTGCCATTAAACCCTGTGCAGCAGCTTCTTCATAACCTGTTGTCCCATTAATTTGCCCAGCAAAATATAAATTCTCTATTAATTTCGTTTCCAAACTTACTTTTAACTGAATGGGATCAAAATAATCATATTCTATAGCATAGCCAGGTTTTAAAATATGAACATTCTCAAATCCAGGAATAAGGCGTAATGCTTTTAGTTGAATTTCCTCTGGTAAGGAAGAAGAAAAACCATTCAAATAATAAGAATATTCATCTTCCGTTTCAGGTTCTAAAAACAAATGATGCCTATTTTTATCTGCAAAACGTTCTATCTTATCTTCTATCGAAGGGCAGTATCTAGGGCCTACTCCCTGTATCCGTCCTTGAAACATAGGTGATTTTTCAAATCCTTCTCGTAAAACAGCATGAACATCCTCGGATGTGTAGGTTATCCAGCAACTTCTTTTTTTTAGTTTTGTTTTTACATTTATAAAAGAAAAGCCATCTGAATTATCTTCTCCAATTTGCTCCTCCAACTTGGAAAAATCAATCGTCCTGCCATCAATTCTCACAGGTGTTCCCGTTTTCAATCGGGCAACAGAAAAACCCATTTTTTGCATCTCTTCCGTCAATCCCAATGAAGCCTGCTCCCCTATCCTACCGCCCGGAAAATTAACTTCTCCAATATGAACCGTTCCATTCAAAAAAGTACCATTAGTAAGAATCACAGCTTTGGAAAAAATTTCCTCCCCTAATTTAGTTCTTACACCGAAAACAACTTTATCTTTTATAATTAAACCTACAACTACATCTTCTCGTAAAAAAACATTAGGGTTCGATTGCAGAACAGAACGCCATTCTAACGAGAACCTGGTTTTATCACATTGCGCACGTGGACTCCACATGGCAGGCCCTTTCGAACGGTTGAGGACACGAAACTGTATGGTTGATTTATCCGTAACAATTCCTGTATATCCACCCAAAGCATCTATTTCCCGAACAATTTGACCTTTAGCAATTCCTCCAATAGCAGGATTACAAGACATCTGAGCAATAGTATCTATATTCATTGTAATTAATAGAGCTTTATATCCCAGATTTGCTGCTGCCATTGTAGCTTCACATCCGGCATGCCCTCCTCCTACAACAATAATGTCAAAATTCTGCCTCATTTTTATGGAAATATATTATGTTTCATGTGAAACATAGATATAATTATCTATAAATTAAATAATTGTGTTGTATTTATCTAAATAATAATCTTCTTTTTTACGCATTTGCTGTAATTCTTTTTCGGTTTTGTCTTTATATCCGCACAAATGCAAAACCCCATGAAGAATTACACGAAGCATCTCTTGAAAATATGCCTGTTTATATAACTTTGCATTGTCTTTTACACGGTCAATACTGATAAAAATATCTCCGGAAATAATATCATTTTCCGTGTAATCAAATGTTATTACATCGGTAAGATACGAAGCATTCAAATATTGATTGTTCATTTTTAATAAATATTCATCCGAACAAAAAATATAAGTAATATCCCCTGCCTTTTTCTGTTCTTCTTCAATAACTGATAATAACCAAAAACGAATTTTCCGCTTAGAAAGAAGATTATAATTTACATCCTTATTATAAAAATCAATGTTTGTCGTCATGTTTAGAAAGAATCAAATCCTCCATTGCGATTTTTTTACAATGTCTTGTGATTGTTGTAAAATATCAATTCTTTCATGATTTGAAGGTAAGGAAATGGGAATATTTATTTTATAAGAAATTTGGGAACCATTCTTTGAAAAAGATAAGTCATCTGTTAACAATTCTATTAATGACAGTCCGTTTTCTTTACGTTGTTCAATACCCTTTTGTAAAAAAGAATCATAATCGAAACCTTGCCCTTCATCGGTAATAGAAAACAATAATTTTGATTTATCCAGTTGAACTTCAATATTTACTTTTTTATCTTTATCGCATTTATTCCCATGGACAATTGCATTTTTTACACATTCATTTAAAGGAACACTCAAAATTCCCAGAAAATCTTCCTTTACATGAAACTGCCGCATTATGCCATCTAAAAATAATTCTATTTCGGATAATTTTGATAAATCAGATTGTAAACTTATCTTTGAACAAAACATAGTAAACTGCTATTAAATTAACCATTAATTTCAACCAACAAAAATAATCATTAATTTAATACCATAGAAAAACATTTCAAAAAATTAATTAATAATTGAGCGCTTACAATAAATAATCAAAAATTTCTTATCTTTGCTATTCAAAAATATAAAACTATGATAATTAAAACTTTTGGAAGTTGTATATATGGCGTCAATGCCACAACTATTACTGTCGAAGTAAATGTAGATTCAGGAATAAATTTTTACCTTGTAGGATTGCCTGATAGTGCAGTTAAAGAAAGTCAACAACGGATAGACTCTGCTTTAAAATATCATGGCTACAAAATTCCAGGCAAAAAGATAATCATCAACATGGCACCTGCAGATTTACGGAAAGAAGGTTCTGCCTATGATCTAACTATTGCAATGGGGATTTTAGCTGCTTCGGAACAAATACAATCCGAGGAATTGGATCAATATATCATTATGGGAGAATTATCTCTGGATGGGCAATTAAAACCTATAAAAGGAGCATTACCTATTGCCATCGAATCACGTAAACAAGGATTCAAAGGCATAATCCTTCCTCAAGAAAATGCAAAAGAAGCCGCTATTGTAGATAACCTGACTGTATATGGTGCAAATACCATTAAAGAAGTAATTGATTTCTTCAATAAAGAAGAAGAGTTAATACCAACAATTGTTAATACACGCGAAGAATTCTATAATTCTTTAAACGAATATGAATTTGATTTTGAAGATGTAAAAGGTCAAGAAAATACAAAAAGAGCATTAGAAATAGCAGCAGCAGGCGGCCATAACGCTATTTTGATAGGCCCTCCCGGAAGTGGAAAAACGATGCTTGCCAAACGCATACCTTCCATTTTACCTCCATTGACATTGATGGAAGCCTTGGAAACTACAAAAATTCATTCCGTTGCAGGAAAAATGTATAAAAATACAGCATTAATATCGGTTCGTCCTTTCAGAGCGCCACATCATACCATTTCTGATGTGGCATTGGTAGGAGGAGGGTCAAATCCTCAACCCGGAGAAATTTCCATGGCACATAATGGAGTTTTATTTTTAGATGAATTACCCGAATTCAAACGCGCTGTTTTGGAGGTAATGCGCCAACCTTTGGAAGAACGGAGTGTAACTATTTCGAGATCAAAAATGTGTGTGGAATATCCTGCTTCTTTTATGTTCATTGCAGCAATGAACCCTTGTCCATGTGGGTATTATAACCATCCACATACAGATTGTACTTGTCAGGAAGGAACCGTACAACGGTATTTAAATAAAATATCAGGTCCTTTGATGGATAGAATTGATTTACATGTAGAAGTAATTCCGGTAGCATTCAAACAATTATCCGAGAAACGAAAAGGTGAAAAAAGCCATATTATCCGCCAACGGGTAATTCAAGCAAGAGAAATTCAAAAAGAACGATTTAAAGATAACAAAGGCGTTTATTCCAATGCCCAAATGACTTCAAGATTAGTTGCTCAACATTGTAAATTGGATCAAGCTTGTATAGATATATTCAAAATGGCTATGGAAAAATTAGGGCTTTCTGCAAGAGCCTATGACCGTATTTTAAAAGTAAGCCGGACTATTGCAGATCTGGAAAACAGTGACAATATCAGTATCCAACATTTATCCGAAGCAATTAATTTCAGAAGTCTGGACAGAGATAATTGGGGAAAATAATGGAAATAAAAACAACCAAAAGAGTAACCACAAATTCTATTAACATTTTTTTTATTTTATCGAAATAATAAAATCAGTCTCAGGATAAAAATTTGTTTTATGCCAATAATAAATATCATCTGATCTTTTGTCAGGTGGATAAGAAAAATCAATAACAGAAATAGCACTATCCACTTTTAATGTATAATCAACTTGAATTAAAGGTTTTTTCCAAGCTTGCGTTGAAGTGAGAATATAAATATTTTCTTTTTTTGTTTCTTGAGAATAAGCAATATTTATATATACTGTATCATTGGCAGCAATAGTAAGTGAAAAAAATATTCCGTTTTGCTTAAATTGATAATCTATATTTTGTAAATAAGATACATTAAAAACTTGTTTTACAATTATAGAATCTGCATTTTTGGCAAAGGGAAAGAAAATAGGAAATACAACATTTTCTGAAGAAGTATTAATAAAAAAGTAAAGTCCGTTCGTGGAAAACCGTTCTTTATCTATTGTAAAATCTATTTTTTCTTCAATAAATTCCAATTTCTGTTGCCCTGATATAGAAACAAATAGTTGTAAACATACAAATAAAAAAATATATCGGATCATTCGATAAGTATTGATTTCGTCACTATTCTTTTTTCATCCATTTTTAAAACAATACGGCAAATTCCTTTCGGTTGTGCAATCTGAATCTCTCCCGACGAATCAGTTACTTTTTGAGATTGTAATAGCTTTCCGTCTATCGAAAAAATATGTAAACTCATATTACCCGACAAAATCGGTAAGTCAATTTCATAACATAACTTCCCAAAAGAAGATACAGGATTAGGGAAAAACCGGATAGGAGATCTTTCTTTTTCAATATCTAATACAGAAGTGTTTATACCTTCTAAAAGATAAATATCTCTTTCTATAATAGAACCAGGATATAATTCAACATTTATTTCTTTAATAGAAACATGTTTCCCCAAATAATTACATACGAACGTAAAAGAAAATCGTCCGGCATATATAGGAACTGAATAATTTCCGTTAGCATTTGTGCTGAAGTGCTTTCCCATAAGTGTTAAATTTTCATTAATAATGGGTCGTAAATTGACATCATATATAGTTCCTTTCATTGTTCCAAGCACCCCATTAGTTGGATCATAAATCGTATAAAAATAATATCTAGATTCTCCCAAAATATTATCATAAGAATAATAATCTAATACAATAGATTGTCCTACCACTGGTGCCTGGATAATTGATTTCGGATGATCACCAAATGCCAATGTCGCTGTTCCTAAAACATTATAATCAAGTAGGATTTCAATTATATCTCCTGCCGGATTTATTTCTATTGAATCTAAAAAATCTTCACTATACATTGTATATATACCATAATCATCAAGATGTAGTTCATAATTTGAAAGCAATATTGTATCTTTTGAAATAATAATTTTTAAGCTATCTGGTTTGAATTCAAATAATAAACTCAATGACCATTGAGTTTTTGTTTCAATGGTAAGCATAACGATATGAATACTTGGTCCGGGTTTAGGATTACAATATACACTCATTCCTAAAATGAAAATTAGAATAAATAACAAAAATTTTCTCATAGCCATATCTTTTAAATATCCAAAGTTTATTTATAATAGCAAAAATAAATAAAATAGTTGTTCATTTTCTTTCTCTATTCCAAACTTTTCTTCAAATATTCCTCTATTTGATTAATTCCATTACTAATAACAACTACCTCTTGCTGTGGATTGATTAATATCAAAGTCGGATAACCGATTATTCCATATAATTTTGAAACAGCTCTGTCTTCTGTATTTAACATAGGATAAGGAATATTTTTCTCTCTTACAAAATTTTGCAGGCGTTCATCATTTTTATCTATATTAATCCCAAGTATTTCCAAACCTTTAGAATGATATTTATTATATAATTTCTCAATTTCAGGCATTAATTGAATACAAGGTTTACAACCTATAAACCAAAAATCCAACAAAACCCATTTTCCTTTATGATCTTCCAATTTCACATTTCTGTTCTCGCCGATAACAGGTAATTCAAAAGCAGGAGCCGGTTCATTCATCAATTTTTCTCTGTTTTGTTTTACCTGCTGATTATAAGAAAGAACAAGTTCATAACCTTGCGTATAATTCCTATAATCATACAAATCATTCGAATTGTAAGCCGGATTATTAAAATCAGATTCTGTAAGAACCGATCTTTGCTCTGCAGAAATATAATCATGAATAATTCCTTCGTTTTCAACATGCTCTATCAAAGATATTAAAATAGTATCATGTAAAGAAAATTTATAAAAATACTGATAATTCACTCCCATTTTTTTTAATATCAATTCTTTTCGCTGTTTTTTAGATAATTTCCCAGTATCTAATATTTTGGAAATAGAATCTTTATATGTATCTGATACCATTCCTCCACCAAAAGTAGGTTGTCCTGTATACGAAAGAGTAATAGAATTATCTCCGGTATATACTGTATTATTTGCACCACTTTCTTTATCAATAAAAATATAAAATCTATTTTCTAAATAATAATTCGCCATTCTTGGTATAGAATAAAAATAATAATACCTCGAGTAATAATTACCTAATGTATCTAATTCAAATGTTTTTGTTTTATGATAAATTGTAACCAAACAGTTCGAATTACAAATGTATTGAATAGAATCTTTTTCATTAAATGCATTAAATTTCTTACTAACTTTTCTTATTTTTTTCTGATAAGTAATTTCCTTGGAGAAAATCAAAGTAAAAGGTTTTTCTAAAAAATTGATGGAATCTTTCTTTCGATAAGAATAATTAAATTCTATCTTTCCATTTTGAAAACTTTCACTTTTTTCATTCACAATCTTCCACCATTTTGTATAATCATCCGATTGGGCCTGACAGATATACAATACATTAATTAAAATTACAATGGAAAAACATAACAATTTTTTCATAATGGTATAGTTTTAATAAAAATAATTCAGTCCGGTTTTTAATTAACAAAAAACCGAAGAAATTTATTGTGTAGAAGATCTTTTTTACGACAATTCCAACATCTTTAAAATCGGATCCTTAGCCTTCCATATTGTCTTTTCATCTAATAAAATTTCATTATTTTCAGAAAGTAAGCAATCATAAATTTTCTCCAGTGTATTTAATTTCATATATTCACAATCATTACAATTGCAAAAAGCATCAGAAGAAACAATAAAAAATTCCTTATCAGGAGATTGTTTCTGCATTTGATGCAAAATTCCCGTCTCGGTAGCAACAATAAATTGTTTCTTATTAGAAGTCTTAGTAAAATTCAACAGTTGAGTGGTTGAACCTATAAAATCAGCAAATTGCAAAATTACCTGCTGGCATTCGGGATGAGCAATCAACAAAGCATCTTTGTATTTCATTTTCAATTCGATAATACTTTCGGCTTTTAATGCATTATGTACATGACAATTTCCATCCCAAAGCAGCATATTCTTACCGGAAATATTATTAATATAAGCACCCAAATTCTTATCCGGAGCAAAAATCAATTTCTCATCTTCGGGAAAACTATTAACTATTTTCAGCGCATTGCTCGAAGTACAAATAATATCAGACAATGTCTTCACAGCTGCACTACAATTGATATAAGAAATTACTTTATAATCCGGATATTGCTCTTTAAACAAAACAAATTCATCTGCAGGACAAGAATCCGACAACGAACAACCCGATTCCAAATCGGGAATATATACCTTTTTGGCCGGATTCAATATTTTTGCTGTTTCAGCCATGAAATAAACACCGGCAAAAACTATCACATCCGCATTTGTTTTTTGTGCAAATTGAGCAAGAGCCAAGCTATCTCCCAGACAATCCGCAATATCCTGAACTTCAGGTATAGTGTAATAATGCGCCAATATTACAGCATTTTTCTTTTTCTTGATATCTTGTATTTTTTCTATTACATTCATTTTGCTATTATTTTTTGAAATAAAAATTTCTATGCAAAAGTATAATTTAAAAAAGGAACAAATCTAATCATTATAAATATGAATAAATTTTTATATAAAAAACTGACGGTATTAATTAGTGATGTTGATATGTTGATATTTATTTTTTTAAAAATTATTTGTTTATAATTCAACTGTTTCCTTTTTAAAAGCATCGTTTTTTTTCTTTTATTTTTGTTTAAAAATAACTTATTCTGCTTTAAAAGTCCGTAATTTTATTTTATCATTCATTTATAAAATTATTGATAACATATTATTGTTAATCGAATTTTAATTAGTTGGTAATCAAAATGTAATGTTCCGTTTTTTAATTCTAACAGATTATTTGCCAGACGATTATTGCCAGATTTTTATTCGTTTGTTATATAAGAGTTTGTGTTTTTTATTCCTTTTTTTATAAACAAATAGATTTTTTGACTCCCTGTTTGGAAAAATTTAATATACTATGATCAAAACAATATGTTATGAATTTTTCAAGTTGTATTGTTTTGATTTGGAAATATATTACATGGTTTCTAACAATTTGTTGATATCTTTTAGTAAATTAAAGATCAAATGTTTAATTTAAATTAACATCTGTTTTATTTTAAAAATGCCCTGATTCTCACGGATTGTTTTTATTAAAAAACCGTTCATTTTTTCTAAGGTTAATTGTTCATTTAATACTATTTTATGGATTGAATTTTTTACGAAAGATTATATTATATATAAGATAAGTTCGGGGTCAAACAAACAATCAAAATATTATATGTCAGTAATTGAAATTTACTGCTGATTATGAAGAGTGTGTTATTGACAAATTTTGAAATAGACTCTCCTGAAACTATGGCAAAGGCTTCCATGCGATGGGGCACGCGACTTATATCCGGAGAAAACAGTAAAGACGTGGTATGCCACGTTTCTACTGTTAAGGCGAAAGGCAAATTCTTTTCGTGGAGGCTTGCGCAAACTGACGTAATCTCCAAATAAAAGTTTTTGACATTTTCGGGCTTTCCTGAAATCTTCAAATAAAAGTTTTTGACGCTTTCAGGCTTTCCTGAAATCTACAAATCAAAGTTTTTGAGGATTTCAGGCTTTCCTGAAATCTGCAAATGAAAGTTTTTGACGCTTTCAGGATTTCCTGAAATCACCAAATGAACGTAATTGATTATTTCAGGCTTTCGTGAAAACTAACAAGGAAAGATTTTGACGCTATAAGGTATTCCTGAAATCTTCAAACGAAAGTTTA
>JAVBLM010000040.1:0-24844 GCA_031553535.1 Bacteroidales bacterium | reverse complement strand
TGCAAATTATTAGCACGAGCTTTTGCTGTAGTAAATCGTGGCGAACCTTTTGTAAATATAAAAAAATATGCAAGTTAAATGGTTTTTTGAAAAAAGTTTGGAAAATAGTTGTTTTTTAGCATAGAATGCGTTCGGGTGCTTTGTTTCTCACAATGACAGTAATGTTAGTTAAGAGCGTCATTGCGGGCGTGACCCGCAACCCCCTTAATATAGAAGGGGATGCTGAAACAAGTTCAGCATGACAGCAATGGGTTAATTAAGAGTATTAAAAAATAGGGAGATAATCCCTATCCATTTTATCTTAGCTTTAAACAACGTCAAGTTCAGGTTTTGTTTAATCGTCAAACAGATGTAAGAAATTCTCATTAGGCTTTACCAGATAAGTATTAAAACCCATTGAATTTGCTACTTCGATGTTCGCCGGGCCATCGTCAAGAAAGAAACAATGTTGCGGGTTAAGTTTTGCATTTTTTACCATATAGTCGAAAATTGCTTTATCCGGCTTACAGATACCTGCTTCAAAAGATAAGTATCCTTTGTCGAAATAATCTTCAAAGGAATGATTATTCGCTTCGAAATACGTTTTCTTGCAGTAATCGAAGATAAAAGGATTGATATTACTTAGCATAAGTATTTTATACTGCTCTTTCAGACGTAAAATAAGCTCAAGTTTATAGGCAGGAATATCTCCGATAAAAGCAAGATAGGCTTTTTTAATATCTTCGATGGAAGCCTGTTTCCCGACAATGGACTGTAATCCGCAGAAAAAGTCTTCCGTTGTGATTTTTCCTTCCTCATACTGGAGAAAAATACCTTTTTGTTTATAATGATCAAGCAAATCGCCTATTTTATCATAGCCTATACGGGCAAAAGCATCTACACAGGCTTGCATATTCAGATTGAGTAAAACGCCTCCGAAATCAAAAATGATTGTATCAATATTATTTTTCATTTATTCGTCTAATTTATGTGAATCAAGGGTTAAAATAAGCTTTATTAATTATAGAGAAGTTACACAAGTTAAATGAAGTTACAGGAAGTTATAAGTTAATTCAAGATTCAAAATTATAAATTATAAATAGTTTTCTGTTTTTTATCGGTTTTATCTATTTTATCGGTTTTATCCTTATCTTCTTTCTGGCTGTTGCGTGTTGAATCTTGAATTTTGAATCTTGAATTAACTTAATTTGTGTAACTTCTGTTATTTATTCGTCTAATTTATAGATATGTTGCAAATTCCTTCCCAAACCATTATAATCCATTCCATAACCAACTATAAATTTATTTTCAACTTCCTTTCCGGTATATTTAACAGGAAGGTTTTCTTTGTATATATCTTTTTTTAGTGTAAATGTAGCCACCTGGACATCTTTTACATGGTTTTCTTCCATTTTCTTCCATAGTGTACGGATTGTTAATCCGGTATCGACAATATCTTCTACAATGATTATTCTGCGATTGGTGATATCTCTATTCAGGCCGATAACTTCTTTTATGCTTTGTGTGCTTTGCATTCCCTGATAAGAAGAACATTTAATGCTGCATATTTCAACCGGAATTTGTATTTGCCGTATCAAATCGGAAGCAAATACAATTGCCCCGTCCAATACGATCAGAAATAAAGGGATATCTTTTGAATAATCATTTTCTATCCTTTTTGCTATGGTGTAAACTGTTTTTGCAATGACGGAAGAGTCAATATACTTTACAAATACCTTGTCATGTAACTTTATTTTGTCCATATTTTTTATTTATCGATATAATTAACAAGATAAACAGATTATCTTCATGCTGAATGGTAAATAATAAACAATCAAACAGTGAGAAGATGACAGTAAGCGTTTGTTCAGAGCGTCATTGCGGACTTTGATCCGCAATCTCCTTAAAAACGGGGATGCTGAAACAAGTTCAGCATGACGGCAATATGTTAGTTAAGAGCGAGGTATGATCTCTGTCATTGATAACTTGTTTCCACATCCCCTTCTTTATTAAGGGGTGCGGGTCAAGCCCGCAATGACGCTCTGAATAGAAGGCAATACGCAGATTAACGTTCTATAATACCTTAATACCTTAATGCCTTAAAATCGTAATAACTTACTATCTTATCCCTTTATCTTCTTTTATTTCCCTTTTAAACAATTTCAATCGTGTATTCCGAAAATTTGTTTTATAATATCGTTATATTTTTTATACAATACATTACGCTTTAATTTCAGGGTAGGGGAAAGCTCTCCTGTTAGTACTCCCCATTCATCATGAACAATCCGGTAACGTTTTATCTGTTCATGCGGCGCCATTGTTACATTTATCCTGTCGATTTCTTTTTGCATCCGGGATAAAACCCTCTCATCGGAAATCAATGCAATATTGTCTCTGTAATGGACTTTGTATTTACTTGCCCAAAAATGCAAATAGTTAAAATTAGGAGCGACAATTGCCGATACGAATTTTTGATTTTCCCCGATAACAATCAAATTCTCAATGAAGGGAGATTCTTTGAACTTGTTTTCTATTAATTGAGGGGCAATGTATTTCCCGCCGGAAAGTTTAAATATCTCTTTCTTCCTGTCCGTGATCTTTAAATAAACATCATCCACAAATTCTCCTATATCGCCTGTATGAAACCAACCATCCTTATCAATCACCTCCTTGGTATATTCCGGATCCTTATAATATCCTTTCATTAAACAGATACCACGGGTAAGGATTTCTCCGTCTTCTGCAAGTTTTACTTCCACACCATCCATTACTCGTCCGACGGTACCAATGCGAATTGCCATTTCTTTCGGATTGTTTACTGCTATAACGGGAGATGTCTCCGTAAGCCCGTATCCTTCAAAAATATAAAACTTTGCTGCAGAAAAAAGACGTATAATCCGGGACTGGATAGAAGATCCACCGGAAACAACCAGCATCTCATGCCCTCCAAAATTATCCCGCCATTTAGTATAAATCAGCTTATCGGCTATTTTATGCCGGAACCAATACCATTTGGAATTATTTTCATAATCAAATTGCTCGGCAAGCGAAAAGGCCCATTCATAGATTACTTTTTTTATCCCGGATAGATCCTTTCCCGCCGCCCGTAATTTATCATAAATAGTTTCCAATACGCGGGGAACGGCGCAAAATCCATCCGCATGAATATCTTTAAGGTCTGCCGCAATAGTGCCGATGTTTTCAGCATAATACGTACTGATTCCCAGGTATTGATATTCATAATTCATCGTACGCTCATAAATATGGGAAAGGGGCAGGAAACTTAACATGCGATGAGAGCTGTTTTTTATCTGTTGAGCCGCATGTCCCTTGAAATTATGCACCAATCCCTGATGTGTTAACATCACTCCCTTCGGTGTACCTGTTGTTCCGGAAGTATAGATAATAGTTGCTGTTTCATCGGGTTTAATATCTTTTTTTCTTTCCTCCAGAATGGAAAAGTATTCGTCTTTTTTATTATCTCCCAGTTCAATAATATCATCAATGGACTTACAACCCTCAATTTTGTTTACCGTATATACAACCGGTTTTTGTTCCAATTCCTCAATGATAGGAATAACACGGCGATAAATAGTTTCATTTCCGATAATTACAATTTTAGCATCACTATGCTGTATAATATGATGGTAATCCTCCACAGATAAAACAGGATAGATAGGGACATGTATTAATCGTGCCATAGGCAGGGCCATGTCGATAAAATTCCATTCCGGGCGATTATTTGTAATTGTAATTACTTTGTCTCCTTCCTGTAATCCTAAAGCTAAGAAACCATATGACAAAAGATGAGCGGTTTCTGCGTACTCATTTACGCTGTATTTCATCCATTGCCCATTTTGTTTATATGCAAGGATATCTTCTTTATCCGGATATGATGCTTTCAGGTTTTCTAAAAGATCAAAAGTGCGAGTTACTTCCATAGTTGACAATTATATTAAGTATTCGTATTATTTATTCTTTTTTTTCTCCATTTTCATCTTCGTCTTGTTGCATGTGTAATATTTTTTTTACAACACTTCCGATGGTTATATTAGATAAATCTATTTGTTTTATATTGAATCCCATTAATTCTTGACTTTCAGGCTTATGATTATATATTTCATCAATAATGGATTGATATTTTTTCATCAAAACAATTCTTTTTAGCTTCAAAGTGGGGGATAGTTCACCGGTTTGCGGCGCCCATTCGTCTGTAACCAAGCGAAAACGTTTGATTTGTTCATGAGGCGCCAATTGTTTATTGAATCGTTCTATTTCCCGTTGCACTCTGGCGGCAACCTGTGCTGTAGCTATCAATTCTTTATTGTCCCGGTAATGAACCCGGTGTTTGGTTGCCCAAAAGTGTAGCTGATTAAAGTTAGGAGAAATAATTGCCGATGCAAATTTTTCGTTTTCCCCGATAACCATTATGTTTTCGATAAATGAAGATTCCTTGAACTTGTTTTCCAGCATTTGCGGGGCAATATATTTTCCTGCAGAGAGCTTGAATATTTCTTTCTTCCTGTCTGTGATTTTCAGATAAATGCCGTCTACCATTTCTCCGATGTCACCGGTGTGAAACCACCCGTCTTCATCAATTACCTGCCTTGTATATTCAGGATCTTTATAATATCCTTTCATCAAAGACGGGCTTTTGGTAAGAATTTCACCTTCTTCTGAGAATTTCACCTGTACACCCTCCAGAATAGGTCCGACAGTCCCTATGTTAATAAGGTTTTTATTCGGATTATTAACCGCAATAACCGGAGAGGTTTCTGTTAATCCATAACCTTCATATATTCGCATTTTGGCAGCAGTAAACAAACGTATTATCCTGGGCTGTATGGATGCACCCCCTGTAATAATGTCAAATTCGTTGTCCCCGAATTTCTTACGCCACTGTTTGTAGACTAGTTTATCATATATTTTTCTCCAAAGATGATACCACCAACCTTTATTGTAATCAAATTTTTGCCCGTGACGAATCGCTGCAAAATAAATCCATTTTTTTACTTTAGGTAAATCTTTTCCTGCAGCGTAAAGCTTATCATATATCATTTCCAATACGCGGGGGACGGAACAGAATCCTTGTGCTTTTATATCTGCAATATCATTAGATAATGTACCCATGTTTTCTGCGTAATAAATACTTACGCCCAGGTATTGATAGTGATAGTTTAAGCTTCGTTCATAAATATGGCATAAAGGTAAGAAACTAATCTCACGGTTAGTATGATTCAACGGTTGAACTTTTGCATGTGCCAGGAAATTATGAACTAAATTTTCGTGAGTAAGCATAACTCCTTTGGGAGCACCTGTTGTTCCTGAAGTATAAATAATAGTTGCGATATCATCCGGTTGGATTGTTGTTTTAATTTGTTCTGTAATATCAACAAGTTCTTTCCTGTGGAAAATACCTAAACGCAAGACTTCATTTAACTCCGTCTGTCCATTTATCTTATCTAAGACATAAGTACCGTACTCTAAGTTAAGCTCCGGAAGTGCAGGTTGTACCTTTGAAAAAATACCTTTGTTTCCAATAACAAGCATTTTTGCATCGGAATGAGCAATTATATACTTGTAATCTTCAGAAGTAAGAGTCGGGTAGATCGGCACATGAATTACACCAAGCATAGACATGGCCATATCCATGATATTAAACTCCGGACGATTATTCGTAATTGTTGCAATTTTGTCACCTTTACGAAGGCCTAAATGATGAAAACCATAACTTAATAGAACAGATAATTTGTAGTAATCATTGACGCTGAAATTTATCCATTCTCCGTTTCGTTTTCCATTAAGAATATCATCTTTAGGGTATTTTATTAGTAACCAATCTAATAAATCAAATGTTCTTTTTATTTCCATATTTATAATTAAGTTGATTGATTCGGCAAAAGTATCAAAAAAACTTATTTTATTTAAAAAAAAGAATACAAAACATAAGAGCACATTGCTTTGTGTATATAATTCAATTGATTATAAATCTAAATTATTTTTTTATATCAATTAATACGAATTATTAATAAAAAATAATACCTTTGCAGAATAGAAAAAGGGGGGCATTAGCTCAGCTGGCTAGAGTGTTTGACTGGCAGTCAAAAGGTCACCGGTTCGACTCCGGTATGCTCCACAAACCATAATTCATAAAAAAATAATCCTTTAGAAGGCCTGTTCAGCCTTTAAAGAATTATTTATGCCGGTTTCTAAATGTATAATCACTATCGTGATTCATACTTTATTCTTTCCTTCTACTTTTGAAATACAAATATCCTAAAGTAGACACCATAAAAAGAGCAAACAAAATTGCAATTGGTACAAGCAGTATACTATCTATCGTTTCCATCTTAAAAAGTATTAGTCAATTTTATGCAAATATAAGATATTTTGCTTTCGTTTTTGTTAATTATAAAAAATAATTCTCCAACCAAGGATTAAACAGCTATGTTAGAATACTATAAGTGGTAATTAAAATTTCAAAAATACTTATTTCGATTGTTAAAAAACAAAAAAATGATCAAGTGAACTATTGTAAGTTAATCAGATATATCATTGTTTCCACATAAAAGCATTACTTCGGCTCGTCAAATTATATTTTGATGCAAGTGAATCATTATAATCAAAATTTGGTAAAAAAACAATAAAGTCACCTTTTGTTTTGGCATCGAATATGTTTCTAATATAATAAATGTGTTATAGATGATATTTTATGAGAGTATATATATCAGGTTACTTATCAGTATTAGAACTGGACAACTTACAACAATTATATACGGAAAAAGGTGTTTCAATAGTTGCTTGTTTTGATGAGGATACAATAAAGCGAGTAGAATTATTACGTGGCTGTGATGCAATTTATTTTGTAAATGGTTGGGGCAATTCCATGTATTCTCTTTTGGAGTTATCTATTGCAGAATTAAAAGGCATAGAAATAAGATATCAGGATGAAAAAGAAAAGGGGAGGGCTTGAGCCGGTAAAATGTTTATACAATAAATTACTTAAAATTACTTATATTCTTTCAATGATCATCTTTTTTTGATTTCTTATATTTCAGGTACGCAGAAATAGCAATTAGAATGCTTAATACAAAGATTATTATAAAAAATAAATTAAAGTTTCCCATAGATATTTTTACTTATGAAGTTATTTATAACGTATATTTTCCGTTTTCACTTTCATGATATTTGAGAAATGTTCATTACCCATCAAATCAATAGTTTTAAGTCTATAATAATATAATGAATCAGGAATAAGATTCTCAATCTTTTTAGTTGCCGCTTTGAGTATTATACCATTATATTGAGGTATAATTTGAGAAAAAGTAGAATCTGTGGCTACATACAAATAATATTCATCTATTTTCTGTTTTCTTATCCAATTTGCAGTAAAGCTGTTCGATGTAATTGTTGTTGCCGGTAATGCTAGAGGAGGAGTTAATAAGCATACGGAAGTTTGTTCACTATGTTCGTTTTCATCAAAAGTAAATCCACGAATATAAATACTGTAAACAACTCCCGGTTCAATTTCTTCGGTAAGTGTTATATGGTTATTCCCAATATAATATTGATGTTGTTTCTTGCCAACAACAATTATTTCATAGGCCTCCATTCCGTCTACTTCATTCCATGCTATTTCAATAGCGTTATATTGAGCACTAACCTTTGTAATCTGAGGTTTAAGAACAGATTGGGCTAATGCACAATTACAAATGGAAAAGCATAATGATAAAGCAATCAATATTTTTATGCCGATGAAGTTCTTTATCAAAAAATCTAATTTATTCATTGTTATAATCTGTAAATCCTAATCGGTTTCCTGTCGGATCATGAAATTCAACAGCCCAGCCTGTTTTTATTCTAAAAGGTTCGGATGTGAATTTTACTCCCTTTCCCTTCAACTCATTATACATGGATGATACATCTTCAACTTCAAACCAAACAGTCGGCTTTACATCGGGAAATTTGGTTTTATCTTTTAGAATAATTGCCGGTTCTTCATTCCCTACCTTAAATGCAATCATACCTTGATCTATGAAATCAAATTTAACAGGAAAGTTTAAAATATTAGTATAAAAAGATTTACTTTCTTCCAAGTTTTCAGCAGGAAGAAATAAATTATCATAATTTTTAATGTCCATATAACCTGAATTATTTATTATTCTACTTTTTTTTATCGAATAGGATCTTCCGGAATTTCCGGTAATCCTTTATAATTTTTCAATTCTTCCAAAATAACTTCGATAGCTTTATTTAATTGAGCATCTATTCCCATATATTCTTCATAGGGATCATTGTCTATATATATATCGGGATCAACGCCATAGCCTTCTATTATATAGCCACTCCCTTCACTATCGTATGACGTAAATTCCGGTTTATTCAAAGTTGTTCCATCTACAAACGGCAGAGATCCCCGTATTCCGACAACACCTCCCCAGCTTCTTACTCCGATTATTTTCCCTAATCCATGTTTACGGAAACCATAAGGAAATAAATCTCCATCAGAAGCAGAATAACGGTCAATTAATAATACTTTAGGCCCTGACATGATTTTGGTAGGAGTTTGTGATGGAACTTGTTGATTTCGGCTCATATTAGCGCGAGTAATTTCACGTCCTAATCTTTCTAAAATCATAGGAGAAACATTCCCCCCACCATTTCCACGATCATCAATTATCAATGCCTTTTTGTCCAATTGAGGATAGAAATACTTTGCAAATTCATTTAAACCGCCAACTCCCATATCCGGAATATGGATATATCCAACTTGACCGTTAGTTGCCTCATTCACTTTCTTTATATTGTTTTGTACCCAGGTGAAATAATATAAATCAGCTTCTTCCTTTGTGGGGACAACAATAATGTCACGTTTGTCTTTTTCACCAGGAGAAGAAGAAACCGATACAATTACTTCCTTTTCTGCCATATTGATCAGCGATTCATAAATGTCATTCATTTCTTTTGTTGAAATTCCATTTATGCCAACAATAAAATCGCCTTCTTTGATGTCCATTCCTACCTCAGTAAGAGGGGAGCGGGTACTACTTCTCCAATTCTCTCCCTGAAGAATATTTTTAATTTGATAATATCCGCTTTTATGTCGTTCCAACTCTGCTCCCAATAATCCTAAAGGTATCCTTTCTATACGAACCCTGTCACCTCCATTTATATATGCATGTCCGGCATTCAATTCCCCGATTAATTCCCCGATTAAATAATTCAAATCGTCCTTACATTTCACATGGGGAAGAAGTACACCGTATTTATCACGTGCCTTTTCCCAATCAACGCCATGCATATTCTTTACATAAAAGAAGTCCCGCATTTGTCTCCATGCTTCATTATATATTTGAGTCCATTCTTTTTGATTATCTACAACAGTTTTCATATTAGATAAATCCACAGGCTTATCTAATATGATTTTTGCTATTGGTAAATCCATTATATAATACTTCCCTTGTGAAGAAATTAATCCTTTCTTTTTATCTCCAGAAATGCTTATCCGCATGTTTTTACCAAGTTCAATATCCTGATCTTTTTCTTTCTGATTTATAAGATTAAACATTCGTAAAGAACTTTCTCCTTGATCGTATTTAGAATAATATAGTTTGTTGTATACACATCCTGCAATAGAATAAGAGCTTGGATTTCCGGGAATAACAACAATTCTCTCCGAAAGATTGTCAACATAAACATGCATATTCTGTATATGCGACGTATCTTTCTTGTTGTTGCCCTCTTCCTTTTTAGTGAAAAGAACTTCATCGTTTTTATATCCTAAAGGATTGCCTTGTTTTTTATCCAAAATAGCAAAATATATTTTGGTCATATTGTTGTAAACATGATTCCATTCAGTAGAACTATAAGTTGGATTATAATCACGATTGGATGTGAAAAATAAATAGTTACCATCATCACTAAATACTGGATTATAAGAAGAATACCATTTATCGGTAACCGGATAAATTTGCTTTTTTTCCAAAGAATAAAGCATAATTGTATTAAACCCGTTACTTTCCTGACGGGAATATGCAATCCACTTGCTATCGGGCGACCAATTATAAGCACGAATCTCCCAATAAGGATTACGTTCAATATCGATTACTGCTTTTGTATGAATGTCTACATATCGCAGACGCATCATTTTATCACTATATAATATTTTCTTGCTATCCGGTGACCAACTTAATTCAAAGATATATGTATCTGTACCTGATGTAATTTTTACAGGAGGAGTTAAGCCATCTTGAGCCTGAATATAGATTTCAAATTCACCATCCATATCGGAAATATAGGCCAGATACTTTCCATCTGGTGACCACTGTACATTTCGATCGTGTGCTTCTGAACTCTTTGTTATATTACGTGTAATACCCGATTTTGCCGGGACGGTATAAATATCTCCTCGCCCAACAATGGCTAAACGGTTTCCATCCGGAGAAAGACTTACATTTCCTATATTTTTTGATGCATCTTTTAATTTATTTCTGCCAGTGGCAAAATCATCCTGAATAAAAATAATAAGTTTCGTGACTTTTTCAGTTAACGGATCAAGTGTATATAAATATCCACCGTTTTCAAAAATAATTTCTTTGTTCCCGGCTGAAGGGAATTTAACATCATATCTATCAAATTGAGTGATTTTTTTTGTTGTTTTGTCTTTTACATTATAACAAAAAACATTCATAATACGATCTCTATCGGAACAAAAGAAAATTTTATCCCCATACCACATTGGAAAGATATCCTGGGCATCGTTATTCGTTATATTTATCGTTGTGTTTGATTCTGTATCAAAAATCCAGATGTCATCAGCCATACCTCCTTTATAATATTTCCAGGTTCTAAATTCACGAAATACACGGTTAAACGCCATTTGCTTTCCATTCGGAGAATAAGAACACCAGCTTCCTGTTACCAAAGGAAGTTCTTTTGATAACCCTCCTTCGGTAGTAACGGAAAATAATTGTCCTTTAAAATCATTAAAGGTTTGCTTGCGAGAACGATATACAATGTTTTTCCCATCCGGAGTCCATGTCATCACAATGTTATTGGGTCCCATTCTATCGGAAACATCATCACGGGATAGGGTAGCCGTATAGGTCAATCGTTTTGGTTCTCCGCCGGAAGATGTTGTTAAATATACTTCCGTATTTCCATCATATTGACCGGTGAAAGCAATTTGTGAACCATCAGGAGAAAAACGGGCAAACATTTCAAATCCGGGATCATTGGTTAGCTTTCTCGCCATCCCATCCGATTTATTTGCCGTATATAAATCACCGGAATAGGTAAATACTACTTGGTCGTTATAAATAGCAGGAAAGCGCAACAAACATGTTTCTTGTGCAAAACAAACATGAACTGTAATACATATTACAATGGTAAACAATATTTTCTTCATAAGTAATTATTTTATATAATTCGAATTAAAGATTAAAATGTTTACAAAAATAACATCAATTTATATAGAAACCAATAGCTATATTGATTTTATTTTTAATAGTGAAAAGGCTGAATTTTACTTTAAGGTGTTGGAGATCGCAAACATTCAACTTGAATAACTGCTATAAGTATAGTAATTAATTAGAAGGTCCTTTTCATATATGCTCATTGTTTTATTCTTTCATGATCAAAAAGTCAAAAGCAATCTTTCATCAGGGAGCTGATCTGAAAAACATGCTCCTAGTATTGGATTATAAAAAAGTTGAAAGAGAAACAATGGAATAATCTTAAAAAAGATATTTATCGTTTATCAAAACAGACAGTATCGTTTGAGTAAAAGGTAGTGTCTGTTTTTTAACAAGAAACGGGAAATAAAAAACATATGAAATCAACCTTTTTTAATAAATTATTTTGTCTGGTCATTTTGTCTTATTTGCCAAAACCATTTTTAGAGTTTAAATAAAATAAGGAGTATATAAGAAAAACATGATAATCACTTAATTGTTATGTGTATATCAACTTCTTTTTTTGTGTTTTTCGATAGTTCGTAAAGATCCACTATTTCCTGGTAAGTTCTTTTTATTCTTGTTGGTTCCGTCGTATCGATATAATTCACACTTGTTACCAACCACCAGGCACCATCGGGAATCTTGCGTTTGAATTCATAATATCCTTTTGTATTTGCTGTGGTTGTATATGTCGGCTTGGCTGTTACCAGATTAATTGCGGTTTCTTCCGCTTTATATATCTTTAGGGAACAGGCTCCTACAATTTCTTTTCCTTCATTATTTTCATAATATACATTTCCATATATAGTATTTTCATCTGTTCTTGTGTCACAGCTTGTTAAAGTAAAAGATGCTATTATGATAAAAAAGAATACTGCTTTTTTCATAAGATTTGAATATAATATGTTGTTTGTGTATTTAGTATGGATCAATATCATTACAATCTTTTATATGGAAATCAAAAATTTTTGTTTCTTTCTTTGATAAATTAAATTTTCCACTGGTTTCGCAATACGATAAACTATCTGTTGGGTATAAAACAGATAGATACCAAAGTCCATCACGGACATCTGTAAATTCATAATTCCCATATTTGTCAGATACAACTGTTTTTGTGGGTGATACTGCTGTTTGGACGTCTCCCTGATACAAATCTACATTGCAATTGGCAACCATTGTATCGGTATAATTGCCCATATAAACACATCCTTTAATAGTGTTTTTATTTTTACTGCAACAAGCAAAAACAACTGTTATGGATAAAAATAATATAAAAGATAACTTTTTCATAGGATTATACCTGAATTTATTAAACAATTAATTACTTTAACGATAACAATAAATAATTATTGTCATATAAACAATAGAGGAGATTATTCTATAATTAGGTTTATTTCCTTATCTTCACTATCTTCTATCGAAAATGTCACTGTTCCTGAGACAAGTGTTACATTACAACTGATACAGGCAAATAAAATTATTACCATCGATATTAATATATGCTTTTTCATATATGTAATGCTTAGTATATATTTTCTTTTTAATTGCTTATTTTTTCTATAATAATAGATAATGAGCTATTATCTTCATTAACGTAATATAATGTTAAGCTAAACAAATCTCCATATATTTCGAAATTTTTATTGAATTTGGATATATATAAATAATTATTTGCATATGTATAGTTTCCGGTATATACATCTCCCGGGTTTTGATCTTCTTTTTTTATAGATTTAAATGTTCCATCTCTTTCGAATTCAAAATATTCAGTATATCCATGTTCAAGAGGAATATAATCATTTACAACCATTTCATTAGTAGACGTGTCAAGCTGTTTTTCGGAATACTCTAAAACATCCCATTTTCCAATTAAAAATTCCTCTTCGCGGGTTTTCTTAGAGCATCCATAAAAAACAAGTAAATATAATAAAAATAAGAATAAGAATAAGAATATTTTTCTCATATGTAGACCTTTATGTTTTAAAAACTATTTTGAATTAAATAATTACTTTATCAAATATTAATTAATTATTTGATTTATAAAAATAAATTGATTTTATTGTTTAAATATAGCTAATTACAATGAACTTTTACGTAGAACAATAGAAAAGAAAAAATGTTTATTGCAAAATCTGATTGCGTTATATTATTTAATTATTAATGTATTATTGCTTTTAAGATTTAAAAATAGGAAATTTATTGTATTTTTGCAGTAAATGTAATAATAGGAACAAAAACAAATTAATACATGAAAAAAATATTCTTGGGATCAATTATCCTGCTGGGTGTTATTGTTGTAAAAGGACAGACTGTTAATTATATTGAAATACAAGGAGATACATTTGTAAAAATAACTAATGAACTAATTACAAACCTTATAGAGCAACCTGTGGAAGAATGGGAAATATTCATGCAGCAAAGTAATTATAAAAAAAAGCATGAATATGGATCGCTTGTTGTATATAGTAAGGGAAACCGTAATAAACGTTTTCAAGCTATTGGAAAAAGTAAAAATACCATGCTTACAATAGATTGGTATGATTATGAAGAAAAAAATAGAATTATGACCGAGCTGGAAAAATCAATGGAGCCCCACTTGGTAAAAAAAGGAGATAATATATCCTATTATCTTTACAATGAATACTTTATTGGGATAGAATCAAAAATAAATGATGATCATGTATTTGAAAGAATATATGTTATAAAAAAATAAAACATTTTTTATTTTATATTATTAAATTTATTACTTTTGCAAAAATTTTTACAGAGAATAATAAAAAGCAAAAGGAAAATAAAAAAATGAAAAAAGAATCTGTGCTTGAATATCTTAAAAGAATTATAAAAGAAAATATCATTTCGTATTCTATTTAGATGTAAGCAATATACCTTATTGAAAAATTCTATTTTTTCGTGAATAGAAAATCCAAAAACAAAAACAGATAGTTCAAAAGTTTAATTATTTTTTAAAATTAAATCACCTAAGAATTTTAAAAATAAATTACCAACAAGCATAGTTTGGCACTTGTTTTGCTAGGTCAACGATGCTATTTTAATGACAAAAAAAAACATTATGTTCTACAAATTAAAAAACTATAAAAACAAATTTTTAATAATAATCTTCTTAGCTGCAATTGTTGCTACTAAAGGGCAGGGCATCACTAATATGGAAGATGATAAACCATATATGATATGGACATATATGTATGCAATATTGGATTCAGGAAACATCAATGATTTATTTATCGATACGGAATTAATAGAGTCTCTTCCCAAAAACACAAAAAAACTTGTTGCTCATTATTCGGCACTTATTCCGTCTCACATGATGGATACAAATACAGATGTACGACTTGCCAGTGCTTTAGGAAATTTTTCATCAATGGAAGAAGCTCAAGGAGATTTATTGAAAGATTTTCCTGATGCCGGAGTATTTTCCAGAGATCGCATGAATAATAAGGTGGCTATTTTATATATGCAGAAAAACAAAAAAACAATTTCATTCTTGCAATATGTTTATGGCTATGAAGTAAAAAAGTATATTGATGAATTTAGAATAGAAAAAAATGGGAATATTGTTCACTTAAGTCACTCTGAAAATAGAGAACAAATGGATAATCGAACAAAAATTGAAAAAGAAAAACTTAAAGCTTCTTTAAATTAATCAAAGAATTTTCATTCTATCGTTTCGTTATTAATGTTTTATTTATCATTGTCTGCAAGACAAATATATTAAAAAGAAATGAAGATTTTTGATATCTTTGTTTGCAAAATAAAAGTATACATTTTTTATATATCTATATATACATATATAATAAATCACTTAATAATGAAGTCAAAAATAAAGTTTCTTATTTTTATACTAATACCTATGGCGTTAAGCGGATGTTATGATAATAATCCAAGCGATTATCCTGAAGAATATATTATCGGGAAATGGGAAGTGTACAAATATCAATATAGCTATTACGATGAAAATAACAATTATGTTACTTACTCGGAATATCCTATGAATGAAGGTTATTATGAAAGTTACACATTTAAAGTAAATGGCGATTATTATTATTTATGGGAAGATGAATATGACATGGAACTTTATAAAGGAATATATGCCTACCGAGGGGATTTTTTGTCGTTAGATAATATTATGTATTCCATTTATCTTCATGATTATACAATGAAATTGGAAACGACTTACCAAGGTTTTACAACCGAAATAACACTTCAAAAGATTAATTAAGAGTTAAAAAGTAAAATCACTTATTTTCTCATTCATTCGTTTACTTATCTGTTCTTAAATTATGAAGGAACACAAATAACCTATAAATAATCATTAATCATTATTCTTATAACTTCCTGTAACTTCATTTAACTTGCGTAACTTCTTATTGTTAAAAATTGTATCTTTGAAAAAGAAACTTAAAGCAAGGTGTTTTGCTTCAACTGTTTGTTTTTGAGTAAGAAGTTTTTTTTTGTTTAAAAATATTAGACATATGGAATCAACAAGGCAGCAAAAAGTAGCTCGTTTACTGCAAAAGGAATTGGCTGCGATATTACAGATAGAGGGGAAGAATTTATATGGTTCGGCATTGGTTACGGTCACACAGGTTGAGGTGTCAAAAGATTTTTCTTTTGCACGTATATATATAAGCATATTTGCAACGGGGGATAAAGCACAAGTTATAAGAAATATTGAAGCCAACAAAAAAGAAATCCGTTTCAAGCTCGGTCAGCATATCAAAAACCAATTACGTGTGGTTCCGGAACTTGTTTTTGAAATGGATAATACGTTGGATTATATTGAAAATATCGATAATTTATTAAAAAAGTGAACGTAAGCTTATTTATTGCGAAACGTTATTTGTTTGCAAAGAAATCGCATAATATTATAAATATTATTTCTATTGTTTCTTTTGCAGGCGTGGCAATAGCTACAGCTATATTATTTATTGTCTTGTCGGTTTTCAATGGTCTCCAGAATTTCATAGAGCAATCTTTTAATTCGTTTAGTGCGAATATAGAGATTACTCCTAAATACGGAAAAATAATTCCTGAAAATGCCATTGATTTAAAACAGATAACTTCTTTGAATGGTGTGGAATACATATCGGAGGTGTTATCGGATGTTGCTGTTTTCGTTCATGATGACCGCCAGTTTATAGCAAAGATAAAAGGCGTATATCCTGATTATATACGTATGAACAGGCTGGATACGATTGTATATAACGGGCAGTTTTTATTGGAAAACAGAGGATTCCCATTTGCTGTCTTAGGGGCCGGTGTAGCAGCACATTTAAATTGTCCGGTATCGGGAATGTTGAGTAATACATTAAAAATATATTATCCTGACCGTACAAAAAAACGTACGTCTGCTGTTTCCATAGATGCTTTGAATTCACAGGTAATATCGCCGTCGGGTATTTTTTATTCACAAACCGATTATGACAGGGAATTTGTTTTTCTTCCCATATCGTTTGCCCGTTTATTAATGGGATATGAATCCGGTTATACTTCGCTGGAGATTCGTTGTAATTCTTCTGCAAAGGTGAAAGATGTTCAGAATGAAATTAAGAAAATAGTAGGAGAGGAGTTCTATGTAAAAGATTCTTATCAACAGGAAGAAGAGTTATTTAAAGTAATGCAATCGGAAAAATGGATTACCTATGCCATTTTATCATTTATCCTGCTGATAGCTTCTTTTAATATGGTTGGGATGATAGCGATTTTGATTCTTGAAAAGAAACGCTCCGTAGGTATTTTATATAGTATGGGTGCTGATATCAACTTAGTGCGGCGTATATTTATCTACGAAGGCATGTTGATTTCTGTTTTAGGAGTTGTTGTGGGACTGTTTCTCGGATTTGTTTTTTGTTTATTACAAATACAGTTCGGCTTTATTACTTTTGGCGAGGGATCTTATTTGCTTACGGCTTATCCGGTAGAAATGCAATGGAAAGATGTTGTACTTGTTCCTCTCATTGTCCTTGTAATAACTATTCCGGCAGCTTATCTTTTAGCCAGAAGGATATATCCTAAATTATCCATGTAATGAAAAATATACTATTTGTTATTATTGGATTGTTATTTATTATTATAGGATGTCAGCAACCTGCAAAGCAAATTCATTTGGAGGGTTTTGCACAGGGAACCTATTATAATATCCGATATTATGACCCGCAAAACCGAAATTTGCAGGTAGAGATCGACAGCCTGCTTGCGGACTTTGACAAAACGGCGTCTATCTATGACGAGGCTTCTATTATTTCCCGGATTAATCGTAACGAAGATAGTATATCTCTTAATGATGACTTTGAACAGCTATATGCTTTTTCCAGGGAAGTAAGCCTGCAAACTAACGGGGCATTTGATATAACGGTAGGACAATTGGTTAACGCTTGGGGATTTGGCCCTGAAATGCGACAAGCTATGACACAGGAGAAAGTAGACAGTTTATTGTTTTGTGTCGGCTTTGAAAAGATATCGTTAAAAGACGGGAAGCTGGTAAAGCAAACCCCATGTATTAAATTGGATTTTAATGCGATTGCACAGGGGTATTCTGTGGATAAGATAGGAATATTTTTCGATTCATTGCAGATTAATAATTATCTGATAGATGTAGGTGGTGAAGTGCTTGCCAAAGGAGATAAAAACGGACAGCCGTGGATGGTCGGAATAGAGAAACCTACAAGTGGAAAAGAACAGGATCGTCAGGTATTGATACGCGTTTTATTGAATAATATGTCTTTGGTAACATCGGGAAATTACCGGAAATATTATGAAGAAAATGGGGTTCGTTATGCTCATACCATATCCCCTCAATCGGGTTATCCTGTAGATCATGATTTGCTAAGTGTAACGGTATTAAATCCGACTGCTACTTTCGCAGATGCTTATGCTACAGCCTTTATGGTAATGGGAATGGAAGCATCACTTGAATTCCTCAAAAAACATAAAGATACGGAAGCTTATTTTATTTATCAGAAATCGGATAGTATATTGACTTACGCTACGGATGGTTTCCGGCAATTAATAAAAGAATAATTTATGTTTCTTCAAAAGATACAGTTGGTCAATTTTAAGAACTACAATGATATTACGTATCATTTTTCGCCCAAAGTGAACTGTATTACAGGCCTCAATGGTATAGGAAAAACCAATTTGCTGGATGCTATCCATTATCTTTCGATGACAAAGGGTTATTTTAATCATGCCGATCAGTTGAGTATCCGTCATGGGGAAGATTTCTTTGCAATTCATGGTGATTTTATACTGGAAAGCATTGAAGGAATAACAAAAATAAGTTGCCTTCAACAGCGGGAGAAACGCAAAATAATGAAAGTGAATCAAAAGGAATGTGAACGGTTATCCGAACATATCGGTAATTATCCTTCCGTTATGATATCGCCTTACGATACGGATTATATTAACGGCAATTCCGATGTTAGACGCCGGTATTTCGATAGTGCAATCTCCCAGTTTGATAAAATATACCTTGATAACCTGATTAATTATAACAAAGTGGTTTCTCACCGGAATGCTTTGTTGAAATATTTTAATGAAAGACAATCTTTCAATGAACAGGAAATGGGGATTTGGACAGATAGAATGATTGATTTGGGAACAAAGATATTTCAAACCAGGAGACAATTCCTTGAGGATTTTTCACCTGTCTTCAATCAATTATTTATGCTTATTTCCCCTAATGAGAGCGTGTCGATCGATTATAAGTCACAATTACAGGAAGGTGACTTTGAAACATTATTGAAGGCCGCACAACAAAGGGATTACCTAGCACAATATTCGACAATCGGGATACATAAGGATGATTTCTTGTTTACGATGAATACCTATCCGGTAAAGAAATTCTGTTCCCAGGGACAACAAAAATCATTTCTCATTGTACTCAAATTAGCCCAATACGAATATATAAAACAACTAAAAAAACAAAAACCGCTGCTATTGCTTGATGATGTCTTTGATAAATTGGATATGAACAGGGTAAATCAATTAATATCATTGGTTATTTCGAATGATTACGGGCAGGTTTTTATAACGGATACACATAAAGACCGCATGCTGGAATTATTCAGTGATAAGAATCTTGATTTTAATTTGATTGAGATATGAATTATTGATTTATACTCCCTTTGCTTATGATTTTATTGAAAAGCGAACACTGATGCCCGGATGATGGATTTACCCCGTCCGTTTTATAAGTTCAGGCTCTGCAAGATAAACCGGATAGGCAAACCAATCTGGTTTTCATTTTATTACAATCTCATAAGTTATAAGCTTTTTGCTGATTTTAAGGTAATCATTTTTAACCAAAACCTACTTGTTTAAATTTGATTCTATTTCAATACGGATAATAATAAAAGTGACAAAATGTATTTTATCCGTACTGGAATTGTCAGCATCGCTTATACGAACAAAATAGAATGCATTATCGCTTCCCTTAAATGAATGTAACTTTCGATTGTTTTTGTTGAAACTGTTTGCATTCTTGGTACAATTATTATAATAGTTTATACCGGAATCGGATATACAATACCCGGAATTATCAACAGTAATCTTTAGGCTCCAATCTTCAGGTAGGTTTTCTTCCCCTTGTTTTAATGCCCATTGCCCGCTTGCCTTATCGAAAGTTAACCGTTGGAATGTGTTTTCTTTCAGGTTTATTTCATCAAACAGGTTCAATGCTTTCATGCTATTGAGGTTTATTTTACCTAAACAAATTGCAGAATCGTTTTTAATGAGATATTCAGATTTGGAACCATCTTTACTTTCTTCCTTTACCAGGTTATAAACAGCCAAAGAGCGAGCTTTTTTAGAGAATTCTTCTACCGTCATTCCCATATACACCGTATCGTTAATGCAAAGTTGGGATATTTGTCCCTCAGAATTAAGAATAACCCAATTAGGATCTTTGTTACTCAACGAGTTTTCACATTTATGCGGAACATCATCCCCAAATACAAGCATCCTGAAAAGTAAGATAATGCAGGCGATAACCTCCAGCAGAAGAGAAGAAAAAAGTATCTTTAAATAATTATCGGGAATTTTAATCCATCCAGGTAATGCACATAAAGTAATAGCAGCAGTAGCAATAAAGATTACTAAAAAAACGACAATTAAAATGGTATTCATTTGGCTTCCTGATTTGTGATTATATGAAGATATTTATTTGCAGCAAAAATACTAAAAATAGAGTATAAGGACAGTTTTTTTATCGATAATCTCTAAAGTCTTTATTTTCATTTGTATATAATTACTATTTTATATATGTGATAAACAATTGCATTTCATTATATTGTGATAGTGATTTGTTTTTTTAGATAAAAAATGTACGTTTTTTATTGTTATTACGTTTATTAGCATACAAATAAAATGTAATTTTGCACCTTTAAAATAATAAAATTAAATATCTAACTAGTAATGAAAAGAGTATCCGTTTTTGTAACTTTATTAATGGTTGTTTTTCTTGGTTTTAACCTGTCAGCACAAACTAAAAGCAAGTTTGCTCATGTAAATTCGAATGATTTAATGCTACTGATGCCCGGTATAGATACTGCCCAGAAGGCAATTCAGGATTATGCTAAGCAATTGGAAGATGAAATGAAGGCTATGTATGGTGAGTATGAAAAGAAAACAGCTGATTTTCAAAATAACCAGGCAACGATGTCGCAAAGCTTACAGCAAATAAAATTAAAAGAGCTGCAAGATCTGGAAACGCGTATCCGTGCATTTGAAGAGCAAGCACAAGCTGAATTACAGTCTAAACAGGAAGCATTATTAAAACCCCTTGTTGATAAGGCCAAAGTAGCTATTGCAGATGTGGCTAAAGAACACGGCTATTCATATGTATTTGACTCCGCTTTAGGCGTTTTGTTATATAGTGATGAAACTGATAACATTATGGAGTTGGTAAAGAAAAAATTAGGTATAAAATAAACAAATTATAATCTAACACTGTTACAAAAGTATTAATTACATTTTAACATTATAAGATTATGATCACACTCAAACTTAATCAGGATACATATAAAGAAGCTTTTTCCGCAAAGGAAAAAGAAATGGTGAAGGCTGTCCGGTTATTACAGGATAGAGCAGGGGATGGAAACGATTATTTAGGTTGGATGGATTTACCCTCCACTGTTTCCGATCTGTTGCAACAGGATATTATGCGTACCGCTAATTATTTGCGGGATATTTCTGAGTGTGTTGTTGTGGTTGGGATAGGTGGATCTTATCTTGGGGCAAAAGCGGTGATTACCGCCTTAAGTGATGATTTTTCGGATAAAAAACCGAATATTATTTATGCGGGCCATCATCTTTCGGAAGATTATTATGCCGGTTTACTGGAATATTTAACTAAGGTTGATTATTCCATTATCGTTATATCAAAATCAGGGACAACAACCGAACCTGCCGTTGCCTTCCGTTTGTTAAAGCGACACTGTGAGAAAAAATACGGTAAGCCCGGAGCTAAAAACAGGATTGTTTGCATTACGGATGCGCGCAAAGGAGTACTGAAAGAAACAGCGCAGAAGGAGGGTTATGTAAGTTATGAGATACCGGATGATGTAGGCGGCCGTTTTTCCGTGCTTACTCCGGTAGGATTACTTCCTGTCGCCGTTGCCGGATTTGATATACGCGCTTTTATAGCCGGAGCAAAAGCAATGCAGCAGCAACTCTTTAATTCGGAACATAATATTGCTTCCCGTTATGCTATATGCCGGAATTATTGCCTCTCTAAGGGGATGGATATAGAAGTTTTATCTGTTTTTGAACCGAAATTGCGTTATCTGGTAGAATGGTGGAAGCAGTTATTCGGAGAAAGTGAAGGTAAGGACGGGAAAGGGCTATTTCCGGCAGGAATGGTATTTACTACCGACTTACATTCATTAGGTCAATACATGCAGGAAGGACAACGGCTTATGTTTGAGACTTTTCTTTCGGTTTCTTCTTCCAAAAAGAAATGTATCGTCCCTTTTGAGGAAAACAATGATGATAAACTCAATTTTCTGGCAAACAAGAGAATATCCGAAATCAATAAAGCAGCGGAAGAAGCAACCATGTTGGCACATTATCAGGGAGATGTCCCTATTCTGGAAATTACAATTGACATGTTGGATGAAAAAAACATAGGTGCATTAATGTATTTCTTCGAATATGCGTGTGCTGTAAGTGCATATATGTTGGGTGTCAATCCTTTTAATCAACCGGGTGTGGAAGCATATAAAGAGAATATGTTTACCATACTGGGTAAGCCGGGTTATGAGCACAAATCTCAACAACTCAAACAGAATTTATCAGATATATAATTAATGGATTATTTCTTGGATATGCCGCTTGAATTTTCTTTGTATGAAAATGCAAGTGTTGTATTATTGCCTGTTCCTTATGATGGGACAAGTACTTTTGTCAAGGGCGCCGATAAAGGCCCCCAAGCCATTATAGATGCCTCCGATAGCATAGAATTATATGATGTAGAAGAAGATATAGAGATATACTTTCAGGGAATACATACGGCTGCTCCCGTTAATGAGCTGTCTTCTCCCGAACAGATGACGGAAGCGGTTTATCATCGGGTAAAATCATACTTAAAAGATAATAAATTAGTGGGATTACTCGGAGGAGAGCATTCTGTTAGCTGTGGTTCGATCCGGGCTTTCGCTGAAAAGTATCCGGATTTGACGGTTCTGCAACTGGATGCACATGCCGACCTGAGGGAAGAGTATCATGGCTCTGCATACAATCATGCTTGTGTGATGCGCCGGGCACAGGAATCGGCGACTATCGTCCAAGTGGGTATCCGCAGTGTTTGTATCGAAGAAAAAAGCAATATAGAGGAGAAAAATATGTTTTATGCACATAATATCCATCATTCAACTACTTGGATCCAGGATGCAATAAACAGGCTTGGGGAGCATGTATATCTGACGATAGACCTGGATTGTTTCGACCCGTCTGTTGTGCCTTCTACGGGTACTCCGTTACCGGGAGGATTGTCATGGTGGCAGGTATTGGGTTTTGTATCGGAAGTCAACAGGCAAAAGAACATTGTAGGGTTTGATGTGGTGGAGCTTTGTCCGAATCCTTCGGATAAATCCTCCGATGTACTGGCGGCTGTGTTAACATACAAGATAATTACTAAGATTCTGAAGAAAAAGACCGGGATATGAGCTGTAAGTTAAGTGTAAATATCAATAAAATAGCGACCCTTCGTAATGCCAGAGGACATAACTTGCCGGATGTGGTAGCTGTGGCCAGGGATTGTGAAAAGTTCGGGGCACAAGGCATAACCGTACATCCCCGCCCGGATGAACGGCATATCCGCTACAGGGATGTGGTGGACTTGGCTAAAGTTGTAACCACAGAATTTAATATAGAAGGATATCCGTCGAAACAATTTATTGATTTGGTATTATCTGTAAAACCAACACAGGTTACGCTGGTTCCCGATCCTCCCGATGCGATTACTTCCAATGCAGGATGGGATACAGTCAGGCATGCCTCTTTTTTGCAGGAAGTGGCTGGCGTATTCAATGCTGCCGGAATACGAACCTCCATTTTTGTCGATCCGGATGTGGAGATGATTGAAAATGCGGTTAAATGCAAATGCAGAAGGGTAGAGCTATATACGGAGAATTACGCGAATCAATACGAAATGAACCCGGCAAAAGCAATAGCGCCTTATGTTGCGGCGGCAAGAAGGGCGGTAGAAGTAGGGCTGGAGGTTAATGCGGGACATGATCTAAGTTTAGCGAATTTACGGTATTTTCAGAAAACAATTCCGCAATTATCAGAGGTTTCTATCGGGCATGCGCTGATTTGTGATGCACTTTACTATGGGCTGCACAATACAATACAGCTTTATTTGCGGTGCTTGCAGCCATAATATTTTTTTCCTTGATACATTTCATACTTGTTTTTTATATACTTTTGTATTCCATTTTGCCCGGATGGCGGAATTGGTAGACGCGCTACATTCAGGGTGTAGTAACCGAACGGTTGTGCAAGTTCGATCCTTGTTCCGGGTACAAAGAACCAACGTATTCAAGTACGAATTATGAATTACAAATCACGAAAGTGGTAATTCCGGATTATTTCGTTTTGATACGATCCCCTCACTAGCTTCGCCTTCGGGCGCTTTGTCGTTTCTCCTCGCAAAGAAGACGGCCCTATATTGGTGAATAGCGTCATCAAAAATGGGAATGCTGACACAGACTATCAGTGGCAGAGATCACACCTCGCTCTAAACAAACCGGTTACCGTCATGCTGAACTTGTTTCAGCATCCCCTTCCTTTTGAGAGGGGAGGGATTGCGGGTCGAGCCCGCAATGACGATATTAATCTATGCTTACTGTCATTTTCCTACTGTTTGATTTCTTATCATTAAACACTCACAG
>JAVBLM010000006.1:0-15282 GCA_031553535.1 Bacteroidales bacterium | reverse complement strand
CATGGAAGCCGACCGGCAACGCGATAGCGCATTCCGTGGAATGATATATGCGAACAAAGCTGCCCTTCGTCATTTTGATTCCGAAATAGTAGCTTCTGCCAAACGGTTGCAAATATTATTCGATTCTTATGGATATATTCCCAATCTGCCCTTGCAGGAAGAAAATTCAGCTATTTACAACCTCTTGCAGGAGTTGGATGGAAATTTTAATGAAGATATGCTCAGGGTAAGGCTGGAAGATTGGAAAGACAAGCTCCAGCAGGATAACGATGCCTATCAGTCATTGGTAAAGCAAAGGCATGAAGAAGAAGTTGCCAAAACGGAAGTCAAGGTAAAAGAAGTCCGCCTGGAAATCGACCAGGTATTCCGTCAGATTATCGAACGGCTGGAGGCTCTGATGCTGATAGAGGGCGAAAGCAATTATATTGGATTTGCCTCCCGGCTGAATGTCATATTGGAAAGTTATGATACTATTCTTGCACAACGCCAGGGAATAAAGGCTGCGGGAGAAGAAGAGATGGAATATAATGGTTAATGATTAATGGTTAGTTGTTAATTTTATCGGCTTTATCGGCTTTATCGGCTTTATCGGCTTTATCGGCTTTATCCTTCCCGCTTGTTATGTTTTTATTTTTCCCGCAGAACTCGCAGATTTTCCGCAGAATCTTGAATTTTCAATTATTAATTCTTAATTATTTTTGTGACTTCTGTAATTATTATACCGCATATTCGCATTAATATATTTCTTCGGAAATGAGGGGGGATGGCGTACTCTGTCATAATCTGTATGTTATTTACATGAGCGTTATTTTTCGGAGTTAAGATTTCCTATCGCAGGACAATAGATGATTTCATTAAAAGCATAGCAATGCAATATGTTGTTTTCATCCAGCAATTGCAATAATCCTGTTTCACTAACTCCTGTTATGTTTAAGGATACGGGATTATTGGAAACCGCAGGTACGATAAAGTCGGAAAACTCCCCCTTTTTATATAAATAGTCTTCATAACGAGTTTTCAGGCAGCTTTCGGATAGCTTTTCTGTTTGTTTCATTTGCTTAATAAGTTCTTTCATGCAGGCAATAGGGTCATATTCTTGTCCTGTTTCCAAAGAAAGAGATGTTATATTCGGCAGAAAAGTAGGAAAAATAGTTTGATTGATATTCATTCCGATTCCTGCGATACTGTAATTTATAGATTCTCCCCGTATAAAATGTTCGATAAGAATACCTACTATCTTTTTATGTCCGATGTATATATCGTTAGGCCATTTAATGTAAACATCAGGGATAGAAAATGTGTTTGTCAAAAGATCCGCAATGGCTATTGAAACGTATTGGCAAACAGCAAATTGTTTGGATGGAGGCATATCCGGATATAATAGAAGGCTTACTAACAGGTTTTTCCCCGGTTCGCTTTCCCATTTTTTATTTTGCCGCCCCCGTCCTTCTTCTTGCATATCAGCCGTAACAGCGAAAAAAGGAGGGAGAAATTCTTGTAATTGATGCGCAGGGTGCTTGCTTACCAGGTCTTTTAAATAGGTGTTGGTTGACGATAAACAATAAAAGTGCAAATGTGTCTTCATGTTTTAAATATAAGGAATGATACAAAAATACATAAGTTTTTGAAGAGGCTTTTATTTTAGGTATAAAAACTTTTGTATTTTTGTAAAAATATTAGTTATATGAGAGATTGGAAATTGCCTGTATTTTGGCTGTTATTAATAAGTATATTTGTTTTAAGTGCCTGTGATAAATACAATAGTAAAATTACAGGAAAAGTATTCTATACCGATGTAAATGATAATATAACTTATCCTGCTGCCGGTGCAGTTGTTTCAAAAATGATAATGGAGAGTGATAATAGCCTTACTCCGATGGTTGCGGTAGTGGCCGATGCAAATGGTGAGTTTTTGTTTGATAATACAACAAAAGGTTCCTGGATATTAAGTGGAAGATTAGAAAAGGATAGTATTACATATTTGGGGCTATCTGAAAATTTTACTACAAGCGGTGAAAATCAAGTAGAACAAAATATCTTGCTCAAAGTGGAAACCAAAGATGACTCTGAATGAAAACAATTCTTTTTGGGAAGAAAACATTAGAATCAAATACGGAAAAGATTCAACAGGTTGTTGATTTGTTGTATAAATATAGTTCGGAAGTCTATATATCACAAGAAACGTATCATGCAATTTCAAATGAAATACTTTTTCCGGAGCCTGTTCGTATTATAAGTCAAGCAGATGAAATAGATGGAGGAGCTGATTTTTTAATTAGCATAGGGGGAGATGGAACTTTTTTGGATTCTCTTTCCATCGTAAAGTCTTCCGGCTTGCCGGTACTGGGCATCAATACGGGCCGTTTGGGATTTTTATCAAATGTCAACATAGAAAATGCAGAGGAGGCATTTATATTACTTAAAAACAAAGAGTATACTGTTGAGAAAAGAATATTATTACACCTTCATTCCGACCTGATTGCCGGGGAAAATTATGCTTTGAATGATATTTGTATCCAACGGGTATATGGATGTGGCAGTATGATCACCATTGATGTTACCGTTAATAAAGAATATATGAATACATATTGGTGTGACGGATTGATTATAGCCACGCCAACAGGTTCTACTGCTTATTCTTTGGGTTGCGGAGGGCCTATTATTGTACCCAGTGCAGAAGTATTTGTTCTCACACCTATCGCGTCCCATTCGTTGACGGTTCGTCCCGTTATAATCCCTTGCGACAGTGAAATAGAAATTAAGGTAAGCAGCAGGAACCAACAGTTTCTGCTCTCCCTTGATTCTTCGTCTGCTATTGTGGATGCTGACAAAACAATAATGATCACAAAAGCTTCTTTTTCAATAAATACAATATTGTTAAAGAATCAAAGTTTTTATAACACAATTCGCCAAAAGCTGATGTGGGGATTGGATAAACGAAAAGGATGATGACTAAACTATTATTTGTTTCCGATATACCGGACATTAACAGTATTCGTTACTCCGGCAATGTTATATTTCATATCCATGGTTACTTCCTCTTCTTCAAAAACAAAAACTGCAGATGTATTTGAAATAACATCAGCAGTAATATCTTGATTGATGATATGAATAATTTTTAATACTATTTCATCATTTGCACTGTATTGTCCCTTCGAAGTATTTGTTAAAGCTATCCCATAGAGGAAAAGACTTTCTTTATGTGATTCTTCACTGGTAAAAGTTAATTGAACATCTTCTTTTATAAAGTTAGTAGAAGTTAATGTTCCGGTATAAGTTCCTGTGTATTTGGCTATATCCGTTTTTTTACAACCTGTAATTACAAATATTGCCGTAAAGATCAAAGTTAATAAAAGTGCATTCTTCATTTGTAGGTATTTCATCGTTTTATTTTTATGCAAAATTACATGATTTTTTAAAACCGTGAAGGAAGTTTATATGAAATATTCTGTATCATTTTAATATTCATGTCTTAACGTAAGATAGAATATAAATGGAAAGGTTTCGAGATACCAATAAAACCCTGAGTTTGGCATGCATCTCTCAGATGCCTATATGTGAACTTCACAAAGAATAACCTTTAAGTTAAGATGTTAAAACTGAGGAGAGGGTGCGTTGCCCAAGGCGGCAACGATGTGTTGTTGCAGGTGGCAGCGATGTGTCATCCCGGGCAACAATAGCGTGTCTCCTTAAACTCATAATATGTAAGCTTAGGGAAACTGCCCCGCACTTCGCCTGGGGTTATGCATATTCGGATTATATTTCTTATAATAACCTTTCCATCAATATTTAAACAGTCTTTTCGTATTTCAGAGAAATTAAAATAAGGCAGTATAGCCGAAAGTGATTTTTCCCGTACTAAAACGGATAGGATTATTCAATTGCCTGCCAAGGGCATAGTTAAGGGCAAACATGCCGGCCTTTGTATCAAAAGAGATACCGGCACCAAATCCAAATGGAGTATCGGAAACATAAGAACCGATTAATTTACACTCATACCATGCAAAATCAAAGAAAACCTGCAAATATGACTTTTTGCTGAAAATAAATCGCAATTCATTATTTATTATTCCATATGTTGACGCATAAATGGATTGCTCATCAAAACCACGTATGGTTTTTAATCCGCCTAAGCGAAACACTTCATTTTCAAAAAGCTGAGAAGCCTGCATTCGTCCTGCTTTCAGACTGACATACCAGACCCACCTGTTTTTTATGGGAAGATAAAAATCAAATTTCCCTACCAGTTGCAATTGTATGGAAGAAAGATCGATCCCATTGTATAGAGAATCTTCTATATTGTTGTTTTTGATAATATTCCGCTGTCCAACTGCACTGCTGAAGGAAAACGCGTATCCCTTTCTCGGGTTAAATAAATAGTCTAATTTGGAATAAACAATTTCTAATCCATACAAATGAGAATTATAATCTATATTGTCGGGCAAACTGGTTAAATATTCAAGAGAGGTATTATTAATCAAACGTGCATTCTTATATTGATAATACGCCCGCAAATAATTCTTTTGTTGTAAATAGTAACGTGCTCCGGCCGAAAAGTTCAGGTTAAGGTAAGAGGTATCTTTTTTTTCCAATGAAAATGCCCCGTCAATTCCGAAAGAAGAATAAAAAAGATAAGGAAAGTCTGCATATATATCCAGATTCTGTGACAATACCTGTATCCTTTTCCAATTGAATTTCAGATTCTCCCCTACCGTAAGTACATTGTTAAGGTCTAAGGTCAGGCTTCCCGTCAGCAACACTTTTCCTGAGACCTCATCATTGGGGACCACTCCCAGATATCCATCAAATTGATTCGTTTTTCGTTTGTTGGCATAAATATATAATGCCGCTTCCTTATCACTGAATGAGATTCCCGGACTTTGGGTAACATCTGCAAATGCAAGTTCCTGCATACGAGACGGGACTTGTTGCATGGCAGATTCATTATAGGGTTTCCGTCGTTTCAATCCTAAATAACCATAGAGGAAACTTTTCCCTAATTTAAGATTTCCTGCCACAATAATGCTATCCAGAACAATAAAGTTGTTCTTTTCTACAGAGATTGTTGCCGTATAACCACTGTCGTTCTGCGTAAGGTCACTTATCTTTGTCGTAGCAAAAGGATAACCGATATTCCATAACTTATTCGCTATTTTATCATTGTATGAAAAAACATCATTGATTGAAAATGACTTTTGTTTCGAAATGGGGGGCTTTATTTTCATCGACTGAACCTCCCCTGTATCTATTCCTTCAATATCTATCTGAGAAATCGTCAATTTATCTCCAATATAAACCTCTGCAGTATAAATATTACCTTTTTTGATTAGGGTATCCAGCGATGCGGAACCAAATTCATCTTGATGTAAGCGAGAAATGAGCTTTTGTAAATCACGTTTGATAGCGGACTCCTTTTTATAATGCTTTTTGAATCTTGTTGTCCTGATGATCTTCGCTGCTTCAATGGAGTTGTCCGTATACTGAATAATTAATTGATATTGCCCTGAAACGGTAAAATCAAGAAGAAAGAATAGGGAAAATATCAATATTATTCGTTGCCATATCATATGCAAGCATGTAAAATGAAATTATATTTAGAACTGATAGTAAAAGCTAAACAGCATCGCATTTGTCCACATGTATCTTTCAAGTGTACGTCCACTCCGTTGAATAGCGCTTTTCCCGATAGGAGAAAGAGAATAGTTCATGCGGAACGACACACCATAATGTTCTTTAAACAAATAATTAATCCCTGCTATTCCGCCCACCTCGAATAAATAGAACTTGCTTCCGCCTGCATCAGGAGGCACTAATTCATTATCGTAATACTCCTTTGCACTTGCAATAACATTAAAGGAAGGGCCTAATTCTAAAATAAACCCTTTCCAGAAATTCCATCCGAAAAGAACGGGAACTTCAATTTGATGAAGTACAATCCGGTATCGATATGAACTTGAAGACGGGCTTCTGCTTCCTTTTTGGGCATAGTCTATTTCTAACTGTAACTTTATCTTTCCTTCAAGAAAAGGAACGTTAGCAAATGCACCGAGAAATAATCCCGGTTTTTTGTATCCCCCGAACTCATCTCCATCTACTTGTGTTGCTAATAATCCGATTTGGGCACCACCTTTAAATCGTTGTGCATATCCGGCATTTATTAAAATGCAAATGATAATAACGCATATCCCTTTTTTTATCTCCATGAAATTAGATCTTTTCCTATATCTCGTCGATATTGTTTTTTGTCGAATGTTATTTTTTCTGCATTCCGATTGGATAATTCCAGCGCGGAACTGATATCCTTTCCAAAGGATGTAATTGCTAATACCCTACCTCCGGCTGTTATCAAGTCGCCGTTATCATTGCGTTTCGTCCCGGCATGAAATACAACGCTGCCTTCTATTGCGTCTGTGTTAGAGATTACTTTTCCTTTTTCGTAATCTTCCGGATATCCTCCCGAAACCAGCATAATAGTTGCAACACTTTCGGGAGTGATACTGATTTGCTTCGAATTCAAAGTTTGTTTTCCAACGGCAATAAACAGTTCTACCAAGTCGGTTTTTATTCTTGGTATGATTGATTCTGTTTCAGGATCACCCAGCCGCACGTTATATTCTATTACATAAGGATCACCGGACACATTCATTAGCCCAATGAAAATAAACCCTTTGTATTCCATATTTTCTTTTTGTATTCCTTCTATTGTCGGAATAATAATCCGTTGTTCCACTTTGTTCATAAACGTTTCATCGGCAAAAGGAACAGGAGAAATGGAGCCCATGCCTCCGGTATTCAACCCTGTATCACCCTCCCCTATTCGTTTATAATCTTTCGCGGAAGGAAGGATCTTATAGGATTTTCCATCTGTTAATACAAAAACAGATAATTCAATTCCTCGTAGAAACTGCTCAATAACAACTTTCTTACTTGCATTGCCAAATTTTCCTTCGGTAAGCATTGATTGCAATTCGGCTTCGGCTTCTTTCAAATCATTACATATTACAACGCCTTTGCCGGCCGCTAATCCGTCTGCTTTTAATACATATGGTGGAATTAAATTTTTCAGAAAGGCAATTCCGTCTTCTAATGTTTCCGTAGTGAAGGTTTGGTATTCGGCTGTCGGTATATTGTATTTTTTCATGAATTCCTTTGCGAAATCTTTGCTTCCTTCTAGCTTCGAACCTTCTTTAGAAGGACCAATAATAATGAGATCTTTGTTTACCGAACTTTCTTTAAGGAAGTCGTATATACCCATAACCAACGGTTGTTCAGGTCCGACCACTAAAACATCTATTCCTTTTTCAATGATAAATTCTTTAATACCTCCCATATCACTATCTGATAAAGGGACATTAATTCCACATTCTGCGGTTCCTGCGTTTCCGGGAGCAATATATAACATTTCACATAGTGGACTTTGTTTCATCTTCCATGCTAATGCATGTTCCCTACCACCCGAACCTAAAAGCAATATTTTCATCTTGGATTATCTATGTTAGTTTTTAGTAAACGCAAAAATACCATTTTTTATTGGGATAGTATTACCTACACAATGAATATGATACCCGATCTCATTTTTTAGCTAAATCTTATTTTAAGGTAGTGGAAAACAATGAAGGGAATAAGTGAATAAGTAAATAGTTAAAAATGAATTCAAGCTTCAAAATTAGCTTCGTTGAGCTCGCAAGCTCGGCTCAAGATCCAAGAAAAAATCTGCGAAGACCTATCTAATCCGTGTCATCTGCGTGCCGGAACAAAGTCTACGGAATAATCTTACTTCTCAAAAATCTTTTCCAAATAACATCGGTCTATTTCATCAAATGCATTTAAGCTGTCGCTATCTATGTCCAAAACCATTGTAATAGTATTGTTTTCAAATACAGGGATTACAATTTCCGATTTCGATTTGGAACTACAGGAAATATGTCCCGGAAATTGTTCCACATCAGCAACAATAATTGTTTTTTGTTCTTTCCAAGCCGTACCGCATACTCCCTTTCCATAGGATATACGGGTACAAGCAGGCGGGCCTTGAAAAGGGCCTAATACCAGTTCATCCTTTTCCACTAAATAGAATCCTATCCATAAAAAATGGAAAAACTCTTTGATAATTGCCGTTATATTGGCAAGGTTTGAGATTTGGTTCTTTTCATTTTCGGTTACGGCACATATTATAGGTAGCATTTCCTTATACCGGGATTCTTTATCCAATACTATTTGACTTTCTGCAATTTCAAATTCCATATGTTGGTATGTGTTTATAAAAAATTCGGCCAAGGATTCTCTCCTCGACCGAACAAGATTTTATTTTTAATTATGGATAACAAAAGATTATTCTATCCATCCGAGTATTTCTCCTTTTTGGACTTTTGCTCCTTGTTTAACTGCAGTATCAATTAATTTACCATTATATGGACTTACAATATCATCGTTTCCATAATAGGCTTCTATATACCCAACAATATCTTTCTCCTTGTATATTGTTCCCGGAGACGGGGGAACGGATTTGTTTTCAAAATCCACTTCCCACAAAAGGATTCCGGTAGATGGGGCAACAATTGGTTTTGCATTAGGATATTTCTCACTGATATATGCTAATACTTTTCCATCTTGTTGTTCTTTAGGGATAGAAACAGGACCGCAACTGGCGGCTTTTTCTGCACGAACTTTTGTCAACTCTTCTTCGAATCTTTTTTTAGCGATACCGGATTTATAATCACGATATTGTCTGTCATGCATGGCTAATTCAAAAAGTTCTTCTTCGTCTTGTCCCACATCCCAGCCGTTTTCTGCCATTTCTTTCCGGTATACATCCAATTGATCAGGATATGCATCCTGAGGAACACCGGTATAGAATTCCATATTGTTTTTCTTAGCCAATTCAACAATTTCAGGAGCGAGCTCACCGGGCAATTTACCCATTTTGCCCAAGATCATATTCCAACTGTCTTTATCGATCATTGTAAACCGCGGTTCTCCTTTTGCCATTGAAAAGATATTCATCAATGCAATGTTCTTTACATATTGACTGTAAGGTGTTACCAATGGTGGATATCCAAGCATCGGCCAAACATATTCCACCTCCTGGAATAATTGTACCAATAAGTCTTCCAGTGTTACTTCCGGTTTATTATGCTGACGTAATGCGCTGTTGATTGCTCCATGCATTCCTTTCAGATCTGCCATCATAGAGCCCATCATTCCACCGGGTAAACCGCAGCCAACCAATAAAGAAGTCATGATCTTGTTACGGGGATCTATAAAATCCCCCAAGAAGTCATCGATAAAAGTTTGTGTTAGATGACGGGCTTCCATATATGCTTTCATGTTAATATCAGGAACCAGGAATCCTGCATCTTTTAACATCGCTTGAATAGTGATTATATCCGGATGAACCATTCCCCAGGATAGAGGCTCCATAGCAACATCGATGTATTCTGCACCCGCTTCTGCCACTTCCAACATAGAGGCCACTGAGAATCCCGGCCCTGAGTGTCCATGATATTCAACAACAATGTGCGGATACTTTGTCTTGATTGCTTTTACAAGTAATCCTAAAGAGTGCGGACGACCAACACCTGCCATATCCTTTAAACAAATCTCATCAGCTCCATATTCTACAAGCTTGTCCACTACGCCCATGTAATAATCTACTGTATGTATCTTGGAATGAGTAATACTGAGTGAACCTTGCGAGATCATTCCTGCCTCTTTAGCAGAGATAGCCGATAGTTTTAAGTTTCTATGATCATTTAATCCGCAAAAATAGCGCATGATATCAACGCCCTGTGCTTTTTTTACTTTGGGCATCAACCGGCGAACATCAGCAGGAACAGGATTCATACGTAATCCGTTTAAAGAACGTTCCAGCATCTGTGTTTGTATTCCTGCCTTGTTAAATGGTGCTACCCATTGACGAACCGCATTATTTGGATTTTCTCCATATAATAGATTTACCTGTTCGAATGCTCCCCCATTTGTTTCTACACGGGCAAAACATCCCATGTCAACAATAACCGGAGCGATTTGAACCAATTGATCAACACGCGGCACATATTTCCCTGAAGACTGCCACATGTCACGGTACAGCAAATTAAATTTAATTTCTCTTGCCATATTGTATATTTTTATATTTAATTATTATATTTCCAATTTTATAGATTGTTCGAACAAAGTTTATACCAAATCACAAGGCAAAGTTTAATTTAACTGAAATTTAATATAATAAATCTTGGAACCTTGTTCTTTCCACTTTTTTTCGTAATATGTTTCAATAAGTAAATCTTCGCTTATTTGTCCCGAAGAGTGAATATCTGTTTCCTTTTCAATTATTTTATACTTTAGATCCTTGATTACATCCAATGTATATTCAAATAACGATTCACTATCCGTTTTTAAATGAATGATACCATTAGGCTCTAGTATTTCTTTATAAAAGTCCAGAAACAGAGTAGACGTTAACCTTTTATTTACCTTAGAACGTTTCGGCTGCGGATCAGGAAATGTAATCCAGATCTCACTAACTTCGTTTTTATCAAAATAATGAATAATATGGTTTATCTGTGTACGTATAAAAGCCACGTTTTTCATTTCCTGTTCAATAGAAGCCTTACAACCCTTCCACATCCTTGCTCCTTTTCTATCAATACCAATAAAATTTATATCAGGATATCTTGCTGCTAATCCCGTGGTATATTCTCCTCTGCCACAGCCCAACTCTAAAATAATAGGATTGTTGTTGTTGAAGAAATCTTTCTTCCAGTTTCCTTTCAGGGGGAAATCGTTTTCTTTGATTGTTTCGTAATCCGGTTCGAAGAAGTTTGGAAAAGTCTTATTCTCAGCAAACTTTGCTAATTTATTTTTGCTCACGTCCTTATCAATTTGTGTGTAACTACTCTGCGTTTTCTACTTCCAGTTCTTCGCCGGAAAGAGGTTCTTTTCCTACAATAAGTGTAATTTTCGATTGATAAGGAACAAGAGTTCCCGCATCTACAATCCTACCTTTATAACGTTGCTCCAGTACCGCATTAGGATATTTACTTGCTTTATAAATGACTTGACCAAGTTTCAGGTCGTTCGAATGTAACATGTTTTCTGCTTGCCTGAGCGATAAGTCTACAAGATTCGGCATTTCTACATTCGGCATAGATAACGCAACAATAGAAAGATATACTTTTCTTCCTTTCTTTACTTTGCTTCCCGGAGCAGGGTCTTGAGAAAGAACCGTTCCCCCTTTTTTGTCGGGAACAAAAACAGAATCATTAATTATAAGCGTATAGCCATAGGTATTTTCTTCCTTTTCAAACTTCTCCAATTGCTCTGCATCCAAGCCCACAAAGTCAGGAAGATCATACTCTTTCCCGTGGAAAGTTATATAGCGGGTCATCCAGCTTGCAATTAATATTATTATAATGCTTATAAGCAACATAATAATTAAAGAAGATAAGACCTTATGGTTTTTATAAAACTTTTTGATATCCATGAATTTCAAGTATCTGTTTTTGATGTGCAAATATACTCATTTTTTGTCAAACTCAGAACATATTTTGACAATAGAAAAATACGGTATGGAAGCTTTATTTCAATAATTATTTAGATATGCCAACCCATTGATAAAAATTATTTTCCATATCAATAACTTTACAGTAGAAGATTTATATTGTTGCACATTTTTTGTAATATTACACATAAAAAGGAAAAACCATAACTCTAAAAAATAAATTTCTACAATATAGATGATATCATTTCAGTTATTATTGAAATTCAATCAATCAAATACTTTTTATTATTTGGGAAAGAAATCTTGCGATAGCTGAAAAATATAATAATAAGGCTCTGTTCTTTCTTTTAAGACTGATAAAAAGCGAGAAAATGAATGAAATTTACATGTTCGTGTTTAAATAAAAGGATTTTGAATGATTTAAATTTATATAAGATGAAACAAACAGTGATAACCGTTTTAATGTTGCTGGTTCTTGGCGCTAATGCCCAGAATCATTTTGTCGGAATAGATGCAGGTGTATACTGGTCGAATGTTACTTCCCGGAATTTTGCGGATAAAACGAATTATAAAACAAGTTTTTCCGGAGGGCTAACATATGAATATTTTTTCAACAAAAGCCTTTCTATTGAAACCGGAATGATTTATAATTTGCGTGGCTTTACCGTAAAAACCCCCGTAACCGATGAAGCCGGAAACCCTACAGGAGAGGAGATGACAGTTGAAGATAATTATAATTATTTATCTGTCCCTATAAAAATAGGATATACTTTTGGTAATAAATTCTTTGGATTTGTCAAGCTTGGATTGGTTCCTGCAGTACTGCTGGATGCCCAAACGATAATACCTGCTATTAATTCCGACGGGGAAAATACAGGGCAGCAAACAATAGATATAACAAGTAAGGTCCGGAATCCGGATGTCGCAGGGCTTGTGGAATTAGGAGGAGGGTATAAATTCACAGACAGGTTCAGGATAAAACTATCATTTTCTTATCAACATAGTTTTACTTCAATTACAAACTCGGAATATTATACAAACAGCACCATATTGCATAATGGGATGAATCTGGCATTAGGATTGAATTGGGCAATCAAAACAAAACTGGTAACAGGAAATGAAGAATAAATGATATATTTGTATTTAAAAAATTCAATTCATAAACAAGGAAAATAAATATTACTGTCATGAAGAAAAACATTGCTGTTGTCACAGGTGGAAATTCAGGCGAATATGGAATATCACTTAAAAGTGGTCAGAATATTGCAGAAAGTCTGGATAAAAGTTTATATCAGGTTTTTTTAATTCATTTGCGGGGAGGTGACTGGACATTCACAGGTGCAAATAATACTGCTTATAATGTTAATAAAGATGATTTCACCTTAACAATTGGTGAAGATAAAATCTTTTTTGATTGTGTTTTTATTGCCATCCATGGCGATCCCGGAGAAAATGGGAAATTGCAAGGATATTTTGATATGTTAAATATCCCTTATACGGGATGTGATTCCGCTGTTTCTTCCCTGACATTTAATAAGAACTTTTGTAACCGCGTAGTGGCTTCTTATGGAATAAAGACCGCGCCTTCCGTATGTTTATTTAAAGGAGAGCAAACGGATGAGAATGCTATTTTAGAGATAGTCGGGCTTCCGTGTTTTGTTAAACCTTGTAACTCAGGGTCAAGTGTGGGCATGTCGAAAGTTAACAAAAAGGAAGAATTATCAAAGGCTCTACAAACAGCTTTTAAGCATGATCGCCAGGTATTAATTGAAAAATTTATAGAAGGGAGGGAAATTACCTGTGGCGTGATGAAGATAAATAATGATATAAAAGCATTGGCCGTCACGGAGATTATCAGTAAAAAAGAATATTTCGATTTTGAAGCAAAATATAACCCTGCCCTTGCTGATGAAATAACCCCTGCCCAAATACCTCCGGACATAGAGGAATTATGTAAATATACTTCTCAAAAGGTATATCAGGTTTTAGGTTGCAAGGGGATTACCCGTTCGGATTTTATTTATAACGAAACAGGATTATACTTTATAGAAATAAATACGATTCCCGGACAAACAAATGAAAGTATTATTCCCAAACAAGTACGCTATCTGGGCTTGGATTTTACACAGTTATGCACTGTGTTTATAGAAGATGCTATTGTTGAAAATAAAAACAGAGTTTATCTGGTCGAGAAATAGACAATAAAAGAAGCCAAAGAAAAAAAGACATAATTTATTGGTTAAAAGCGTCATTGCAAGTATCCAATTATAAACAATCAAACAGTAGGAAATGACAGTAACTGAAAAGAAAAATCGCTCTTCTGTCAGGGATTGCCACGTCGTTCGTGCCTCACTCCTCGCAATGACGGCAATACGTTGGTTAGGAGTGTCATTGTTCCGGCAAGGTATGAGGAAGAAGTACCCGAGCCGTAAATTGCAGAGAGGAATCCCAGTGAGATAATCCCTAATTCAACAATTATATAATATTACAATGGTTTGGGAAAAAGTAAAGATTACTGCTGATAACGGAGATTGTATAGATGCCCAGGCTCCGTTGATTATTTCTGCCAGCCGCTCTACGGATATACCGGCATTTTATTCCGATTGGTTCTTTCATCGTCTGAAAGTGGGTTATTCAGTATGGGTGAATCCTTTTAATAATGTAAAGAATTACATTTCCTATGAAAAGGCTCGTTTGATTGTTTTTTGGTCGAAGAATCCCGAACCTCTTTTATCTCATTTAGACTATCTCAAACAATGCGGAATAAATTGTTATATTCATTTTACCCTGAATGATTATACCTCTGAGAAACTAGAAATGGGTGTCCCATCTGTTATGTCACGTATTGACACATTTAAACGTTTGGTAGATAAATTAGGATACGGAAAAGTAATCTGGAGATTCGATCCCCTTCTATTGACAGATACTATTACATTAGAAAACCTAGTTAAAAAAGTGGAATATATAGGAAATCAACTGTATGGATACACCGAGAAATTAGTATTTGGTTTTGCGGAAATACAAAATTATTATAAAGTCAAAAAGAATTTGATGCAAAACAATATCCGGTATCGTGATTTTACGGAGAAGGATATGCATGTTTTTGCTGCACAACTTTGCAAACTGAATAAAAACTGGGGATATGAACTTGCTACATGCAGTGAAAAAATAGACTTGGCCCAATATGACGTCCAGAAAAATAAATGCATAGATGATGATTTGATTGTGAAATATTTTTCTGATGATAAGATATTGTTGGATTTTTTAGGAATACGGATTTCTTCGGGTGATTTGTTTGATTCGGGGAAAATGGCACTAAAGACCAAAAACAATAAAGATAAAGGACAACGTTCTGCCTGTAATTGCATCATAAGTAAAGATATAGGACAATATTCTACTTGTGTGCACTTGTGTGAATATTGTTATGCAAACACGTCAAAGGAAAAGGCAAAAGCTAATTTCCAAGAATATAATAAGGATAAATTCTCGGAAATGATCGTGATAAAATGAATAGGGATTAACTCGTCGTTCCTGCCAATGACAGAGATTATCTCACTGCGTTTCGATGCTTTCGCTACACTTCGTGGCTACCAATGACAGAGATTGCTTCGTGCCTCGCAATGACGCTTTTAACGAACACATTACCGTCATGCTGAACTTGTTTCAGCATCCCCTTCCTTTTGAGAGGGGAGGGATTGCGGGTCGAGCCCGCAATGACGATATTAATCTATGCTTACTGTCATTTTCCTACTGTTTGATTTCTTATCATTAAACACTCACAG
>JAVBLM010000028.1:0-27568 GCA_031553535.1 Bacteroidales bacterium | reverse complement strand
AATGAAAAAACTAACACTAAACTTAAGATATAAATTTTCTTTTTCATGGAACACATTTTTGGTTTATGTATAAATGATACCAAATAACTCAAATATGTTGCCTGAGTATTTGATTTGTTTGCAAGAAAAGTTAAAGACTGCTTGTAATCCTGCAAAGGGCAGGAACCATAATAAACCAATCAAAAATCTTCTCATATTCTTTTTATTTTAAAGGTTAATATTTTTATTCTTTTATTACCCTCCGCATAACATTCCCTGTTTCTGTTTGAATCTTTATACAATAAATACCTGCCGGCAGGTGGGCAATATCTATAGTTATAGCAGACGAGTTTACACATGGACGAGTGAACAGGTAAACATTTTTGCCCATTATATCGAATATTTCTATATTTTCAATTCGTAATTCGTAATTTGTAATTCGTAATTGGCCTGTGGTTGGATTCGGATAAATATGAATGTAAGCATTGTCGCCTGTTTTATTGGAAATACCTACACTCGTGGCAATAAAATCCCGGTTTAATAGATTACTTGTAATATTGGAACAGGTAATAAATGGAGGAGTAAAGGTATATCCCGGCAAATTCGGCATTAAGGTTATATTCGCATTACTATCTACACGTATAGTATATTCGCCGGAGGTATCAGTAACCGCAGTGTCAGTTGAACATATTGAATTTCCTGTGTAGACAATAGTAACTCCTTCAAGCGGATTGTTATTACAGGTGACTTTTCCTTCTATTGTATAGGTTGCCGGAACTTCCATAGCCGCTACAGTAATGGTATCGGATGTAATGCAATTTACATTATCAATAACGGTAATCCGGTAGATTCCGGCGCTTAAATCCGATGCCGTATCGGAAGAAGAAACCAATGTCCCGTCTTCTTGCCGAATTTCAAATGTATATGGAAAAGCTCCTCCCGTTGCGGTAAGTTTCAAGGAACCATTATCCAATCCGCAAGTGGCAGGTGTTTGTTGTCCTGAAATCCTCAACGAATCGTTCTGTTTTATTTCTATTTCTCCGGATAAAACACATCCTACGGCATCGATTGCCTCAAAGGTATAAATACCGGCGGTTAAATTTGTATACATCGATCCGTTTATATTTGCATTAAGATCAACGTATGGGTTTCCGTTCCGGTCCAGCAATGTCCACGTAAAAGATTGATAAGGGGATTGTCCCCCTGTTACCGGCCCATGGGTAAAGGCGCCTGTTGCCTGTCCGTAACAGGCCACATCTGTTATTGTTACTGGCATTTGTGGTTTTGGACTAGTAACAACAAGCGTATCTTTCGCAAAACAACCATATCTATCCTTGGAAATAAGCGTATATGTTCCGGGAGCATAAATTTTAAGGGAATCTCCCGTTGCCGTTTGAGTTATACCATGGGGATCTGTCCAACTCCAGTCATGCCCAACAAATTCAGATCTGACAGCAATCACTTTCAGATAAGCTGAATCTTCTATGCATAGTTGATTGACACCTTCTATTTTTATCTTCGGTGAAGGATAAATAGTAATATGCTGGTCTATTCTTTCTTTTGAAATATCGGCACATCCATTTTCCGCATATGTTGTCAAACGGATTAAATAATCAACAGGTTGATCCGTATCAGGATCCGGGAAAGTATATGTAAATAAAGAATCAAATGCTGTGGTAATGATTCTTCTGTCTTGCATTATTTCCCACATAACGGATTTTTTCCTGCTATTTATTACCTTGGACATATCGACAAAGGTAGCTGTTCGATTGCAGGTATCATACCAGTTTTCGAAATGATGCCCAGATAGATCCACATTATCATTGATCTTTATTCCATAATTAAAGTCAACATCCAGAGTTGTTTTTTCGATTACCTTATATATTGTTGTTGAACAATCGGCACCCAACTGCGATGTCATTTGGCATGAAAATATTTCTCCTTCAATAGGGTTGTCAATTACAATGGTTCGTAAAGAGTCTACTCTTCCCTCTTTTACCCATAAAGGATCACTGCTTCTTTTCCATTTATACCAAACGAATCCTTTCGGAGCGGATAGAAGGGCTGCCGTTTGTCTACTACAATACATTAAATTTATTGACATAGGCCTGCATTCTCCTACTATATAGGCGTATCCAAAATGACCTCCCCTTGTACAATCTCTTGTTTCAAAATATATTTTTACTCTCTGTCCGGTAAATGGCTCTAAATTATATCCTGTTGTTGTCCAATTACGGGCAAGTAATGTTGGCGTTTTACAAGCTAAATCATTTGACAAAGGGGGATTAAAAACGGGAAATGAACAATCAAAGTTAATAGGGTTTTCCGAACTATCTTTTATTGTTATTGTAAATTGCGGTTGTTCCGAAGGAGAATGGCTGGGATCTTCCATCACCCAGGCAAAGTGTAATAGAAGCAGGGAATTTGTACTATCTACAGTCATTGTATATTCCAAACCACTCACTTTTGCTCCTGGCTGTGCATTACCCAACTTTGCAGCATAGTTAAAGTTTGTTGGTACTTTGGGAATTACGGTACATACTTCATCATATAGTTGGTTGGTGAGCATAAGTTGTGTGGCATTCGTGATAGTATGCCTGCCGGGGATCGGAGAACAAGGAATGATAGTATCAATCCCATTTAAGTTGGTATCCGCATAACATTGCCAATATGAGAAGTTATTCATTGAAAAATTCAAATTGGAACATTGGGCCAAACTTTTCGCAGGTAGAAAAAATAAACTACCCATCATTATTCCTATCAAAAAAAGTGATTTTTTCATACTATTGTTATTTTTTAATTTCATTTTGCAGATGTTCCTCCACAATAGTGTCTGCTTGTCCTCGTGTAATTTGTGCAGGAAGGTATGCCGCCCAGACGACTAAAACTAACATTAGAATAAAATGCTTTTTCATGACGTACATTTTTTGTTTATGTATAAATGATACCAAATAACTCAAATACGTTGCCTGAATGTTTAACTTTTCTCGTAAAAAAGTAAAACACTATTATGGAAAAGTAAAACAATACGCATATCAATAGTTTTTTTACATGTATTGAATTTTAAAGATTAATATTCCGTTGTCGTCATTCCGGCTGAAATATTAGTGGAATGAAGGAACCGGACAGGAAAGCTTAACGTAGTTAATACCTATATCATTCTTGCTCTTATTTTTACTTTTTCTGTTTTTGAAGTTATTTCACTATCATTCGCTACAAGATTATTTTTTCCGCTGACTTCACGGATCTTTTCTTATTTACTATTTTTAACCAGAAAGACATTTTGATAACTTCAATATTAAGCACGTTTTTTCGTATTTTTGCAAAACAAATAAAATAATTATGCATAGACTCCTTTCAAGGCAAAAACCTTGTTTTATTATATGGGTAGTAATTGGCATTTTAGGAGGAATATCCGCCTGTAATTCTCCTAAAGCACAACCTGCTGTAGAAAATACGATTCTGCAGGAAGATTCTCTAGTAAGTCTTCATATTATTGCCGCAGGAGATGCCATGTGCCACAGCCCTCAAATCTCGCATGCAAAAGAACCAACCGAAGACCTTTATGACTTTTCAGGTTGTTTTCAATACCTGACCGGTATTCTGGAAAAGGGGGATTTAAATATTATAAATCTGGAAACTACCCTTGCCGGGGCACCTTATTCCGGTTATCCTCAGTTTTGTGCTCCGGACGAATTTGCCGATGCACTTGAAAATTCCGGTTTTAATTTCTTCCTACTGGCAAACAACCACTGTGCAGATAAAGGAACCAAGGGTGCTGTATCAACCATCGAGAAATTAAAAGCAAGACAAATTCCTTCTGCGGGAACTTATCTCAATGAGCAAGACCGGCAAGAACGATATCCTGCTATTATGGAAATAAAAGGGATTAAAATAGCTTTGCTTAATTATACTTACGGAACAAACGGGCTTACCGTGAATGAACCTGTTTTTATTAACAATTTAAATGATACCATACAGATAAGGAAAGATTTAGAAACTGCCAAAAGCCAACAACCGGATATAATTATTGCTTTCCTGCATTGGGGAATAGAATATCAGCAGGCTGCTAATAAAAAGCAAAAAGACCAGGCCCGGTTCTTTTTCGAAAACGGGGCAGATATCATTGTCGGATCGCATCCGCATGTAATTCAACCTGTAGAATATTTCTCTTATGACCCAAGAGATACAACAAAAAAGAAACTTGTTTATTGGTCTTTGGGCAATTTTATAAGCAACCAGCGGAATGAACATACCGATGGAGGAATCATGGCATCATTCACGATTATAAAAAATAAAAATACGAATCAGGTCCGGATAGAAAATCAAACTGCAATTCCTTACTGGGTTTACCGGAATACAACATTATATCCGGGTTATTTTGTTTTGCCTGCAGAACAATACCTGCATGACACGGTAACATTCCAATTCTCGAAGGAAGACCGGAGTGTCTTTCAACGATTTGTTGATAACACGAATAAAATGCTTAGAAATAGTGATTAATTGCAATATGCAGAAAGGAAAGGATAAAACCGATAAAGCAGATAAAATGCAACTAAACCATCATTAACAACTAACCACTAACAGTTAACTACTATTTCTGGTAACTTGTGTAATTCTAAAATATAATTAAAATATGAACAAAATGAGAAAAATTATCTTACCGTTAATGTTGATAGGCATTATTTCATTTTCCTGTCAAAATAAGAGCAAAGAAACCACAAACGACGTAAAAAAAGAAGAAATGAAAGATTCGACAAAAATGACATGGGAAGATTTGTATCAAAAGATAGACCCTTCCCAAATTCCGGACAACGTAATAAAACTTATCGGCAAAGAATGGATGTTAATCACTGCCGGAAATGAATCATCGTACAATTCCATGACTGCCAGCTGGGGTGCACTGGGGAATATCTGGAATAAACCCATATCGTTAATAACCGTCCGGGATACCCGTTATACCTATCAATTTCTGGAAAAGAATGATTCCTATACCTTAACCTTCTTCCCTGAAGATTACCGCAACGCTTTAACCATTATGGGGACAAAGTCAGGTAGGGATACCGACAAAGTGAAAGAAGCGGGGTTAACTCCGGTAACCACTCCATCAGGATTAATCGCATTTTCAGAAGCCCGGATGATTCTGGAATGCAAAAAAGTCTATGCCGAACCTTTGAAAAAGGAAGCGTTTATCGACACACAACTATTCGACGAAGTATATAATAAAGCCGAAACATCTATACACACTATGTATATCGGTGAAATAACAAATGTTTGGATAAAGAAATAATGGTTGGTGATGGATTAATTATAAATTGTAAATAGTTTTTCTGGATTTTATCTATTTTATTTGCTTTATCGGTTTTATCCTTTCCTTTCTGCATATTGCAATTAATCACTATTTCTAAACATTTGCTTGTTTAAAAATAAAGTTTGATATATCTCGTTTCATGTATGTTTTTCCTTTCTTTGTAAAAGGAAATCATTAATTTTTGAACATCTTTTATGATTAAGCATATAGTAAGAATATCTACGTTGTTTGTTATTGCCTGGTTATTCTTAGGAGGGACAATAATAAATTATAATATCCCTGAGAACGAATCTACTCCGAAAATTACCTGGGCAGATTCGGTATTGAGAACACTTACGTTGGAAGAAAAGATAGCACAGTTAATTATGATCCGTGCCCATTCGGATAAAAATGAAGCATACAATGAAAAACTTATTCAACAGGTAGAAGAGTACCAGGTGGGAGGTGCCTGTTTCTTCCAGGGAGGGCCTGTCCGTCAGGCTGACCTTACTAATCGTATGCAGACGGTAAGTAAAATTCCCCTGATGATAGGCATAGACGGTGAATGGGGACTGGCAATGCGGCTGGACAGTATTGAATTGTTTCCCCGTCAAATGGCCTTGGGAGCAAGCCACGACTATTTCTATATCTACAAAATGGGTTGGGAAATCGCAGAACAATGCAAACGGATAGGAATACACGTAAATTTTGCTCCCTGCGTGGATATAAATAATAACGCTAAAAATCCGGTTATCGGCAGCCGGTCGTTCGGTTCGAAACCGCAATTGGTTGCCCAATGTGGTATCGCCTACATGAAAGGCATGCAAAATAATGGAGTCATGGCCTGCGGAAAGCACTTTCCAGGCCACGGAGATACGGAAATAGATTCTCATCATAATTTACCCACTATAAATCATGATTTCCAACAATTAAAAAATATCGAATTATATCCTTTCCGAAAATTAATAAATCAAGATGTTGACGCCATCATGGTAGGGCATTTAAATGTCCCTGCTTTAGACAGTACCGAAAAATCTATTGCTACAACTTCTTATAAAATAACTACGGAGTTATTGCAAAAAGACATGCATTTTAAAGGATTAATATTTACCGACGGACTGGAAATGAAAGGCATTAGCAATGCTTTTGAGACAGGAGAATTGGAAGTTAATACGTTGATCGCAGGGTGTGATATTTTGCTTCTGCCCGGGGATTTGAATATTGTTATTTCAAAGATCAAAGAAGCTGTCGAACAGGGGCGCTTATCACTGGCAGATATTGATAAAAAATGTCTCAAAGTGCTAAAAATGAAAGAAAAATATGTACTTCCAAACTGCCAACCCATCCCTCTTGAAAATATTACAAGTGATATTAATTCTCCCATGGCAAAAGAGATTTATACTGTCTTAACCCAACGATCGATAACCGTCCTGCAGAACAGAAATAATCTCCTTCCCTTATCAAATGCGGAAGGGAAAAAAATAGTACATCTTCGGGGAGATAAGTCATATAATACAACGCTTCAGTCGACGATGAAAAATTGTATTGATATTTCATCTTACCGTTCCGGTGAAAGCTTTAGTGATAATAACTCTTCCATGTTTACTGCAGTAAAAGATGCGGATTATGTAATCGTGAGTTTACATAATACATCCCAATATCCACGAAACCAATATGGCTTATCACAAAAAACCGTTTACTTTCTTGATACGCTTACCAAAATGGGAAAAGAGGTAATATTGGTAGTAATGAGTAATCCTTATTGTTTGAATTACATTCCTTTCACCGACCGATTTGCTTCTATTATTCTTGCCTATCATCCGGTAAATATAGCGGAAGATGCTGTAGGGAAAGTTATTTGCGGCATCATTCCATCTACCGGAAAACTTCCCATCAATTTGGATAATTACGCTGTGGGCACAGGAATTCAATTAAAAGCAAAAAACACATCCGGTTTATTAAATGAACCGAATCCTTTTTTTTTGAAAATAGATGAAATTGCATTAAATGGAGTAAACCAACATGCATATCCCGGATGCAGGATTCTGATAGCACAAAAAGACAAAATACTATATAATAAATCTTTCGGAACATCCAGTTACCTGGATAGTACTCCTGTAACCGAGAACACTATTTATGATATTGCTTCCATTACAAAGATTGCAGCAACAACGCTTGCCATTATGAAACTATATGATGAAGGAGAAATTGATGTAAAAGACAAATTATCGAAATATCTTCCTTATTTAAAAAATACCGACAAAGAGTCTATTACCATTACAAGTATCATGACACATACTGCCGGGTTACAATCCTGGATTCCTTTTTATAAAAAGACATTACTTAGCTCCAACACGTTGGATCCGACGATATACAGCTTCATTGAATTTCCTGGCTTTCAAACACAGGTATGTGGGAACTTATATATTAAAGATTCATATAAAGACAGCATTATTAATCAAATTGTAGAAAGTAAACTCAGAAACAACAACAGTTACCTCTATAGCGACCTGGGGTTTTATCTATTGGCAGATCTTGTAAAGAGTATTACCGGAAAATCGCTTGACCGGTATGTTGAAGATAATTTTTATCGTCCGATGGGCTTGACTCATATCCTATTCAATCCTTTGGAACGTTTTGAATTAACAGATATTCCCCCTACCGAGAATGACCCTGTTTTTCGAAAAACGTTAATCCACGGATATGTTCATGATCAGGGAGCGGCTATGATGGGTGGCGTATCGGGACATGCAGGGTTATTTTCTACAGCCAATGATTTACTGGCTATCTCTGAAATGTTATTGAATAAAGGATCTTATAAGAATAAAACGTATTTATCAAAAAAGACCGTCAATTTATTTACTTCCTATTATTTCGATCAGGGTGATTGCAGACGCGGACTCGGCTTTGACAAGCCTACCCGTGGGGGTGCAAAAAGTCCGTGCAGCAAGTACGCCTCCGAAATGAGTTATGGCCATAGCGGATTCACAGGAACATTTATCTGGATTGATCCTCAATACGACTTAATCTATATTTTCCTGTCAAACCGTGTCAATCCGGACGCAGAGAATAAAAAAATAACGGAAATGAATATCCGCACAAGCATTCAGGATGTTATTTATCAATATATCAAAAAATAAAAAGAAAAACATTTTCCTTCTCCAATTTCCCATACTTGGTTTACCTTAAATACCTGACATAATAGAATAATAATATACTATAGATAAAACGGACAAAGAAAATTCTCTGTCCGTTAAACTGTATTCAATGTTATTCTTTTTCCTCTTCTTTTATACTTCTTTTCAAATATCGTATCAATATATCAGGAATAATCAAGACTATTAAAGGAATAAGAAACTGTATTATAATGAGTTTTGCTATTGTTTCTGAAATTTCAAGTTTTTCAACAAAACAAAAAATTAAAGTAATAATAGGATTTATGGATATACAAATTGTAACCGTACGGTAAACAATCTTATATATAGGTTCAAGAAGAGCCAACACCGCTTGTTTGTTTTTTATTTTATGACCCCATAAAAACCAATATATGACAGTTAAGATTCCCAATAATAAAAAAATACTGAATAATAATAAAAGTGTTGTTATCATTTTTATGGACATTTTGCGATACACCCGTCATATTGACGATCTATTTCTTTCATTTGAACTGCAAATCGGGCACCGGCAACAAAAACACAACCAACGGCTACAAATACAATTCATGTCAACGACGCATATATACTTATTTCTACGATTAATACACCTTTGGCAACATTCAAAGTAGAATTTCGAGGAATTACGCCTATAGAGATTAAAATAATATGCAAATATATATTTTTTTAAAACAAAACCCTATTTTCATGAGGAAAAATGTCAAAAAATACTATTCTTTGATAATCAATGAGAAAATATTATTAGGCTCTATATAATTTTAATAGACAATACTAAAAAAGAAAAAAGACACGTTATTTTTAACAATATAATTGGTAATTAATTTAATATGATATGCAAAATTTAAAATCTTACATTGAGGAAAACAAACAGCGTTTTATGGATGAATTATTCGGATTGATCCGTATTCCATCTATTAGTTCCATCGCAGATCATAAACCTGACATGGTTCGTTGTGCAGAGTATTGGAAAAAAATGATTCTCGAAGCAGGCGCCGGCAAATGTGAAATAATGCCCACAAAGGGAAATCCGGTAGTGTACGGAGAGAAAATTATCGATCCCGGCAAGCCCACTGTGCTGGTATACGGCCATTATGATGTAATGCCTGTTGACCCCATCGAGCTATGGAAAACAAAACCATTCGAACCGGAGATTCACGACGGTAAAATATGGGCACGGGGAGCCGACGATGATAAAGGACAAGCATTTATGCATGCGAAAGCTTTCGAATTCATGGTAAAAACCAATCAATTGCCATGCAATGTAAAATTCATGATAGAAGGAGAAGAAGAAATCGGCTCGGAAAACCTGTATGATTTCTGTAAAGAAAATAAAGAAATGCTCAAAGCCGATGTCATTTTGGTATCCGATACCAGTATGATAGCTTCTGATGTTCCCTCTATTACAACCGGTTTACGCGGATTGAGTTATTGGGAAGTAAAAGTAACGGGGCCAAACCGTGATTTACATTCAGGCTTATATGGAGGTGCAGTAGCTAATCCTATCAATATTTTATGCCGGATGATTGCAAACATGCTGGATGAAAATAATCATATTACAATTCCTAATTTTTACGATGATGTATTGGAAGTTTCCGATTATGAACGCGGACTGATGGCGCAAGCTCCCTTCGATCTGGAGAAATACAAAAAAGAGCTGGATATTAAAGAAATATGCGGAGAAAAAGGATATACTACCAATGAACGCACCGGTATCCGTCCAACATTCGACGTTTGTGGTATTTGGGGTGGTTATACCGGCGAAGGTGCCAAAACGGTTATTCCTTCAGAAGCACATGCAAAAATATCAACCCGTTTGGTTCCGCATCAGGATTTTCATAAAATAGGAGAAATATTCAAAAAACATTTCGAATCCATTGCTCCCGACTGTGTAAAGGTAGATGTTGAATTCTTACATGGAGGCGAAAGTTACGTCTCCCCTATTGATATGCCTGCATACAAAGCAGCTGAAAAAGCACTTGAGACAACTTATGGGAAGAAACCCATCCCAACCCGCAGTGGAGGAAGTATTCCGATTATTGCAGGGTTTGAAAAAATATTAGGAATCAAGTCTATTCTTATGGGATTCGGATTAGGGGAAGATGCTATTCATTCTCCCAATGAAAACTATCCTGTGTCACATTTCTATAAAGGAATCGAAACGATCCCCTATTTCTATAAATACTTCACAGAATTAATGAAATAAAATGTTAGCTTGAAGTAGGACGTATAAAAAATAATTTAAACACCTCTGATAATTTCAGGGGTGTTTTTCTTTTTTTACTAACAGAAGTTACGCAAGTTACAGGAAGTTATAGAAATTATATAAAGCTACGGGAAATGGAGAAAACAAATTCTTTCCTAATATAACTACACCTTTTCGCATGCTTTTTGAAACTTCCAAACAAAATGGTTTTGCCCTTTCAGGTATTTCCGGAAACCGCCAAAGCAAATACTTTAAGCCTTTCAACTGTTCATTGAAAACCCCAAAGCAAATACTTTAAACCTTTCAACTATTCGTTGAAATATCCAAAACAAATACTTTGAACCTTTCAACTGTTCGTTGAAACATCCAAAACAAATACTTTAAACCTTTCAACTGTTCGTTGAAATATCCAAAACAAATGCTTTAATCCTTTCAACTGTTCATTGAAACATCCAAAACAAATACTTTGAGCCTTTCAACTATTAATTGAAAACTCTAAAGCAAATGCTTTAATCCTTTCAGGTACTTCTTGAAATCGCGAAAGCATACTATTATTACCTATAGGAACAGGACAGGAGTTATCTCATTATGTTTCGTTGGCTGATACTTCCCCTACACACCCAAATCAAACATTTTAAGAGCTTTAATATACGGCTTGAAATTATAAATAATTTTCCGAATAAGTTTATTATAGTCAAAGTTTGCTATAAACATTTGAAGAAAACCCAAAAAATAAAGTATCATTTTCCTGCGGTTGAAATGGTATATATAAAGCTTTCAAACTGTCATTTTCCGATAAAAGGGGCTGGATTAAACAAATTACTCCTGCTTTTGCTTTTACCCGTAAAGCATAAATATCTTCATTGTTCTGACGATATTTCTGTTTGTAATATTTAAACTGGAAATAATCCAATGGGATCTGTGTTTGCTTTAATAAATTCAAAAAGGGTTGATTACCCATTAACCACTCTTGTTTCTTCGTCCCTGAGTTAAGGACAGGAACAAGTGATTGGTCTTGATAAACCTCCTCCCACATGGCCGGAACTACAAATGAAAAATGATATATTTCTCCGGGATCAGACTGGAAACGCCTTTCTATTCCTTCCTGCCAGTTTACCTTTTCCCTGGGATAACGCCTGGAAAATTGCTCAACAAAAATATCATCACTTGGAATATCATCAGGATTATAAAAAGCATACCAGGCTTTTGCAAAATAACGTCGAACCGATTGCGGATTTTTATTTTTCGACAAATAAGTGTAATATTCGAATAATCTGGACGCTTTTACCTTCACACTGTTCGAATCACTTCCAAAAGCAAGTGCCAGATTTGTTAATAACTCCTGATTATTCCCAACTGCACATCCATGTAAATAAATCAATGTATTGGAATCGATGATAGACATTTCCAAGGGGACAAAAATAGAATCCTGTAATGCCTGACGCAAACTTTTTGCAGAAGCACGCGGACCTTTCGGATACAATAAAACGCTTAAATCAATAAACTCATTTCCATGACTAACCAAATTAATCAACCCGTATGGGCGATCATTTGCAGGAGGATGATTTTTAAGATAATCGCATACTTCAACAATAGACCTAAGTGAATCAATTACAATCTCCGTTTTATCTTCAGGGTGTAACCGGTAATAATGATCGGCTAATGTATAATACTGGTTATAATGATAAACATCTTTCCCTAATATAAAAGTAATCGAGGTACGAGGGACTGTATCAATTATTATTTCTTCGCAAATCTCTTTTTCTTCTACCGGTACAGGTTGTTTGTTTCTATTGCAGGAATAAAAACAAACAGCCGGTATCAGCAAAATTCCTATCCAATAATTTTTCATTCGGAAATAAGAAAACTATTCTAAAACAAATTCGATAGGTAAAGTATACTGTACGCGTACCGCTTTGCCACGCTGTTTCCCAGGTACCCATTTAGGCATAGATTTCACAACACGAAGAGCTTCCGCATTCAGATCTTTATCAGCACCTCGAACAATTTTAACATTTGAAATAGTTCCGTCTTTTTCCACTATAAAGCTAACATATACTGTTCCCGATATGGAAGCCGTTAATGCTGATTTTGGATACTTAAGATTATTTTTCAAATATTCATTCAATGCATCTTGTCCTCCCGGAAATTCAGGCATTATTTCTACATAGTTTAACAATAATATTTCCTCTTCATTATCTTCTATTTCTTCTTCAAATATGAATTCCATATCAGCACTTATTTTTTGCACCGAAGCTACTTCTCCCTGTTCAAAGCCAACAGCATAATCCGAAACTCCTTCCGGCATAGGTATGGGTTGCGTTACCGTAACCATTTTACCATCTTTAACCACATATTGCTCATCAATAGCAATAAAAGAAGTATAGTTGGTCATTAAATTATATTTCAATCCCAAGTCGGTAATTTGTTTTACATATTTATCCTCTTTCTGTCCTCCATCATACGCATTATCAGAGGCGAGATAATCAAGTAGTTTTATTCTTTCGCGTGCCCATAAATAACGTATGGCGGCATAATCAGGATTGGGTTTTACTAATGACAGATCAAACGATTGCTTATAATTTTTACGCCCGGATTTTCCTATTAAGACAACCGTCCCTGCAGGCTTTCCTTTATATTTACCAAAAATGACAATCGGGCGTTCCGCCAGCATATCCGGAACTGCTACAGGTTCCACATCATAAACCTGAAAGGGCCCCCAATTTACATTAATACGCGTTAATACCGGCGTGTTGATATAATTCCTGAATTGCTCAGCCTGGCTTTCGGCATCTCCTGGTTTTGTGATAATCAAAGGTTCCCCATTTCCCATAAAAGCCATTCCTTCTATCAAATATCTGTTTACACTACTTCCAATCCCAAAACTAAAGAAATTTGTATTGCCGCTGTTGTTACGAATAAATTCAAATGCTTCCCTTTCCACATCCACATAACCGTCTGTGATGATAACAAAAGTACGTGATAAATCCGGATCATGACGCGGGAGTTTGTAAGCATCTACAAGTCCTTGCATCAATTCCGTACTCCCACTTCCCTGATGGTTGTCAATAAACTTAACCGCTTTTTCAAAATTTTCAGTAGTAGCGTCCAATGATTTTTCACTCAAAATACCTGTATTCATTGAGAAAAGAAGCACATTGAATTTATCATCAGGATTAAGATTTACAATCAAATTGCGTAATAGCTTTTTTGAAATATCAAGCGGAAACCCCCGCATCGAACCTGAAACATCCACAATAAAGACATATTCACGGGGAGGGATATCTTCTTTAAGTACTTTTTTAGGGGGCTGTACCATCATCAGAAAGAAATTTTCGTCTTTGCCTTCATATAACATCACTCCCGACTCTATTTTATTCCCCTGTAATGAATAGGTTACAATTACATCCCTATTCCCTCCATTTGTTTCTGCCTTATCCAATTCTACAACCGATTTATTCAAGGTTGGATTTGTTATAACCATTTTGTGTGTTTTGCAACCCACGTTTTGGATAGGAATTCCTGAATTGACAGCAACTTCAAAACCAAATTTATAGGTAGGCATTTCTCCCGATTTTGTATAAGGGGACGAAACAAATCCATCATCAATTTCTGCACTTTTCTTACTTTTGTTTGAATAACGCGGCCCTACAACTGTAGGATAAACAAAGGTATATTGTCCTTTTTCCGGAATCAAAAGTTCGGTATATTTTAATTCTACCACAATGGTATCATTAACAGCAATATTAGAGACATTCATCGTAAAAACATTCGGGCGGCTTTGTTCAAGCAACGAAGCTCTTTTACCCTCCGATTTTGCTTTTTCGTAATCTTTCCGTGCTTTTTCTTTCTCTTCGATTTTAGCCGTAATCACACGTGTGCCTATCGTCATTTTCATACCATAAACAGCAGCCTTGGTTGATAACGGAAATGTATAAATTGCTTCCAATGTGTTTTTACCTGAGTTTACATAAACTTGTTTAACGGTAACATCGGCAATCACACCTACTATGTCTGCTTTTACAGAAGTTTCTTTTAAGGGTAGATTATCTACTGCAGGGTCTTCGCTGATTACTACAAAATAAGGGGATAATGTCTTATCTTCTTCCTGATTCTGGGCAAATATCGGATTTAAACAAAACAGTAATAACCCTAAACAAAGAAAAAGTTTTTGTATTATTCCATTCTTTTTTGCAAAATGATTTATTGGTGTAAAATGTAAACTTGCTTTTTCAAAAAAAGACAGATTGAAAGTATTCATAATTGTTTTTGTGTTAAATATATTAATATAAGTTGATAACGGATATCCTTTAACATTATTACCCGGTGTGGACTTTTGTAAAAAAAGTAATAAATCCTTATATAAACAAAAACAGGTATGATAAAAAATAAATAGGAGAAAAGCCCCTATTTTAGGGGCTTTAATTTTGTATTATGAAAAAGACTTTTGACTATATAACAACTAAACAAAAGAATTGTTTTATAACAACAAAAAAATAATTATGCTATGATTCTTATGAAGTAATATGCTATTTTATGGTATATTACAAACGAATTAATAAAGACAGATAAATTTAATAAATTCTAATCTCTCAATTATATAATGAATTATGAACAAAATATACACCTATATGTTAGTACAGATAAAGTTGTTATTTCAATATTAATAAGATTTTTGTACTTTTGTATTTAAATAATACGATAGTTTTTTAAGTAGATGTCTTTTTAATATCCCGTTTTATTAAGTAAGATGAGATAAAAAGTATTTTATTGTAAATAATTTGTACGCAAAGTAGAATTCTATAAGTTATGGAATTTAAAAAACGCAAGAATATAACTACGGCAAATGATCAGGCGAGCTATAAATTCTATAGTTTTTCTTCTTTATGGTATGATGATTTATTGAATGATATTTATAATGCAAAGAAATATATCTATCTGGAAACATTCAGAATAAACAATGATTCTGTCGGGAAACAACTATGTAATGCATTAATAGATAGTCATAAAAGAGGAGTTAGAGTTCGTGTTTTGGTAGACTGGTGGGGAACAGGAATTGCCAATTCTTGTGTGCAATCAATGATCCGGAAGGGTGTTGAAGTTCGGTTTTTCAAAAAATTTATTCCCAGTATCTTCTTATTTTCACGTAATCACCGTCGCGATCATCGGAAAATTATTGCCATCGATGACAATATTTCCTATATCGGATCAGCAAATTTTACTGCCTATTGTACCAAGTGGAGAGAATCTATTCTTCGGATAGAAGGAAAAATGAGTACAATCCTAAAGAAAATATTTACCGATAATTTTAAAATTTATAACAAAGACATAACGCATCCTTCTATTAAAAAAGCATTTCGCAGAACAATTCGATACAATGATTTTTTCTTTGTCCGGGAAGTTCCTTCTCTCTTCAGCCAACGCATCAAAAAAAACTATGTACGATTGATACAAAGAGCCAAAGAAAGCATCATTATTGAAACACCTTATTTCTTGCCCGGATATCGAATTTATAAAGAATTAATCCATGCAATGAAAAGAGGAGTTGATGTGAAAATTTTGATCCCAAGAAGTTCCGATGTCAAAATAGTTGATTATATCCGGGAATCTATTTTGGGAAAATTACATAAAAAAGGAGCCAATATTTTATATTACAAATATGGTAATTTACATTCGAAATTACTAAGTATAGATAATGAAATTTTCTCTATAAGTTCTGCCAATATGGATCACCGCAGTTTCAAATATATGTTCGAAATCGCACTTATAGGTTCCGATCCTGCAGTTAATACATTGGTAAAGGAACATATAACACATACCGAATCAATGTCTTTAGAATTTGATATACAAATATGGAAATCCCGACCTTTGTTTAAGCGTTTTTTAGCGCTCATAATTACACCATTTAGTCATTTGCTTTGAATCTATGAAAAGAAAAAAGAATTTAAAAAGAAAAGGAATTATTTACGTTATAGTAAGTATCGTATTCATTTTAATTGGCTCTTGGGTTAATTATCAAAGTAGATTATCCATATCAGGGGAAGAGAAATACAAAAAATTCCAATCCGATTTTTTGAAAAAGGAAAAGACTTTCAGTGAATTATTCAAAAAATTAACAACCTCCACAATCAACAATACTATCGATTTAGTCAATTTTTGCGAAGAAAACAACGTTGACAATAGTACCTATATGTTTTTTGTTTATCAGGATTCCATACTTTCAGCATGGTCGGCAAATGAAATAATTCCCCCCAAATATTGGAAGGATAGCCTCCCTGAAGTTCTACAAATTGACAATAAATGGGCATATGTCAAACAAATTACAACTCCTAAAATCCAGTATGCAGGTTATTTGATCATTAGTAACATTGATATTCAACAGGAAGATTATAACATTATTAATGACCCTTTTGCCAAGAATATTACTATTGATGGACCTCAAGAAGAACTCAAAGAAGGATCTTACACCATTTATAATAAATCAGGGGAATCTGTTTTTACTCTCACTGTCCCTGACACTTTGAAAAAAAGTAATAAAGCATTATTATTCGAAATGATCATATGGATGATCGCTTTTACTACTTTCTTTTTTTCACTTATCAACTTTCTATTACAAATAAATGTTTTCAATAGTAATAAAAATCTTTTATTCTTACTTTTAATAACACTGCTTTTTATTTCTTCAATAATTGTTTCAAAATTTCTACATTTTTCTTCCGACTTATTTTCGCCTATATATTATTCTTCACATTACGATTCGTTAGGTACATTATTTTTCAATTCATATTTAATCCTACTTGCTTCTATCTTTTACATGCAATTTATTAGCTTGAAAGAGTTAGAAAGAAACTCTAAAAAAACAAAAATTGTTATTTCTGCGATTCTTATTTCTTCTGTACTGATAACTTATATCATAGTATACTTAATAATAACCGGCATTACAAATGACAGTGTAGTAGTATTAAAACCTGAAATGATCTACCGATACGATCTTCTTAGTATTATTGCTATCTCTTCCATTGTATTTATTTTATGGTCAGCATTTATCCTCTCATATAAAAATCTTAACGAAATCTTTTTATTTTTACAAAATAAGAAAATATTCATATTAATAGTTACTGTTGAATTAATTGTAGCCTCTATATTATTCAGCATCTTTTATTTTAACCCTTCTTTCCCGGAAATAAATTCGTATATTCCATACTTGCTATTCTTATTATTAATAATCTTCATAACTGTTTTTATATTACAACAAAAGAAATGGCATAATTTGCTATTTCATTGTGTTATATATTTAATTTTAAGCGGAATAGTTCTTTTTGCTGCAAATCAAACTGTTGATGAGAGAGAAAAGAAATATAAAGAATCGATGGCAGAAATGATATTATCTATAGAAGATCCTTTTGTCTTTTATTCTTTCCAAGATTTAGTGGAAGAGATAGAAAAGGATACTGTTTTGACAAACATGTTCAAAAGAACTCCTCTGCCAATTAATGAAATACAACAATATGTTGTTCTTAAACATGCTAAAAAATATACTGAAAATTATCGAATAAATATTGGTATTCATTTAGAATCCCCTTCTAAAGACAGTATGAAAGTAGGCCAATCACTTCGATCATATCTTACTACAGATCGAAAATCGGCCGATAATAAAGTTTCATTTCAGCGAATTGGATTTGGAAGATCAGAATATATTATTAATGCATTTATTCCTATCAATAAAAGTGGAGATATAGGTAGAATTATTATTACTTTTAGAATGTATATTTCATCCGAACAACAATCGGAATTGGAAAAAACACTCCAAAAAGAGATGTCGAATTATTGTTATGCAGGATATGAAAATAACGTTTTAACAATGAGTGCCGGCAACAGAAATATTTCCTATCTATACAATTTATCGGATTATAATCTTGATACACTATACTCCGGAATGGAATTTATTTCCGATAATGTTACCCATACTGTTTTTACCCATGATGGAATGGTTTTATTGGTAAGTTCTGAAAAGCAAATAATGTGGGATAAAATGTCTTTTTTAGTCATATTATTTTTGGCGCAATTTATTTTTTCTTTGTTACCGATGTTTTTATCCAGTTCATATTACAACCCTCAAAGTTTGTGGAGACCCGGGTTTCAAGAATCTATTCAACTTTTTGTTACTATACTTATTACCTTGACAGTAATTACAACAGCATTTTCTTTTTCCCGATTTTTTCAAATACAAAGGGATAATGATATTGAAAACATTCAAAGTCAAATATCTCAAAGGGTCAACAAAATTGTTTCTTCATCTATCTCCGAAATAGATGATCTTGTGGATTTATCAGATAATGCTTTAAACCGGATTAATGAAGAATTAAGTCATACCTATGAGGTTGATTTCTTAGATCTTAATATATACAATAAAAGAGGGGAAAATGTCGAAAGCTATGGAAGAGGAGTCTATATAAATACTTATGTTAATCCACTTGCTTTCAAAGAACTTAGTTATAATAAAACAAGTACGTATATTATAAATGAATTTTATGATAAAGAGGAATATAAATCTTTTTATGAAACTATTTTAAATAAGAAAGGAGAAATCATTGGTTATACTAACCTGTTCAATTATGAAAACAAACAAAAAGAGACCATTGATTATCAACAAACTCAATTTTTAACAAAGTTTATGTCCGTTTGCACTGTGATAATCATATTGATTGTCATTTCATCTATATTGCTGATACGACGCCTTACCCGTCCACTACAAAAAGTAACGGAAAGATTATCTAACATTAAATATGGAGTGGAATTACAAGAAATAGAATGGAATAGAGACGATGAATTAGGGGAATTAGTAACCACATATAATATATTGATAGACCGGCTTAAAATAAGTAGAGAATTGCTGGAAAAATCATCACAAGAAGTGGCATGGAAAGATATGGCAAGACAAGTTGCACATGAAATCAAAAATCCACTAACTCCTATGCGATTGACAACACAACTAATGTTAAGAGAATTAAATACCAGTAATGATATTGATAAGGAAAAACTCAAACGTTATTTTTCAATGATTATCCAACAAACAGATACGCTAACAGATATTGCCTCTTCTTTTTCCAATTTCGCAAAAATAGATCAACAAGAAGGATATCCGGAAAATTTAATCCCAATTATTCAAAATGTACTTTCTTCTTTTGATAAACATCCGGCTATCTTATTCCAACTTGAGAACAAAACGGGTGAAGAAGAAATTATATCTTTTGTGAACAAATCACAAATCTCACAGGTATTCAACAATCTGGTTAAAAATGCTATGCAAGCAAGAAAACCCGATACAATACAGTCAATAACCATCGAAATAGAAAAACATGGAGACAAAATGTGGCTGATAAAAATAACAGATACCGGTATTGGAATGTCTGATGAAGTAAAAGAGAAAATATTTTCTCCTAATTTCACAACAAAGACATCAGGTACAGGACTTGGGCTGGCAATGGTACAACGTATAATTGCTACTTGGGGAGGAAATATATCCTTCGAATCAACCTACAATGTAGGAACAACATTTTCGATTACATTACCCAGATATATTGAACCTCAAAACTAGAAAGGAAGAGTTTCGTTCAACTCATTATCTATAAAAGTATCCATATCATCAGCTATAAATGATGGAACTTCTGCCATTTGATTATCTTCCTGAGATAGTTGAGATGCATCTATTCTCCATGCACGAACATCTGTATACCATTTTCCGTTGTATTCTCTCGATTCAATATTGATTCCTGCTTTAACGATACTGCCAACAGGATGTTGTTGTTCCAACGTATCCGATTTATCCCCCCAAACACTTATGCAAACTTTTCGTGGAAATTGTTCTAACGTTTCTACGACAAATTCCCGTTTCGACCATGCTCCATTTTTTCCAACACCGCTTTGTTGAGGTAAAATCTGATGAACTTTTCCTATAATTTCCAATGCCATATTTTTATATTTAATATATTTCTACTTCCAATAAATAACATAAAAATTAGAAATATATTATATTCATCCTACAATCATAATAGACAATAAAAAAACATATTCCTGTTTCAATTTATTATACAACTTATTTAAAGTTATTATTAGAAGTTACGCAAATTACAGGAAGTTACAATTCAAAAATATCTTCATATAATTCCTTGCAATTCATTACCAGTAAGACTTTTTCCCTTATTATATCAAAGTAAGAAATATATAATTCCAAGTTTTAACAGGTTTCTAAGAAATAAAGTACTGTGTATTACAACAAAAAGACTATCTTTGCTAATTCAAAAAAATAAAATATTATAGCATAATGAAACCATATAAAATATTAATTTTTATATTGTTAACTTTTTCCGCATTGGGAGTACTTGGCTTTGTTTTTCCTAAAAATGGTGTAACAATTGGTTCGGTAGTTTTATCATTTCCTTCTCCAAGTTCTATTTTCGCAGTAGAAGAAGATAAGAAGATTGACATAGAAAAAAACCTGGAAGAGCTAAAAAAACAAACAGATATTTCTCAAATGCATTCCATTGCAGACAGTTTGTTGTTTTTTCGTGAATTTGCCAATACAAATAAAGCACGTCTACATTTTCCAAACGATGACTATACTTATTTTGACAATTTTTTTGCTAAACTGGAAAAGGCAAAAACATCCCCTAAAGCACTTCACATTCTTCATTACGGAGATTCTCAAATAGAAATGGATAGAATATCGAGCATCTTCCGTCAACGGTTACAGGATGAGTTTTCAGGAGAAGGCGCCGGAATCGTCCCGGCAATTCAAACAATTCCTTCTATCTCTGTCCGGCAATCGTATGCGGGATCATTATCCCGTTATGTAGTATACGGCGATACATCTCAAAAACGCGCATCACACCGGAGATATGGTATATTGGCTAATCTGGCTCAACTTAATGGATCTGCCACCATCTCCGTAGGAGCATCTAATTTCAAGCAGGCACAGGAAGGAACGAAAAAATTCAGTCGTTTGGTTTTAATTGTTGGAAATAACTCTGCAGATTTTAGCGCTACCTGTCAATCCCAAACGTATTCCATCAAGCAAGAGAAAAAAAATGTGAGCATAATGACATGGAATTTTAATTCTCCCGTTTCACGTGCATCAATCGATTTAAAAGGGAAAGCCGAAATATATGGTATTTCTATGGAAGGAAAATCAGGAGTTACTGTCGATAATGTTCCATTAAGAGGTTGTTCGGGAACTATTTTTACCCGTATTGATTCCCTTACTCTGGCCCAATGCTATGGGCAAATGAATGTCGGTATGATTATCTTGCAATTTGGGGGTAATATGATGCCCCAAATCAACGGCCAGAAATCAATCGACCGATATATGGATTTAATCGCAAAACAAATACAATATTTGAGACGATTATGTCCTAATGCTATGATTTTATTTATCGGCCCTTCGGATATGTCCAAACGTATTGATGGTAAAATGCAAACATATCCTTACTTACCTGCATTAAATAGTGCTCTCAAAGAAACCGTAACAAAAAATAAAGGAGCCTACTGGGATATGTTCAATGTAATGGGAGGCGACAACTCCATGGTATCCTGGGTGAAACATTCCCCTGCATGGGCAGGAAGCGATTATATACACTTTACGGAAGCCGGTGCAAATCAGATTGCCACTACATTATCCGATGCATTTATGGTACATTATAACTTTTATGCCACGCGGAAAATCTGTGACCCCGCTTTAATTGAACAGTTTATGGGCAGGAAATAAATGATGAACAACGAACGATATAAATATTATTTTTTCATTATCTTCCTATTATTTTGTACATATATACAAAACAATAAACTACAAGCACAATCCATTTTCCGGGAAACATTATTATCTCCTTTAAATGATATAAACAAAACATATATCTACTTCCCTACAGGAGATACTACCGTTTACGATAATTTTTTCAGGAAATTAGACCAACTCATTTTTGAAGGCAACGGGAATATAAACATCTTACATATGGGAGGGTCTCATGTTCAAGCCGGAACACTTTCCCATCAAATACGAACCGACCTATTAACAACTTTTCCGGGATTGGAAAGTAGCCGGGGTTTGGTTTTTCCATTCTCGGCAGCTAAAACAAATAATCCCCAGAATTACCGGACTACGTCTACCGGTACGTGGGAAGTAAGTAGAAACACCCAAAGAACACCTCCATTTCCTTTGGGATTAACCGGAATGTGTATTGCCACTACCGACACACATGCAACTATTGAAATCAGACTAAAAAATAATGATGGTATCACTTATGACTTTAATAAAGTATATGTGCTGGGATATTGTGATTCGGGCTATGTACATGTGATGATGCAAATACAAGACAGCATTATAATCGAAGGGGTATATGATTCCGCCAAATTAGCTTATTCTTTTTCTTTGCCGGTTTATACGGACGCTTTCAAATTATTTTTTGAGAAAAAAGACTCATCATTATGGGAACCTTTTTATTTGCGGGGCTTTTGGCTGGATAACGGACTTCCGGGAATAAGCTATGTAGACATTGGTGTGAATGGTGCCAGTGTTCCGTCTTATTTAAAATGCACCTATTTAGAAAATGACCTTGCTTTTGTTAAACCCGATTTATGCATATTTTCAATAGGAATAAACGATGCAAGTGGAGCAAATTTTGATACTACTTATTTTCAAAACAATTATAAAGAACTAATTCGCCGAATACGAAAAGTGTCTCCTGATTGCGCTATTCTATTTACTACCAATAATGACAGCTTTCGAAAAGTAGGAAAACGATATTATAATAATACGAATGGGTTATTGGCTCAACAGGCATTTTATTCTTTGGCAAGATATTATAATACAGGAGTCTGGGACTTATTCTCTTTTATGGGAGGATTAAACTCCATGAAACAATGGGAAGAAAAAGGCTTAGCCCTAAAAGATAAAGTTCACTTTACTCCGCAAGGATATAGCTTGATAGGAGATCTTATTTATAACGCTTTTGTATCCGAATATATCAGTCATTTAAAAAATAACCATATTATACATGGATTGGAATAATATAGTCGCTTATTTGCAGGAAATATTTTCATTCAACGCGCAACGACCCTTGTTATTTACTCAATTTTATTTCTGGGCATTCTTTGCCTTTATTATGGCCGGGTTCAGCCTTGTTTACAATCGTCGTTTGCTGCGAAATACCTTTTTATTTGCCGTAAGTTTATTCTTTTATTTCAAAACAAGCGGATTATTTGTTTTCATCCTGATCTTTTCTACATTATCCGACTTTATTTTGGGGAAATGTATCTATAGTGCGAAATCAAAACCTAAAAAGAAGTTATTTTTAATTATAAGTCTTGTTGTTAATCTTTTGGTTTTATCTTATTTCAAGTATGCATACTTTTTTACGGATGTTTATAACAATCTATTTCATTCCGATCTTCAAGTAATCAATTATTTGGCTCTATGGACAAACAATCTTACAGGAAGTGGTTTTAGTGTTGATAAAATCTTATTGCCTGTTGGAATATCCTTTTATACTTTCCAAACGATCAGTTATTCGGTAGATGTATACCGGGACAAAGTCAAACCGGTAAATAATATCCTGGACTTTGGATTCTATGTGAGCTTTTTCCCGGGCTTAGTAGCAGGGCCTATTGTACGTGCCAATGAATTTATCCCCCAATTATATTCCAAATTCTTCCTTTCCAAAAAACAATTTGGAATAGCTTTATTTTGGATATTGAACGGATTGGCGAAAAAGATGATACTAAGCGATTATCTGGCTGTTAATTTCATTGACCGGGTGTTCACTAACCCTTTAATGTATACCGGATTTGAGAATTTGATGAGTTTATTTGCTTACTCCTTACAGGTATATGCCGATTTCTCAGGATATACAGATATTGCTATAGGTATTGCCATGTTAATGGGATTTTACCTGCCCAAGAATTTTAATTCCCCATACAAAGCAACCAATCCGGCTAATTTTTGGAAACGCTGGCATATTTCTTTATCCCGGTGGTTGACCGATTATTTATATATCCCATTAGGAGGAAATAGAAAAGCAACATTCGGTACCTATTTTGTTATCGGAATAATTGCATTGATTATTATTTTCTTAGCCAATAATATCTGGGTAACTTTGGGGATTTTTATTCTTGCACTTGTCCTTGCCATTATTGCCACGTTATCCCCTTCGTCGAGAAAACCGATCCGTACAAATATAAATGCAATGAATACCATGTTACTAGGTGGGCTTTGGCATGGAGCCAGTTGGAACTTCATGATATGGGGAGGACTAAATGGGGTTGGTATTCTGTCATTCCGGTTATGGAGGAAGTTAAACATTTATCAAAAAACAATACTAACCGCTTTATTATTTGCTTTATTTGTCGGATTACAGATTATCTTCTTAAAACCTGTTTTTGTAATCGGAGTAGTATGGACGGGTATTATTTTCTTTGGAACTTTCATTGAAATGATTTACACTTTATTTGGCAGTGGAAAACCTATCAAATGGATCAAAAACTCATGGTCTATATTTCTGACTTTTATATTTATAACATTTACACGATTATTTTTTCGATCCGGATCAAATCTGGATCCGGTAGAAGCTAATAACGAAGCCTGGAATACCGCACAGAATATGGTTGCTAAAATCGGCGGTGAATGGGATTGGTCATTAATAGGAAATATAATCATTCAACATCGGAATGTTTTCATTCTTTTTATTTTGGGAATGGTTATTCATTGGTTGCCGGATAGATTCAAACGTTGGTATCGTTACAATTTCGCAGCTATGCCTATCCCGTTACAATTGGTTGCCGCTGTAGCAGCAATATTTATTATTTATCAATTTGTGACTTCCGAATTACAGCCGTTTATCTATTTTCAATTTTAGAATATCCCCCGAAGGGATTTACACTTCTTTCTAAAAAATTAATATTTAATATTGCGTATAACCTTCCAAAAATATTTTATATTTGCATTATAAATCCTATATAGAATAATTCTATTGATGAAAAATAGTAGTATAGTTCTTGTATTCTTATTGTTTTGTCATGGCAGTATAAGTCTTGCTCAAGATACTTCGTCAAGAATAAAATGCAAACACTTAATATACCTGGAAATCGGAGGAATAGGAGGTTTTGGTTCTATTAATTATGAAAATGATATATTATTAATAAATAAATTTTCACTGGGGTTCCGGGGTGGATTCAGTACGATTCATATTTTAGATTATACCCGTAAATTTAATCCCGATCTTATTTTCCCTATTTCCATTTATTTTTTATATGGAATAAAACACAAAATAGAAATAGGCATTGGAGAAACCATATCCAGTATTCCTGTAACAGATATGGAAAATTCACCCGTACATACTCGAAGCACAAGTTTTAGTACAAACTTCACAATAGGATACCGGTACGAACATCAAAAAACCGGGATATTTTTCAGGTGCGGTTATACACCTATAATAGAGAGAAATAAACATTACAGGCATTGGGGAGCCATTTCGATTGGATATGCATTCAAATAATTATATTGTAAAAATAGTACTTTTACTGGCTATTAATTTGTTCTTTTTATCATGCACAAAAGAAGAATTTTCAATAAATAATCTCGATGGGAATATAAAGGTTTTCGGGCATGGTGGTATGGGCATTGCAAGTACATATCCTATGAATAGCCATGAATCCATCACTAAATGCTTCAATCATGGAGCCGATGGTGTAGAATTGGATGTCCAAATGACCAAAGACAGCGTCTTAGTTTTATTTCATAATCAAGACCTATCACAGGGAACCAGCTTAAAAGGAAAAATAAACAATCTGCTTTGGAGCGAAATAAAAACCGGATACTTTACAGAAATCCCTTATGCGAATTATTCGATCATTTCTTTGGATGAATTGTTCTCCAATATCGATAATCTATATAACTATTATTACACACTAGACTGTAAACAATACCCGGCGGAAGAAAGTCCTGTTCAATATGAAAACAGATATAGAAATGCATTGATCCGGATTATTGAAAAGTATAAGTTAAAAGAAAATATATACATAGAATCTTCAAGTGAACGGTTTTTAACAAAAATAAAACAAGAAAATCCGGAATATAAATTATTCATTTATGAGTCGTTTGAAAACGGATTGAAAATAGCAACAGATCTGAATTTATACGGAATGACAATCTCAACAGCATCTGTTACAGAAGATCAAATACAATTAGCCCACCAACATGGATTACGGGTTGCTATATGGAATGTACACTCCCAATCTGAAAATGTAAAAGCGATAAAGAAAAACCCCGATATAATTCAAACAGATAATCTCACTCATTTATTGAAATTATTGAAGGAATAAGAGATTAAGTTATTAAATGATGGTAATGCGTTGGTTCGTATCGTCATCGCGAAGCACGAAACCCGAGAATTTGGCGGAGCCAACCATCCGAAGGCGAAGCCTGTGAGAGCAGCGATTCTTTTAAGTCGAACTATCCCCTTCGTTTTTCGCTTTTATGCAGGGGATGCTGAAACAAGTTCAGCATGACGGTAACCGGTTTATTCGGAGCGTGGAATGAGGCACGAACGACGTGGCAACCGGGCTTGCGAACTCAAAAAAAGACCTGCGGAACCTTTAGCTCGCCGAAGGCAAAGTCTGCGAGATCTGCGGGAAAAATAAAAACATAACAAGCGGGAAGGATAAAATCGATAAAGCCGAAAAAAGAAGAAAAACTATTTATAATTTATAATTAATTAATCACTAACAACTATATCCTCTTCTTCTTCCGCCGCATTTCTTCCCTGGCGTTGTGCTAGAATGTTGTCATAACTTTCCAATAGGACATTGAGCCGGGAGACAAATCCAATGTAATTGCTTTCGCCCTCTATCAGCATCAGGGCTTCCAACCGTTCG
>JAVBLM010000072.1:0-16144 GCA_031553535.1 Bacteroidales bacterium | reverse complement strand
AAAACGTTTTACACTCTCGTTTGAAGATTTCGGGAAGACCCGAAAACGTTTTACACTCTCGTTTGAAGATTTCGGGAAGACCCGAAAACGTTTTACACTCTCGTTTGAAGATTTCGGGAAGACCCGAAAGTATTTTACACTCTTGTTTGGGGATTTCGGGAAGACCCGAAAACGTTTTACACTCTCGTTTGAAGGTTTCGGGAAAGCCCGAAAGTATTTTACACTACGGTCTGAAAGTTTTAGAAAGATCCGGCATCTTCCGGCAAAACAGTATATAAAATATCCGAAAGTAATTATACCCTTTACATTGAATGTTTCGGGAAGACCCGAAAGTATTGTATTCGGCAAGCATCAACGATGTGTTGTTGCAAGCGGCAACGATGATGTATTGTCTTTGGTAGCAATGATATATTGTCTCCGGCAGGAAAGGTGCTTGTAACTAAAACCTCAGCCCTTTAGAGACTATACTAAAAGATATTATCTCAACTCAAGTTTCGAAGATACACTTTGTAGATTGGATGATTGGTTATGCCAAACCTTCGGGTTTCATGCCTCGTGATAAAAATAAGGTATTGATTAAGACTATAATTAATCATTAATCACTAACCATTATTTCTGTTATATTTTCCCTATAATATCATGAATATCCTTGATACCTTTCCGGTTCAGGTATTCTTCAATTCCGTCCACGATTTTGACGGATATTTGCGGGTCGATAAAGTTTGCCGTTCCGATTTGGACGGCAGAAGCTCCTGCAAGCATAAATTCAATGGCATCGGTAGCGTTCATGATTCCGCCTAAGCCGATTACCGGGATTTTTACGGCTTTAGATACCTGCCAAACCATCCGCAAAGCAACCGGTTTCACACAAGGGCCGGATAATCCTCCGGTAATGGTAGATAAGACCGGCTTTTGTTTTTCGGCATCAATTGCCATTCCAAGCAGTGTGTTGATAAGCGAAACCGAATCCGCTCCGGCATCTTCTACCGCTTTGGCTATTTCTGCGATACTGGTTACATTGGGGGATAGTTTTACGATCATTGTCTTTTTGTAGACGTTTCGTACGGCTTTCACCACCTCATGGGCAGACGAACAGGATGTTCCGAACGCCATACCTCCTTCTTTCACATTCGGGCAGGAGATATTCAGCTCAATGGCAGGAATCGAATCCAGAACATTCAATTTTTCCGCTGTTTGTACATAATCTTCCACCGCGGAGCCTGAAACATTAACAATAATACGGGTGTCCAAATCTTTAATTCGCGGATAAATATGTTCGATGAAATAATCAACCCCCTTGTTTTGCAATCCGACGGCATTCAGCATTCCCGATGGAGTTTCCGCCATTCTGGGGTAGGGGTTCCCCTCTCTCAAAAACAAGGTAGTCCCTTTTACGATAATCCCTCCCAAACGGTTCAAGTCTATAAAATCGGCAAATTCTTCTCCATATCCGAATGTGCCGGATGCCGTAAGAACAGGATTCTTGAACTGTAAATTACCAATATTAATGCTTAGATTTGCCATTATGTGTATTCTATAATTTCTATATCAGGGTTATATTAATTTTATTTCGAGGAAGAATATTATTAACAAAAGTAATCAAAAAAGAAATATAAACAGATTCACTCCTAAATTCCCGGGGGATCCCTTTCAATTGTAGAATGTAACAGGCAGAAAGGGGAAAGCTGATAAAATGAATAAAACAATTAGCCCATTAGCCGGATAACCAAAACCGATAAGCAGTGAACAAGAATACAATTACGAATTATAAATGAAATGATAAGAGCGTTATGATATGCTTGAATCATTAATAATTAATTGTCAATTCTTTCTCTAACTTGCGTGACTTCTATGAAATCATTACAGATTATTTTTCAACCCTTGATCCGCATTAATTGCAATTCTCTATTACAGTTTTGATTTTATCGCTTCTTCTGCTCTGTTTCTCAGTTCTTCGATACTTTCATCAGGTTGTGGATAAATAGGCTCCAGGAATTCCACACGGATGCGGGTAAACAAACGGGGAAACTTTACGGGATGCAGTACCGCTTTTTCCGAACCTTTTATTACAACGGGTAGTATCGGGATATTCAACTCTTTGCTCAGGATAGCAAAGGTTTCTTTGAACTGTTTCAACTCCTTGCTTTTCGACCGTGTTCCTTCCGGGAAGATAATCACATTTTTCCCCTGACGAAGCACATACGACATTTGTTGCAGGGATTCTTTCAGGTTTTTGTTGATATCCATCACAATCACATTGTTCTTTCCGGCCATAAAACGGGCAAACCGGGTTCGCCAGTGCTTCTCTTTGGCAAAAAAGAATGTATTACGGGTCATTCTGTTGTTTAATTTGGCGGTGATAATCAATCCGTCCAAAGCACTGCGATGGTTAGCTACAATAATATAAGGCTCGTCCGTAAAGTTCTTTTTGCCTTTGCTTTTAAAACGATATGCCGTATGGAATACGGTCTTCGATAATCCGTTGGTTATTTTATGTATCCATCCGGATTTTGGAAGATTAAAGTCAGGGAGCTTGGAATACAATATATCTCTCCACGAAATTTCCTTATTGGTTATTTCCGCCGAGTTCTTCTCCACATAATCCGACAGTTTTGCCAGTGTATCCAGCGATTCGAGTTGCTCTTCGTTCAGCACCAGCCCGAAAGTAGTTTCTATATAACTGAGCAATGCCACTCTGCTTAATGAATCCATCGAGAGGTCAATCTCAAAATGATCATCTGCCGAAGCATTGTATCCTGTTTCGGAATCAACGAATGCTTTTAGTAATTGATAAATCTGGCTTTGGTTTTCCGTTTGCTCTTCCGTTTTCTTTTCTTTCTGCTCAAAAGCGGAAGCCGATAATTTAAATCGTTGTATCTTGCCCAAACGGGTGCGGGGCAATTCCTTGGATGTTATATGGAATTGCTTGATACGTTTGTACGATGTTGCTTCTTTATTATATTTGGCAAGATCTTCTTTAATATATTCGCGCATGTTTTCTATTTCCCCCTGGCGTAATTCCGTCAGTTTCGGAATAACCACGGCTTGCAGAACGGAATTCTCCATAAACACCGCCACTTCTTTAATATAGGTCGAAGTCGCCATTATCTCCGTTTCGATTTCTTCGGGATTCATGTTTTTCCCGTTCGGGGTAACAATAATTTCTTTTATCCTTCCGGTGATTTTTAGTCCGTATTTATCCAGATAACCGATATCTCCCGTATGCAGCCATCCGTCAATAATAATATCAGCAGTTTCCTGCGGACGATTATAATATCCCTGCATTATATTATCCCCTTTTGCATAAATCTCTCCTGCCGGAGAGAACATGATTTCTTCTCCTTTAAGAGGATAACCGGCATAGCCTATTTTTCGTTTTCCCGGATGAGTGAAACTGATCATGGGAGCTGCTTCCGTCATGCCGTAGCCTTCCAGTACATAAAATCCCAAGGTTTTGAAAATAGTGGCCGTTTCAATAGATAATGCCGCCCCTCCGGAAACCAGATGTTTGATATGTCCGCCGAATTTTTCGTGTACCGATTTAAATACAACCTTTGAGATGGCATCACTTCCGATTAGTTTTACCAGTTTATAGATTAATCTTGTAGCGAATTTCGCATTGATCTTTGCCATTACGCCTTTTGCCAGTGTATCATACAAGCGCGGAACACCAATGATTATGGATATTTTCCCTTCGTTGAGGGTGCTTAAGATGCTGTCGGAATTCAACCCTTCGGCAATATAGACCGTAGCTCCTGCATACATGGGGATTATCATCGTGCCCTGCAATGGGAAGGAATGATGCAACGGCAATAATACCATAACATTACTCTCTTCTTTATAAATGGGCACATCTTGATAAACCGCATTGGCAACAAACATAACATTCTTATACGATAACATAACGCCCTTGGGAGAACCCGTTGTTCCGGAAGTATAAATAAGCAATATCGTTTGTTCCGGATTTTCGATAGATATCTCCGTCACTTCGAGGGAATCGGCATTACTGAGATCAATATCAGATCCTGTTACTATTTTTCCCTGGAATCCTTCAACGGCATCGCATGCCCGCTGAACAATTTCACGTTTATCTTCCGAAATAAACAGAATGTCAGGTTTGCAATCCTCTATGATATAAGATAATTCTTTCTGCGTGGATTGTACATCTACGGGAACAGAGATAGCATTACAGCGCAATGTGCCGTAGAATGCAAAAAACCATTCCGGTGAATTTTCCGCATAGATTAATATCTTGCCGGGATTTTTCTCTTTGCTGAAAAAGTTAGCATAACAGGAAGAATATTGTAGTAATTGATCGTATGAGTATGCTTGTTGTTTATAAACAATAGCAGTTTTGTTGTGTTTCTGAACCATAGTAAGGTTTTATAAATTGTACAAAGATATAAAAAAGATGGATGGAATTATTAAAATTTTATCAGACAATGATCGGAGAGGCTAGGTCTCCACAAAAGATGTATTATGGGAATATCGTTATGTATCTATATTATTCTAATTTTTTAGTGTATATTTGCAAACAAAAAAAATATTTGCCAATGAATACTTATCGGTTTTCGTATCAGTTGATTATTGCTTTTCTTATTTTTGCCTGTATCGGGTGTTCCAACCAGAAAAAGGATGAATTTGACAGTAAAATTGTCAACATTCCTGTTTCTGCCGACGGGAAAAATGAGAAAGCCCGTATGCCCAAGTTTGAATTTGAGCAAACACAGCATGATTTTGGAAAGCTGATTCAAGGAGAGAAAGTAAGTTTTACATATAAGTTTAAGAATGTAGGGGATGCGATGCTTGTTATTTCTTCTGTTCTTCCGGGTTGTAACTGTACCGTTGCACAGTTTACGCAAACACCTGTTCCTCCTGGAGAGACAGGCAGTATAACTATAAATTTTAATACGGAAACAAAAAAAGGATTGGTTAACAGTACCGTAGTTGTACAGGCAAATACATATCCTGCAGATACAAGGCTGAGCTTTACTGCTAATGTAGATTTACCATAACAGAGTTTATTAATTTTAATATATATACAATTTATGAATTTATTACAAGTGCTTTTGTTTGCTTCGCAACAAGGTGAAAAAGGTGGTGGTGCACCTATGATAATTTTTCTGGTATTAATGATCTTTATCTTTTATTTCTTTATGATTCGTCCGCAAAGAAAGAAAGAAAAAGAAGCACAGTCATTTAGAGCTGCTTTACAAAAAGGAGATAAAATAGTGACTATTGGAGGTATTCATGGTAAGATTTTAGAAGTTCAGGATAATACGGTTACAATAGAAACAGAAGGTGGTTCAAAATTAAAAATAGAAAAGGCTGCAGTTTCACATACTGTGAAAGATGGAGCAAATGCATAATTGTTTCGTGTAGATTGCATTACGGTTTTGGATTAAGATTGATTCACAATGACGAAGAAGAAACAAAAGAAAAAACAATATCATTTGATAATTATTTGTTTCGCATTGTCTGTTCTTTCGTGGTTTGCTGTGAAAATGTCCAAAAATTATACACAACCCTATCAGTTTGCTGTAGATTTTATTAATCTTCCAAAGGATAAAGTAATAGCCTATCAATCCGATACGAATATTACTGTTACCATTAGTGCAAAAGGAGTTTCTCTGCTGAAGTATGAATTTAGCAGGAAGAAAATCCAAGTGGATTATACTTCTATTGCAACCGCGGAACAGAAACGGCGCAATTATATTACAATAAAAAAGAATCAGTTAAATACATATCTCATCAAACAGCAGGACTTTCCCGAAAGCTCGGTAATTAATGATCCTTCATCGATTACCCTGGAGCTTGAGGCTGCTCCTCAACAATAAATATAGATATTGTATTTGTTTTAAAGATATAAATATGGATTTTGTGTTAGATAACATAGAAGAGGCGATTAATGATTTCCGGGAAGGGAAGTTTTTGATTGTCATAGACGATGAAGATCGTGAAAATGAGGGGGATTTTATTATTGCAGCGGAGCAAGTAACTCCAGAGAAAATCAATTTTATGATGACACATGGGCGGGGGGTTCTCTGTGCTCCTATTACCGAAGAACGGTGCAGAGAATTGGACTTGGAAATGCAAGTAGCGAATAATACCTCTATGTTAGGAACTCCATTCACTGTTACGGTTGACCTTTTGGGTTGTGGTTGTACTACAGGTGTTTCCATGTACGATCGTTCATCTACGATTAGAGCACTGGCAAATCCCGATACAAAGTCTGGCGATTTAGGCCGTCCGGGGCATATTAATCCGTTACGGGCGCGTGATGGTGGTGTGTTAGTTAGGGCAGGGCATACCGAGGCTACCGTAGACTTGGCACGCCTGGCAGGATTATATCCCGCAGGAGCGTTGATTGAAATAATTAATGATGATGGTACAATGGCGCGTCTTCCTCAATTAGTTGAGGTTGCGAAAAAACATAATATCAAAATTATTTCAATTCAAGATTTGATAGCTTATAGGGTAAAGACCGAAAAATTAATCCGTAGGGAACAGGATGTATTATTGCCTACACAATGGGGAGATTTTAATTTGATTGCATATACCCAATTAAATAACAATAATACCCATCTTGCCTTGCAGAAAGGAAGTTGGGAAGAAGGAGAAGAAATCTTGGTTCGGGTCCATTCCTCTTGTGCAACGGGCGATATTTTCGGGTCGTGTAGATGTGATTGCGGAGACCAGTTGCATAAATCTATGCAGATGATAGAAGAAGCAGGGAAGGGGATCGTTTTATATATGAGTCAGGAAGGCCGTGGAATCGGACTGATAAATAAGCTGAAGGCATATCATCTCCAGGATATGGGACGTGATACGGTAGAAGCAAATCTGGAATTGGGTTTCAGGGCAGATGAACGGGACTATGGTATAGGTGCTCAGATTTTGTGTGATCTTGGAGCGACAAGAATCCGATTGATTACTAATAATCCGACTAAACGAGCCGGTCTTTTGGGACATGGCATTGAAATTGTTGATACGGTTCCTATCATCATTGAGCCTAACAAAGATAATTTACGTTATCTGAAAACGAAGCAGTGCAAGATGGGGCACGATCTCCATATTGATTAATAACTCTTGAATATATTATTTTATGTCCGAAATGTTCGATCTTATCGATAAGAATATTCAATCTTATTGCGATGAACATACATCGGAAGAGAGTGAGGTTTTATATCAATTATATAGAGAGACCAACCTGAAAGTGTTGCGTCCGCGTATGCTTTCTTGTAAAAGTCAGGGTACTTTTTTACAAATGATAAGTCGATTAATACGGCCTAAACGTATTTTAGAGCTGGGAACATATACGGCTTATTCAACAATTTCTTTAGCAGATGGATTAACGGATGACGGCGTTATTTATACCATAGAAAAAGATCCCGAATTAGAAGATATTATAAGAAAATATATCCGGAAAGCAAGGATAGAAGATAAGGTGAAGTTATACATAGCCAATGCTCTTGATTTGCTTCCTACCTTACAAGAAACTTGGGACTTGATATTTATTGATGCCGATAAGGTTAATTATCTTAATTATTATGAAATGTTGATCCCTTCTCTTTCTGATAGGGGAATGATGTTGGTTGATAATGTACTGTGGAGCGGTAAAGTGATAGAAGAAGTTAAGCATAACGACAAAGAGACAAAAGCGATTCTGGAGTTTAACTCATTTGTTCAGAAAGACGATCGTGTAAAAAATATGATTCTCCCTTTCCGGGACGGAATTATGATGATTCAGAAACAGTAATACTTTGGATGCCCGTTTACAGGTTTACGAGTATACAAGTTTACTTTTTGCTTATTCTCTATTTAATCACAAAGAAACACAAATTCTTCATTCTTAATTATTAACTCTTAATTCTTAATTCTTAATTGTTTTCCCGTATTAATTGGTAAATCTGTTCATCTATCCACTTGCCGCCTATACGAAGCCATTCTTTTTTAGTTCCGGCCAAGGTAAAGCCATGCTTCTGGAATAGTTTTACGCTGGCAATATTATCCGGGGTAAGGTTACATGCCAGTTGATGCAGATTAAGGGTAGTGAACGCATAATCAACCAATAATTTTAAGGCTTCGGATGCATATCCGTTTTCCCGGTATTCACTGTGTATTAACATACCGATATTTGCATGCAGGTGTTTGGGGCTAAAGTCAAAGAGGTCGATCAATCCTACGGGTTTTCCATTAGAGCATTCGCATATCACGAGTCGTAGTTGTTTTGTGCTGTAAATATCCAAGTTTACGGATTCCAGTACATATTGTTCTAAAGCGAAAGAAGAGTAAGGCATAATTGTGTCACTTACACTCCAAATGCGGGTGTCATTCTCAAACGCATATAAAGTTTGAACATCAGATAATTCCAATGCCCGTAAAAAGATTTTCTTTCCAATCATAGTATTCGTTTTATTGTTTTTAGTTGATGAGAATATTCATCTCTTTCGAGAGAATAAATGCCTGTATGATCTATTGCATCAATGCGGACTTTTCCGCTGGCATGAATAATCGTCTTATTGTCCAATAATATTCCGGTGTGTGTTATCGCACCTTCTTTGTTTTCGAAGAAGGCTAAATCTCCTGGTTGAGCATCTGTAATAGAATTAACGATTTGTCCTTTTGATATTTGTTGGGAAGCATCCCTAGGCAATTGTACTCCGGTTATTTTATAAACTATTTGATTAAATCCGGAGCAGTCTATGCCAAATAGGGTACGTCCTCCCCATAAATAAGGAGCATTGATATATGATAATGCCGTTGCTTTTAATTTTTCCTGTAAAGAATTGTTGAAGTTTTTCGATTGTTTCTGTATTTCAAATACCTCTGCCCCCAGTTGAATTGTATTTTCATCATACATAGGTAAGGATGATCCGGCAGGAATCAGAAAAGAGAAACCTCGTTTCTTGTCTGCAATATAGGTTTGTGAAGACAATGTATCATATTGTTTTCCCATATAATATTTTTCCCAGCTGCTTTGATGGATTAATACAACCTGATGGGCATCAATGTAGCCCGGATAATTATCAAACTGTGTTTTTATTTCCATCCATCCTGCGGCATAACAGGTATCTATAATCTGATATGCTTCGCCAAATACTAATTGTGTAACCATCTCAGAACGATGATTGGGGGCTGATCGAACGGGAATGAGAGCAATATTACAAAATCCGAAAATATCCATACGTGAATTTAATGATAATGCAAAAATATTAAAAATAATTATAGTATTTTTGCAAAAGAATACAAAACAAAAATAATAAAAACAAAATTAGTATGAAGAAACATTTTATTGGCATCGTAACGATTGCAGTAGTAGCTATGTTAAGCGTTGCCTGTTCGGGAAGTAAAGAGAAAACGGAACCAGAAAAATCAGAAATGCAGCAAAAGGTAGAAGAATTTGCAGTGGTTGAATTGAAAACAGATTTGAGCAAACTCAGTGAAAAGGAGCGACAGATGATAGCTGTTTTTATTGATATTGCAGACATTATGAATGATTTATTTTGGAAGCAGGCTTTTGGCGATAAATCTATCTTGGATACAATTAGTGATGAGTGGACAAAGAAATTTGCAATCATTAATTATGGACCTTGGGAAAGATTAAACGATATGAAACCATTTGTTAATGGCTATGGAGAAAAGCCCCTTGGGGCACAGTTTTATCCTGCAGATATGACTAAAGAAGAATTTGAGAAATTAGACGACCCCAATAAGACAAGTTTATATACTGTAATTGTACGGGATGCGGAAGGCAAATTAAATTCTGTTTGGTATAAAGATTACTATAAAGATCAATTAAGTAAAGTATACACTTTGATGCAAAAGGCAATTGAACTGGCAGAAGATCCGGGTTTGAAAAAATATTTGGAATTGAGATTGGAAGCTTTTAAGACAGATGATTATCTGGCAAGTGATATGGCATGGATGGATATGAAGGAAAGTAAAATTGATTTTGTAGTCGGGCCTATTGAAAATTATGAAGACAAGTTGTTCGGTTATAAAGCTGCCTACGAATCATTCATTTTAGTGAAAGATATCCAATGGAGTAACGACTTGGCAAAGTTCACCAAAATGCTTCCCGATTTACAGAAAGAACTGCCTTGTGATCCTAAATATAAAAAAGAAGTGCCCGGGACAGAATCTGATTTGAATGTTTATGATGCAATTTATTATGCCGGAGATTGTAACTCAGGAAGTAAAACCATTGCAATTAATTTACCTAACGATGAAAGGGTTCATTTGGCAAAAGGGGCACGTCGGTTGCAACTGAAAAATTCAATGAAAGCTAAGTTTGATAAGATATTAATCCCTATAGGAGAGTTAATACTGGAAAAGGAACAGCAAAAAAACCTGAAATTCGAAGCTTTTTTCTGGAATGTTACTTTCCATGAAGTTGCACATGGTTTAGGTATTAAAAATACGGTTACGGGAAAAGGAAATATCCGTCAAGCATTACAGGCTCAATATTCTGCATGGGAAGAGGCTAAAGCTGATATTCTGGGTCTTTTTATGGTGGAAAATCTGATAGGAAAAGGAGAAATAACAAATATTACCGTTGAAGAAGCGTATACTACCTTTATTGCGGGGATCCTTCGTTCCGTACGATTCGGGGCGTCCAGTGCACACGGACAAGCAAATATGATGTGTTATAATTTCTTTGAAGAAAAAGGTGCATTTACCCGCAATGCGGAAGGTACATATCATATTGATATAGAAAAATCAAAACAGGCATTGAGAGACTGGGCGGCATTCGTTCTTCAGGTAGAAGGAGAAGGTGATCTTGCACTAGCAACAACATACAATGAAAAACATGGTAAGGTGAGCGAAAAGTTACAGGCAGATCTGGATAAGATTAACAATGCCGGTATTCCCCGTGATATTGATTTTAAACAGGGAAAACAAGTACTTGGACTTAAATAGCCTTTTAGTAAACGATATTTTAAAAAGACAATCGGAAGATTGTCTTTTTTTGTTTATTCCCAATACGTTTTGTCTTTATTTCCGGGCAAATTCTATTTTCACAGTCTGTCTCGAAGGTTTCGCAATGGAATAGAAACATAATTTTATTCAACATGTAAAACAGATGTAACCATACTGTAATATGCCGGCTATACTTTTGCAGCATCAAATTAATTACTATAAATGTTGCAATCGAAAAATAGACGCATGAACAGAGTAAAGTTTTTATCCCTTAAAATTACATTCTTATTTCTTGTTACCTTGTTTTGCTCATCTCTGTATGCCAACAATAAATGTTCTATCGAAGGTGTTGTGAAAGACGCTAAAAACGGAGAAGCAATTGCTTTTGCTCATATCTTTATAGAGGAAATGCACACAGGCACAACATCTGACACCAACGGCTATTTTGCGCTTTCGGTTCCGTCGGGAAAATACAAACTCAGAATTTCTTTTCTATCATATATAACACAGTCTATTGAAGTTAATTTGGAGGATAAATCCCATATTCAATTAAACATTGCTTTGGAGCCCGATATTAATTTATTGGAAACCGTTAACATTGTTGCGGAAAGAAATAAAAACGCTGAAAGTGTTGTTATTGAACAGATAAAAGAAGCCCAAACTGTTGCCAGCGGAGTTTCCAATGAACAAATTGCCAAGTCGCAGGATAAGGATGCCGCCGAAGTAGTGAAACGGATTCCCGGCGTAACTATTATTGATGACCGTTTTATTATCATCAGGGGGTTGAGCTTGCGTTATAATGATGTGTGGATTAATTCGGGCATTGCCCCCAGTTCGGAATCCGATTCAAGAGCGTTCTCTTTTGATTTTATTCCTTCTGGAATGATTCAGAATATACTGGTATACAAAAACTTCTCGGCGGATATGCTAGGCGATTTTGCCGGTGGATTCGTCAAAGTCCAGACAGTTGAAACGCCTAACAACCAGGGATTTCAAATAGGATATGGTGTCGGGTTTCGTACTAATTCGGTATTTCGTCCTCATTTAACCTATTCCAACTCGAGCCTGGATGTTTTGGGGGCAGGAAGCATATTGCGAAGTATGCCCAAGAATTTTCCGGCACATCTTTCCAATACAGACTTAAATCAAGCCTGTAATTACGCCGGCCAACTTCCCAATAACTGGGAAATCCGTCAAAGAACGGCTATGCCGGATCAATCCTTCTCGTTTTCTTTCAGTAATCGGAAGAGAGTTAAGAATCTGACTATCTCTAATATCGTATATCTTGGTTATAGTTATTACAACGACTATGCAACCCTGGAAAATAATCAGTACGGCATTTATGATATTAGAGAAAACAACCCCACGTTCAATAAACAATATAACGATACCATCTATCAGGAAGTCAGCAAAATAAATATAGGATATAATTTGTGTTTTTTTACTCAAAACGGGCATAAATTCCGGTTTAAAAATTTATTTCAAAATATCGGCAATAATAAAACTTCATTTCGAGAGGGAAGAAACTACAGCAATGATTATTACGAGAAATCGCAGGAATTTTTCTATAGAAACCGGCTCACTTATGCGGCGCAATTGGAATCTTCCCATAATTTTAAAAACAAGAATAACAGTCTTTTGGATTGGACAATAGGGTATGCTTATGTATTGAACAATGAGCCGGATTGCCGTATTATGGATGCACGGAAAGATGTGAACGAAAACAGCCCCTATTACGGCATGTATCGCTCTTTGGATAATGATGTTCGCCGTTATTTTCAAACTTTGACGGAACACAATGTCTCGGTGAATGTGAATTATAATCATATATTTAAATTAGAAAAATTAACCGCAGGCATTAAAACGGGATTTTATTCCGAATATAAAACGCGTGATTTTCATATCCGGAATTTTGCCTATAAAAAGAATATTGACAACAATCTTCCCCAGGGTTATTTCTACTACCCTTATCCGGAAATGTTTGATTTGCAATATTTAAATCCGGATGGTTTTTATCTTGTCGAAAATACGGGAAAATCGGATTCTTACAATACATTTCGATTGACGGATGCGGTTTATGTACTGGCAAGCCTGGAATTTTTTAATTTTGCTTTGCATGCGGGCTTGCGGATGGAACAGTCGTTGTTGAATTTGGATAGTTACGAATCGGACGGAGTTAAGCCCGTGCATATTCATCAGAATACGCTTCATTTTTTGCCCTCTTTCAATCTTGCCTACACAATAAAGGAAAAACATGTAATTCGCGCTGCTTACGGTATCACCCTAAACCGTCCTGAATTCAGGGAAGTTGCTCCATATGTGTATTACGATTTCGATAATTTTTCTAACTATGAAGGTAATCCCGACTTGAAAGAAGTCCAAATTCATAATATGGATTTGCGCTATGAATTTTATCCCAACAAAGAAGAGATGATCAGTTTCGGCGGATTTTACAAACATTTCATCAATCCGATTGAAAATACCTATTACCATGCCGGAGGACAATTTCAATACACCTACATGAACGCCCATTCGGCAGTAAGTTACGGTTTGGAGTTGGATATCCGTAAATCTTTGGATTTTATGAGATTAAAACATTTCAGTTTGGTGCTGAATGCTTCGCTTTTGAAAAGCCGGGTAATATTCCCTGATGAATCTATCGAGATGGACAGAAGCATGCAAGGACAATCACCTTTTATTGTAAATGCCGGATTATATTATGACAATACAAAAATTGGTTTGACATTCAGTGTTTTGTATAATATTATAGGAAAACGCATTGTCGCTGTCGGGCAGATGAATCAAAATGCGAGTGAAAATATTCCCGATACCTATCAAATGCCGAGAAATTCTTTGGATGTTTCTATCCAACAGAAAGTGGGGAAATTTAAACTCTATATTAGCGCCAAGAATATATTAAATCAAAAAATTATTTATACTCAAATTGGGACTTATTCGATTGAAAATATTGTAAATCATTACACCCAAAACACAAAAATTATTAAAACAGGCGTACAAATCAGTACGGGATTCACTTTAAATCTGTAAACAGATAACCTCAAAAAATAAGTTAATAACATTAAAAAGTAAATTAGAAATGAAACAGAAAATCAGAACATTATGCATAATAGGTTTCATCGGGTTGAACCTGTTCACTGCCTGCAAAAAAGAATGCGACAAAAATGACCCTAACAGCGATTGCTATGAGCCGCCGACACCATCCTTAAAAGGAAATGCAACCTTGGAAGGTGAAATCATAGGAAGCCGAACATTGAGTGCCGACACCACCTATCTATTGAAAGGCTTTGTTTATATTACGGATGGAGCCACTTTGAATATTCCTGCCGGAACAATTATTAAGGGCGACAAAGCCAGTAAAGCCACCTTGGTTGTTGAAAGAGGCGGAAAAATCATGGCTCAGGGAACACAGGCAAAACCGATTGTTTTCACATCTAGCCAGCCTAAGGGACAGCGTAATTACGGCGATTGGGGAGGTATTGTTATTTGCGGTAAAGCCCCTGTGAACGTTACCGGTGGAGAAGCCAAAATCGAAGGAGGGCCTCGTTCTTTTTACGGTGGCACCAGCGACAACGATAATTCGGGAACGATGGCTTATTGCCGTCTTGAATTTTGCGGAATCGAATATCAAGTTGATAACGAAATTAACGGTTTAACGATGGGTGGCGTTGGAAAAGGAACTACTATCCATCATATTCAGGTATCTTTCTGTGGAGATGATTCTTACGAATGGTTTGGCGGTAGTGTAAATGCCAAGTATTTGGTTGCTTTCCGTGGTTGGGATGATGAATTTGATACTGATAACGGTTTTTCAGGAACGCTTCAATTTTTGGTGGGTATAAGAGATAAAAATGTAGCGGACAAATCTAAATCCAACGGTTTTGAATCGGATAATGATGCTAACGGATCTGACAATTCACCCATTACGTCTCCTGTGTTTTCCAATGTAAGCCTGTTTGGGCCTGTGGACTTGGCACATGTTCCTACCGGTGGAAACGGCGAATTCCAAGCATCCATGCATTTACGGAGAAATACACGTTTGAAAGTCTATAATTCCGTATTCGCAGGATGGCCTATCGGTTTATTTATTGACGGAACCAAATGTCAGGATAATGCCAATGCGGGAACCTTGTGCGTGAAGAATTGCATCCTTGCCGGTATGGGACAAAATTTCAAAAGTGAATTTGAAGAAACTTATTTCAACGCTAACAATCCGGCTCCGTTATCCAATACGAACGATTTGAAAATAGGCGGTCTAACCTTAAACAAACCGAATTTCCTTCCGCAATCGGGCAGTCCTTTGTTAAGCGGTGCCGATTTTGCGGGATTAACCGGTTTCGAACAAGTGAATTTCATCGGAGCCTTCGGAACAACCGATTGGACTTCGGGATGGTGTAATTTTGATCCACAAAATACGGATTACTAAACGTTCAATTTTAAGTCTTATTTGATTGGTTGGGTTGGGCACTGAGTGTTCAACCCGTTTTTTTTATTATGATGGCAAAAATACAAGTTAATAGTGGTTGGGCACAATATTATCCTGTTGCAGTTTGTTATCCCAGCCTTCCAATTTTATCCGGGACAGATCCTGATTACATTCTCCATTCAATTTCCGCAAAAGGTTGTAAATAGCTGAACTTTCTTCCTGCAAGGTCATCTGGGGAATATTATCATAGAAATCGAACAATATTTTCAATTGTTTTGCAGAAGCAACCACTTCGGATTCAAAATGATAAAAAGCAGTCTTCCTTGTTCATGTATATCATTCCGCGAAATGCTCCATCCCGTTTCCGGTCGGCTTTTATACGGAGTTCGGGAAACGATTTTTTCGTAATCTTGAGTATTGCTTCATCTTCCCAGTCATAGAGCGGCAAATAACTTCCCTGTAAAAGGTTATCTATCCTTAATACGATAGGGTCATACTCTGGTATCAGGTTTTTGAACCCGGCCTGGCACTGGAAATGCTCCTTGTTGCATAGCTTATTGAAATCAATTCTTTTAATTTTCATACTTTTTTATTTTAAGAATTAAAAATCTGCTTTATATCACTGATTCGATGGATGATGCCGGATCTCTCCAAAACTTTCATGCAAGAGTGTAAAACGTTTTCGGGCTTTCCCGAAATCTTCAAACAAGAGTGTAAAACGTTTTCGGGTCTTCCCGAAATCTCCAAACGAGAGTGTAAAACGTTTTCGGGTCTTCC
>JAVBLM010000071.1:0-5201 GCA_031553535.1 Bacteroidales bacterium | reverse complement strand
TTCTTTCAGAAAAAATCAATCTAAACCATCAAGATTTATTTTCCATAAAAATTATCGAGAGTGCTTCGGGCCCCCAATTCCCGCTATTTCTTTTGTACAGAGCGTCATGGCGAGCCACGAAGCAATCTCTACTTTGACATGAATTATACTTCACTTCTGTGTTCTTATAAAAAACCAAGTTCCAATTTAGCTTCATCCGACATGTAGTCCATAGACCATGAAGGGGTGAACGTAATTTTTATTTCTACATTTCCTATGGCAGGAATTTGTTTTATAGCTGTTTTAACTTCCTCCGGAAGGGATTCTGCTACCGGGCAATTGGGAGAGGTGAGAGTCATTGTAATAACAACATTGTTTTGAGAATCTATATCAATCTCATATATAAGTCCCATATCCCAAATATTGACAGGTATCTCAGGGTCATATACAAACTTTAAGCGGTCTGCAATCTCTTTCTGTACCGGGGATAGATTTTCCTTGTCTATCATTTTTGTTCCGGTTTATTTTTATAGGCCAAAGCATATACTTTCATTTGTTTTATCATGGATACTAGTCCATTGCTTCGTGTAGGGGACAGGTGTTTGGTTAATCCGATTGTATCCAGATAAGTTAAGGGAGCATTTAATATTTCGTCGGGCGTTCTTCCCGACAGAACACGGATGAGTAAATAAATAATACCCTTGGTAATTATTGCATCACTATCGGCTTTGAAATATACTTTTCCATCTGTTAATTCTGCTTCCAGCCAGACATTAGACTGGCATCCTGCGATTAAATATTTATCCTCTTTATATTGTTCATCAATAAGGGGCAACGATTTTCCCAACTCTATGATGTAGTTGTATTTATCCATCCAGTCGTCAAAGTTGGAAAATTCTTCGATAATTCTATTTTCTTCTTCTTGTATTGTCATAATGTAAGATTCTTTACTTTCTATATGCATTATAGTATAATAAGTGGTCGGCAATTGTAATTGCAGCCATCGCTTCCACTACGGGAATTACGCGGGGAGCTACGCAAATATCATGCCTTCCTGATGCTTCCAACATGCATGCATTGCCTTCCATATCAATACTGGGTTGTGGCTGCATGATGGAAGGGATCGGTTTGAAAGCGACGGAAAAATAAATAGGATTACCATTGCTGATACCCGCCTGTATTCCCCCAGAGAAATTGGTTTTCGTCTGGAAATCGAGAGTGTATAAATCATTGATTTCCGAACCCTTTTTATTTGCAGAATCAAAACCGGAACCATATTCAAATCCTTTTGCAGCATTGATACTTAACATTGCTTTGGCCAGATTTGCAGAAAGCTTTTCAAAAACAGGTTCTCCTAATCCGGCCGGAACATTATTAATATAACAACCGATTGCACAGCCAATAGTATCGTTTAAGATAGCAACTTCCTCTAAAAGAGAAAGCATTTTTTGTGCTGAATTATTATCCGGGCAGTGCAAAATATTTTCCTTTGCTTCATTTATGTTATAAGAGCAAAAATGATTTTCTAATTTTATATTTCCTATTTGTGTGGTAAAAGCTTCAAGATTGATATTATATTCTTTTAGATACATCATGGCAAAGCACCCACAGACTACTCTGCATGCTGTTTCGCGTGCGGAAGCTCTTCCGCTTCCCCGGTAATCGTAAATTCCGTATTTTTTCCAATAGGCAAAGTGTCCGTGGGAAGGTTTTAGAATATATGATTGTTGTGCATAATCTTCCGGTTTCGTATCCTTATTTTGTATGAGGAAAGCAATAGGGGTTCCTGTGGTTTTTCCGTTATAAATTCCTGATAAAAACTCCACATTGTCGGGTTCTTTCCGTTTATTGGCTGAAAGCGGATCGTTTTGCCTTAGCAGTAATTGTTGTCGGATTAAATCGTAATCAATGGTTATATTGGAAGGACAGCCGTCTATAATTCCACCGATTTCCTTTCCATGGGATTCTCCAAAGGTGCTGATGCGAAATATGTTACCAAAATAATTACCAGCCATACATTTCAACTTTTTACGATAGCAAAGGTACTCATTTTTTGAAATTTATTTAAACCCGGATTCTTCTGCAGCATATATAAAATAGTACTTAATAATATATTTGCTTTTTTGCATATTGTCTATCAATTATTATTAAATTTGCTGGATTAAAATGATAATTTCAAAAACATGAATGTTAAATCATTAAACTCATAAATAATATGAAAAAGAATTTTATTGTACTTGCAATTGTATTAATCTGCGTTGTGCTTGGTTGCAAAAGTAAGGATGAAAAACTGAAAATGAAACTTACTGGTGTAATTACTTCGTATATGGAAGAAAACATTGATGATTTTCGGGTTGATAGCGTTTCTATTATGGGTATTGACAGCTTGACAGACCTGGATTTTGCTTATTTCCAGAAAATAATATTCAAGAATACCGAATCTGAAATTTTGACTAATCGTATATTATACCTCGATCCGATTACGGATGAAGAATATGATGAACAAGAAAAACTACAATCACAGTTGCAGATGATCCAAAATCGCATTCAATTTTGTGACAGCATATTAATGGATCAACGGACAGATACTACATCTGTAGAATACTTTTTTGTTGCTACAAAAATTTATGGAAAGGGGAAAGGAGAAACAATTCAAATTCAAGAAATTGGTTTTCCAATCGATAAAAATTTTGTAATAAAAGAAATAGATATTTTTAATTAAAGAAAATAATAAGGTTTCTTAATCTTGTTTTCGTTAGCAATTGATGATTCCCGAAGGTTAATATATCTTGGATTCAATTTCCTGTCTACAACCATTCAGGGGAAATGTCTTCAAAACAGACAAAATTTTAACTATTCCCTCTTCTCCGGATAGTTCTTTTTCGAAGAGGTCTATTTATTTTCTGTCCATTTTTGATTTTTTTCCGTTATGTAGTAAAAATGTTGTATCTTCGTCATTCAATTTTGATATTTAATAAGCAGATTTTTATGAAAAAGCATTGGAACATTATAACAACTGTATTATTGTTGCTGTTTCTTTCTGTTACTGTTTATAGCCAGTCTGTGAACGAAGAATTTAATGCTTTGGAAAAAGCAATAGAAAAAACGCGTCGTACACACAAGCAGGAATCATTAGTATTACTTGAACAGATGTATACTCTTTGTCGAGAAGATCCCGACAATAACCTGCTTTTTGCCCGTACTCTCCTTGTAGAAACAGAAATAAATGAATATCAGGGCATACGAAATCCCTCATTGGTGGGAATTATTCAAACACGATTGAAAAAGAATACGATTATTCCGGAAGAGGAAGTATTATTGAAATCTGCATTGGCATGTACCTATTATACATTAGGAAATTTTATACAAACCTTTGATATTTGTATAGAATTATTAGAGCAGGCCAAACAATTGAATGACTCTCTTTCGGTATCCAGAGCCTTGAATTATCTGGGAAACATTTGTACTATGACTGATCTGCCTGCAATGGGAGAAGAATATTATTCCAATGCATTGGCATGGGCACCTTATAATAATAATATACGATATCCCATAAAGGTAAATTTATATACTCTCTGTCTTAATAGGGAAGAAAAGGACGAGCAAGCTGTATATATAGATTCTTTATTGTTGCTTATTAGAGAATTGGAAGAGTTAAATGCTCCTGAATTGAATGGATTGCTTCCCCCCTTGTACATGAATATAAGCAGTTATTTAGGGAACAGGGATGATTATTATAATTACCTCCTCAAAGCGTTGGAATTGTATAAAGATAACCCTCACAGGTATGCTTTGGCAAACAATAATATTGGAACATATTATATAGAAGAAAAACATGACATTGATAAGGCATTGGAACATTTTAAAATAGCCCAGGTTATTTGGGAGGAAAATGAGTATCATGTATTGAGTCTTGTTTATGAGAATATTAGTTATGTTTACCGGCAAATGGGTATTTTGGATAGTGCGTTGTTGTATTTAGATAAAGCCAGTGAGGTACGAAGACTATATCAGAATAGCCAGCAAATAATGGAATCTAACCGGCAGCATATTACAGCTACGCTGGAGGTTTCAGAAAAAAAGTTAGCTTTGGCAAATGCCGAAAATGAATTAAAGAACAAACGGCTGATTGCTACTTTTATAACAGCTGTTTCAATGGTAATAGTCGGAGTACTTCTATTCTTCTTTTTCAAACAAAAAAGAAAACTGATGAAACAGGAAGCTAAAGGGTTAATCATGAGGTTAGAAAAAGAACAGGAGTTAAAACAGGTCCATGCGGAGTTATTGGAAAATAAATTGCGTGAAATAACTTCGTATTCTTTATTATTATCCAATAAGGACAAGATATTAAATCAGATAAAGGACATAAATGATTTGCGTGCGGGTAAAGACGTAAGCGAGGCTGAAATAAAAAAACGAATAGACATATTAATAAAAAACAATTTGACTACAAATGAACATTGGAATGACTTTCTTGTGCATTTTACGAAGGTTAATCCCGATTTCTTCAAATTATTGCAGGAGAAATTTCCGGATATTACACAGAATGATTTAAAATTATGTGCTTATATACGAATGGGTATGTCTACAAAGCAAATTGCACAAATACTAAGCATATCGCATCGTTCTGTAGATATGCATAAATATCGTCTTAAAAAGAAACTTAATCTTTCGAGTGAAGAGAACCTGAATAATTTTATAGGAACTGTCTGATAACGGCAATACTCCTCTTCCCTTCGGGGAAATACAACAGGCATATAAAATTTGACGTGTTTCTTACAATTAATTCCTCTAATACGGATGTTTTTAGCGTCGATTTTATCTTTATTATTGCCTACATTTATCCTACAAGGATAAAAAATGCCCATATAATTTGGCAAAGATTGATTGTTCTAAATGCTGTATATTCAGTTATTTATTCCTATTGTTTATATATTTTTTTATATTACGAATTCGCTGCAAATACTCAATCATAGCAAAATTATATTTGTTTAGAATGTATATTTGCAAAGTAATTTGAACAATTGAAATGATGTATTGTGTGCGATCGAATTTTTGTGTAAGATTTCCTGCTGATAACTTGTTTTTATCAAATAAAAGTGTAACACACACACACACACACACACACACACACACACACACACACACACACACACACACACACACACACACACACACACACACACACACACACACACACACACACACACACACACACACAC
>JAVBLM010000037.1:0-10724 GCA_031553535.1 Bacteroidales bacterium | reverse complement strand
CTGTTCCCTTATCCCATCTTTGATAGCACTTAAAAAAGCCTTTGCTGCTTTTTCTATTACCTGTAAACGGGCAGTAAAGAAAGTAAAGCGGGTAGGATTTTTAAGCTGACGCTGGAAATTGCTGACAAAATTGTCAAGAGGATCTCCCTGTTTGTCGATTCTTAAAAATTCGCTCTGATACTCTTTTTGAGCCGGAGCGGTTTCCAGGTTGCCATCTTTATCAACTCCCTTTACTGCTGAAACTTTCTTTTCCTGGTCATCATACACCAAGAGGATATTATCTAATTCACTGAATTGCTCTTGTCCCATAAATTTTGTTTTGCTTTATTATTCGGCAAAATTATATACATTTGTATTTCAAATTATTGAATATGAATAAATTGACATTATTTTTCTGCATTTGGCTATATTTGTCTTTGCCGGGATATGCCCAGCAGCCGGATTCGTTGAACAGGAAAAAGGAAATTGAAAAAATTATGGAAAATGTTTTTGCTATTGAACAGTTTCAATATGTGGCAGAGGAATTAGAGATGTCTATGGATGAACTATCGGATTATCCGGTGATTTTTCCGGTGAAGCGGGCATATTATGGGAATTATCTTTCTTCTGCTTTCGGGAAAAGGCTGCACCCGATTCATCATACGGTTCAAAACCATACCGGTATCGACATTGCCGAGCCTAAAGGCAATCCCGTGTATGCTACAGGGAATGGAATTGTAGTAAATACAGATTGGAACAGGGGTTATGGAAATTTTGTGGAGATACGGCATAAAGCAGGCTTTTCAACCTTTTATGCGCATCTGGACAAGGTTTTGGTTGCTGCCGGAGATAGAGTTGTGATGGGCGAGCATATTGCCTGTGTGGGCAATACAGGAATTTCTACAGGTAGCCATCTGCATTATGAGGTACGGAAAAACGGCAGGTTTTTGGATGCGGAGGGGTGGTGCTGGGGGTGGGTAAGAATGAGAAAGAAAAATGAGTAAATCTAAAAACCAACTAATATTTCTTTGAAAATCAAATATTACGTTTTAGAGCATAAAGAAATAAATATGTATAATTACAAGTAAAATTATGAAAAATCTATTTATTTACTTATTTTTATATAATTTCTGCGAGTGATTTGCAGAATATAAATAATGGTAACATCCTGAATATTTTATTTATATGAACCAACAATAAAGAAAAAACAGAAAATATATTCGTCTTTTTATTAACTTTCAGAAAGCCATTATCATGTTCCTATTCGATTTCGATGCAACAGTTTAAAATTTGCCTTTTTAAGGAGGCGCTTTACCAAACTGATGCTTTTCTTTTCCTTATCGAATACCGACAAAATATTCGACTGTTGATTTAAATTTCCATTCATGTTCTTTGGGTTTTAATTTGATACTAGCTGTTGTCAAACCAAAATTAGAACCTCAAAAATACCATCAGCCATTTTTGAGGTTAATGGCGTAAGATAGGTTGACAGGGATGGGTATGGATTCTTAAATAACTATTAGCTTCTTCCAACAACATCTTGCGCTTTTGATAAAATAACAAGTGTGAAAAATAGAGTAAATAACGGCTTAGTCTATTAAAATTGAGTATCTTTGCGAATATAAAATAGAGAACACAGATGATTGAAGAGATAAAATATAATGAGGATAAGAATTTCATCAAAATATGGCCATATTTAGATGATATTTCTCAGGCTATTTTCCCCTATTCATCTAAACGTTTGAGTAAAGATAGGAATATGGTCGTCAATCTCGACTTCTCAAATGTAAAAAGAATTAATTCATCAGGAGCTGCGATTCTTCTAAAAAAATTAATTTCTATTGCTCAATTAGACAAAGTATACCGACCATTCAAATTGAATATGCCTAAAGATAATTCGGTGGAAAAGTATATGCAGAGTTCTGGTTTTCTTTCCATCTTGGACAATAGTTTTCATTTTGGAAAATATCATGGCAATTTATTTGAACAAATACAATCAATTGAAATCAATAAAATTACCGAAAATTTTATCGAAGAGCAATCGTATATTAAAAAAACCTCTTTCCCCATTTTTCATCTAAAATTTAATCCAGAAAAAGAGCGGGAATCCGTTGATAAATTTTCTGAATGGTTGGATAATAATGTACTATCAATTTTAGATAATTATGATGTGAAAACAGATGTTTTGTTTAGCATTTTCACGGAAATTGCTAAAAATAGTCAAGACCATACAGAAAATGATGCTTTTTTTGGGATTGATTTGTTGGAAAATACATATACAAAGAGAGGAGAAATTTTATTTTCTTGTTCTGATCTAGGAATAGGTATTAGTCAGAAAGTAAAAAATTTTTTGGATAAAAATCCAAAGGAAGATCCAAATGGAAGACGATTTCATCTTGATGTCACTGAAGCTTATAAATGGGCTTTTACTCTGGGCAATACGACATCAAAAAAAACAACCAATAAAGGTATTGGAATGACAATGATTATTGATGGAGCACATAATTTAAATATGGATTTATCTTTTTTCGATAATCTAAGCTTGATGCAGATACCCGAGTCTCTTTTTTACTCCCCCGATTCTTTAACTCATAGTGAACTTCGGACAAGGTTTTTTAATACAAAAAATGATGTTGGATTCTATTATTATGGTCAACTAAAATTTTAAAATTATGAACGATAAAGTAGTAATAAATGTAGTAGAAAAGTATAATTTTCGAAAGTTGTATCAGTCTGACTTTGTCAAAGAATTGAAAGAAAGAATAGAACAAGAAAATATATTAGCCACCAGTAAAGATGTTGAGCTGAATATAATTTCTTGTCGAGTAGGATATCCGGCAACACCACAATTTATTGATTTCTTTTTAGAGCATTTATCAAAACAGGATGGAAGTAAAAATTTAACAATAAAAATGGGATGTATCTCTTATTTTGAATGGGTATGTCTCAATATTATTGCACTTGAAGGTGCCTTTTTTAATGTCAAAAATAAAATGAATTCAATTGAAGATTTGAATAACAATAGAAGTGTTATTGATGATAAATTAAAAGAAAATAAAATCACTTTGACTGTTATTTTAAATAATGCTGAGAATACAGAATTTAAATATGGGATATAATGAATAGGATGATTTCAATATTCTTATACGAGATAATCGAGCGCATTGTACGATTTGATATTCATTTAGAAGAAATTAAAGAACAGTTTTATTGTGACAATGAAAATAAAAAATCGTTGATAAATGATTATAAAACACAATTGTCAAGATTATTTTCTTGGCTCTTATCAAAAATAAATGAAACGGATAATCAACTTGATAATTTTAAAAAGGCACAGGAATTAATCAATGAACTACATACTGAATACTTATCAATACTTCCAAGACCATCGGAGCCTGTTGAGTTAACTCGATTTGAAAGAGTAATAAGAACACAAATCATTAAATTTAATAAAGATAAAGAGTTAGATGTCTCTATTGCTACGAATGAAGAAATTGGTGAAAATACTGAAAAAGATTATTTGCACGCATTTAAACTTAAACTTGATTTAACTTGCGGAGCTTCAGATAAACGAAAAGAAAACAAAGACTCAATACCTATTACCATCCCAAGAATTGATGCACCAAATACCTTTAGATGGCCATCTCTCATTCATGAAATGTGTCATCATTTGTTGGAAAAAAAAATAAAATTCACATCAAAAAATATTGAAACTGACTTTTTATCTTTTTTTGGCAACAGTATAAATAAAGAAAATATTTTTGATTCCTTCTTTACAAAAACGATTATTGTTACTGATACAAATAAATTTGTTCCAAATCTACAACAGTGGCTAACAGAATGCTTTTGTGATTTATTTGCCTGTTTATTAATGGGGCCGTCTTTTTATTTTTCTCAGTTTACTGTCTTTCTGAATAATAGTGAACAAACAAAGATAGAATCACACCCTCCTCATCAGTTGCGACTTGCATTGATTGAATCTTTGATAAGTCGTCGTTTTGAGAATTTATACAGTGAGAGGCTTTGCAATCATATAAGTGATTGTTATGAATTAATAGAGTCTGTACAAAAAAGGAATTTATTCAATTTTGAGAATTATTCTATATTAAATGACATTTATAATAGTTTCAATCAATATTTTCTTTCTTTCTTTTTTGAAGATGGTGGAGTAAAGGGTAATCTTGATATAAGTACCCATTTAAAGGAAATAATAAAAAGATATGTTACAATTCAATCAGATGTAATTAAATCATTGACAGATAGACTGAAACATGGATTGCCTATACCAAGTATTAGAATAGGGAATTCAATAAAAACGTATAATGAAATTCCAACGTACATACAAGAAATTTTCTTAGCAAGTTGGTTAGCGAAATTGTCTTTTGAATCACAAAAAAAAACATTTATAGCTAAAGGATTAATAGCTTCGACTTTGGAAGATATAAATAAATTCAACAAAACTCATAATCGAAAAGCAACAAAGCTTTATGACGAACTTAAAAAGAAAATTATTCGCCACGATCAAGCTGTTCTAAAATCAATTCAAGTATCTGAGTGGGTTGATTTATTCACTAAAGAAAAAACAAGAAATAGTGAAATTAAACTATTAACCATAAATGAAAAAGACTTAGTAGACATATCTAAAACTGAGAATATTTTAGTTGATAAAGAGATAAAATCATTAATATATCAGGATAATATTAAAATTATTCCTTTGATGTATACAGGGCAGAATATTCAAAATAAAAAACGGAAACAAATAGGAACAACTTCTGTCGACGTAAGATTAGGGACGAGTTTTCAAGTTTTTTATCCCGATCAATATGGAATAATTGATTTTTCTAATCCAAAAAACACTTATTCGTTTAGAGATTCATCAAAAAGGATAGATTTAGATTTTTTAAAAAGCGTTACTATTGCCCCGGGGCAATTTTTACTTGGACATTCTATGGAATATATACAATTACCCGATAATATATGTGGCAATTTAGAAGGTCGTAGTAGTTTTGCAAGATTAGGAATAGAAATTCACATGACAGCAGGATTTATAGACCCTGGTTTTGAAGGTGTTATTACTTTTGAAATATATAATGCTGGTCCCACAACTGTTCGATTATATCCAGGCATGAGAATAGGACAACTCAGATTTGAAAAAAATTCTATGCCTGAGAATCCATACAACAAACAAAACGTAAAATACAAAGGGCTATTGGAGCATAATGTTAGTTTGCAGAGTAAGGATATCGAAGTTGAGTTAATTAAAAATTATTTGGATAAACAAAATAAAAAATAAATGATTATGAATCTATATATGATTCTTGATATTATTATCGTTTTTATATTTGGACTTTTTTGGTCTTTTATAGAACTTTTATTAAGATACAAAGATTGGAAGTATATTTTTAATTATCGGAAAAAGAAAGATAAAAAAAAGAAAGATAAAAATACAAATACAAATAGTGATGATCTCATATTAGATAATAAAGGAGAAAATGTTTTAGGTTATGTGATTTTTTATATTGTTTTAAATGGAATTGTCTCAATTATCGCGTTATTCTTAATCGTATCCAATACTGAAAGTACAATAAATAGTATTGATTTTAAAAATATTATTTATGCCGGTTTTGGAGGAATGATAATTTTAAGAAGCTCAATTTTTACTATTAAATACAATAATAAAAACATTGAAATTGGTTTTGCTGCTATAGTTCAAGCATTTTTTGATGCTATTGATAAAAAAATTAATCATAATATTGCAGCAAGGAGAGTTTGTGACATATATGAAATAATGAAAAATGTTGATTTTGATTTAGCAAAAGAAGAATTGCCAGCCCTATGTATCGAATTTATTGACTATTTTACAGATGAAGATTCTAAAGACCTTGTAAGAAGAATCACAGAAATAAATAGCAATTTCGAAAATATAAATAAATCATTACAATTAGGTAGAGAAATTGCAAAATATTGCGATACTGAAATTTTGAGAAAAGTAATAAAAAAGCTCCCCCATATTCATATAAAAGAATCAACAACGGAAATGAAAGTCGATGAATTTGAATTGCGAAAATCAAAACTTAATGAATAATAAATATGGAATCAAAAGAGAAAAAATCAGTTAATTTTATTGCAGATTTAAAAGCAAGTAACATCGCAATAAATATCACTAGTTTGAAAGATTATTCCAAACAAATAGAATTGTTGTTAGGACAAATCGCCTTTGAAGATAATGAAATTGCAAATAGTAATCTAGAACTATGTAAGGAAGTGGTTAAGAAATCTCAAAATTCAACATCATTAGATTTACTTAATGATTATATTAAACTTGGTGATATTTTGAAATTTCTCATGCCTGATGCAAAAGAGGACACAAATAACCTCAAATATTTCAAACAAATCGCTATTTGCTATTTGGATATAGCCAAGTTGACAAATGATGAAAAAATTAAAAAACTATCTTTTGAAATAGCAGATGAGTTAGCAAAGTAATGATAACTGAAAAAATTTTAATTGAAAGCAATTTAGGAAAAAACTCCTCCAATGCAACGAATTATCATTCTTTGCCCAGATTTCGTTGGTATGGCTATAAAGAGGGATTCTCACCAAGTTTAGTGGAAGATGCTATTGCAAACGTTGGAATCGAGAAAAACGATTATATTTTGGATCCTTTCAATGGCAATGGAACAGTTACACTAACTTCTTCTATCAATAATATTAAATCCGTTGGTATTGAGGTTAATCCCTTCGTTGCCTTTATGGCTGATACGAAATTGGAAAACTTTTCAAGCAATGATTTTTCAAATGACATAGAAAAAGTCTTGTCAAAAACGCAAAAAGGGAAAATATCCCCTTTGAATTTGTTTTCTACATTTTCGGAACAATCAGGCAGGAGTAAATGGCTCTTTAATAGTGATGTATTAAATTCATTTGAAGGAGGGTGGCAAGCAGTTCGAAATTTCCCGAAAGCAAAACAAAAAATATTTCAATTATCTCTAATTGGAGCGGCAATGGAAAATTGTAATGCGGTAAAAGATGGAAAATGTTTAAAGTATAGAAGTAATTGGCAGAATCGAAATTTCAACAAAAATACTTTTATCAAATCGTTAGAAGAACGCCTTGTAAAAAATCAAGAAGATTTGCAAAAGTCTATAATTGTACAAAAAGCAACTATTCTAAATAATGATGCACGACAGACTATTAAATCATTATCTGATAAATACAAGTTATGTATCACTTCTCCTCCATATCTAAATTCTTTTGATTATACAGATATATATCGACCGGAATTATTTTTAGGAAAATTTATTTCAACTCAACAAGAATTGAAAGATTTACGATATAAAACAATTCGCTCACATGTAGAAATTACTCTTCCAAAGCCCAACTCTGATACATTTGGAGAAATATATCATTCTGTCCATCAAAAAATAAGCAATTCAGAAAAAAATTGGAGTAAGCAAATACCATTAATGATTCAGAGCTATTTTGAAGACATGGAAAATATACTAATTGACTTATTTGCAAAGGCAAAAAAAGGTGGAGAATTATGGTTGGTTGTGGCTAATTCTGTTTACGTAGGTGTTGAAGTTCCAGTTGATTTAATTCTAGCAGAAATAGGAACTCGAAATAAATGGAATCTAAAAAGAATAGAAGTCTTACGAAATATTTATAGGCGAAAAACGAAATATTGTGGCGGCATAGATAAAGTTAGAGAAAGCTTAATTGTTTTTCAAAAATCATAAAGTATCGCTAAAAATTCTATTATGAATGATATTGATTGTAGGATAAATTCCTTCACTCCTCCTTCACCAAATGCCTCAATTCCGGGTCATTCTTTATCCGTTCCATCTCATCAATGACAATCTGTTTCACTTCTGACTTTATTCTATCGTAGTTAGTTTGGATTTCCTCTTTCAATAAGTCGTTGCCGTCTGCATCTCGGAAGTCGATAATTTCAGGAATCTTTTGGTAACAGGAAGTTTCTCGTTTTACCTTTTCATTATCCACCACAATCTCCGCATGAAAAATCTTCTGTTCAATCCGTTCATCAAAATTATCAGACACCGCCCCGACAAACATTCCCTGCGTAAGATTGGAAATTTTAGAAGCCGGAATGTAGATACCCCAATTTTCCTACAACAAAAATAGGGATTTTTCTTTTCTTTCATTCATAAATTCTATAGGAGCTTTATTTCCTAGACTCTTATGAGGATGCTTATGATTATAATCATCCATAAAGTTCTCTGTTAACTCTCTTACCTGATGAATATTATCAAAGATATGCATATCCAATACATCCTCTCGATAAGTTCTGTTAAAGCGTTCAACATACCCATTTTGCATTGGCTTGCCTTTCTGCGAACGAAGATGCTTAATGCCTGTATGTCGGCAAAAGCCCGCAAAAGCTTTTGCCGTAAACTCTGTGCCGTTATCACTACGGATATTCTCGGGCTTGCCTCGCCACTCTACGATTTGTTCCATGAGTTTGACTACTTTCTCTGAGGGAAAAGAATAATCCACCTCTATGGAGAGAGCCTCCCGATTATAATCATCCAATACATTGAATGTTCTGAACCTGCGGCCATTTTCCAAACGGTCTTCCATAAAATCAATACTCCAGGTAATATTCTCTCTGATTGGTTGCAACAATACCTGTTTCTCTGGATTGGTAATACGACGCTTCACTTTCTTTCTTCGATTCATGCCCAATTGAAGATAAACACGGCGAACCCGCTTGTGATTCCACTGAAAGCCTTCTTTACGAATACGTTTAAAATACTCTGGAAATCCACGACAGGGATAATGTTCCCCATACCAACGCAAACGTGATTCCACTTCAGAATCATCCCGACAAGAAATGTAATAATACATCGACCGATCCAAATTCATTAACTTACAGGCCCTGACAACCGAAACGTGTTCCTCTTTTATAATCTCTTTGGCAACATCCCGTTTCTGGCAGGGCGTTAGAGCTTTTTTTCAATGACATCTTTTAAGATGCGATTATCTAAACTCAATTCTGCATACATGCGCTTTAAAGCAGAGTTCTCTCGCTCTAATTCCTTGTACTTGCGTAATAGCTCGGAGTCCATCCCGGAATACTTCTTCTTCCACAGATAAAAGGTGTTTTTACTGATGCCTAATTCTCGGCAGATATCCGTTACCTGTTTACCCGCTTCATACTCTTTTAATGCCTGAGTGATTTGGCTTTCACTGAATTTCGTCTTTTTCATAACTACAAAATTAAAATTAAATTGTTACTTTTACATTTTTAATCTGTAGGAATTTCAGGGATATCTACAGGAATTAACGAATCCATCTGTGTACTGATAGATGTAGATTTATCATTCCGGTTAATCGTCATCGACTGTCGTTTTTGCAACACTTTCCCAAATCTTTCTGAAAGGGTCTTAGCCGTTTCACCTACTACCTGACCCGAAAAGATATTCCCTACCGTGTTTTGGATTACCTTACTTTCCTTATCCCCATAATCCCTTGTCAATTGCGAATAATCCTGAAACCCCAAGCAGACCGCCACTTTATTGGAACGGGCAGTGGCAATCAGGTTATCCAATCCCCGAAAGTAGATAGTAGGCAATTCGTCAATAATAACCGAACTCTTTAGCATTCCTTTTTTATTAATGAGTTTCACAATACGGGAATTATACAATCCCAACGCTGCCGAATAGATATTCTGGCGGTCGGGATTATTTCCCACACAAAGGATTTTGGGTTCTGCCGGGTTATTGATATCCAACGTAAAATCATCACCGGTCATTACCCAATAGAGTTGCGGCGAAATCATTCTGGACAACGGAATTTTCGCACTCGCAATCTGTCCCTGCAATTGATCCTGCGCTCCCCCCTCCCACGCATCCATAAAAGGCGATAAGTAATTCTCCAGTTCCGGGTAAGAAGTTAGAATCGGGAAAATGTCGGTATATTTCTTATTCAGAAACTCAATAGCATGGGGAAAGGTGCAATATTTACCATTTTCATAGATCTTTAGATACCAGATAATTGCTGCCAATAAAATAATGGGAGATTCCACAAAGAAATCACCCTGCTTCTGAATCCAGGTTTTGTTCAGGTTCAACATAATGGTATAAGCCGCTTCATACGCATCTGAAATATCCGTCATAAAAGCGGGATTGATCGGATTGCAACGGTGGCTTTTGCGTGGATTGTCGAAATTTATCACATAGAATTTTGGGGTTACGACATAATTTCCGGCGTATTTGAGCAAGGTATTGTAAGCAATCACGCTCAGGTCGTCGAATTTGTAATCATAAATATACATCGAAAATCCCTTGGCAATGTGCTGTTTAATGTAATTATTGACTATGGCGTATGACTTTCCCGATCCGGGTGTTCCCAATACAATAGTTGCCCGGAAAGGATTTACAACATTGATCCAGCCGTTGTTCCATTTTTTATGATAGAAAAAGCGTGTGGGCAGGTTGACGGAATATTCGTTCTCCATCAATTTTGTCTCTTGCATAAAGCTTTCGTTCTCCAGGTTGAATACATCTTCCATCAAATTGTGCTTTAATAAACGGCTCATCCACAATCCGGCTACCAATAAACATATGTATCCGGCAGCCAGAGTAAAAATATACAATGCCGAATCAGTAAGCAAAGGCAAGGGTAAATATAAAATCCACCCATTCAGGAAAAACAGGATAAAACCGGTAATCAACACCGGTATAATCTTCTTCCAGGTGATTTTTTCATGTTTCACGCCTTTG
>JAVBLM010000065.1:0-12930 GCA_031553535.1 Bacteroidales bacterium | reverse complement strand
CTGTTCCCTTATCCCATCTTTGATAGCACTTAAAAAAGCCTTTGCTGCTTTTTCTATTACCTGTAAACGGGCAGTAAAGAAAGTAAAGCGGGTAGGATTTTTAAGCTGACGCTGGAAATTGCTGACAAAATTGTCAAGAGGGTCTCCCTGTTTGTCAATTCTTAAAAACTCGCTCTGATATTCTTTTTGAGCCGGAGCGGTTTCCAGGTTGCCATCTTTATCAACTCCCTTTACTGCTGAAACTTTCTTTTGCTGGTCATCATATACCAATAGAATATTATCTAATTCACTGAATTGCTCTTGTCCCATAAATTTTGTTTTGCTTTATTATTCGGCAAAATTATATACATTTGTATATTAAATTATTGAATATGAATAAATTGGCATTATTTTTCTGTATTTGGCTATATTTGTCTTTGCCGGGGTATGCCCAGCAGCCGGATTCGTTGGACAGGAAAAAAGAAATTGAAAAAATTATGGAAAATATTTTTGCTATTGAACAGTTCCAGTATGTGGCAAAGGAATTAGAAATGTCTATGGATGAACTATCGGATTATCCGGTGATTTTTCCGGTGAAGCGGGCGTATTATGGGAATTATCTTTCTTCTGCTTTTGGGAAAAGGATGCACCCGATTCATCATACGGTTCAAAACCATACCGGTATTGATATTGCCGAACCTAAAGGGAATCCTGTGTATGCTACCGGAAATGGGGTTGTGGTAAATACAGGCTGGAACAGGGGTTATGGAAATTTTGTGGAGATACGGCATAAAGCAGGCTTTTCAACTTTTTATGCCCATTTGGACAGGGGTTTGGTTGCTGCCGGGGACAGGGTTGTGATGGGTGAGCACATTGCCTGTGTAGGAAATACAGGGATTTCTACAGGTAGCCATCTGCATTATGAGGTACGGAAGAATGGCAGGTTTTTGGATGCGGAGGGGTGGTGTTGGGGGCTAGCAAGTATTATAAACCAAAAATGACTTTTATTTTGTGGATTTTAGTAGTGGCTACACCGAAGGGATTTGGCGGGGATTTTCTCATCAATTAACTTTTTGCATTTCATGTATCATCGCTAAATCATTGAATCTGAGAAATTAGTCCGCATATATCGTTGCTTTCTTCTTCAATCCACTCATTTGAATCCACTAGCCTTGCTATAAGTTCTTTTTGCTCATCCGAATATCTAAGAGGATTCAATCCCGAAAAAGAGGAATTATTCTGCCATTGGCTGCTGTGATAATCTGATGTATCTATAATTCTTTCTCGTTTTCCGTTCGGTGTAATTAATTTTAATGCCGACTTTTTATTAGTGATGGAATCTATTTTATTTGCAATGCTCTCATAAATTTTCAGACCATCATAATCCCAATCGCATAAATAATATATGGGGTAGTCAATTTTGGGTATATTCTCAAACGGCTTAGTGTTATTACCTCCTGCGCACCATAATTCTACATTATTTTGTCGAGCAATGGTCAGTGTTAAAAAATACATATTCTCACAAATAATAATACATTTTGGATTTAAGCAGGGGACATGGTAAAATCCTTGATTTTCATTTTGAGGAAATTCATTCACTCCGATAATTTTTAAAACAGCACGCTCTAAAGCACTATCTTTAGAGATGTATTTTGCTGCTTTAAAAAACAGATTGGATATCCCTTTCCGACTTTCTTCGCCTTTTTCTATTTTAGTTTTTAATTCATTTAGAATTGATTCCGAATTCTTCATTGTCATTAAGGCTCGAATCTCAAACTCAGAATAATTTGATTGAATTTTCAGCAACTCATTTTCGGATAAAAACTTTTCGTAAGTCAAATAAAGTTGTTCAATGCCTTGTTTTGCGTATTCTGCATTAAATTTACTTGTTGGAACAATTACCTTTTTTGAACCTTTTTGCGTGTACTCCAAGCATCGATTGGGATAAGCAAACAAGTGGTCGATATAAGGGTGTTCCCTTATTTGTGCACGGGTCTGCCTTGTATGATATAATTGATGCAGAGCCTTAATATCTCTCCATGTTAGTTTTTTATTCATGTTGAATTGATTTAGAAATCGGACTTGTATATTCTACTGCATCCTCACCCTCGTTAAAAATTGCAAATGTCCCAATTCTACCTCCGTCCGATTGCCCATTTAACATGTACTGATAACGTCCTTTCCCGCTATAATCATCCAACTGATGACGGGATATAACAATAAGTTGGTAGTCGTAATCTTGCGCTATCTTCTCCAACATGTCGAAATTGCTTCCAATATTTTCAGTCTCATCTATTGGCATAAATCGTAATCCCTTCTCCTGCTTCCCGCTTCCTGCCCTTTTTTCAATGAGTGATAAACGAGCAATACATAGTAGAGCAATCGCTGCATAAGTTTGTCCGGTACTGCCTGAATTAATTGTACCATCACTTTTGCGCATACTAAAATTGATATTAAAGTAGGACTTGGGATTCAACAAATGCTTTATCTCTATTTTATGTGCTTTCCCTCCGCATTGCAGATATGCTTCTTTCATCATTTCTTCTATGCCGATTTTATTGCTTAATGAAGCAAATAAATCGGTGTACATAGCCTTTTCCTCTAAGCGTCCTTCAAAATTCCGAATCCATTCTATTGGAAAAGTATCAGAGTAACTATGTTTAATTTCGATAGAAACGCCTTGAGAAATTTGACAATCGTTACGTGCGAAGTAATTAGAAATATCCGCAATTTCGGTCATATATTCAATGCTATAATCTTGAACCTGACTGAATATTTCTTTTAGGATATTCAGTTTTACATCACTAAATTCAGTGTACTTTTCTGTTATTTCTATCAAGTATTCCTTTATCTGCTGCAATACTTCTATTTCATTATTAATAATCTTTCGTGTGAGTATTTCAGGTAATATTTCTTTTGATAAAGTAATAAAATCATCGGAATCTTTAAACCGATTCTGACTGCTAATGTGTACATGCTTTTTTACAATATCATCGTAATGTATTCTAAATAATTCTATTTTTTTCTGCCATATCAGTTCTTCATCACTCGGATTGAGGTATTGGTTGTTATATGCAGACAAATCAATCTTAAATTTTTCATTTGATAAATTCTCGTATTTGAAGACAAATTTGTCATATTCCGCATTATCATTTGATAGTTCTTTCTTTATTCTCTGAATATTTTGTTTTGCTGTTTCTCTTTTTGAATATTCTTTACTTTCTTCTATAGTTATGTTATTTAATAGAGGTTGGAATAGTTTGGAATACCACTGTAAATGGTGCAAAATATTTTCTTTCTCTTTTCCCTTTTCTTTTTCCAAATTCCGCAACACGTTTCGCAGGCTTTCCGGATTAGGCTCTGATTGGAATTTATTTTTGCTGATGAATCCAGCAATAGTCTTTAATTGTTGAGTTACATATTCTTTTGTTTGGTCTGCTTGCTTTATTATTCCGATACATTTGTCAAATTCAGTTTTCCATTTTTGAACATCTTCTGCATAAAAATAATGAGTACAGCATCGCTCAAATTCGTTTTGTAACTTTTCTAAACTGTCATCGTTTTGATAATTTTCAATTTTTGTTTTTTCTTTATAAACATTCAAAACCTCGTTACCAACTTGGTTAATAGCAGCCTTTAGATTTATTAATTCCTTCCTTTGCTTATCTAATTTGGTTAATTCACTTTTAGACTTATTATAGTTCTCGGCAAAGTAGATTGTTAATTTCGTAATATCATTTGTATTAAAGAATTGTGGTTTATTAAATGGTATATATTCATGGATACCATTTAATTTTAGCCAAAACCCATCAACATCATTATCTTCGGTGGATAAAGAATCAAATAACTCTTCGGGGGATGGTAGGTACTTTACTCCTTCCTCAAACAACTCAGGTTTTTTTGTCATCAACTCTTTAAAATGAACCAAGACGCTTTCCTGTTCTAACGATAAGGCTTTCCCATTTTTTAATGCCCAACTTGATAGAGAGTGTGGATTGCTTGTATCTGCAAATTTTGATAAGGCTTTTTGTTTTTCTATTTCAACATCTATTGACTCTATCCTTTGCTGAAATACATCTTCGATGTCATCGTTCTCTATAATCCAGTTAGACGATAAAAATACATCTGTCAATTTTCGGGAATTCAATAGATGCTCCAATTCCTTTATTTGTCCTCGTTTCCTATTATTCTCCTGTTGGGAATAGAATGTTGTTTTTACTTTTTCTATGGTTCGATATTTCTCAATCCAACATTCCATCATTTTCACTTCTCCATATAGTTGGGTTACATGCTCGATTATATCTAATTTCTGTGCCTTATCGCAAAGGTTTAATTTTATACACTCCTGTAAAATATTGTCCTTTTTTTGTTCCAAAACACTTTCTGCATCGGATATTTCTTTTAGTCGGATTTCAGCATCTTGTATTGTCTTTGAATGCACACGAATATCTTCAAATAAAGCATCTATATTTTTAATAGCCTCTTTCAGTTTGTTTGTTTTGTAATTGGCTATGCGTATGATGGACTCTTTTATTCTCTCTTCATTATTCGAGATTTCTCTCTCCTTCTGTTGAATGTTACGAAAATGGAAAATAGTCTTGGCTTTATAAAATTCGATTTCCGCCTCCGTTTTTTCCTGTTTAAGCATTTTTAATTTTATTAAGCCCTGCTCTTTTTCAGTAACATTTACAAGCGTTGCTTTGTGGCGTTTATGTCCATCTAAATCTGCCTCAATATTATCCAAACGGTTTTGAAAGTCGTTATAGATTTCCGTTTCTTTATGGTCGTCGAAGAAGAAATACTTTAAAGATTCTGTGTCGTGTTTGAAATCTTTCCCTCTAGCAAAAGAACGAAGAATACGAGCATAATTTTTCAAGCGTGCCTTGTCAGTTATTTGAATTGGCAATAATCCATGCTCCATCATGTATTCATGGTAGGCTTTCTGTGGTACTTTGCGACAATTAAACTGCCCATCTAATCGTTCCGATACAGTATCAATATCCTCAACTAATTCGCCATTCAATATATCCCGGAATGAAATGGGGTTTTGAATAGGAACATACGCATCTTTTCCATAACCTCCTTGTATAATAAATGGGTCTGGGTTTATTGTTGCTGTGGAGATGAACATTCCAAGAACAATGTATTGTTGAGGTTCAACTTCAACGTTGATAAATACATATCCATAGCGACCAATAGGCATTGTTTTTGCAAGTCTAGGGTCTGTCCCTTCTGTTGCCGATTGAAATTCACTTCCAACAAAAATTAACTGCAACATATCGGCAATCATTGATTTACCTACTCCGCTATCTCCTGAGAACTCTGTTCGAAAGGGATGAAAAATATAGTCTGTATGAAAATGGTGCTGAATGCCAACCGTTGACAAACTATGTATGCGAGGTAATTGTTTTGCCATGATTATTTCTTAATTATTTCATCAATATTCATGATTGTTTCTTCATATAAAGAGAGTAATCTTTTACAAGAAGGCATTACTTCAAATGTTTGACTTTCTTTATCAAGGTTTACCCATCCTATATCGTTAAAGTCATTAAGAGCGCTTTTAACGATTTGCTGAATAGCCTTTTCATCCGCATCTATGGATACATCCTCGTTGTTTTTAGCAAACAATTTTAGCAAGTTCGCTTTATATTCGTCGTAATCTTCCAAAATGCGTTTTGTAAACGCATCTATTGTTTGTTGATATTCGGATGTTGGGTCTATTATGCAAATCCTTACCAGTAAGAAACCAACAATCAAGTGTGCATCTTTCAGCCTTTTTCTGTTTATTTCAGGGATATTCCCTCTACTAAATCTACCACTCTCGTCTTTACGAAAATCAAAGAAATAATACTGTTCACTATCTTGACCTTCGGTACTCAGATATACATCAAAGAAATCGGTATAGTATTGGCATAAACTTGGGTAGTTATATCGAACAAATCCAAAAATCCCTTTGGGTTTACTCTGTTGTTGAATGTACACCCCATTTTTCAATGCATAATCCAGTGGTGCAAAAAAATCTTTTGCATTAGGATGTTCTAAAAACTCATAAATCAGTTTCGTTTGTAAATTGTCGTTTTCCATACTGTTACTCTTGGATATAATGGATAGCCTACTTTTTCTTTTTGTATTTCTACTTTATGAAATTTACTTTTGAAGTATATTTCCATTGCACGAGAAGCAAAACGAACGGCAACGTTTACATCTCCATGTTCCTTTTCCATCACCTCAAAAAAGCACATGGAAAAATCCACTTCCTTTGACGTATTTAATTGTTGCTCCAGCTCGTTAAGATATCCTCTGACACGCTTTAGCATTGCCGTATGTTCATTGCAATGCTTTAGTTCTTGTGCAGATGCTTCTTTGTTGGTGACCGGGACAGTAATCTTGGTTGTTCGTTGGGTTGCTACCTGTTCGGGTGTCCAACTTTCTTTTATGATTAGAAATTTCTGTATTTTATCAGAAAGAATACATTCATTAGGGATATTACTTGGCAAACTAATTTCTCCGTTTTTATTTAACTGAGCATTGTCAAGTGTATATTTAAGCAATAATTTAAATTTCCTGAAGAAATCTTGTTGGTTGACATTGTTGATGTATTCATCCAGTTTAGGTTTTATTCCATCAATTTTTCGACCAATGATTTGTAGTTTATTCCTTGTGCTTTTAAAATACAGGATAACATCTGTCGTTTCTTTTTGGAAGATTCTGCCTTTTTCTTCTTTTTGGAAATTAATCATCCAATCCTCAATATATCTTGAACTGAGAAAAGCCACATTTAATTCTTTGGTTTGGATTCCCAATTCTGATAAAATATCGACAATGTTTTTGAGCGAAGATACATTGTAGTCATCGCTATTGTTGATTTGAGTACGAAATTCAGTAATAGCTTTTGTTACTTTTCTATCCAAAACGGAAGTCTGTGCACTAACTTTTCTTCTATATACATCAAATGTATATTCATACCATTTTTCGAACGGTACGGTGTCTAATTGATTTTGAATATGTTTAAAATCTTGCTCTATTTCTGTCGGGTTGAATGTATCAGAAAGAACTCTCGATATTTCTTCACATAACTGCTCTGCATAAGGACGAAAACTATATATGCCTTTCGTTTCATCTCGCCACAGGAAAAATTTCTGTAGTGACCTTATGGTTTGGTTAAATTGTTCTGTTTGTTCCGTTTTTAAATTGTTTCTAACATATTTTATTGATTTGCGAATATCATCTTCATTAAATGTAGTATCAAGTTCTTTGTTCTCTATTCGTTGATATAGATGAAAGATTACCAACATTATTTTCCTGTCGGGTAATAAGTTGGCATACTCCTGTTTTACTTCATTATATAAGTTAAAAGCATCCATATCTTATATCTGATGAACATTTTCTTCTTCAAACCACACCTTTGCTTTAGCAATAGTCGCAGCAGTAGGTTTATGATAAAACACAACTAAGTTGTTTTTTGACCGAGAGCAGCAGACATAAAATATCTTGCGTGTTCTCTCAATAACACTTTCTTTCCCTGCTGTTGATTCAAACAGGTATTGAAAGTTATACTGATTCCACCGACCGTTATCAAGAATAACTAAAACATTCTCAAATTCAGCTCCTTTAACACCATGTTGAGTTGAATAAGGTGAATGTCCTTCAACATAGTGGTAAACTTTTTCTATTTGTTTCTTGTCCAACCCTTTTACAGCATTATAAAAATCCTCATTTTCTTTAATGAAGTCATTTAGCTTATCATCTCTGATAATTAAGCCATGCTTATCTGCCAAGTCGATTAGTTCTTCGATTGTATTTTTTGTTCCTGCATGCAATTCTTCTATTTTATTTTTAAGAACTGTTTTGTCTGATAATTTTCTGATTTTGAAATTGGTTTTATTAATCAAATCATTATACCTTTTATTGTCATATAGATAAATGATTTCTTGTATTTTAAATAAGTGATTTGAAAATCTGTTTCTTCTTGTTTCATCCCCTAATAAATTATCAGCAAAAGGGTATTTACTAAGGATTTCTTCAAATTCAAATTCCTTTGCAATGAGTCGATGAGTAAGATATAATTCCTTCGTTTCTTCTGTATCACTAAAATCCCAATCTTTGAAAATAGTATTTTCTTGTTTTATATTTTTGATATTTACATTGTCCCTATTTGAATACAGAAATGTAATATTTCCAATCTTGTTATCCTTTGCCGCTTTCTGAACAATTCCATCATTTCTGACCTTGTTAATTAACTCAATCACTTTTTCCGAACATCTGTAATTATCTTCTTTCTTAACCTCTTTGACAAGACCTGTAGTCACATGAGGGTTGATGTTTCCTACACCTTTAGTATCATATATCGACTGCATAGAATCACCAAAGAAGCCCAGTACATTCTGTCGGTCTTTATTTTGTTGAAAAAAATTTAGAAGTATTTCAATTACTTGTTTATCGGTATCTTGATACTCATCAACAAGAATGTATTGGAACTTATCTTTAATGATATTACAAAGTAAAGGATATGTGTCAAACATATGATGAGCAATTTTTAATATATCATCATGCCATACAATTCCTTCTTCCAATTTACGATAATCTCTATACTCAATTGTTTTGTCTGAAAAATAAGCAATATCTAAGGTTTGCTCTCCATCATATTTTATTCCGGCTTTGTCATCTGTGGAATATAGAGCAATTAAATAAGTAAGAGATTTTTTTATGTTTGGCTGATATGATTTGATAACATCCCATAAAAAATCATGAATAGTTGATACCCTTAAATTTTCGTATGGCGAACGGGATTTAATTTCATCTACCGCTACGTTAGTATAAGTGATACAAGCAATATTCGCTACAGGATTCTTTTCGTGTATAAGGTCTAATACTTGCATCAGTGTATATGTTTTTCCGCTACCAGCACCTCCACTAAGCAAAAAATTATTGCCATTATCAATGTGTTTCTTGATATCGTCAATTACTACGCCAGCCATTCCAATCCCTCCTTTATGTATTGTGGTGTACTCCAATTGCTCATATCATCGTTGCTAAAGTAAAGTATATCTGTTGCAAAAACTGTCTTTTTAGCAATACATTTTTCTGTTATCTCATAAATAGGATGTTCTGCATACTTACCTTTGTCAAAATCATCTCGACATTTTAATCCATTAAAATGAGCCTTATTATCATTTATGAAATCATAGTTTAAGGCAATAAACGAATCTTCAAAACTTCGAGCATGATAACTGTCTTGTTCCGTTTGGAAAGATATTCGTAAATGTCCATTGACGTCACAAACCCATTTTCCCGTTTCAAACTTCAGTATTTTTTCTTCTTTCGGCAGTTTCTTCAGATTATCCAATGTCTTACCTGCTAAAAAATGCTTGATGGACGCATTACTTGTTTTCTTTCCAATACAAACAGGACAAGCGGTATCGGAATCATTTATAGAATCAATATCGGTAATTATAAGTGTTTTTATGCCTAAGAATCTTAGAAAATGTTCGAATATGTGTGCATATGCACCAACTTCGATTATAGATATATTTTGGGACATAAGAGGAAGAAAACTTTCTTCTTTAGATTTTTCCATATCTAATTTTTTCATCATAGCAGGCATCAGTATCCGCTCTGTATCACCCTCTATAAAAATGGCTTTATCCGCAAAAAACAATTCCGCTTTCTCCAATGTTAAATATTGTTTTAAGAATTGAAAATTTTTCTTTTGTATAGCCTTGTCTTCTTCCTCACTTTTTTCATTTATATATAACTTTTGAAGTTCGGATAGGTTTCTAACAAGTATATTATTATCCTTGAAATTCCTGTAAAAATATTTTATATCATCAAATTCACTTTGTGATACAATATGTGATGAATGGGTACTAATAATAGTATGTAACACAATCCCTTTCGATTCTTGTTCCAACATCTCTTTAATATTCCTAATGAAAGCATATTGTAATTGCGGATGCGTGTGTGCTTCCGGTTCTTCTACAAAAAGCAAATTGATGTCGGATGGTTTTTCATTTGCTATTCCATGTTTTTTCAAGAGGTCTAATTTAATATGGATGCAATAAATAATAGCGAAAAGGTTGAGATATCCCAATCCATTATAATCTTCAGGTAATGTATGCCCATCCTGATTGTATATGACAGAAGTATTATCGTTTAACAGCTTTTCTTCCCGCAAATTAGAAATAATCTCTAACAACGGCTCGGTACTTCCATGAGATGCAAACTTTTTGATATTATCCGTAACAGGTTTGAAAATAACCTTATATATGTCATTAAAAGTTTTATCGGTTTCAAGTAATTTTTTCTGAAAATCAGATAAATCAATTGTATTTACGCTGCCTCTGGATTTATAAAATTCAGCAGAAAAGCGAGATAATGCTCTTCCTGATTCTGAACTTGAACCCTCGTTGTCAATATCTCTTTTGGCAGATATTGTTTGTATGTTGATGATTCGGCGAATTCTTATATCATCAATCTCAATATTATTCGTTTCATTTCCTGATTCTAATACCCTGTTACGTTTCTTGAAATATGCCCCCACATTCTTATTTAAGAAGAAATCAAATCCTCTTTCCGGCAATTTATCAGATTTAAATCCGGCGAAGTCCTTACGTAGCCTTAAGTAACTGTCATAATTCAGAAAATATTCAAAAGAAAGAATTAAGGTGTGGTCTGTTGGGTCTAAGTTTAGAATTAATTCCGAAATATTTTCCAGATTGTCTTTTTCCTCATAGTCAATGTACACAAGCATACTCATCATCAGGTCTTGCCATTTTTCTTTCTCTATTTCGGTATTGACAATAGAATTTTCAACGACCTTTTTAAAGTCAGTATTAAAGTCATTATATAGAAATCCTTTTCTACTACTTGGATTCAGAAATTTGCTCAATACTGAAAACAAAGAAGTTTTTCCTGTATTGTTTTTCCCAATAATCAGTGAGAGTTTTTCCTCTACGTCTAATTCAAATGACTTTAAAAGCCTGTAATTATTAACTTTTATTTTTGATATCTTCATAATAACAGATATTACTTGATGATGTGCTGATATTTTTGCTTCAAAACTTTTGAGGATACAAAGTTAACATTTTAATAAATAACGATATGCTTATTTCCAGACTCTTTATCAACATAAAAGCCCGCGCATCAAAGAATGGCGGGCTTTATATGATAAAATACTATAAATTCTATTCCTCCTTCTTCACCAAATGCCTTAATTCCGGATCATTTTTGATACGTTCCATCTCATCAATCACAATTTGTTTCACTTCTGATTTTATTCGATCGTAGTTGGTTTGGATTTCTTCTTTTAGAAGGTCGTTGCCTTCCGTATCTCGGAAGTCGATAATTTCGGGAATCTTTTGATAGCGGGAAGTATCATGTTTTACCTTTTCGTTATCCACCACTATCTCCGCATGAAAAATCTTCTGTTCGATCCGTTCATCAAAGTTATCGGAAACAGCCCCCACAAACATTCCCTGCGTAAGATTAGAAATTTTAGAAGCCGGAATTAACGAATCCATCTGTGTACTGATAGATGTAGATTTATCATTCCGATTAATCGTCATCGACTGTCGTTTTTGCAACACTTTCCCAAATCTTTCTGAAAGGGTCTTAGCAGTTTCACCAACTACCTGACCCGAAAAGATATTCCCTACCGTATTTTGAATTACCTTACTTTCCTTATCCCCATAATCCCTTGTCAACTGCGAATAATCCTGAAAGCCCAGACAAACCGCCACTTTATTGGAACGGGCGGTGGCAATCAGATTATCCAATCCCCGAAAGTAGATAGTGGGTAACTCGTCAATAATAACCGAACTCTTTAGCATTCCTTTTTTATTAATGAGCTTCACAATACGGGAATTATACAATCCCAACGCTGCCGAATAAATATTCTGGCGGTCGGGATTATTGCCCACACAAAGTATTTTGGGTTCTGCCGGGTTATTGATATCCAACGTAAAATCATCACCGGTCATTACCCAATACAATTGCGGCGAAATCATCCGTGAAAGCGGAATTTTAGCACTGGCAATCTGTCCTTGCAACTGATCTTGCGCACCGCCTTCCCAGGCATCCATAAAAGGACTTAAATAGTTTTCCAGTTCAGGATAAGAAGTGAGAATCGGAAAAATGTCGGTATATTTCTTATTCAGAAACTCAATCGCATGGGGAAAGGTACAATATTTGCCATTTTCATAGATCTTTAGATACCAAATAATCGCTGCCAATAAAATAATGGGCGATTCCACAAAGAAGTCGCCCTGTTTTTGTATCCAGGTTTTGTTCAGGTTCAACATAATCGTATAAGCGGCTTCATACGCGTCTGAAATATCGGTCATAAAAGTGGGATTGATCGGATTGCAACGATGGCTTTTGCGTGGATTGTCAAAATTTATCACATAGAATTTGGGGGTTACGGCATAATTTCCGGCGTATTTCAGCAAGGTATTGTAAGCAATCACGCTCAGGTCGTCAAATTTGTAATCATAAATATACATCGAAAATCCCTTGGCAATGTGCTGTTTGATGTAATTGTTGACTATGGCGTACGATTTCCCCGATCCGGGTGTTCCCAATACAATAGTTGCACGGAAAGGGTTCACGACATTGATCCACCCGTTGTTCCATTTTTTATGATAGAAAAAGCGTGTGGGTAGGTTGACGGAATATTCGTTCTTCATTAATTTTGTCTCTTGCATAAAGCTTTCGTTCTCCAGGTTGAATACATCTTCCATCAAATTGTGCTTTAATAAACGGCTCATCCACAATCCGGCTACCAATAAACATATGTATCCGGCAGCCAGGGTAAAAATATACAATGCCGAATCAGTAAGCAAAGGCAAGGGTAAATATAAAATCCACCCATTCAGGAAAAACAGGATAAAACCGGTAATCAACACCGGTATAATCTTCTTCCAGGTGATTTTTTCATGTTTCACGCCTTTG
>JAVBLM010000046.1:0-23044 GCA_031553535.1 Bacteroidales bacterium | reverse complement strand
CATGGAAGCCGACCGGCAACGCGATAGCGCATTCCGTGGAATGATATATGCGAACAAAGCTGCCCTTCGTCATTTTGATTCCGAAATAGTAGCTTCTGCCAAACGGTTGCAAATATTATTCGATTCTTATGGATATATTCCGAATCTGCCCTTGCAGGAAGAAAATTCAGCTATCTACAACCTCTTGCAGGAACTTGATGGAGACTTTAACGAAGATATGTACAGGGTAAGATTGGAAGACTGGAAAGACAAGCTCCAGCAGGATAATGATGCCTATCAGGCATTGGTAAAGCAAAGGCATGAAGAAGAAGTTGCCAAAACGGAAGTCAAGGTAAAGGAAGTCCGCCGGGAAATCGACCAGGTATTCCGTCAGATTATCGAACGGCTGGAGGCTCTGATGCTGATAGAAGGGGATAGCAATTATATTGGATTTGTCTCCCGGCTCAATGTCATATTGGAAAGTTATGATACTATTCTTGCACAACGCCAGGGAAGGAATGCGGCGGAAGAAGAAGAGATGGAATATAATGATTAATGGTTAATGTACTGATTATAAGTGTCATTTCGAATGGTCAATAATAGAAAATCAAACAACATAAAAATGACAGTAAGCATAGGTTAATAGCGTCATAGCAATGAACAAACCTCTTACCGTCATGCTGAACTTGTTTCAGCATCCCCTTCTTAAGGAGATTGCGGGTCAAGCCCGCAATGACGATCTTCTGTCACTGTAAGGATAAAAAAACAAAATATCCAAACGCGAAGCAGGTGAGAGCAGCGAAACGCAATGAGATCCCCCCCTTGTTTATTGCTTTTATGCAGGGGATACTGAAACAAGTTCAGTATGACGGCAATGGGTTGTTCAAAACATTATTATGAGAAATGAAATGCACAAATGAGAAGTATGTGAATGCATCGAAATACAGTGAGGTAACCAAGCTTACAAGCTCAACGAAGTTAATCTCTGAGGTCTGCTCTTTACAACCTCTAATATAATTGATTGATTATAAGTAAAAGTAAAAAAGAATACGTGCTTTTGTAAAACAGGAAAGGTACGTGTATTTATTAGCAACCATTTAAAATGAAAACACAATGTTAAGAACAATTAAAAGTACATTAAAAGACCTTTCTGATTTTCTAAAAAAACCAACGGAAAAACAAGACACAAACCAATCAACACAACAGAAAATCAAAAGATTGTTTTCTATTTTAGCAATAGACATTCTTATAATGATTGTTTTATCTGCTATTATAACTGGTTTTGAAAAACTTGGCTGGATAAAAGAAGAAGATCATCAAGTGGAATTACTCTTATATTTAGCACCTGTTTGGCTGATGTTAATTCTACTCGCGATAGTTATTCCTTTTTTTGAAGAAATTATTTTCAGGCTTCCTCTCCGGTTTAAAAGCAATTATATACTTCGACCGGTTACATATATTTTCCCGAAAACAAAACCGGCTATTTTAGCGTTTTGGAATAAAAACTTTGGATATATTTTCTATCTATCCGCTGTTATTTTTGCATTGATACATATTACTAACTATGAATCAAATAGCACCATCATTTATCTTGTCCCATTGTTGGTTCTTCCTCAATTCATTAGTGGGCTTTTTTTCGGATATTTAAGAGTACGTTATAATTTTGTGCTGGCTTACTTGATGCATGTACTGCATAACGCAATTTTTGTAACACTATCATTCCTCGTAATAAATAATACTGTTATTGAAAAATTAAATGTAGAAACTGATACATATTCTATAAATATTGAAGAAGTAGTAAGTGCTAAAGATTCATATATACATAATTACAAGCAAGATTCAATCAGTTTTTTCAGAACCGGTTTTAAGAATATCATATCAACTTTAACTCAAAAAAATATTGACCTTATAATTAGCAATAATGATAATCTATTAAGTAAAAGAATAACATTAAATTTCAAAAACAATTCTTTAGACAGTTTAAATAGAGATTCTTTAATTATTAAACATTTGAGTGAAGTCTATTTATTTGAAATAGAAACAAAAAAAAGAAATCAAAAAATGCATACTCTTTATGTCAAGGATACATTACAATTATTAAAACATTTATATCAAGATGAAAATGAAATTGACAATACTTCTATCTCTATTTCATCAAAAAATATTACGTTTAAAAATGCAACCCTTGAACAAATGGCCGAAACACTTAGTAGTAGTTATAAAACACATTTTGAGAGCGAAAACACACTACCTCAAAAATTTAATATAATTCTGCCCAATACCAATTTTAACGAACTTGAAAAAGTTTTAAAAACAGATTATGGAATTTATCTTAATGAAACAGAAAAAGAAATAGAGTATATTTATATAAACTTTCAGAAGTAAAATAAACGACAGTTAACAAGTGTGACTGCTGCGCAACTGGAAAAATATCAGAATTTTCATTATTTTCGAAAAAGAGAAAATACAAATGATTGTTTTTAAATATATAAAAATTGACTTGAAATAAATGATACCTTTGCAAAATATGAGTTATGCAACAAGCAGTTTGACACAATGCAGATGACAGTAGGTAACTTGATAGTTCGGCGGACTTCGTCCCGCCTGAACGCAAAGCCGCCGACCATTATGGGCACATTTGGAGATAGCCCGTACTCAACGGTGATGCTGGTAGCCGAAAGTGGAAGCAAAAAAAATTGTAGTATCAAATGGAACATTTAAAACCTAACGAAAAAAGAGCCAAAAACGCAATCATTCTGATTTGGGTTGTTTTGGCATTAGAAATTGTAAACCTTATTTCAAGTTACATGCAATACGATTTACTTCAAACTGTTACTAATGGTGGTTTCATTTCTAACAGAGCTGCAGAGGCAAACGACATAAGAGAACAAATTTGCGGTATCGTTTATTTTATTGCCTCCCTGATTTCAGGAATTACATTTATTATGTGGTTTAGAAGAGCTTATTTTAATTTACATCAAAAAGTTAGTTATCTCGCTCATACCGAAGGGTGGGCTGCGGGTAGTTGGTTTGTTCCAATTGTAAATCTGTACCGTCCATATCAAATAATGAAGGAAATCTATGTTGAGACAAAAGAACTTTTCACAAAAAAAGGGCTTTCTGAAAAAGCTGATTATTCCACAAATTTCTTGGGATGGTGGTGGGCACTTTGGATAATTTCAGCATTTATTGGACAATTTATTTTCAGATTTGCTTTCAAAAGTGCGGATACTATAGAGAATCTTTTAACAACCACAGTTGCACAAATGATTTTAAGCCTATTGGGAATCCCATTAGCATTGATTACTTTGAAAATCATAAAAGATTATTCGAAGGTAGAACCATTTTTGGCTCAAATTAGCGAGGAAGAGCCAAACATAAATAATGAAAATGATAAAGAATACTTATCAAGTACAAAATAAAACAAAAAACCCAGTCCACAATATGGGTTTGGTGTCAGGGCGGGGTTCAATTGTAGCTTGACGTTTCGGCGGACTTCCTCCCGCACAACCAAGCCACCGGATGTTAGTACACATTTTTATCAACATAACAAGAAACATTATGAACAAAATTTTAATTATTATCGCTCTGTTATTATCATCTATAAGCATTGTTTTAGGACAAGATTGTGATGATTATTATTCATACTCTCAAAAAGCACGACACCTTCAGAAAAAAAACAAACATATACAGGCTGGGATGAAATATTCCGAAGCTTTTCAATTATGCGGGAATAAAGGTATGTGGTATGATAGGTACAATGCGGCTTGTTCATGGGCGTTGGCAGGCAAACCGGATTCTGCATTTGTTCAACTTTATATCATTGCAATGGATGGAAGCTTGGCAGATACAAAGATATTATCCACAGACAAAGATTTTGTATCCTTGCATTCTGACAAGAGATGGGACGAAATTCTTGAACAGGTTAAGGTAAATCAATTAAAAGAGGAAGAAAAACTGGATAAAGAATTAGTCGCAATTTTAAAAACAGTTCACGATGAAGACCAAAAATATCGGATTCAACTAGATGAAGTAGAGAAAAAGTATGGAGAAGGATCCCCAGAAGTGAAAGCGCATTGGGAACTTATTTCAGAAAAAGATTCGATCAATCTGGTGAAAGTAAAGAAGATACTCGATGAACGCGGTTGGCTTGGTGTTGATGTTATCGGCAAGGAAGGGAATACGACATTGTTCTTAGTCATTCAGCATTCTGATTTGGGAACACAAAAGAAATATTTACCAATGATGCGTGAAGCGGCGAAAAAAGGTGATGCCTTCCCAGGTAACTTGGCATTGCTTGAAGATCGGATTGCATTGGGAGAAGGAAAAAAACAATTATATGGAAGTCAAATAGGCCGCAATGAGACCACAGGGAAATTTTACGTCCTCCCCCTCGAAGATCCGGAAAACGTTGACAAAAGACGTGAAGAAGTTGGGCTCGGCCCATTGAAAGACTATGCAGCAATATGGGGAATAGTATGGAATGCAAAAAAATACATAAAACAATTACCTGAAATAGAGGCTTTGCAAGGAAAATAAAAACGGGAAAAGAAGAGAAAATGATGAAAAAATTAATCGTGACAATTTTAATAATTACGATATTTTGTTCCTGCGACAGGATTAAATACAGACTCGGACATTATCCTGATATTGTTACTAATTTTGCTGCGGTAAATTCGGAATACGATGATTATAATTCCGACTTGGAAGAAGTATATGGGGGATTTCATCTGCGTTTTTCCAGCAATCGGCATAGCAAAGGAAATGATTTTGATATTATTCTATACAACGTTGATATTAAATGGGATCAAAGAACAGGAGAATTAAGTATGAATGTCAGCGATGAAATTCAAAACGATAACATCAACCTTATCAATACAACAAATAATGAATTAGGCCCATATAGTTTTGTTACTCTCCCCTATTCTGAATTATTTTTATATGCAAGTGACGAAAGCGGAAATTATAATATTAACTATTTATGGAATAATAAAATTTCTAACGTTGAATTCCTCAAAACAGAAGCCAATGAATTATATCCGTCTTTTTATGGGAAAGATGTTTATTTTTCGTGTAGGTCTTATGATACAGAGAAGGAATTTGTAGATAAAATAGAAAAGATAATTTATTGTTCCGATAAAAATGGAAGATTTGATATTTACGAAGTTAATTTACCTAAAAGCTCCAATATCATGAATATTATTCAGTCTTCCGAACCGTATGAATCTGTTAAGCTTAATATTAATTCAGATTATGATGATAAATGTCCGTTTGTAAATGGGTATTTACTTGTATTTTCTTCAAATCGTCCAGGTGGATATGGTGGTTATGACTTATATTATTCTATTTATGAAAACGGCGTTTGGAGTCAACCTGTTAATTTTGGAGCAAATATAAACTCAGAATATGATGAATATAGGCCAATAACACATTACGAATATGGTTTTGATAATAATCTTATGATTTTTTCTTCAAATCGTCCGGGAGGATCAGGAGGTTTTGATTTGTATTATGTAGGTATTCCTAAAAATATAAAAATTCAATAATGCAGACGGACATCTATAAGATATACTCCCAAGCTAAAATATTGTTGACATCTTAAAGCCTTTCGATTGATATCCGGATTTATGCTAAACTACCAGTTCTCCTAATAACGTTGCACTTGTGCAGGATAAAATTTTCACCTGTACATACTCTCCTTTTTTGTTCTCCCCTTTTGGAAAAACAACTACTTTACTCTGGCTATTTCTTCCAATATAATGTTCATCCGAACGTTTGGATGTCTCGTTCCTCGCAAAGGATGACGCTATTCTATTTCTGCAGAGATTCGTAATTTTATTGACAATTTGTTTTAATAACTGTCAAAAATTGCAACATTATTACTATTTTTGCATTAAATATAAAACCTAAACGTAATAAAATCAACGTCAATCATGAAAACAATAAGTCCTCAATATATTACAGACAAAAAAGGGGAAAAGATTTCTGTTATACTACCCATTAAAGATTATTTTATTACCGGATTGAAAGCCGTATCGCACGAAATTATGTTACCTTTGCAGGAAAATACAGGGAGAAATAGATACCAGCATATAATATGGACAGGGAAATAAAGATAGAAAATTACGAATTACGGGCACACCCGAAAATCAACCTAATAGGATTAAGGCTGCTTAACGAACAGTGTGGAAAAGAAATAACCCTTTCCGTCTCACCCGATAAAGCTCTTGCTTTTGGCTTGCAATTGCTTAATGTGGAAATACCCGCCATCTTTCTGGATGACGTATTGTGCGGGGTGGTTGAAGCACTGCAAGGGCAACTGATAAAAGTAGTAATACACGATATTGTGGAAGCAAAATTCCATTCACGGCTTCACATTGCTACACACGAAAAAGATGTTTTTACCGTGGAAATTTCTCCGCCCGATGCGCTTTCTATTGCCCTGCGCGCCGAAGTTCCGGTGTTTGTTATGGAATCAGTGTTTGAAAAAGACCTAGCGCAGAGAAGCAAAGTCCTTAACTGGTATGAATATGACAAAGATTATACGCTGGAGGTGCTCAACAATGCAACGCTGGAAGAACTGAAACAGCAATCGCCCACCGAATTGGAAATATTTTTAGAAAGAGCCATCGAAAGCGAAGACTACGAACTGGCAGAAAAACTGAAGTCTGCCATGAATAATTAAAACCCCGTCGGAACGCTTTTCTAATATAATTTATTCATCATCTCGTTTTTATTTTTAATCTTTTATAAAAACATGTAATGAATTAAGTGACTTCTACCGCAATGACGCAATATGTTTATTAAGAGCTTCATTGCGAGGCACGAAGCAATCTCTATTAAAAATTTCTATACCACTAATTCTCCCAGCAACGTCGCGCTTGTACAGGATAAAACTTTCACCCGCACATATTCTCCTTTTTTGTTCTCTCCTTTTGGGAAAACAACCACTTTATTCTGACTGTTTCTTCCAATATAATGTTCATCCGAGCGCTTGGATGTCCCTTCTATCAACACTTCATATATCTTTCCGATATCATTGAGATTGCTCTTGTGGGATAATTCCTGCTGTAAGGCAATAATTTCTTCCAATCGTCTTGTCTTTATATCCTCCGATACATTATCTTGCATGTTTTTATGAGCATAGGTTCCCTCTCTCATGGAGTATTTAAACATATAAGCATAATCAAATCCTACATGCTGCATGAGTGATAATGTATCTTTATGTTCATCTTCCGTTTCATTGCAGAAACCGGCAATCAAGTCCGTGCTGATTGAGCATTCGGGCATACATTTACGAATATAGGCAATGCGTCCCAAATACCATTCCCTGGTATATTTCCGGTTCATTCCCTTTAGTACATTATCATTTCCGGATTGTGCAGGCAAGTGTATGCTTTTACAGATGTTGAGGTAAGCGGCCATTACTTCAATCAATTCATCCGAAAGATCTTTCGGATGAGAAGTTGCAAAACGAACCCGCAATAGCGGATCTATCTTCGCCACAGACTCCATCAGCCTGGCAAAATTAACTCCTTCAAAACAATATGAGTTTACATTCTGCCCTAATAAAGTCACTTCCCTGTATCCTCCCCTGAATAAGTTTTTTGCTTCTTCAATAATGGTCTGGGGATTCCGGCTACGCTCCCTCCCACGTGTATAAGGAACAACACAGTAAGAACAGTAATTATTACATCCGCGCATAATACTTATAAAAGCAGATATACCATTCGAACCATACCTGACAGGGTTGATATCATCGTATGTTTCTATTTCCGAAAGCAAAATATTAATATTTGTCTGACTTTCTTTCTTTAACATGGAAGGTAAGTCGCGATATGCATCCGGGCCGACAACCAAGTCTACCTTCCCTTTCGTGAAAAGCTCTTCTTTCAAGCGCTCTGCCATACAGCCAATCAATCCGATCTGTAATTGATTATTTTTCTTTCTTAATGCATTTAGCTCGGATAAACGCTTAAAAACACGTTGCTCGGCATGATCCCGTATCGAACAGGTGTTAATCAAAATCAAATCGGCATCTGCTATCTGATCAACAATAGAATAATCTTCAGCAAGGACAGATGCGACAATTTCACTATCGGAAAAATTCATTTGGCAACCGTAGGTCTCAATATATAGTTTTTTCTTATCCACTTATTTGAAAATTTTTGCAAAGGTACGAAAAACCCGGCATATATCCTTTTCATCTTCTTCACGCTCTTCTGTCTGGTCTACAAGATAATTTCCCTTTATTCTTTCTGCAAAAAGATATCCTGAAATAAGACAATTATGAATATTCAAAACAATAATGTCCATCTTTTTGTTCTTCTTCCGAAATATATTCACTTCAAAAATGTATCTTTGTAAACTTGATTAAAATCTTCATGGAAGAAATAAAAGGAAATGTTTATTTTATTGCAGATTGTCATTTCGGCTTACCCGATAAGCAGGAAAGTGATATTCGGGAACGAAGGGTTCTTTCTTTCCTCAATAGTATCGAAGATGACGTTACCCATTTATTTTTATTAGGAGACATTTTTGATTTTTGGTTCGAGTACAAAGATGTTGTTCCGAGAGACAACATACGCTTTATCGGTAAATTGGCATTTCTGGCAGACAAAGGCGTTAAGATATATTATGTACTTGGGAATCATGATATGTGGAATTTCAGATATTTGGAACAAGAAATCGGATTAAAAATACTACGGGGAAATCATGATTTTATAATAAACGGTTCTAAAGCAAGAATTGGCCATGGTGACGCTCTGGATCCCAACGACAAAGGTTATTTATTAATCAAGTGGATATATAGCCGGAAAATAAATCAACGTTTATTCGGGGCTTTACATCCCCGCTGGGCTTTTGCACTTGCCCGTGCGGTATCAATAAAAAGCAGAAATGCCCATCTGGAAAAAGACAAACATTTTTGGGGAGAAGATTCCGAACCGATTATCCGCTATTGCCGGGAAGTTCTCGAAAAAGAACACTTTGATTACTTTATATTCGGACACCGTCACTACCCGTTAGACTTCCCTTTAAATGAAAACTCCCGTTATCTGAATGTCGGAGACTGGCAATTTCATGATACCTATATTGTCATGAAAGATGGAGAATATGAACTGAAGCACTATCAACCAGAAATATAAATTAAACGTATTTAAAAATTCAAGATATATTAAGATGGAAATAAAAGACAAATCAAGACTTATTTGCAACCAAATCAGCAAAAAAGGAATACTTAAAATGAATGTTTTCAAAAACACGGAAGCCGCTTTTGAAATATTTAAAGAAGAAGCCGATAAGTTTCCTGTTGTATATAAATCATGTCATCCCGATTCGGAAATAAATGTGAAATACGAGAGTTCTCAAGTGCAAAGCTTTTCTTTGCAATTCGGAAGTGATATACTTTTCTTTGTTTTGCATAGCAATGTATTTGAATTCAACCGGGATCATGAATTGATGAAAACACCCTATATTCGTGAAAACAAAGACAGGGCTTTTTGTGGAATGATCAGTATTTATAATTTCCTCTCTGATTCGCTATATTACAACAGATATAACGACAGTGGATATCTGATAGGACGTATTTTTATCAATGATGAAAATCATTGCTATACAGATGGGAAACGAGAACTGGCTCAGATTTACAATAATTTCAGTACCGTAGTCTTTGATGAAACATTAGCCGAATTGATATTGGATTCTGCTATTCAATATACAATAAACTTCGATTTGCTGGTTCCTCCATACGAAATGGTGAAAGAAATCACAATCCAGGATATGCTTGAGATAAATAACAAACGCATGCCTATCAAGACTGCAAAGCGGTTAGGATTTCGTTTTCAGGCGGATACAGAATAGTGAAATATTTTTCCATAAGTATAAAATCATATTGTTTTTTTTTATACTTTTGCATCACCTTTTAGGGAGCAATGGTCGGTTCGTCTAGGGGTTAGGACATCAGGTTTTCATCCTGGCAACAGGGGTTCGATTCCCCTACCGACTACTACATAACTTAACAACTAATAAGTTAAACAAGATATACCCAAATAATACATATTATTTGGGTATTTATTTTTTTGCACTCCTATGTACTTTCGTTTTCACTAAGAAAAAACACATTCTTATTAAACTTAATCCAACCATTTATAAAATCTATTTAGCAAAAACATACAAATTAATTTAATCTCTAAAACAAAAGGATATCTTTTATTTATTTTTTCTTTATATTTGCATATAAAATACCGAATGGGTTATGATGAAAAAATTAAATCATTTTATACTATTTTGTTGCTTCTTTTTCTTTACGGTGATACTATACTCTACCGGTTATTGTAATACAAGATCCCATTACGAAACCCTCTCAAAATTATATCAACAGGAACACATTAAACGGAATTATACCAAGGCTCTGGAATATCTGACCGAAATGCAGGCATTGGCAGAAAGTAATGGGTGGAAAGATTTAAAGATAAAAGCATTAAGTGATATGGGATTGATCTATACGGATATTTTGGATTATGATAAGGCAATGGCTTGTTATCTTGAATCATATAACCTTGCAGTTAAAGAATCGAATGCTGTAGGAAAGATCATTGCTCTAAACAATATGTCAAGACAATTTTCCATAGAGAATGAATACGGCAAAGCAAAAGAATACATAATAAAAGCATACGAGATAGCATGCCAATTGGGAGATAGCCTACGAATAGGACAAATGGCTATGAATCTAGCTGCTTTAGGAAATCAAATCAAAGAATTGGATACGGCTGAAAAATACGCTGACATCGCTCTGGAAATGCTCAAAAACCAATCACACATAATCGGATTATCACATGCCAGAACTATAAAAATTGAAAACTTATATTTTAAAGGACAATATAGCGAAGCAGAACAACTGGCTTTAAAAACACTAAATGAGTTTCCGGAAATACAAGTCGATGATATAAAATCCCAGTTTTTGTTATTCCTTTCGCGGATATATCATAAAAAAGGAGATATGCAAAAAGCGATTCATTTTGCTAATGAATCGCTGGAAAATTATCCGCGATTAATCAACAAAATCGATATTTATGAACATCTGTCAAAACTATACGAAGAAAAAAAGATATTCTCTCTTGCTCTTCAATATAAAGATTCTGCTATGATGGCTAAAGATTCATTAACAAGAATCAGCGAAATAGACAGGGTATTAAACAATCAGGTAAAGATGGATCTGCTCAACTCAGAAAAAAGACTTGCAGAAAGCAAATCAAAACAACAAACAGACCGGATCCTTTTTATTTCTATTATTGTTGTTATTTCTATTTTATTACTGGTAATCATCGGAGTGTTTCGCATGCAATCGGTAAGAAATAAGCAAAATAAAATAATCACCGAAAACAAACAAACGATTATCGAATTGGAATTAGAAAAAGAAAAGAATCAAAAAACCTTACTGGAACAACAATTAAAAGAACAGGAAGCCTTGGCTCTATTGGAACAAGAACGTCTAAACAATGAAAAAAACAAACAACTGCTACTCAAGCAACAACTAAAGGAACAAGAAACGCTGGCTTTATTGGAGCAAGAAAGATTAAACAATGAAATAGAAATCAAAAACAGGCAGTTAGCAGCAAAAGTACTGTTCCAATCAAACAAGAATGAATTATTTGAAGAAGTCATTAATATCCTTTCCAATATTCCTGATCAATCGGAAAACCCGGCATTACAAACAACAATACAAAAGCTGAAACATCAGAGGAATGAATCTACGCAAAATGGCTTTTTAACGTACTTTGAACAAATAAATCCGATTTTTCTAAATTCTTTAAAAGAGAGATATCCGGATCTAACTCCGAATGATATCCGGTTACTTTCTTATATATATCTTAGTTTAAGCGTCAAGGAAATTGCCACGCTACTAAATGTCTTACCCGATTCATTAAAAAAGAAGAAACAAAGGCTTGCAAACAAAATGGGAATAGAAACAACCGAGTTATATAATTATTTAGCCAACCTGGTGTAAACCGGATTTTAATCCCTGCATTATTTAAATAAGACGAAAGACATCATTCGATCCTAATCTCGAAGATATTCTGTGAACGTAACTATAAATAACTTCCGAGCCTAAGCGGAAGTTGCTTCACTGCCTAAGAGAAGACACACTACTCTTTTAGGACAGTATTGAGAGAATACTAGTATTCGAACACTTTATTCTTATCCATAAAGGAAAGCACGGCGAAGAGTTTTGAGAAGGTTTCGGAATATTCCAGTGTTTATTTTAAGACAAAATTTCCCTTTACGAAAAAACAGATATAAATATTATAATAAAAGTAATATAAAGGAGAACTATGGGTCATTTTTTAAAACAATTTTACCTGTTCTATATGACAAATACTACGTACTTACAGATGAAGCTTTATAAAACAGATAAATACAATATAGCACATGTACACCTTTTATATTTTTTTGTCCACCATTTGTCCACCTGTTATTTCTCAAGCAAAAAAAAAGTTAGATTACTTTTGTGGTAAGATTTTCTAAATATTCACATTAAAAATTTTTACTTTATGAAGAAGCTTTTTATTGCTTTCGCAAGTATGCTGTTTTTAGCTCAATTTACAAATGCACAAACCGTTCTTATCGGAGGGGAAAACTTTGACGGCTCGTCCCACGGTTTTACTTCTACTCCTGCAGGGGCATGGCAAACAACCGATTATTATTCTGTAAGTCCTTCTAACGCTATAGCTGGATTTGTTCCAAACATTGTCGGGGATGAGATTATATTAACCTCTCCACCATATAATCTTACGGGATATGACAATGTGGTTTTAAAATTTAATCATATCTGTAAAATATCTCCCAGTGATATCACACGGATAGAATATCGAATTAGCAATGGTGTATGGGAAGAAATAGACTATGGCGGATATTTAGGTTCTGCTAATAATTATCGAATGGACGGATTTAATGCCGGAAGTTATGCTAAATGGAAAGGGAATGACAGTACGGCAATACCAAGTGCCGGTTGGTGGCAGGAAGAACTATTTGACTTATCTCCAAATGTTGGTTCTCAAGCAGGAGTACAGTTCCGTTTTGCACTTAAACATGGAAACGCACAGGGTTCACAGGTTTCTTACGGCTGGCTGATTGATGATTTCGCCATTTATGCATCCCAAAGCACTACGATTATTCCCCCATCTATAAAAATTTTAGGCTCTTATCCTATTAATACCGTTTACAGGACAGGCCCTTATGACTTAACATTTAAAATAAAAAGCGATACCGGTTTACAATTACCTCTTTATTTGAAATATACATCTACCTTTAATAATACATCCACTACCAATTCTGTGGCTTTGCAACGCACAGGCGGAGATACTTTATTTACAGTTGCATTACCCCAATTTAAAGAAGGAACAGATATCAGGTATTCTGTTACGGCAACAGATTCCGCCAATAATTCTGCCAATTTTTGGGGAGGATATAATATTCAAAGATTGGCCAATACTGCATCCGGTTACATTACCGTAGGGACAGATGCGATTACAAATAATGAAGCTCCGATTGGCATGAATTCCGCCTATAGTTGGTCCCGTCAACTGTATCTGGCAGAAGAAATAGACCCTGTAGCATCATCGGGTGGATTAATCACTAAATTAGCATGGTATTGTATGTCGGATATTAATGTTATATATGATAAACAAACATGTTATTTCCAAATAACCAACGATCAATATATAACAAACAAACTGTACGTTGATCCTGTTGCCAATAGTGCAGAAAAAGTATGGACGGGCAGCCTGCATATTAAAAAAGGGTGGGTAGAAATTGAGTTGGACAAACCATTCTTTTTATTACCGGGACAAAACTTGATGGTACACTGGCATAATAATAATGCTTCAAATGTATCGGCAAACTGGCAACATTCGATAACATCCATAGAAATGCGCGCTTCGGACGAAGCCAGAAATTTTCCATTAACTCCATCTAATAACAAGAATATTTTTTCCACTTATCGCCCCAATATGCGTTTATACTTACAAGGCGGCGATTATGCGAATAATTCCGCTACTGTTTCTGCTATTGTGTCTCCTACACAGCAATCGTTTCAGGTAGGACAATCCAACAATATAATAGTATCTGTCCGCAATACCGGTATTACGAATTTAAAGACTGCTATTATCAGCTGGCAGGTAAATAACGGAAGTGTCAGTTCTATAAATTGGCAGGGTGATTTATCATGGGACAATGATAGTGTTGTATCATTGGGAAGTTTTATGCCCAGATCGGATATATATGATACGATTACCGTATGGGTAAGTATGCCTAATGGAGTTATTGACTCTTCTTCCTGGGACGATACGCTTTCGGCTGTATTTTACGGATGCCCTTCCGGAGGGATAAGCGGCAGTTATACGGTTGGCACAGGCGGAGATTTTGCAACTCTGGATCATGCTATGGAAATAGTAAACCGTTGCGGAGTAGCTAATAATATTGTATTTAAATTCAAAAGCGGGGTATATAATCAGGGGTTAAATTTTCTGGATTTTGGCAGCATACTGGGAAATTACACACTAACCATTACTTCTGAGAAAAACAACCGGGACAGCGTTATCTTCAGGCCTACAACAGGAGCGGCCGTAAAATTAGGAAATTCTAAAAACCTTGTATTTGATGCGGTTACGTTCGATATGCAGCACTTAAATAGTAGTAATAGCTACGGTGTTTATTTTATGGATGCATGTACAAATATTGTAATTACCAATTGTGCTATTTTTGCAGACTCTACAAAATCAAATCTCTCAACTACGCCTATTTATAAAGGAGGTGTCGGGGTAGTAGATAATATTACGATTAAAAATAACCTTATCAACGGGGGAAATTATTCCATACAATTTATCGGAAGTACAGGAAGCAATACAGCCGTATATGGGAAAAATGTTACCATAGACAGTAATATCCTGAAAAATGCATGGGCAGGAATCAGTATATCTTATACCGACCTTAACAGTTTTTCGTATAATACAATTATAAGAAGAATTTATGTTGTCCCGATAACAGGGGCGCCATCAGGAACAATGTTGACGTTTTCCAAGACAAATGGAACGATAGTAGGGAATAAAGTATATGAACTTTCTTTGCTTAGCAGTGGTGGGAGTCATACCGCGTATTCATTGACAGATCATAACCGATATAATGCGACAGAGCCTGCATTAGTTGCCAACAATCAAATTATGGTTGCCACAAATGGAGGTTTTAACGGATTTAATATCACATCTTCTAAATTGAGATTATATCATAATTCTATTTTAGGAACAGGAGCAGGTGCCACAGAAATGAACGGAATCCTTGTTTCTAATGAAACAGACGCATATTTAGATGTTCAAAATAATAATATTGTATTGGAATATCGCGCAGGAAGGCCTGTTTCTATTCCAAGCATAAATTTCCTGAATAATTATCATTTTAAATCAAATAATTATGCAGCCCCATCTTTTATAGGATATGTCGGAAGCAATGTTCCCGATTTTTCCTTATGGCAAGTTCTCTTTCCCGAAGATATAACATCTGTTTCTATTATTCCTGATTTTATGAATAAAGCTACCTCTTTGGAACTATCGGATTACACAGGATTGGAATGTAATTTATTGGGAGATGTTGCAATGGATATTCAAAATAATCGACGCAATGTTACTACTGCCATGGGGTGTTATACGTCACCTTCTTATACAACAGATGCAGCTTTAACAGCTGTTTTGGATTGGCAGGAAGAAGCTGCTGCCAATACGTCAACTACACCCAAAATAGTATTTACAAATGGAGGCAACGCAAATATCAATGCGGCAACGATCAATTGGAGTTTTAATTCCACACTTAAAACTCCGGTTTCGCTATCAAAAATCTTAGTTCCGGGGCAATCGGATACTATTCCTTTACAAAATATAACCTATGGCAGTTATTCAAATGAACTGAAAATATGGATTAGCAGTTTAAATGGCGGCGGAGCTACAGATGAAAACAAAAAGAATGATACCCTTACCGTGTATTCTTTTGCCTGCGATTCGACGTTAAACGGCAATTATACAATTGACCCTCTTTCCGGTAATTTCAAATCTATAACAGACGCTATACATGCTTTATACAATTGTAAGATTAACGGGCCTGTAACGTTTTTAATAGCAGACGGAATATATAACGAAAACATAAGTTTTGAAGGCCGCATACCCGGATCCAGTTCTGTGAATACCGTTACCTTTACTTCTGCCAATGGAGATGCCGGTTTGGTAACAATCAAAAGGATTGGGGAAACCAGTATGAATAATGCTGCGGTTGTTTTAAATAATGTTGCCAATATACAGTTTTTCAAACTTACTTTGGATGGACGCACCCATACGGAAAGTGGAACGTATTTCCATGCCGCGATGATTGAGTCGGGTTGTGAAAACATAGAGATAGGCAATTGTATTTTATTAAATCCTTCCGATTACCATATTACTGCCACACATCTAAACTGGGCAATTGTTTATAATGCTACGGGAAATATAAAGAATATTCGTATTGTAAACAATACCATGAAAGGTGGCAGTTGCGGTGTATACCTAAATGGGACAAGTGCAGCACCAAACAACATTATTTTAATACAGAACAATCTTATCCATTTTGTAGATGGCTGGGGAATATATGCTACTTATACCGATTCGGTTCTTTCTTATAACAATGTTATACGCCAGCGTACAAAACCCGGTTTGGCTTTAGCTGGTTTCTGTGGTATTTATTATTCTTATTTCTCAGGAGAAATTATTGGCAATAAGATATATGCAGATTTGATGAGTACCGGCGCTATTTATTTATATTCGCAAAATAATGTAACAAAATCATCTCTTATTATACCTGTTATCAATAATGAAATAATAGGTTATGCAACAGCCGTTAGTCCACAGACAAATAATGGTATATATACAGGTAGTGGAATTAAAGCTGCTATTTATCATAATTCTATTTTAATTACAGGGACTTCCCCTGCAAGAGGAATATGTATTAATGCTAATAATGACATAAAAATTACTGCCAAAAACAATAATATTGCCATGTTAACATCTGCTGCCGATTTTCCTGTTTATCTGGGCAATACAATAGCTGCTAATTGGGTAAATTATGTATTTGACTATAACAATTATTATTCAAAAACAGGAAAGTATGTCGGATATGCCGGAGCAAATAAAGACTCATTACGTGCATGGAGAGCAACTATAACCTCCGATACACATTCCGTTGTTCAAAAAGCATATTTTAATAATACGTTAAATAGTCTCTTTCCTGCCTCTACCGTAGGATTAGCTTGCCCTCAATTAACGGGAATTGTAGATAGGGATATTAATGGAACTCTACGTCCGTCAACAACCTTAATGGGGGCTTATCAGCATACTTCTTCTTCGTTGGATGCACATCCGCAAAGCATTGCCTTATCTCCAAGTACGCTTGTGGCAGGAACGCCAAGTGATATTATCATTTCTCTGTATAATGCAGGTACAAACACAATTGATTCGGTAGATATTTACTGGAAAGCAAACGGTGTTACAACATTAACACCATACCGCCATAGAGTAAGTTTTAAGGCCGACTCAACTACTTTGCCCATAACGATTGGTGATTTCAATCCAATTGCAGGAAACAATGAAATTATCGTATGGACATCCATGCCCAATAATACAACAGATAATAATATATACAACGATACGATTAAAACATCGGGACATTATGCATGTGACACGGCAATGAACGGAACATATACAATTGGGAACAGCGGAAATTATCCGGACATAGAATCCGCATTGGCCGTATTGAAAAATTGTGGAATAAACGGGCCCGTAACATTCGCATTCCTACCCAATGAAATTCATGCTGCTTCATTTAGCCTGGGAGGAATACAAGGGATGAACGCAATCAATACCCTTACATTTACTTCTGCTTCGGGCGATGCTTCCAATACTATTCTACAAGCCAAACCAAGTATGAATTTAATGACTTTTAATGATGTTCAGTATTTGAATATAAACAATCTTACATTAAATGCCCGTCAGGGAAACAAAGCAATACAATTTACAGGAACTAATAATAATATTGAAATTACAAATTGTGTTATTTTGTTAGACACCATTACAAATACCGCTTCCGATGCCAGAGATGGAATTCACATTGCTTCGAAAACCATTATTGCTAATAATGTTCGGATTGTAAATAATCGAATCGACGGTGGAAATTCTGGTATATACTTTCAAGCTTCCGGAACAAACCGTGTTTGCGACAGCAATATTATTACCAATACAAGCACATATGGGATTTATTGGAGATATGGAGCTGCCAAGAGTATATCTAATAATATTATCACAAGCAGGACTACAAATGTTGCTGCCAGCTGGTGGGGAATTGGAATTGGAGGCGGTACGGATGCTGACATAGAGCTAATTAATGGAAATATAATTCGCACCTTGACTCATGATATAAAAATTCCAAACGGGCTTAATGTTCAGGGTTCGACAGGAAAGATGGTGATCTCCAACAATGATATATTTTTATATGCTTTCTCTTACGCTCAGGGTGTATATTTAAGCACCACCAACATAGATCTCGTATCAAATTCGATTTATGTGGAAAGTGCAGGAGCTTCCACCTCCGCTGCCGGGATATATGTTAGCAGCCTCAGCCTTACTGTACAATTGAATATAAGAAACAACAATGTTATAGCCGGAGGAGCTACGGATAATATATTTTATATCGGAAGCTCATCTTTACCTTTTTTAACTTCCGACTATAATAATTTTTACGCTGTCGGTAATATTACTTCCAGTACTTATCCAACATTACATCCAACATTAAACGACTGGCAAACCGGAACCAGAAAAGACATTCATTCGGTAAGCATTTTGCCTAATTTCATAAACATAAATAATAGTTTGGAATATATTCCTACTGCTGATTTTTATTGCCCTTTATTTCCTAATATACTTAAAGATATAAAGGGTAATACACGTACAACTCCTTCCTTGATGGGCGCCTATACTTTATCGACAGGTAGTTTGGATATGGAATTATCTGCAATTATTGATGTTCCGGAATCGAAAGTTATGCAGGGACAAACATTGAATCCACGATTGGTAATCAAAAATACAGGTTTATCAAATTTGGATTCTGCCAAAATAGTTTGTGATTATGACGGAACACAATATACTGTTACCTGGAAGAATGGCCCATTAGCTACTTTGGAAACAGATACCATTCCTTTAAATGTAATTCCGGCAGTAACATCCGGCAATCATCAGTTGAAAGCAACAATTCAATCGGTAAATACGTCCGGTTTGGATGTAAACCCATTGAATGATACGCTGAAATTGAATTTTACGGCTTGCTCCTCCCTGTTAAGTGGAACGTATACAATAGGAAATTCATCAGCAGATTATACTTCTATTCAGGAAGCAATAAATGCAATTAAAACATGCGGTATTTCGAACAATATCCGCCTGGAAATACAAAGTGATACTTATACGGAGAATATTGATTTAACAAATCTTGGAACTATATTCAATACCGACACACTAACGATAACATCTGTTAGCGGCAATGCGGGAGATGTAATTATTCGTCCTGCCAGCCAGGAAGTAGTGCAAATGGGGAATAGCAAAAATATCCTATTGGACGCCCTTACCATTGATGCTACCAATACCGGGTCTCATGGGATTGAATTTACGGATACCTGCCGCAATATTGCTATTACAAATTGTATTTTATTAGCGGACACATTATCTTTTGCTACAAATAATCAACTTATTTATAAAAATAATGTCAGAGGGACTCTGAATAATATCACAATTGCTAATAATGTAATGAATGGAGGGCGTTCCGCCATCGAAATAAACGGAGGAATGAAAATAAATGACACCTACAGCAATGGATCAAACATTCGTATAGAAAACAATACCATTCTAAATACAGATACTTCGGGTATTACATTGCTTTATTTTAATGGGACAAATAGCATCTCTTACAATAAGATTGTTTCCAGGGCTATAAATTCAGTTTCACAATGGCGTGGAATTAATGCAAGTACCTTAAGTGCGACTTATAATGCAAATAGAGTATATCAAAACAATCCGGCTTACAGTCAATCTTTTGGAATTAATTTAACCGGTACAGGCACAGCATCGGTTTATAATAATGAAATTGTTGGATGTGGCACCACTACTGTGAGAGGGATTCATTTGGCACAATCAACAAACATAGCCGTTAATAATTCAATTTATCTAAAAGGAAGTGCTACTGAACAAGTAGGGATTTTTATTGCGTCTTCTTCACTAACAGTGACAAATAATAATATTGTATTGGAGGCTGAATATGGGTATCCTTTATACGTAGGGGTATCAACTGTTCCTACAACCGGTATTAATTTTAATAATTATTATGCTCCACGTTATATTGGTGCTCGCGGTACCAATACCAGTATTGCTACTCCCACTGTAACTGCTACAGATTTTCCTTTTTGGAAAACAATATTTGCTTTTGATATTGCATCTGCAAAAGTAAAACCTGAGTTTATAGATATTTCACAAAGTTTGGAATTATCAGATTATACAGGTTTGTACTGCAATCGCAACGCCAATGTTTTGAAAGATATTAACGGCGTTAACCGTACAGAACTAACCACAATGGGAGCTTATGCTATTACGGTTTCAGCCGAATATGATTTATCTTTCGTTAAAATAGTCGAACCTGCTAATGACGTTTCCAGTATGTGTGCTCCTGATTATGTTTCGGTTCGTTATGCAGTTCAAAATACGGGATTAGGAACTTACAGGTTTGAAGATGATACATTGTCTTTGCATTTAACTATAGATGGCATGAAAGGAATAATTGATACAACCGTATTAATAACAACAGATAGCCTTTCTATATTCCAATCGGATACTTTTGATATTATAGATTTTGTAGATGTTTCCTTTGCCGGCGATTACCATATTACCGCATGGATAAGCAGTAAGAGGGATACCAATTATTCAAACGATACCTTGCGAATGATATACAGAACCAATAAAATTGCATTGCCCTACGTTGAAGATTTTTCCACCTCCGATATGCCGAGCCTGGCAGTAAACAATATAGCCGGAACAAACGGCTGGCATGTGGAACAGGGCGGCGGCATAATCGCTCCAAACTTCGGAACGGGAATGTTAACGATGAATGGATCGCACGGTACGATTTCTTCCTTGAGAATAGGACAAATAGAATTGGAAAGAACCATACGCCCTCAATTGGATTTCTGGTATGAACACGACAACAGGGAGCCTTTGAAGCGGGATCAAATGGTGGTTCGGGTTACCTGGAATGGAGGCGCATCGGAAAAGGTCATCTCTGAAATTATGCGTTACGATGCAACCTGCACTACACCGATATGGAAACAATATATTGTAGACCTGTCTCCTTATGTGGATTCTGCCTGTGTGGTTGTTCATCTGGATGCGTATTCTTACGGAGGCGCACAACATATAGATAAAATAGCCGTGACCTCCAGCCATAACCTTGCTTTGGATACAATATGGGTAACCGATTATTCCTTGTGTGCATTGGGGGGAAAAGAAATAAAAGCAGTTCTTTCCAACACAACCAATCAACGTTATGATTTTGATGACTTCCCTACCGATTTGATATTCCAGATGAGAGGTTCTGCAACCATGGACAAAACCATTACTTTAACCGGACAAAGGGAAGCATTCACATCCGATACAATCAGTTTCTTTACCAATGTGGATTTCAACATCGGCAATACCTATACAATGAAAGCCTATATAAGCACCGCATTGGGTGATGCAGACAGGAAAGATGACACAAGCCGGAGAACAATAGCAATCAATCCGTCTCTGGCTGTACATATAGATCAAATATCCAGAGGCACTTCGAATTGCCTGATGGGAGAATCCCCTATTCAACCAACAGTAAACATAACCAACAATGGGGATGTGGATATTTCCGGTATAGGAATACTATTCCGATTGGATACGGGAGATGCCGGAACTCCTCCTTTCTACCTGGATCTGAAAGAGGTTTATAATGGGACAATAACCCCCGGAAGTACTTACACCCATACTTTTGCCACCAACTATCTTGTTCCATGGAAAGAAAGGTATCAAGTAAATGCAATTGCGTACCTGCTATGCGACTCATTATCGGTAAATAAGGAGGCTTCCGTTCAGGAATGTGTCGATATGGATGACCTTTATATGATAAGTATTGACAAACCTATAATAAATACGACTGATAATGTAGGGTCAAGTATCATTATCGAAGCGACTTTGGCAAACAGAAGTGACATTACTTCCTTCTCTCAAGTGAACATAACGGCATTAATCAAAGACAGAAAAGGAAATGAAACAAAATTCACCGAAGTTATTTCCTCAATAATTCCTTTGGACACGATACATCACATATTCAAGACTGCTTATACTGTCCCCAACGACTCAATATATTACATAACCGTATATATTGATAATCAAACAAAAGATAATTATCTTGATAACGACACCATGACAGTGAAACGCACAACCGATTATATCGATAATATAAAGAAAATAAATGGAATGAATATTATAATGAGTCAAAATATGCCTAATCCTGCAACTAACAGCACAAAGATTCTATATAGTATTCCTGAAGCAGGAGAAGTTATTTTCCGTATCCATAGTATGACCGGTCAAACATTATCTAATCGGGTAATTCAGTCCGAATCAGGCGATCAAAGCGTAGAAATAAACACGTCACACCTGGCATCAGGTATTTATATGTATTCGATGGAGTTCAAGGGACAACGGATTACAAAGCGAATGAGCATCAAACGATAAAATCTTTTTCATAATTCATTTAGGCTGCCGCCCGGCAGCCTTTTTTATTATTCTGTCCCGTCCTAAAATAGGTTGACACAAAATCAACCTATAATGAGTAAATATCAGCAACAAGGGAAATCGCGACGAAGTCAAAAAAATTACACTCTGGCCTTTAAATTGCAAGTAGTATCAGCAATAGAAAAAGGCGAATT
>JAVBLM010000005.1:0-83718 GCA_031553535.1 Bacteroidales bacterium | reverse complement strand
CTCCAACACACCTTTTCTCCCCAGATATACCAACAGTATACCAAGTATAATTAAGCCGATGCGGGCAATCATAATTGTTGTATCTGATTCTGCCAGCGTAGAAATACCTTGAAACAGGTTTCCAATATTAATTTTCTCCATAGAAATGTCTTGTTAATTCATTTTCATTTAATAAATCATAGTTATTCGGGTCATTATTATGAGAAGAATAATAAAACTCAATAAGTTCGTCATCTAATTCTAATTCAGCCTCATGGAGAAGTTTATGTAGTTCTTGCTGATGAATTTTTCTGGCTACATATAATCTTCTAAATTTAGTCACTTCATGAGACAAAGAAAAATGTTCGAAATAATCTAATGTTGCGCTGATAAATTTAATAATATAGGCCACCGCAAAACCTATTATGAACGTCGCTCCCATAATAAGGAGAGTATATATAATCATTTTAGACATAATAAACAATTTTAATACGTAAAATAAAACCCGGCATCTTCGTGTAATAAACACAAACCGCCCAAGAATAAGAACTAAAAAATTGAAATGTCTAAAATCAAATATTGAAACGCTGAAACACAACATGGTTCCGATAGCGTAATATACTTGAATAATATAAACTCCTATACAATTCGGATTGGAAAGAAAGATTTTCAAATAACCGGTTTTGCACGGTTAGTTTCTCAAATTTCCTTGTATATTTGATACACGATATTTTAACAGGCCCACTATATAACAACAACGGTGGTTCCTCTATTGCAAATAAACCGTATATGGAGATATCACTAATAACACATAATTCTTTCACTGAAGTAATGAAATAATCATCCTTCTCTATCTTCTTTATCTCTGCGTAGCTAAAACTTCTTAAAAGAAGAGCAACTGCAATAATACAGAACGAAACAACCGCTCCTTTTTTCATTATTATGTTATTAATAAATACAAAATTAACAAAAAATATAATACAAAAACACTTTTAATCAAGTATTTGTTCAAGTAGGAATAAACAATTAATAAAGCATTTTTCAAGATAAGTTACTTACGTGATATTCAATATCCATCACACGGAAATCCTCAAATCATTATTGAATGATTAACTTCTTGGTAGTAATATTGTCCCCTGTTTGAATCTGGACAAAATACATTCCCGAAGATAAGGTTAAGTCCAGAACAGAATCTGCGTCTATGTTTATTCGATTTTCTATCATTTTTCCGGAGATATCATAAATCCGGATCCCTGCATTTTGTGGAGCGCTTATATAGACCTGTCCATTGGAGGGATTGGGATATATTCTTACCTTACTTTTATTTTCATTATAATCCGTGATATTAACCTTATAAGTGAATTCCATATTGTCAACATACATATAGCTACCTTCTATATTACCTAATGCAGTCCCACATGATATAAGAACAATTATGGTATCAGGTTGAATTGCCTCTTCATACCCAATATCAACTGTAATTTTTTGATACTTATCCGTTAGGTTCGATTCTTCCAACTCCACGCATGTATAATAAAGTTCTTCTCCATTTTTCAGCAATTCAACCGAAACGTAAGCACTATCGTTTTCCTGTAAAAACCCTTTTACATAAAAACTCATAGACTCCGGTATTCTTTCAATAGCATCCGAACCCAGTAATGAACCATTAATAAAGAACTGTTCATTTAGTCCCAGATATACTAATCCCGGTGCCAAGCGAACTGCATAAAGACCATGTTGCGCATCCTTTGACTGTTGTTTTTCCGGTTCTGCAGAAAGGACATACCATCCCCTAACTTGTTTACCTAAAAAACTCGTAAAGGGAATCGAATACCAATCCGATTCAAAATCAAGGTTCTGCATCATAGAAATACTTTGAGCAGATATGGACAACATAAAAAACACAAAAGAAAGACTAATAAAAAACCTTTTCATAATGTTTTAAAGTTTAAATAATTAACATTTTGAACTATAAGTATGCAAAGATACTACTTTTATATAAAACAGTCCGGATATAAAAAAGATCAGCTTAACATCCGTGATGTATTCAAAAAAATAATTTCTTACGGATATATTGTTGTCATTTTATCTAATATCTTTGCAAAAATAATATTTAACGCTCAGACAGAAGAGGCATCTAAGTTCTATGCTGATATTTTTTCGGGCAGCATCTAATATCACACGTTTCAAAGATATGAAAGAAAGGCATTTTCCATTCAATAATAAAAATCTATAAATCTGGAATAAAATATAATAAAATGGAGTATAACATTGTTGAAATAGAAGAATTTTCCATAATCGGAATTACCATTAAAACAATCAATAAAGAAGGGAAATCGCAAAAAGATATCGGTGAGCTATGGGGCCAATTTATGGCACAAAACCTGATATCACAGATTCCAAACCTGAAAAGCAGTGAAATATTCTGCATATATACGGATTATGAAACGGATTTCACAGGAGAATACCTGACGATTTTAGGATGCAAGGTAAATTCATTGGACAAGATCCCTGAAGGATTCATCGGCAGAAAAATCCCGAAAACAAAATACCGGCATTATAAAGCTATCGGGAAGATCCCTGATTGTGTAGGAGACGTATGGAGTCAAATCTGGCAATCCAATATAAACAGAAGTTATATCGCCGATTTTGATGTATACGGAGAAAAATCGAAAGATCCACAAAATGCAGAAGTGGATATTTATCTTTCTGTGATATAATGATCTTTTTAATTTATAGAATTTAACCTTACTTATAGTTATTATCTATTTCTATTTTCATAGAACAATGAAGCATAATATATGTTTTAATGAATAAAAAGTAAAATGAAAACTTTTAAAAGCGACATATCTCAAAAAAGATTTCCTGAGCCGGATAAAGTCTCCGCCAATTCAGTTCGAAAATCCATTCTCGATCTGATACAAAAAGATTATCCTGATTTTACACAGGATAGCTATTTAGCAACAAGTGAGCTTAACCATTATCGTAGAAAATATATTTCCGATGTAGTTAATAAACAAATAGGTGAAGTTTCTTATCTTGAAAAAACAGTTATCAAATCCATCTCGGACAATACTACCTTATCTGATAAGATAGAGGTTGATGATAATGATAAGGTAATGACTGTTGGTCAAAAAGTGGCCGACAAAGTGGCTATTTTTGGCGGTAGTTGGCGATTTATTATTTCTTTTATGGCTTTTATCCTTATCTGGATCGGAATTAATGCATTCTGGTTTTTAAATAAAGGATTTGATCCCTATCCATTCATCTTATTAAATTTACTATTGTCCTGCCTCGCAGCACTCCAAGCACCTGTAATTATGATGAGCCAAAACAGACAAGAGGAAAAAGACCGGGAAAGATCGAAAAAAGACTACATGATCAATTTAAAATCCGAAATAGAAATCAGAGGTTTACATGAAAAAATAGATCATCTTATCATCCACCAACAACAAGAATTGATGGAAGTTCAAAAAGTCCAAATAGAAATGATGAACGATATATTAGAACAAATAGAAAAAAGTCATAATTCTGCCAAGTAATTTTGAACATTAACCAATTATTATTTTCATCATATAAGATTATTAAATGAAACAATTATTAACTATTTCACTTTTAATTATATCTAATTCCTTTATGATACTGGCCTGGTATGGGCATTTAAAGTTTGCCGAATGGAAATGGTTCAGTAAACTCGGTTTGTTTTCGATCATACTCATCAGCTGGGGAATTGCTTTTTTTGAGTATTGTTTTCAGGTTCCTGCCAATAAAATAGGATTTAAGGGAAATGGGGGCCCTTTCAGCCTGGTTGAATTAAAAGTATTGCAGGAAGTGATCACCCTCGCTGTTTTTATGGTATTTACATTCTTTGCATTTAAAAACGAAACAATTAAAACCAATCATATTATAGGATTTATTTTCCTGATACTGGCTGTATATTTTGTGTTTAAAAAATAACTTTATGGAATTACCATCTAAATTATTTATATATTTTTGCAAGTAAAACATAAATAATAATGAACACAAGAATCTTATTGTTTTCTATTGTATTAATAATGATTTGTCTTGGCTGTGAGAAGAAATGCAAGGAATCCTCTCATAGCGGTACAGGTGAAATTATAGCAAATGCATTAATAAAGGAGCCTTTTTCTGAAATAGTAAGGGATGATAATATATATGTAATTCAAGCCGACTCGCAAAACGTATTCGATCTTGAGGTAAGTTTTGATGGAGGAAGTACATACGACAGTATAAACTTTCAAGAATATACTTTGTTGGGAAGGTATGCAGCAGGACAAGGATGTGATGTATATTTCGATAGAAATGTCACGAAAAATGAAGAAGGAAAAAAGACATATTACAATATAAAAATATATCAGTGCGGATCATGTAAAATGCTTGCAAAAAGTATGAATTGGGTTTTAGTACCCAAAATATCAGAGACCGACACAGTGGTATTCATCGTTCAATAATATATAAGAACATCATTAATAATACCGTCCAAAGTGTGTCTGGAAATTTTCCGATCCCTTATAAAGGGAATTTTCACTCCCTTGTTTTTTTCCCTGCGGGGGATATTTTTTCTTCCAATAAGCGCCGGAGGTTCCCGAACCCACCCCAGCAATGGCGGACATGGTTTCGGAGGTTCCCGACACCACCCCAGCAACTCCGGACATACCTTCGGACGTTCCCGAACCCTTCCCAGAAACATCAGGCATGGTTTCGGAGGTTCCCGATACCGCCTCAGCAACTCCGGGCATACTTTCGGACTTTCCCGATACCTTCCCAGAAACTCCTGACATACTTTCAGAAGTTTCTGAGTCCTTTCCGACAACTGTCGGCCTATTTCCGGGAATACTTTCGGGTCTATTCAATAAAGTGTGTGGGTCTATTCAATAAAGTGTGTCAAGGTATATTTCGCCATCGCAGACAAGTGTAATAACATAAAAGCCTGCCGGATAGTTATGGATATCAAATGTCCTGTTTTAGGAGGTTATATTCAGATCGTACACAGAATATATATGTTCTTTTGCCAGGGATAACTCAATATTACCCAACACGGCAGAATATTATCAAGCTTTATATATTAATCTATTTCTTCTTTACAAAAGCCTTATCCGGATTTAAAGAATCAGACTTTGCCTTTTTATATTGTTTTCTAATCTTCTTATCTGATCCCTGTTTGTTTTTCTTATTGAGCATCGTCGTTACCATTTGTTGTTTCTGATTTGTAAAACCAACAGACTCTTTAAGTCCTTCAAATAATGTGATCCATAAAAAATTGAAATGGGAAAGATAAAGGTTGCGGTTTGCCGAACCAACAGCAATCCTGTTTTTTTGTTTTTCTTTCGGATTGTCTTTGATCAAAATTAAATTATTGGCCAGTTCCGATAACAACCATCTTTTGCGTAAATTATCGGAAGTGAGCACTGCTACTTCCAAATCATTATATAGCAACAACATCTCAACAGAAGCCGTTTTGTTATTTCCTTTGAGGTTAAAATTCAATTCATTAACTTTACCCGATTGCACGCTAAGGTGAGCTATCGGTTCTATCATGGTATTTATTTCTTTCATGTTCAAATCGGTTGCTTTTCCGGTAAGAGTAAATCGTTGATTTTGGGGATCTACAGGCAAATGAAATTCAGCATTTATTTTCCCGCTTTTCATAAAGGTCGCATGAACAAATACCTTAATATACTGATTTTTATCCTGAACAATATTCGTCAATCCCTTAATAGTCCCGCTTATACCGTTAAAAGCAATGTAGCCTGATTTATATCTATTTATAGCCAACTCTTCATGTATTACATTCCCTGCCTTTATCTCTACAACAGGAATATCTATTTTCATCGGAAGTTGTTGTATTATTTGATGGAACAATGGTTTAACTATAGGTGTAGGAGGAACATTTTTATTCTTATAATTATATACAGCAATATTCCCTATGCTAACACTATCGGCTTTTATCATTTTTTGATAGGCAATAGCACCGAAATCAAACTTGAAAACATTAATATTCTCACATGTTAATTCCACTCTGAAAGGAATCTTTGTTTTGTAAGCAAAGGTATGTTTACTATATTTGGGAATAACAAACAAAGAATCTACATGTAATAATGAATCTTTTAAATTCAGTGACACATTGTTTACATCAAACATATAATTCGAAAATTCATATCTTAAATGCCCTAATGACAATTCAAAGTCATCGTAATGAGGAAGAGATTTCTTTAGATTAAATGATGAATCGATTGATAAATTTGTAATTTTTACGTTACAATCTTCTATGACATAAAAAACAGAATCTTTATCTTTCCGGGCATCAAAAAAATAACTACCATTCGTAATGGCAACTTCTTTTAATGTTAATCCATACAGGAAAGAAGGTAATGGTGTGTTATTTTCCTCAGACCGGTGTGTCGTATCTGTCGTATACGAAGATATATCTTGTTTGTATACTATTATCCGGGGTTGACCAAGCTCAAATCGATTGACGCGCAGCTTCTTCTCTTTATAGATCTCTTTGATACTGGCAACCTCTAAATTGATTGCCTTAACATCGACATCATAAATAAACTTAGGATGCTTTTGTTGTTGTATTTTGTTCAGAACAGTTGTATCACAATAAAGAGTAACACGTTCAAAACGAATAATCTTATCTATAAACTTAATACGGATTTTGTCGATATCCAAATGATAAAGCCCTTCTGTTTCTGTATTTACTTTAGCAACAAGAAAATCACGTACCTTATCTTCTATATTATTAACTATATACCACCCTATAATAAATATAAGTAATAATAAGGATAAAAAAATACTAGAAATAATCAGCCATACTTTTTTCTTCAATTTTGCCATTTTAATCCTTTATAATAATCATATAAACATTATCTTAAAACTAAACAAAATTAACCTTTCAAAGTTTATTCATTTATGATTTTATAGAGAAAATTCGATGTCGAATTAACTTTAAATAAAAAAGTAGGTTATCAAAAGGACAACCTACTTCTATTTTCTATATATCAATCTAATCTACGCAAGTAATTAAGTTCCTGTCTCCGTATGCATCATCCACCCGGGAAACCATCGGCCAGTACTTATCGGCATAGGGCATTGGAAATGCTGCTTCCTGACGAGAATATGGTCTATTCCATTCGTCGGAACAAATAACAGACATCGCATGAGGAGCATTTTTGATAAGGTTATTATCTTTTTCTGCCTTTCCTGACTCAATCTCTGCAACTTCTTTTCTTATTTGAATAAGGGCATCACATAAACGATCTATTTCGGAAAGCGGTTCGCTTTCGGTCGGTTCTACCATTAAAGTACCATGAACCGGAAATGCTACGGTTGGAGCATGGAAACCATAATCCATCAAACGTTTTGCAATATCGCCTACCGACACGACCAAGCTAAATGAATTGCAATCCAGAATCATTTCATGAGCCACTCTCCCTTTGGTTCCTGTATACAATATCTTATATGCATCTTTCAAACGAGCCATCATGTAGTTTGCGTTCAAAATAGCATATTCAGTGGATTTCCTTAAACCTTCTTCACCTAACATTTTGATATATCCATAAGTAATCGGCAATAGCATAGGATAACCATATGGTGTTCCGGAAACGGCACTACCTTGCTTACCTCCCACTTTTACAACACTATGATTAGGTAAGAAATCAACCAATTTGGCTGTAACGCCAATAGGGCCTACACCAGGACCACCCCCACCATGAGGCATTGCAAAGGTTTTATGTAAGTTCAAATGACATACATCTGCACCCATAAATCCCGGATTGGTCAAACCCACTTGTGCATTCATATTGGCACCATCCATATATACCAGCCCTCCATTTTGGTGGACAATATCAATAATATCCAATATAGATTCCTCAAAAACTCCATGAGTGGACGGATAGGTAATCATCATACAAGACAACGTATCTTTATACTGTTGAGCTTTGGCTCTTAAATCTTCAATATCAACTTCACCGTTTTCATTAGCCTTAACAATCACAATATTCATTCCCGCCATTGCAGCCGATGCAGGATTGGTGCCATGTGCAGAAGAAGGTATCAGACATACATTCCGATGGGAATCACCATGAGCATGTTGATAATCGCGAATAACCATTAAACCGGCATACTCTCCCGAAGCTCCGGAAAGAGGTTGTAAGGAAACACCTGCAAAACCCGTAATAATCGCCAGATCTCTCTCCAGGTTTCTGATCAACTCTAAATACCCTTCAGCCTGATCGGATGGAGCAAACGGATGAATCGCCTGAAAACGAGCAAAACTTAGCGGTAGCATTTCTGCTGCTGCATTAAGCTTCATCGTACAGGATCCCAAAGGTATCATTGCTCTATTCAAAGCAAGATCTTTTATTTCCAACATCTTCATATAGCGCATCATCTCCGTTTCGCTATGATATGTATTAAATACCTTATGTGTTAAATACGAAGATTTACGTTTAAAGCTTTGAGGAATGGATGATATTTCCATTATTTTCAAAACAGGTGTAACTGTTTTTCCCACTGCCTCTGCCAATACGGTTAAAATATCATTTAAGTCTTTAACGGTTGTGGTTTCATCCAAACTAATACCTATGCATTCTTCACAGATATAACGGAAATTGATTTCATGTTTTAAAGCGATAGGTTGAATCTTCTCCACCCTAACAGGGCATTGTATCGCCAAAGTATCGAAAAACACCTTATTGTGTTGTTTATAGCCTAATTTTCCAAGTTCCGCATTCAGCGTCTCTGCCATAGCATGGATACGGGTAGCGATATTACGAATACCTTTTTCTCCATGATATGCAGCATAAAAACCTGACATTACGGCCATTAATGCAGATGCGGTACAAATATTAGAGGTTGCTTTCTCACGTTTTATATGTTGTTCACGAGTTTGTAATGCCATACGTAATGCTCGCTTACCCTGTGCATCAACCGTAATACCGATAATGCGTCCGGGCATTTGACGTTTGAAATCCTCTTTACAAGCAAAGAAACCGGCAGCCGGCCCGCCAAATCCCATAGGCAAACCAAATCTTTGTACAGAACCAACGGCACAATCCGCACCCCATTCTCCCGGAGGAACCAACAATGCTAACGACATAATATCACATGATGCTGCAACAAAACTACCATTTGCCTTTGCTTTTGATGCGAAATCTTTATAGTCATTTACTTCTCCAAACTGATTAGGATATTGAACAATAGCGCCAAAAACTTCAGGAGTAAATGTAAACTCATTAAACTTACCCAGTATTAACTCTATTCCTAATGCAGAAGAACGTGTCTGTATTACATGAATAGTCTGTGGGAATAGATTTTCAGCTACAAAGAACTTATTCGCTCCATTTTTTTGTTTCTCCCGATCTCGGGAATTATAAAACATAAACATCACCTCAGCTGCTGCCGTAGCCTCATCAAGTAAAGACGAATTGGCTAATGGCAATGCTGTCAACTCCGAAACCATTGTCTGATAGTTCAAGAGCGCCTCTAAACGACCCTGAGATATTTCAGCCTGATAAGGAGTATAAGAGGTATACCAACCCGGATTCTCCAATATATTCCGTAAAATAACCGCAGGGGATTCCGTATTATAAAAACCCATCCCGATATATGAACGATAGATCTTATTTTTTACTGCCAATGAACGAATATGATTTAAGTATTCATATTCACTCATAGGAGTATCCAACGATAAAGGGGCATCCAAGCGAATCTTAGCAGGAACAGTTTGATCTATTAATTCTTCAACCGATGAAATGCCAATAACCTTAAGCATTTTTTCAACTTCCTCCGGCTTAATACCTATGTGACGCGATGTAAAACTATTACTATTCATTTATTTTATTTTATATAATTGTTTAAATTAGAAGTTACGCAAGTTAGAGGAAGTTACAGGAGGTTATCAATAATGGTTAATGTACTTTACCACTTTTATCTACTTTATCAGTTTTATCCTTTCTGTGTATTGCTTTTTACTTTCCTCGCAGATTTGGCTTCGCCGAGCTAACGGTTCCGCAGAATTCTGAATTATCAATTATTAACGATTAATTGTTTCTGTTATTTGTTTTTTTCTTTTCTTCCGAATACAGTAACATTAATATATTTCTTTGGATTTGCTTTTATATCTTCCAACAATTTATCCAAGCTGATCAACGAACTTTGTAAACTGATATATAAACTGTCATTAACTACCAGTTGCCCTAAACTTCCTTCTCCCTGATTCATCTTGTAAAGTAAGGTATCCAATTTAGCGATGGCACTTGCTGCATTATCTACCGTTTTTTTCAATTCGGCATCAGCTAATTGTTTGGAAACCGTATTTAAATTGCCTATGAATCCATCTATTTTTTCATCGTTTTTATGCAAGGTATTTGTAAATGTTTGCACATCTGTAACAATCGTATTTACTTTACCGCTATTAACAGCTAACAAATTATCTATTTTATCCGTAGTAGCATGCAAATTTGCCAATATCTGTTCTACATTATCCAATGCACCTGACTGTAAAGTTCCTTGCAATAGACGCATTGATGTATCCAAAGAATTTAAAATATTCTTCAGAGACCCCATTACATCTCCGAGTCCCTCAAATAAACCGGCAGAAATATTCCCCTGTATCGTATCTCCTTTTTGAATATATTCCGTTTCATTGCTAAATAAAATTTCAATTTGAGGAGAACCTAAAGGACTTGGTGTTGCAATCCGGACAACAGAATTAACAGGAATCTCTATTCCTTTATCTATATTGAGTGTCACCAATACTTTGTTGGATAAATTATGCATTAATTCTATCTTATCAACAATTCCAACATTCATTCCATTGATTGTTATAACATGTGAAGGCAATAACCCTGATGTATTTTCAAAGACTGCATAATATGTATATTGCTTTTTAAATATATCTATTCCTTTTAAAAAGTTAATTCCCCAAACTAACAAGAAAAGCCCAACTATTGCAAAAATGGCTATTTTAATTTCTACCGATTTAAAAAACTTTTTCCCCATGAATTAAATTTCTATTTTTTATTTTCTATTTCTTTTGCTTCTTGTAGTGTAATTTTCATTCCGTCTTTTTTATAAGCGACAATAAAGGCATCTGAAAAGCCTGCCTCTTTCACCTTAGTTAATACCTTTTTGGCCTCTGAATGCGTTTGGCAATTCCCAGCCATATATTTATGCATATTATTTGCTTTCTCGATTTCTATATCCGGTAAATTTTTCAACTCCGGATCGTTTTTCTCCAACTTCTTAGCAGATACCATAAATTGTACCCTATATATAACATTCGATTCGACAACCATGTTGTCAGGAGGTAATGAAGGAGTTACATTTTCCATTTTTTCAGGAAGCGCTTCCTTATCCTCATTTTTAGACGTGACAATGAATGCATCTGAAAAGCCGGCATTCTTCACTCTGGTTAATAAAGTTCTGGCTTCTGCAGGAGTAATACAATTGCCTGTAGTATATTTGAATACATTTCCTGCTTTTTCAATTTCTATATCGGGTAAATTCTTCAATTCAGGATCTGTTTTCTTCAACTCCTTGGAAGAGGTCATAAATTGCACTTTGTATATTACCGGAGAAGATGTTCTAACACTGGCAGGAATCGTATCAGCAAGATTGCTTAAATCAGGCATTTTTAATGATTCTAATTTGGTTACTTTCGCAAACCCATTATATATTGCTACTGATAATTCCGTCTGACCTTTCTCTGTCGCTAAATAAGTTTCTTCACTTTTATTACTCAGGAAACCGGTTTCTATTAAAATACTGGGCATAGCAGAACGCCACAATACTAGAAAAGGCGCCTCTTTTACACCTCTATCCTGTCGTTTACATGTGGTTTTCAACTCCGATTGAATAGCTGCCGCCATGTTTATACTTTGATTACGGTATTTATTCTGATATAAAGAAAATACGATATATGCTTCCGGAGAAGTTGGATCAAATCCTCCATAATTACTCTCATGATCTCTTTCGCTTAATATGGCGGAGTTTTCTTTCTGGGCGATAGCCAAATTATTTTCTGCTTTATCCAGCCCCATAACAAACGTCTCTGCTCCACTGACAACATTATTCTTATCCACGGAATTGCAATGAATCGAAATAAACCAATCGGCATGATGATTATTTGCTATCTGTGCCCTTTTAAACAACTCCACAAAAACATCTGTCTTACGGGTATAGACAACTTTAACATCACTGTTTTTTTCTATTAATGCTCCTAATTTAAGGGCTACGGCAAGGGTGATATCTTTCTCTTTCACCCCGGATATTCCTATCGCTCCGGGGTCATTTCCTCCATGACCTGCATCTATTACTACAACTTTAACGGGATTTTCGCCAAACGAATGTTGGTAATTTACTGTCAATAATAATAAATGAATAAATGCTATCGTTGCTACATATAACTTTTTCATTCTTATATTTTTGCCATATCAACCATTATATATAAAATAACAGGATAATATATCCAAGTTTTTTCGTAAATTTGCTTCTTATTTTCTTAACACAAAAGTAAACAAAATTCGCATACAAAAATCGGCAGAGGGAATTTGCATAATAAATTGAAGAATAATAGAATACAAAAAAGAATTATTTTACAAATCATTTTTCTGATTTGCTCTTTTTCTATTACTGTTGCACAAAATAATTCAACAGACACTTCAATTATTCCATCTGTCCCAAGCATAATAGACTCTTCTCAAATACAACTATCCTCCGATACGATTGTCAATATCAATGACAGCACGAATCTGAATAGCGACACCATTCCATCAGGATTACGGAAATCGCCCAATGCGGTTACTTCTATCGTTGATTATTTTGCAGAAGATTCCGTAACATTCGATCTTAACAATTCCATTGCACTTCTATATAATCATGCTGATTTAAATTACGATGACATTAATTTAAAATCTGATTACGTTGAAATAGACTTCTCAAAAAACGAACTCTTTGCCAGAGGCGAACCCGATACATCCGGGACATTGCAGGGAAAACCTGTTTTTAAACAGGGAAGTTATGAAGTAAAAAGTCACGAAATACATTATAACTTCGATACCAAGAAGGGGCTTATACGTAATGTTATTACCCAGGAAGGAGAAAGTTATTTACATGGTCAAACAGTAAAAAAGAATGCCGACAATACCAGTTTTATCCATAAAGGAAAATATACAACGTGTAATCTGGAATGTCCCCATTTTGAAGTAGGGTTTAATAAAGCAAAAGTTATCCCCAACAACAAAGTAGTAACAGGCCCTATCTGGCTTAAAGTTGCCAGTATTCCTATCATTCCATTTCCTTTCGGGTTTTTCCCAAACTCTGATAAACGTCAAAATGGATTTATTCCGCCCAAATTTGCACAGAAACTAGACCTCGGCCCTGGTTTTGAAGGATTCGGTTATTATTTCGCAGTAAAAGACATAATAGATTTCTCTATTACCGGAACTATTTATATGCGAGGAGCTTTTGGCGTGGGATTAGCATCAAATTATATAAAGCGCTATAAATTTACCGGAAGATACGATTTGGCTTATTCTTTTACTCCTACGGGAGAGAAAACCACAGATGAATATAAGGTCACTCACGACATTAAGATTTACTGGCAACATCAACAAGACCGGAGAGCTCATCCTACCAATAATTTTTCTGCCAATATTGATTTTAAAACCAGCACTTATTCTAAAAATAATATAGAAAACAATATAAATAATTATACGCAGAGTAAGGCAATGTCTACGGTAAACTTTAGTACGAGTTTTAAAAGCAGGTATACATTAGGAATAAATGCCAAGTTATCTCAAGATCTTGTGCAAGGGAATTTAGACATGGAATTACCACAGGTTAATTTTGGGATCAGTCAGTTTTATCCTTTCCGGAAAAAAATAGTAAAAGGAAAATTACGCTGGTATGAAAATATATCCATGCAATATACTATGGATTTCCAGAATCAGATAAGCACATACGACTCTATCCTGATAAACCATTTTCCACAAGCTTTCGATAACTTCCGCATGGGGATGAATCATTACATTCCAATAAAAAGTACAATAAAGATACTCAAATATATCAACTGGGAGAATAGTGTTGCCCTTCGGGAGACATGGCAAATTAAGGGAATAAAGCAATCCTGGGGAGAATACGATACGATCAACAGAACATATATTCACAGGGATACGCTATACGGATTTTATCCTGCGCATGACTTGGTGATTTCATCCGGACTATCAGCCACGTTGTATGGGATGTATACGATGAAAAAAGGTAGAGTCTCTGCTTTTCGGCATACGCTAACACCGTCTGTCAGCTTTAGCTACAGGCCGGGAATTAATAAAAAAACATTATATGACACTTATTATGACTCGATAAACAATAAAGAAGTACGGTATTCCTATCTGGATGGATCGTTATACTCCGCACCGGCATATAAATCCTCCGGGAAAATTAATTTTGCCATAAACAACAAACTGGAAATGAAAGTCCGTTCAAAGAAAGAAGGGGAAACGTTCAAAAAGGTAACTATACTAGAAAACCTAACCATTTCGTCCGGTTATGATTTGCTGGCAGACTCCCTCAATTGGGATCCTCTCCGAATAAGCGGAAGAACTACTCTATTCAAACAAATTAACATTTCATTCGACTTGGCTTTTGATCCCTATGTAATCGGTCCGAACGGGGTAAGAATTAACAAGACGGAGCTTAAGGAAAACGGCCGGTTATTTCGCCTGTCTTCCATGGGAGGGAATCTCAGTTTCGGATATGACATCAATAAAAATCTATTTAATAAAAAAGACAAGAAGGAAAAGAAGGAATCTCCAAGTGGCTTCGGAGATTGGAATATTAATCTCTCTTATATTTTCAGCTATAATATGTCGGATAATGCTAACTTTTATCGTTACCAACGTTATGTAGACACCCTTGTCCCTAAATATACCCAGACTTTTAATAATACAATAAGCATAAATGGAAGTTTTGCACTTACTCCCAAATGGAGTCTGCGTGTACAATCCGGATATAATTTTACTCAGAAAACAATCTCCGTATCCGAATTTTATGTGGAAAGGGATTTACATTGTTGGATCATAAGCTTCAAATGGGTGCCTTTTGGAACCTATCGTAGTTTTGAATTCGGTATCCGTGCAAAGGCTAATATACTGCAAGATGCCAAATACAATCGAACAAAACAGCTTTCTAATTAAATAAAAGAAGTTAGAGATTATTTTTCAATCTTTGATTCGCATAATTATAAAACTAAAAAGCATCATTGTTGAACAAAGATTCCCCTGATAGAAAATACTGGAAAGAATCTTAGCCGGAAACTTATTGTCCGGCATCTTAAAATTTTAAAATATATACCGGTAATCTTTGAGGGTCAATCCGGGGAGATGGGATACAGATCAACAATCGCGGGGGCCAATTCCGGAGTCCCGGAACATCTGCCAATGACCATTGGGAGCAATTCCGAAGTTTCGGAATATCAGCCGTCAATCATTGGAACAGACTCCGAAAGCACGGAACAGTTATCCATAATCAGCAAACTGTAATCAATCCATTCGGCTGAGGCGCCTGGTTTCAGGTTTTGTATATGCCTTTCCGGTTTATGATTAAATGGATATAAGAGACATAGCAAGTCTGTTTCTATAAAAGAATATTTATTCCGGCTGTTTCGAAGCTAAAGAAAAAAGAGGGAGGATCATGATAACTGTCAGGTGGATAATCAGGCATCTGCCTATCCATTGTCGACGAAAAAAACGGTTCCATTAACAAATTTTGCCCCATCGCTATGGATAGTGCAATGTTTTTTTATCTATCTGATGTATTTCTATGGAAAGTATTATACGTTCAGCTGTCAGTTTATCGATTTGTTTTTGCTTCAAGGTTAATAAACGTAAATAACATCAATGTAAATGCCCATAAAGAAGACCCTCCATAACTCACAAACGGCAATGGAATGCCGATAACAGGCATTAATCCAATGGTCATTCCTATATTTATAACAACATGGGCAAAGAAAATAGAGGCAATACAATAACCATAGCATCGGACAAACGTATCATTGCTCTTTTCCGATAAATTGATAATCCTCCAGATAAAAAGACAAAAGATCAGAATCACCAAGACTGTTCCGACAAATCCATGCTCCTCTCCTATTGTACAGAATATAAAATCGGTAGATTGTTCCGGAACAAAGTTTAATTTGGTTTGAGTTCCTTCTCCGAACCCTTTTCCCCATAAACCTCCCGAGCCTATCGCAATTTTGGCCTGGTTTACATTATATCCAATTCCCTTAGGATCATCTATCTTCCCGAATAAAAGTTCGATACGCTGACGTTGATGTTGTTGCAATATATTGTGATAGATAATGTCAACAGACAACACATATCCCATCACTAAAAAATAAATGACCAGTATCCGTAAAACATTCCGCCTCTTTTTATAAAAATATATTATTATAGCGACAAACAAAACGGTTAATGCAATCAGGATTATCCACTGGGGAATATATATTAGTAAAATAAATAATAAAATAGCCGCAAATCCTATAATTAAAATCCATGGTGTTAGCCCTTCCCGAAACAATGCAAAGATTAAGAAAAAGAAAGGCAATGCCGACCCCGTATCATTTTGGAGTAATATTAAACCTACCGGGATCAGGATAATAACAGCAGCCCCCAGGACCGACTTCCATTTTGTCAGATCGCATGAATATAAAGAAACATATCTCGCTAAAAACAAACATGTCCCATATTTTGCAAACTCTGCGGGTTGTATTCCGAAGCCTCCAATCCCTAACCAGGACTTTGCCCCTGAGCGCTCCACCCCGACAAAAAAGACCAGTACAATCAGTATAATAAAAAATAAATAAATATAAGCAGAGAAATTATAATAAAATCTATTATTGATAATAAAAGTAAACAAGCCAATCAACCATAAAGATGCAATCCAGATCAACTGCATTCCATAACTTGAACTCATTGTGAAATTACCCGGTTGATATATGGTAAAGAAGATACTGATCCAACCGACAGCGGTTAGCAATACAAATAATAAAATCAAAAGCCAATCCGGTTTATTTCTCATAGGTTACCAATAAGTGATTTTTCCTTCCTTAATTTGATATTCCAGATCTTTCCTGGTAATGGTATCGTTAAGATAGCGTTCAATCATTAAACTGGCTATCGGCGCTGCCCATGTCGCCCCAAATCCGCCATTCTCCACAATAATAGAAATAGCTATCTTAGGATTTTCCACTGGCGCAAAACATACAAGCAGGGAATGATCTTTTCTTGGTGGATTTTCCGCTGTCCCTGTTTTTGCCGCAACACGAATTCCCGGGACCGATGCCCTGCGGGCAGTCCCTGCCAATGTAGCACGCTCCATGCCGTCAATAACACTATTAAAATACCTGGCATCAATACCTGACGATTTTCTATCTGTAAATCTGTCATTCAAAGAATCTTTATGGGCAATGGCGCGAACCAAATGCGGTGGATAATAATAGCCTTTATTTGCAATAATAGCAACTAAATTAGCCAGCTGCACAGGTGTCGCACATATTTCCCCCTGCCCTATGGATATTGAAATAATGGAAGTTGCCTTCCAGCGGTTTTTACCATACATCTTATCATAATAATCTGCAGAAGGTATTGTTCCTGTTATTTCATAAGGCAAATCGCTGTTGAATTTTTGGCCAAATCCCAACTGCAAAATATGGCTATACCAGTCTTCATAAGCTTCCCGGGTCGATTTATACATTTTGCGATTTTCCAGCATGGCTACTAATCCCCTGCAATACCATGCATTACATGAATGTTGTACGGAACCTGACACATTCAACGGTGAAGGATGCCCATGACAACCCAATTTACGATTCCCATAAGCATATCCCATCTGACACCCGTATAATGTATGTTCATTAACAGTACCCGCCTGTTGATAAACAAGTGCATTTGCCAGCTTAAAGGTAGACCCTGGCGGATACATTGCACTCAATGCTCTGTTAAAAAGAGGTCTGTTGATAGAATCATGGTGCAATTTCATATAGTTTTTGCCGCGTTCGCTCCCTACCAAAAGAGACGGGTCGTAAGATGGACTTGTTATCAAGCATAATATCTCACCTGTAGAAGGATCTATGGCAACAATACTACCTCGTTTCCCTTGCATAAGCGATTCTCCATATTCCTGCAGATCCTTATCTATCGATGCCCATAAACTTTTCCCCGGTATCGCGGCAACATCATACGCTCCATCCTGATAAGCCCCTTGTACTCGCCCCAGATTATCTACGAGAACAATACGTTGCCCTTTCACTCCCCGGAGTTCCTTCTCATAGGATCTTTCAATACCACTACGGCCGATATAATCCCCAATCGTATAATAAGGATCGGATTCCATATCATTGTAATTAACTTCCGCTATATAGCCTAATGAGTGGGCAGCTGCCTGTGTATAATATGTCCGGATTGTACGGGGATATATATAAAAACCTTTGAATCGATATAAGCGTTCCGTCAGATAGGCATACATTTGCGGGGGTAATCTTCTTGCAAACAACGAAGGTGCATATGTGGAGTATTTTTTTGCTTTCGTCAAACGTTGATTAAATTCCGCCGTATCCATATTTAGAATATTGCACAACTCCAATGTATCCAATGAACGGATATTACGAGGAACAACCATTAAGTCGTATGATATTTCATTATCTACTAACTTTTCCCCATTCCTGTCGAAGATCAATCCACGTGGGGGAGCTTCAACAATATGTCGAAAAGCATTTGCACGTGCATCGCTCTTCCACTTGTCCTCTAATATCTGCAATGAGAATAAACGGATAATATAAACGATAGCAACAAAACCAAAAATAGTTAGTATCCACCATTTTCGTTTGCTATACATCGACTTATTTGTCATGAATAATTAATAATCTCTATTGACTAACTTATTTATAAAATCAATTAGCGGTTGCTTCGAGGATTGTTGTACATCTATCTGTTGTAAAGAAAAAATTGCCTCTTCATAATACTTATTTATTAAATTATAGGCATCCTCTTTTACCTTATATTTATCATAAATAGATCTTACTATTGTAAATTTCTCTTCCTTATCAAAATCCAAGGATGAAAAATAATACTGTAATTGTTTCAAATCCTCCCCTTGAGCTAATTCCATTGCTCGTAAGGACATGTAAGTCTTTTTATTCTCGGCAATATCTCCACCAAGGTGCTTTCCAAATTTATTTTCGTTGGCATAAACATCCAGCAGATCATCCTGTATCTGAAATGCCAGCCCTATTTTTATACCAAAGTTGTATATTAACTGCTGTTCTGTTTCTACCGCGAAAGAAGTAATCGCTCCGGCCTTTAAACAAGCCGCCAGCATAACAGCCGTCTTTAATCGTATCATTGTAAGATATTGATCTATGCTAACATCTTCTTTACTCTCAAAGTCCAGATCCAGTTGTTGTCCTTCGCAAATTTCAATAGAAGTTCTGGTCAACAGGGAGACTAATGAGGATAAATTCTCTCCTTGATAACCGAGAAGATATTCATATGATTTAGCAAATAAAGCATCACCTGAAAGAATGGCAATATTGGCATTCCACTTTTTATAAACAGTCTCCTTCCCTCTTCGCATGGAAGCGTTATCCATAATATCATCGTGCAATAATGTAAAATTATGTAACAATTCAAATGCTACTGCAGGATAAACTGCTTGCTCCTTATTCCCTCCAAATAAATCTGCGGATAAGAGACATAGTTGAGGACGAATTCTTTTCCCCCCCTGGGACATTATATAATGTATGGGTTCGTATAAGTTACGGGGATCCATACTCCAGTCCAATCCGTTAATGTGACGTTCGATAATATATTCGTTATCTTTCATGTGATATAAATCATGTAAAAAAAGAGGCTATCTTACAACAGCCTCTTTCATTCAATTCTTTTATGTTTAGTACAATGTAAATGTTATAGGCATCTGATATTGCACACGTACTGTTTTACCACGTTGTTTCCCCGGTTTCCATTTCGGCATCAACTTAGCCACCCGGAGTGCTTCATCGTCTAAAGAAGGTGCTCTTCCTCTGATTACCTTGAAATTAGTAAGACGTCCGTCAGGCTCTACTACAAAACCTACAACCACACGCCCTTCCAAGCCGGTTTCACGAGCTACCCTTGGATATTCTATATTGTCACGTAAAAACTGCATACGAGCTGCATCTCCGCCAGGAAATTCAGGATTTTCTTCAACTACAACAAAAATCTCAGCTTCTTTAACAACTTCTTCCTTTGTATCTTCTACAAATGCAACTTCCTCTACCTGCATATGTTCATCTGATTCCGCATCTATTGTAAAATCCGCTACTTTAATATCATCGGATATTACTTCTATAATTGTCTGGCTCATTTGTTCCGGTGGTGGTGGCGGAGCCTCCTTAGGTTGCTCTGTCTGAATAACCTTTTCTTCTTCAATAACTTGCGTCACTCCAACCATCATTGTCTCCGTACTTTCTCTTGCACCAACAAGCTCGAAAGCCATATAAACTAATAAAAGTGAAACAACAAGTCCTATTTGAAAAAATGTTGGCTTTTTCCACTCCAAATCGGCCTTTACTGATTTTTTGAGTTCCATATCCTTTTTATTCTTTGATTTAGTTCCTATATTAATTTACTATTTGCAAAGATAACATTAATTTTAATGCAATTATTACCCTTATTTAAAAAATAATCCCAAAATAAGCTATATTATAATAGTTCTACACCCGGCATTTATACAACATCAAATCTGATAATTACAAATCAACTGTTATTGTATTAGAAAAATCCGGATTTAAAGAACTAATAAAGTGAAAATTCTATCGGTAACATATATCTCACTTTTACTACTTTATTTCCTTGTCTTCCGGGTATCCATTTAGGCATTAAGTTCACCACCCGCATTGCTTCTTCATTTAAACTGGGTGCTGCTCCTCTAACAATCTTTATATCATTTATGCTGCCATCCAAACTTACCACAAAAGATACAATAACTTTTCCATATATACCCGCATCACGAGCAACTTTTGGATATACTATATTATCCGACAAAAATTTCAAAAGAGCATTATCGCCGCCAACAAAAGAAGGGGAAACTCCTGCCATATCGTATACAATATCGGCAGAATTCACATTGTTCTTATCTTCTGGTTCGTCAATGTCAAAATATTCATCCATTTCATCTCCGGGGTTTACAGTTACATCAATAGGAAGATATTCTATAATATCGTTTGTTTTGACGATATCCAAAATCGTACTGGGAGCCGGTTTAGGCTTTGGCAATTCCGGATCGATTTTTGTTGGAATCACAATTATATCTTCATCTATTTCCATTCTGGAAAAATTAATCGTACTGGTTTTTTCATTCGTGCCGATAAATTCAAAAGCCATCAAAACCAGTGAGAGGGATACAATAACACCTACTTGAAAGAATGAAGACTTTCTCCATTCCAGATCTGCTTTTTTTGATTTTTTCCGTTCCATGATATTTAGTATTAAAAGGTTTATAAATGGAATCCTTACAAAAGTAACAGAAAACATACTTCATTTATTGCATAAAAATAAGTGTTTTTTAATTATAACAATCAGCAGCATTTTAATCAATATAAATACATTATTGATAAGATAAAGTAATTAAGGCAACAAATGCCGAACTTCTTTCGTTTTTATTACCAATAAGAGAAATAATCAAATTAGATATACTTTTATCCTAGCAGATAAAATTGTATTTTTGTAAAATAATTTTAAAGCCCACAAAAATGAAAAGTACAGATAAAATAATTTCAATATCAATTATTTCAATTGCGATTGTTATTTCCGCAATACTGGTATCGGATGCTTATAAAACCAAAGGAAGAATCCCCAAAAAAATAGAAGTTACCGGTAAGGCAGAGCGAAACTTCACTGCAGATTTAATTGTTTGGAACGGATCTTTTTCTAAACAAAATGTAGATATGAAAGAAGCGTTTAAACGATTGAAAACAGATGAGATACTTGTAAAAGAATACCTTTTAAAAAAAGGAATCAAAGAAAACGAAATGGTATTCAGTTCTGTGCAGATCGAAAAAGTATATGATGGATCTTACGATGACAAAGGACGATACAATCGTAAATTTGTAGGATATGAATTACGCCAGGAAGTAAATATTTCATCTCAAGATATTGACAGGATAGAAAAAATATCCCGCGAAGTATCCGAACTGATTGATATGGGTGTTGAACTAACCAGCGATTCCCCTGACTTTTTCTACACAAAACTATCCGACTTAAAATTAGAGTTAGTAGAAGAAGCAACTGCGGACGGACGTATCAGAGCAGAGAAAATCGCTCACAGTGCAAAAGCGAATCTTGGAAAATTACTCTATGCCAATTTGGGTATTTTTCAGATCACTGCACAAAACTCTAATGAGGATTATTCCTGGGGAGGAGCCTTTAATACAAAATCAAAAGATAAAACAGCAAGTATTACCGTTCGTTTAAATTTCGAAACAAAATAATTCATATGAAGAAAATATTAATTACCGGAGGGGCCGGTTTCATCGGTTCCCATGTTGTGCGTTTGTTCGTAACCAAGTATAACGATTATCAAATATTCAATTTAGATAAATTGACATATGCCGGTAATCTGGAAAACCTAAGAGATATTGAGAATAAAGATAATTATACCTTTATCAAAGGGGATATTGTAGATACTGAATTCATTAATCAGATCTTTGAACAACATCAATTTGATGGAGTTATCCATCTTGCCGCAGAATCGCATGTGGATAGATCTATTATCTCACCATTGGATTTTATATATACCAATATTGTTGGAACTGCAAATCTATTAAATGCCGCCCGTTATACATGGAAAGATAATCTGGAAAACAAACGTTTCTACCATATTTCCACCGATGAAGTATACGGTTCGTTGGGCGAGGATGGCTCTTTTACCGAAAAGACCCCTTATGATCCGCATAGCCCCTACTCTGCCTCAAAGGCAAGTTCCGATCATCTGGTGCGTGCTTACTACGACACGTTTGGAATGCCTAATGTTATTACCAATTGTTCCAATAATTATGGCCCGTATCAGTTTCCAGAGAAACTTATTCCTTTATTCATTAATAATATATTACATAATAAAGCCTTGCCCGTATACGGCAAAGGGCTGAATGTAAGGGACTGGCTCTATGTTGAAGACCATGCAAAAGCTATTGACCTTGTTTTTCATAAAGGAAAGAACGGGGAAACATACAACATCGGGGGCAATAACGAATGGAAGAATATTGATTTAATCCATAATCTTATTGAAATCATGGATGAGGAGTTGGAGCGTCCTAAAGGAACATCGCTGTCCTTAATCACATATGTAAAAGATCGTGCCGGCCATGATTTACGATATGCCATCGATGCCTCTAAAATCAAAAAGGAATTAGGTTGGGAACCTTCCATTAAATTCACGGATGGATTCCGGCTTACGGTAAGATGGTATTTATCCAATGAGCAATGGCTGAATAACGTCACCTCGGGCAACTATCAAAATTATTACGAAAAGATGTATGGGAATCGCTAATAATGAAAAGAGCATATAAAGTTTTTCTTTTTCTTATATTATTTTACAAGACAACAACCGATTCTTACGGACAAGAAATTATCTCATTCGCAAGAATGGATACCATAACAAATGAAATAACAACTTTTATTTCCCTGGTAAACATTCCCGATGGCGGACGTGTGCGTTTTCAGCAACGATTACATCCTAAAGCAACGCTAACGAATCTTCCCTCTGAGTTTTTGCTCTGGGATACAGCTAATAATATTTTAACATTAATAAGTTCTAATTATCCATCTATTGATACACTGGCATTCAAATTTGTCTGCAAAACAGATTCTCTTCCGGATGTCATTCTCTGGGGAGAATCCGCATTAATGTATGAAAACAAGAAAGGAATTGTTCAGAAAATAACCTCTCCTGCACGGAATTATATTGTCCGGCAGAATCGTCCGGATATAGATACTTTACAAAAAGAATCATATTATATCCAAATATCTGCGTCAAATACAATGCAGAAGAAGAATGACATTGCCAAACTTGTACATTTGCAAAACGAGCATATCATTCTGGAACAAAAAACCGAGAAATACTATAAATATTTCATAGGAAACTTCACATCGAAAGAACAAGCATCAACATATTTAAAATATTATCGGCAATATATTCCTGATGCTTTTATTATACAGTTCTGATCGAAGAGCTAAATCTTATTTTGAGGTATAGGAATCCCGTTGATTTGCTTATTTGCTTGTGCATTATAAATAAGAGAATAACGAAAGAGGTATCCGGCACGCAGATGACATAGATCAGACAGATTTGACTTCGCCGGGCAAACTGTTCCGCAGTCTTTTATAATTTATAATTTTGAATTTATAGAACAGAAGTTACGCAAGTTAAATGAAGTTACAGGAAGTTATAATTTAGTTATTTAACTGTTGAGTCGATTATTCCTTTCTGATTTTTGTATGACGAGTGAATAAGAAAATAAGCGAATGAGTAAATGAGTGAACAAGTAAATGATATTTGCTTTTATCGACTTTATCTATTTCATCGGTTTTATCCTTTCTGCTTGTTGCCTTCTGCATGTTGCGTTACTATAACTTCTCCACTTGCGTAACTTCTGTTATAGAGGATATTATTTTTCTTTTTTACTCCAGGTCAGGAACTGATAACCGTATGTCCATTCAATATAATCGGCAACACCCCCATGTGCTTTTATTGAAATTCCGGCAAAATGATTGTATTGTCTTCCTAATAATAATTTCACCCCTGCCCGCTCATAATAAAATTCATAAAAATCGAATGCCCGGTGAAGATAAGACGCCAATGCTACATGCAAAACAACACGATTATACAGCACTTCAAAAGAAGCAAATAAAGCCTGGCTTATATATTTCATCTGCGAACGTTGTTCAAGGGGTAAATAATTTCGTAATTCTTCGCTGTACATAATATCTATACCTCCTCCATACCGGAATTTAGGATGAAACCGACGCATATATCCTATCTGAAAGGTTCCGGCAAAATAATTACCATAACTCTCTTTCGACTGGCGAAAAGCGGGTGCAATAAAAAAGTATATATTATTCTGAGGAGAAAAACAATCTACCGAATCAATTGGGTGTATATAAGATCGGGATGAACTTATATGATAACGAAGACCTGCATGTCCGGAAATAACATTCACTCCCAGGTTAGGCATTTTGGTAGCGCCATTGGAAGAATGTGTAAAGTCGGCACTCATTATTAAATCAAACGACGGAGATAATTGGTATTGGGCACCCAGCTCCAAATCGATATAGGCATTGAAATGTTTGCCGATGTATCTGCTTTCGGGATGCAATATGGAATCGTAGCATCGAAACCAATAGGCAACCCCAAATCCGAGCTGATAATGCAATGATAAGCGCTTATAATCAAAAAACGAACAATTTATATAGCCATAAACAGCCAGTTTATTCCCGAAAGCATTATTATCAAAGCTACCATAACGGAAAGCGATCCCATAATGAGGATAATGATACTCTCTCTCCCACTCTTTTTCCCCTAATGTTTGTTTCCCGAACCTGATTTCCGGGCTATATAAATAAACGTTCCCCGGATAACCCATAACCCGTCCTATCCGGAGAATGGGTTCAACATAATAATTTGCTTTGTAAGTAGAATCCTTTCCGAACAGACTAACAGAATGAACAAAGAACAGTATGAATAATACTGATTGAACAAAATAAGTATATGGCTTATTTGTTAAATGCATTTTATTATTTCCTGACTCCAGCATAGGCCATTCCCATCTGAAAAGGAAGGTTATATCTGTGCAGACTGTTCTTTTACTCCCAGTATCTTTGCCGTATAACGCGCCAGGATAAATAAATAGTCGGACAAGCGGTTAATATAAGATAAAATTTCCGAATTTACAAATGATCCGCTGGACAAGGTAATTAATGTTCGTTCCGACCGGCGGCATATACACCTTGTTATGTGGCACTGGGCAATAGTTGGATGTCCGCCTAATAAAATAAACGATTTCATAGGCACCAACTGATCATTCATACGATCGATATCCTTTTCCAGATCATTCACATTAATCTTTTGAATATCCGGCACTTTAAAAAAACATTCTTTGTCAGGGTCGATTGCCAGATGTGTCTGGATTATAAATAAGTTATTTTCGATCTTAAGCAGATCTTTCTTTACCGCTTCATCGTCAATAATAGATTCCAGCAAAGCAATATGAGCATTCAATTCATCGATTGTACCATATGCTTCTACCCGGATATGATTCTTAGGTACCCTTGTTCCATTCATCAGTGAGGTGGTTCCTTTGTCTCCTGTTTTTGTATATATACCCATGGTTATTTTTTTATTTTATTCCTGTTAAGTGCATCGTGATATTTCCTTGCATTTGCTGCATGCTGGGCAGATGTAGCGGCAAAATTATGATATCCCGAAAAATCTTCTTTTGCACACATAAATATATAGTTATGTTTTTCATAATTTAGTACATTATCAATGCTTACAGGACTTGGAATTCGAATAGGCCCGGGAGGCAGTCCCATATATTTATATGTATTATAGGGTGAATCAATTTCCAGATCGGCATACAACAACCTTTTTCTACCGAAATCCTGTAATGCAAATTTTACAGTAGGATCCGCCTGAAGAAGCATGCCTCTATTCAACCGGTTTATATATACACCGGCTATTCTTGCCTGTTCATCTGCGCGATGATTCTCTTCCTCTACAATAGATGCCATTATACTAACTTCGATTGGTGACAGATTTATATCCTTAGCCCTTTGTATCCGTTGTTGATTCCAAAACGTATGATATTCCTTATACATTCTTTGCATAAACTCATCAGGAGATGTATTCCACCAGAATTGATATGTGTTCGGGATAAAAAGAATTAATACATTTTCTTTGTTTACATTGTATTTTTCAAGTTCTTTATCATCATCCAGAAGGGATAAAAGATCATCATAACCGGTCTCCAGCTGCTGGGATACTTTCTGCACAAATTGCTCTTTGGTTCTTACATTATTAAATGTAAAGTTGACAGGTTCTTGTCTACCGGAACGAAGCATATTCACCAGTTCATTATTGTTCATCCCTTGCTTTACGGCATATCGGCCGGCTTTTACCCGTTGGGGATAGTCCTTCACTTTTGAAACCCATTGAAATGTTTTCAAATCCTTCACGACATGCTCTTTTTTCAGTATATCTATTACTCCGTCGTATGTCGATCCCGTCTTTATATATATGTATGATGGTGCTTCAGAAGAAATATTATTAGTAAAGACCATTTTATAAGCAAAATACACTGTGATTATTCCTACTAAAAAAAGAAAAAGTATCACACTTATTATTATTACTTTCCTGCGCATGTTACATCCGTTCGTTTCTACAAAGATATAACATTTTTTCCGGCCTTTTATTTCGTTGTATCTTCAAAATATTTCGACAAACCAACTTATTAAAAGAAGTTACGCAAGGTAAATGAAGTTACAGGAAGTTATCATTCGCGAAACAATTTATTATCTTGTTGATTTGGTTATTCCTTGATACTTTCTATATGTTGAATTTTACCGTTTTACCGGCTTTATCTATTTTATCGGTTTTATCCTTTCTGCTTGTTGCCTTCTGCCTATTGCGTTACTATAACTTTTCCACTTGCGTAACTTCTGTTAATAATAAAAAAAAAGAACGAAAAGAAATACAGGCAAACAGTTTTTGCCCTGGCTCTTTCCATCGTAACAGACCCTGTTTCCCTTTTCAGACAGGCACTCTTCATTATTATAGACCCTGTTTCCATTTTCAAACAGGTAGTCTTCATCATAATAGACCCTGTTTTCATTTTTAAACAAGTAGTCTTCGTCGTAATGGACCCTGTTTTCATTTTCAAACAGGCGATCTTTGTTATGATATTCCCTGTTTTCGTTTTCAAACAGGGTTTTCCAGCTATAATATTCCTTGTTTAAATTTTCAAACAGGGTTTTCCACCTGCGATATTCCCTGTTTTGATTTTTAAACAGGGTTTTCCACTTATAGTATTCCTTGTTTGGAAATGGAAACAGGGTTTCAGGACTTCCCGAATGCCTGTCCGGGATCGAAAACAGGCATGTAAAGCATTTAAACTCTTTCAGGAGAATTTGAAAGACACATTCCGGCGTCCTGAAGTCGTTGCCGGTACATCCGGAATGCCTTTTACAGTGGAAAATACATTTGCCATGGGAAAGGAGAAATTAAAAATTAAGAGTTAATGATTAATAATGAAATTTTTATAATGAAGTTGTCGAAAGTTGACATGGGAGATGGTTTCGTTCCTCGGATGACGCTCTTAAGTAACATATTACCGTCATCCTTTGCCGGGAGGAACGACGAAGTCCCCGAAAGCAAAGCAGGTGAGAACATCAAACGAAGCGAGGTAATCTCTATTCATTTTATTTCAACTTCGGACAACTTCAATATAAAATCTGCGGAAATCTGTGAGGCCAGTGGGAAAACAATTTTGAACCGAAAGATAGTAAACTCATTAAACAAAATGGAATAAATCATTAAATTCCAAGAAAAATCAAATCCTGAATCATAACTTCCTGTAACTTTATTTAATTTGTGTAACTTCTGATATTAGTTATGAAAAAAACAGCAAGAATATTAAATTGATGGATTGCTGTTATGAAGCTTGAATAATGATTTATGTTTTTTTTATATTTTTGCATAAATTAATAATATAAATCATGGAAATAAGAACTGTAAATGTAACGCGATATATTACTCCCCTACGGGAAGGCGGTTCTTTACCTGCATTGGCTGAAGCAGATGATGAATTTAAATATGTAATTAAGTTCAGAGGCGCAGGACATGGAACGAAAGCACTTATTGCAGAATTAATAGGAGGCATCACCGCAAAATTACTCGGGCTGCATACTCCTGAACTTGTTTTTATTTACTTGGACGAAGCCTTCGGCAGAACCGAGCCGGATGCCGAAATACAAGATCTCTTACGGGCAAGCAGAGGATTAAACATAGGATCGCATTTCTTGTCAGGCTCCCTTACTTTCGACCCTGTTACAACAAAGGTGGATGGGAAGCTGGCATCCCAGATCATTTGGCTGGATGCCTTTCTTACCAATGTTGACAGAACAATCAAGAATACAAATATGATGCTCAAATATAGAGAACTTTGGTTGATCGATCATGGTTCGATGTTATATTTTCATCATGCTATGGATAACTGGAAGGAACAAGCGTTAAGTCCCTTTTCAATGATTAAAAATCATGTTTTACTGCCTTTTGCCGATCAGCTGGATGAAGTAGATACTGAATACCGACAATTGCTGCACGCAGGCAAGCTGAAAGAAATAGTTAATCTGATCCCTGACGATTGGTTAATCGTAGCAGAGAAAGAATACTTACCTGACGATTTGAGAAATATATACCTTCAGTTTTTAACCAGACGATTAGAACATTCCGGAATTTTTGTAAAAGAAGCTCAATATGCAAGGAAAGTATTTATATGAATATGCTGTAATTCGTGTTATACCGAAAGTTGAGCGTGAAGAATTCATGAACATCGGTATCATACTATTTTCTAAAGAGGCAAAATTCATCAGACTTGAATATCATCTGAATAAAGAAAGAATACGGACTTTTGCTAATGAATTAGACCTCGAATTAATCCGCGAAACATTAGAATCTTTTAATAAAATTGCTGTCGGAGATAAGGCCGGGGGTTTAATTTCTCAACTAGATATTGCCGAACGCTTCCGCTGGATTACTGCGGAAAAAAGCTCCTGTATACAAACATCTCGTCCTCATTGTGGATTTTCATGTGATTTAGATCAGACAACAGAAAAGTTATATAATGAATTGGTACTGTAACAGGGGATTGAAGTGTGTGTTTTGCTGTTTCGATGTCCTGAATACTTATTTTTGACAGATCTTCAACAATATTTTTTCCTTAATTCGTTTTAATTATAAAAGCTATTTGGATTTTTATTTGTTTTCTCACAAAAAAATTATGAGAAATGCAAATTTTCGATTTGTATTCTGAATTAATGATTATCTTTGTGAACATATTTATTGAATAAATAGCTACCTAAAAGACAAAAAATATAGTTATGAAAAACGGCGTAAACAGAATAACAATATGGATCGCTTCATTTATTCTTATCTTTTGTGGATGCATGTCGCCAGGAGAGGATCGTCCACAAAAAGAAAAAAACGAACTTGGAAAAGTTTTAATAATCTACTATTCCTGGAGTGGCAAAACACATGAAATAGCTGAAATGATTCAGGAAAAGACAGGTGCCGATATGTGTAGACTGGAAACAGTAAAAACATATTTACCTCTTCCTGAAATATATCAAGAAGCAAAGGAAGAAGTCGCCAACGGATACCTCCCCGAATTAAAAACAACTATTCCCGATTTAGGTTCTTATGATTTAATTATTATCGGCTCTCCAATATGGTGGTATAGTATTGCACCTGCTGTTCTTACTTTATTGTCTCAACAAGATTTCAATGGCAAAACAGTAACATTATTCACCACTCATGAAGGTGAGCTGGGTGATTATTATGATTCATTCAGCCACTCCATCCAGAATGCCAAAATACTGAGAGGTGAGAATTTCCATAACAATTTATTCAAAACCCCCGAAGCATTGGATAATAAAATTCTGGCTTGGTTGGATTTTCTTGCTAAATGCAAACAAGCAAATCTTTGAAATTAGGAATATCTAAATATATTTATCTTATGCTTAACGTCGGTTGCCACTTATCTCTATCCAACGGTTATTATGCCATGGGAAAGGATGCCTTAAAAATAAATGCAAATACATTCCAGTTCTTCACCCGGAATCCAAGGGGCGGCAATGCAAAAACAATAGATATAAAGGATGCTCAAAATCTGGCAGAATTATTAAACACAAATAACTTTGCGCCATTATTAGCTCATGCGCCTTATACGTTAAATCTTTGTTCTGCAGATAAAGGTATTCGCGAATTTGCCCGAAATATGATGGCCGATGACCTTTCCCGGCTAAAACAACTACCCTGTAAACTATACAACTTTCATCCGGGAAGCCATACCGGACAAGGAACCGCAACAGGAATCGAGCAGATTATAGAATCTCTTAATAAACTATTAACCCAAGAACAAAACATACTTGTATTACTTGAAACAATGTCGGGAAAAGGAAGTGAAGTTGGCGGTACATTCGAAGAGCTAAAAGAAATATTGGATGGAGTGATTCTAACTGATAAGTTAGGTGTTTGTTTAGACACTTGCCATGTGTATGACGCAGGTTATGATATTGTAAATGATTTGGATGGAGTTCTCTCTCTATTCGACAAGATAATAGGGTTAAGCAAACTGCATGCTATTCATTTAAACGACAGCATGAATCCGATAGGGAGCCGGAAAGACCGTCATCAAAAATTAGGTGAAGGGACAATCGGAACAGATGCAATAAAGCGCATAATCAATCATCCTGAATTACGACATCTCCCCTTCTTGCTTGAAACTCCTAACGAGTTAGAGGGATATGCGAAAGAAATTGAAATGTTGCATAACTTATATATAGCATAATCTATCTTCTTACCCCAAAACTTTATTAAGCTCATCAAAAAGAAAAGGCTGTGAAAAGACAGCCTCCATAAACAGTTCTGTTTTTATTAAAACATACAATGACATTTCGATAAGTATATATAAAAGTTATTCTCTCTTTACATAATTACTTATTTATGTGTTGCAAACCTACACAAAATTTCATTCGAAGATTTATTCCTCATGAAAAATCTATAATAAGATTCTCATATATACAAATATACTAAATCGGAATCCTATTCTGTTTCCTCTTGGTTTTTATGATCACACCATATCAAATTTTCCGTTTTATATCCTAACTTTTTAGCCTTCTGAAGGTATGCATCCTTTATATCATCCGGAATTGAGGTTTCTCTTGATAATATCCACAAATAATTTAAATTCCTACCGGCAACCAATGCATATTGATATGCCTTATCAATAGCAATTACATTATATCCGGCATAAAATGGCCCTGCAAAACTCACTTTTAATTTTGCTTCATTAGGAGAATCAACAAATTTTGCTTTTCCTATGGATTTCTCTTTTTTATTTTTCTTGACATTAAATCCTTTGTTTACAACTTTAACACTTCCATCCTCATTCAAAGAATATTCGGCGATGGCATTATCCAATCCTTTTTCAAAATAAAAATCCAGACGGGCTATTTCATACCATTTCCCCAGATATTTCTTAATATCAAATGGAGTAACAGCATTAGCACCATCCGGAATAGTTTTTCTGTTCTTAAAATACAAGGCAGCTCCGGCACCTGCTGCGAATACCATCCCCACCGCACTTCCTATTAATACATTTTTTACTTTCATTTCCTTTAGTTTATTAAAATATCCAAATCTTATGTATTAACAGTTATGCTTTTAAATAGTTCATTTATCAATCCTATAAATAGTCTCAAATTATCAGTAGAAGCTACACAAGTTAAATGAAGATACAGGAAGTTGTATATAGTCACACGTTATCTGCATTTATCTGTGGTTACTAATACTCAAACGCTACGAATTGTCAATATGAAAAATGAAATTACAAAAAGAAACGCCTTTTTTATTATCAAAGATAGTCTTCGTAGCACTTAAAATAACATTTAGCTGTTTAGGGCATTAAACCAGTACCCCAAAAGAAGATGGATCTTTAAAATAAAGTATTCTATTTAAGTCAAAACTCGACGTGATTTGCATAGTTTATGTTTTCTTGATAGTTATTTTATATCAGATAAATAATTATATTGGTGAAAGATTATCGGACAATACTTATTATGCTTTTGTTCTGTCTGGGAATGAAAAGCTATGGACAAATTGAAGTTATCGCCAATAAAGTCTATAGTCTCGATACGCTGAAAACCAATTCCGTCTCCCTGAACCTAGACTTACTGCTGTATGTATCCGATAATGAAATGGATCAATTTACAGAGATAAGAGTTGCAAATTCCGCGCTATTCAATTACCTGTTCCGAAACACGGATATTGAATTAACTTTCAGACAAATTATAGAACGCCAGGATGATGGGAGTTTCTATTTTAATCATTATCTGATGCTTTCTTCAGGTATTTACAAATATAAGCCTATTGATAAAAAACGGACAATGCTTCGTAAATTCTATCCTGAACCCATATTTATTGTTCAAAACAACTCGGATAGAGGATTACGATGGCGTTTTCAAATAGGAGTATTGTTCCATCCTTGGGCGATTATCCGTCCAAAATTCAAATTAAATTTCGGATTGGGCTTCGTATATGACTGGTCTTCTTGGGAAGTAAATAATATGGATAAGATTGATGCCGTCTCATCCGGGTTAAAAGACAAAATCCTATTTATCAACAGCCATATAAAACTGAGAAAGAACATGTATCAAGATCACTCCGAATTCAGGCCTATGCTTTTACTGAATCTGGACTATAAAATCAATAACATATTGCGCCTAGCCTATCATACTTCTTTTCAACAAAGTTTGACTTCTCCTTACAATAAGGAAATTACAACCGTTTACCCCGAACTAAAAAAAGTATATCCGTATATTCTTTTACAATTTGAGTTTTATGCCATGATCTATAAAGGCATTTCTCTAAAATTTGCGGCAGGATTAGATTATGAAAATAATAATCTTTCCCTGTACGAATCCTCTTGGGGATATAGCCTGTTATTTGGTGTGGCCTGGAACTTTTCCAATCAAAAAATTCGGTAAATAAGAACTTTACTAATAGTGACTTTTTGAACAGTTCCCTGACTTTTTTAGTCTTCTCCTATTTATATTTTATGATTAATTCCGGGAATCCGGTATAGAACTGTACGGTTCTTCTTTTTTACCTACTATTAAACAAAACGTTTTTGAAACCGATAAGTCATGTCTATCATTTTATTATTCTCAATGCGATAAAACCGCTGATTTGTTGCCATAGAATTTAATCCTCCAAGATTCTCTTTATATTGCCCTAATTTTATATAATTGAAATTCTGTAAAGAATAATTGTCGGGAAGCATATCTTTTCCCGAATACCAGCCCGTTTTCAGGGCTCCATTTGTTTTTTTCCGTATAAAACCGGCTAACCCTCCTACTCCTTCGGGAGTTGCATCTCCACCCATAAAGCAGACACAGGTAATAGCACCTTTATATTTATTGATAATGCTCAACAATGTTTCCTCATTAAGTATCTCACCCGTATTTTCCCGAAGATACGGACTGTGGCAACCTTGACAACGATTCGGACAGTTAGACAAATTGATCGCAAGCGTCACTTCGTCGGGTATTTCCTGGAAAACAACATTATAATTGGCGAACCTCATTTTAATTACAAATTACAAATTACGACTTTTTATTGTTAATTGAATCTTAGCAATAATTTTGCAGATTTCTTCCGCATCTTTGAGTAAACTGTCAGCCTGTTCCATACTCAAATAATCGGTTGCCGAAAGTAACTTTAGCCAATAGATAGTTTCCCGTGCTTCTTTGTATGCAATCGTTACTTTTGCAAGAAAATCCTTATCCGACTGCCCTCCAATAGATTCTTCAATGTTTGCTCCGATTGATGTTCCACTACGCAAAACCTGTTTCGACAAGACAAACTCTTTCTTTTCTTCACATAAAAACTTGTATAGATTTACTATTCTTATAGCGAAAGCAAATGATTTCTCCTGTATTACATTATCCTTTTTCATCTTACAACATCTGCATTTTCCGTAATTTGTAATTCGTAATTCGTAATTGATGCATAGTGTCGTTGAGCGGCCTCCTTTTGCCGTGGTTGTGAGAAATTACTAACTCGTTTCATATATCCGATAATGCGGGTTAAATAATCAAGATTCTTACTATTACATGACGGACATACTTTCAGTTGGCTTTTATCTATATGCCCACAATCATTACAAACAGTATTTGGAATATTGAATGTAAAATAGTTACATCCTTCCTGTGTTGCAACACGAAGCAATTGCCTGTATTGTTCCTTGCTGAGATGTTCTTCCATATTCAAATGCAATGCCGAGCCCCCTGTAAGATGTTCAATGTATTTTTTGCCGTGGAGACGGAACTTGTCGAGAATATTTACGGAATCGTCTTCCACCACATAAAAATAGCTATTATAACAATCACGGCTCACTTTATATCCGTCTTGTTTATCCCATTTTGCATGTTTAACACCTACATTCTCTGCAGGAATCATTTCACAATTAAATAAAACATCTTTGGTCCGGTATCGTTTATTGCAGTCTTCAATAATACCCAAAACCTGCTGGACAAATGCTTCATAACGGGGATTATCCGAAATCTCAATATCAAGAAACTCTGCCGCTTCAACCAGACCATTCACTCCGATTGTCAAGTATTGGCGCCCCAAATTGATATATCCTGCATCGAACAAAGGTAACATTCCTTTCCGTTGCATGTATTTTAAGTTCTCATTATATGCCAACTGAACTTTATGAACAAAATCAACAATATCTTCCAGAAAAAATTGATACGGAATACTTTTACGCACTGCCTGCTGTATACAACGGTTTAAATTGATTGTCAAAACACTCTTCGAGCCGGTTGAAACCCCTCCCGCCCCCAGGGTATAACTAAACCCGTTATCTTGTATTTCGTTCCGCAGACGGCAACAACTACTCAAAGAATCCGCATTATCGCTCATATATGTAAAAAACGAATGCCCTTCCCCGTACATTTCAGCGGTAAAGTCACCATATTCTTTATCCTTGGCATCTCCGTTTTCTGTCAATAAAGCCATGGTCTCTACCGGAAATGTCAATACCGCACGGGTTCGTTCACGGTTAAACCATTTCATAAAACGTTTTTGCAACCAGCTGAGAGAATTCCAGTCAGGTTTACTTCCGTCCGGGAAAACAAAATTCTCAAAAAGACTCTCAAAATAATATCTGTCATAATAAGATATATTCCAGAATACAGCCTGAAAATTACGTGCCCCGGTAGGTTGATTGATGGAATAGACAATCTGTTCAAAATAATCCGTTATAACTTTGTCCAATGTACGTTGCTTCTTTGACAAATCCACTACTTTATCAGTATTCCGGTAGTAATCTTTTCCATATTCCTGTCCGATAAAATAGTTCATATACATCAAAAACTCGGGAGTGGCACATGCTCCGCTCAACATACTTGAAACCATAAATACCATATTGACAAATCCGCCGCAAAACGATTTCAAATTGGTGGGAGCCTTTGAATTTCCTCCGATAGAATACGTTCCCCCAATTAACCACGGATACATGGTAATACTGGCGCAATAATTAGCCAGGCTGGTTTCATCATTCTTATAAATATAATGACTATTAAGCAATTCAACATAGCGGTCGGCCACCTCTTTTCCATACAGATCTTTCAGCCTGTCGATAAGCATACGGCGGTTAAGGCGAATAAAATTAGATTTGGGAAGTTCGCCAATCAATGTGGCCATGTTCTTGTTTTCCACATTCGCATTCGCATCGAACTTACTGCCTGTAGCGGCATTGGTCGCATCACAATAATCAATTAAAAACTTCAGCTTATCGCGAACCTCTCTATCTTCGAGATGCTTTTGACGATACAACATATACGATTTGGCAACAGCATAATATTGTTCCGCCATCAGCGCCACTTCCACCTGGTTCTGGATATCTTCTACCGTTGTTTCATTCCCTATGCTGATCCTGCTGAGGATATTTGTAATCACATCCTGAGTCGCAAAACTTCCAACCGACAGAAAAGCTTTCGCTATTGCACTTTTAATCTTCTCAACGGAAAAAGGTTCTTTCTTTCCGTCTCTCTTAATAATAAATAACTCCATATTATTTATTTAAATAATTATTGTTTTATTATAAAATCTAATGCCCACAATGTCTAAAAGAAAAAAGAAAGAGAATATTCATCTTTCAAGAATAATTCTCATCTCCTGCTCTTCGCCCGAAAGCACCGGATCTTGTTTTCTATGGCAGGTCTTCTGACTTGTTTCGGACTTATGCGGCCTTCCCGGCATATAGCCAGTGGCAAAAGGATGCATCTCCTTGATGAAACTTACAGCTACGGGGATAGTTCCTGACTCTCACAGGATTCCCTTTTAATCCCTGTTATCTTCTTAGTAAATCCGGGAACCATAAATCACTTACAAAAGTATACTTTCTGTCATAAAAAAGAGTCTGAAAAGGAAGAAAAATTATCAACAATTTACAACCGGGACATAAGACTAATTGTAAGATAGATAGATTAAATATTCAAAAAAGAATCAACAACCGGTCTGCCGGAACAAAACAATCGAATAAAGCAGTAAAAATGTATCGACAAGCATTTTATGGATTGAAAAAAAATCGTAAACACATAATAGCAGGCAACATATTTCATAACAAATTGGCAACCCATGATCCTATGAAAAGAATATAGTTGAAAGATTGCCTGTCCGAAATTTCGGAGGATAATCCTGTCCTGGCGGGATGGTTCCCCTCAATCGCGGGGAGTAAATCTGTTCTGACAGGATGGTTCCCCTTAATCGTGGGGAGTAAATCTGTCCTGACAGGATGGTTCCCTTTAATCGTGGGGAGTAATTCTGTCCTGGCGGGATGGTTCCCCTTAATCGCGGGGAGTAATTCTGTCGTGACAGATGGACTACCTGTAACCTCTTAAAAGAGTTCAAAAGCCTTAAATATTGGCCATCAATCGATGAGAAGGATTCAGGATGTCCAGAATGGTTGGCATCAACTGATAGACGGGAATTAACCGGAAAATCCCGATTGTCTCTCTTGTTCTTTACTTTCCCTGAAACAAAAAGGCATAGCCAAGCATAAAAAATAGCCGACCCAATACTGAGCCGGCTTCATTGTTAAAAAGACCTGATAAAACTACTGAATTAATAACAGAGAAAAAATAAAACTTAATATTTTTATTATGAATAGATTATTTACGACACAAAGGTAAAATCTATTTCCTAAACTTAAAACTATAATCAACGAATATAGGGTTTTGTCCTACCAAGAGATGTTATTTTTAAACAAACCCATTTCAAAAACAAATTCCTTCCTAAGAAAATAATATCTTAGTCGTTAAATTTAGTACATAATTGTACCATTGTCTACTAAAGAAATAATGAACTTGTCAAAAATTATATTAATCAGCAAATGTATAATTACCCTGCAAATAATCGACTAATTATCTTCTTTGATAATTTTATTATTATTCATTTCCGTATATTGAAAAGTCTCATCTCTCTTTTCATCCGGGTTCGAAGTTTTTATGTAAATTTGCAATATGTTTTATTTACAAGAAAAACAACAAAGTAAAAATAGTAATTAGAAAGAAATAATAATGACAAACAGCAAATTGGGTCTTGATTTTAAGAAGGTAGATGCAGCGAAGCAATTGGCCCAAAATATCGCCATAGAAGTACAGGAGTTTGTAAACCATTATACGACGGTTGCAGTAGAAAGAACGTTATGCCGCTTAATAGGCATCGACGGCATTGATGCCAACGAAGTCCCGTTGCCAAACATTGTAGTTAATCATCTACATGAGAAAGGACTTCTAAGCCAGGGAGTACTTTTTTATTTGGGCAATGCCATGATTGAAACCGGATTGCAACCTCAGGATATCGCAGAAAAGATTGCTAATGAAGAGATAGATATCACTACATTAAATATCAACCCCAAAGAACGTATTATACAAACTATAAACCCGTTGGTACAAGCCACGGTCAATAGAATAAGAGCAAATGTACAACGCCGCAATGATTATCTGAAGACTATCGGGGAAGGAGCAAAACCATACCTTTATGTTATTGTTGCCACGGGAAATATTTACGAAGATGTGATACAGGCACAAGCTGCTGCAAGACAGGGTGCCGATATTATTGCCGTAATCCGGACAACAGGTCAAAGCCTTTTGGATTATGTCCCCTATGGAGCAACTACCGAAGGGTTCGGGGGAACTTACGCAACCCAAGAGAACTTCCGCATAATGCGAAAAGCCTTGGATGAAGTAGGTGAAGAAATAGGACGATATATTCGATTATGTAACTACTGTTCAGGATTGTGCATGCCCGAAATAGCGGCAATGGGAGCTTTGGAACGCCTTGATGTGATGTTGAACGATGCTTTGTATGGTATTTTATTCAGGGATATCAACCCGCAACGAACCATTGTCGACCAATATTTTTCAAGAGCAATTAATGGTTTCGCTGGTGTAATTATCAATACGGGAGAAGATAACTATCTTACTACGGCAGATGCTTTTGAACAGGCACATACGGTTTTGGCTTCCGACCTTATCAACGAACAGTTGGCACTGCTTGCCGGCATGCCCGAAGAACAAATGGGCCTGGGACATGCTTTTGAGATGAATCCCGAACTCGAAAATGGGTTCTTATACGAATTGGCACAAGCGCAAATGACCCGTGAAATTTTCCCTAAAGCACCGTTGAAATATATGCCTCCTACCAAGTTCATGACCGGAAATATCTTTAAAGGACAAATCCAGAATGCATTGTTTAATGAAATTGCTATTTGGACAGGACAAGGACTTCAACTGCTGGGAATGATTACCGAAGCTGTTCATACTCCGTTTATGTCGGATCGCTACTTGGCTATTGAGAATGCCAAATATATTTTCAGTAATATGAAAAACATCGGTGATGAAGTTGAGTTTAAAGAAAACGGCATCATCCGGAAAAGAGCACAACATGTATTGGATGAAGCTCACAAATTATTAAGTAGCATTGAAAAAGAAGGTCTTTTTGATGCATTGGAAAAAGGTATCTTTGCAGATATCAAACGTTCCAAAACAGGAGGAAAAGGATTAGCCGGAGTGGTAGCAAAAGCAGACAACTATTTTAACCCGTTTATAAAAATCATGAAAGGAGGAAAACAATAATGAGTGGTGGATTATATTCAACAGAACAACGTGATTTTGATCAAACATTAGATTTAACCCGGATAAAACCTTACGGGGATACCATGAATGACGGGAAAACGCAGATCAGTTTTACCCTTCCGGTTCCTTGTAACGACGAAGCGATAGAAGCAGCAAAGCAGCTATTGAAAAAAATGGGGTTCGAGAATCCCCAGGTAGTTTATTACAAGGAATTGACCAAAGGATTTACTTTTTTTAACTGCTATGGTTCTTCTGTTCATACGGTTGATTTTACGGCTATCCATGTACCCAAAGTAGAATCGACGGTTATGGGTATGAAAGAAACCGATGAGTTTATTAAAGAGCATATCGGACGCAAAATCATCGTATTAGGTGCCAGTACCGGCACAGATGCCCATACCGTTGGCATTGATGCCATTATGAATATGAAAGGTTATGCGGGACACTATGGCCTTGAGCGTTATGAAATGTTCGAAACCCTTAATATGGGAAGCCAGGTTTCTAACGAAGATTTCATCGCCAAAGCCATTGAGATGAAAGCCGACGCACTTTTGGTTTCACAGACAGTGACACAAAAAGATGTACACATCAAAAACCTGACGGAATTAGTGGAAATGCTGGAAGCAGAGGGATTGAGGGATAAAGTGATACTTGCCTGCGGTGGCCCTCGTATTACGTATGAACTGGCCAAAGAATTGGGGTATGATGCCGGATTCGGCATGAACAGCTACGGGGATGATGTAGCTTCGTATATAGCTCAGGAGATGGATAGAAGGATGAATGGGTAATTAACCAATATGACAATTAACCGATATGATAATATGATAACAAAGACAAACCAATTAGAAACAAGAAGATTCATTATATCACCCCTCCGGGGTTAAATATAGAAAAATTGGAACAGAACAACAGTATGATATATGAAAAAATCTCGAAAAGATGACAAGATTGTAGGAAATGTAAAATAACAAATCAATAAAACCCCGCAGGGATGATATGATTATAGAAAATAGAGAAAAAACAAACCTATAAATCCCGAAGGGATGACATAATTAATAGAATTATAAATGGAATAATTATAAAACAAATCTAAGATAAACAACATAAAATTATGCCAAGCACATTTTCACAAATATATATTCAATATATTTTTTCTGTAAAAGGCAGGGAGAACCTATTGCAAAAACCTTGGCGTGATGAAGTATTCAAATACATTTCAGGTATCATAACTGGTAAAAATCAAAAAACAATTATCGTCAATGGCGTTACCGACCACGTACATGTTTTTGTGGGATTACAGCCGGCAATGCGTATATCTGATTTGGTGCGAGACATCAAAAACAATTCCACTAATTTTATAAATGAACAAAAATTTCTCAGAGGGAAATTTGCTTGGCAAGAAGGATATGGGGCGTTTTCTTATTCACATTCGCAAATCGAAAATGTATATCAATATATTACTAACCAGGAAAAACATCATCGAAAGAAAACTTTCAAAGAAGAATACATTGATTTTCTCCACAAATTTGAAATTGAATATGATGAAAAATATTTGTTTGAATGGTTAGATTAATTATATCACCTCTTCGAGGTTTAAAAAATGGCATATCATTTTGTGCTACAATCTTTACACCCCTTCGGGGTTGAGTTTGCATAGATTGCAAGGAAAATGTAAAATAACACACAAATAAATCCCATAGGGCTGTCAGTATTGTAGAAAACATAAAATAATATACCAATAAATCCCCCAGGAATGATAGGATTGTAGAAAAGACAGGATTACAAACCAATAAAATTCCGAAGGGATGACAGGATTGTAGAAAATACAGGATAACAAACCAATAAAATCCCGAAGGGATGACAGGATTATAAAAAAATAAAGTAAATTTGCAACAATAAAAACACATAATATCATGGATAAAAATCAGATCAGAGAAGTCATTGCAAAACGGGCAGCTCTCGAACTTAAAGACGGTGACGTGGTTAATTTAGGAATTGGCTTACCTACCATTATTCCAAATTATCTTCCCGAAAACGTGAGATTAACATTACAATCCGAAAATGGATTATTAGGCATGGGACCTACACCGGAACTGGGAAAAGAAGACCCTAACCTTGTAAATGCAGGTGGTGGTTACATCACAGCTCGACCGGGAGCGGCTTCTTTCGATTCCTGCGACTCCTTCATAGTGATACGGGGTGGACATGTAGATGTAACTATTCTTGGAGCAATGCAGGTAGCCGAAAACGGAGACCTTGCCAACTGGATGATTCCCGGTAAATTAACTCCGGGCATGGGCGGTGCCATGGACCTGATTGTAGGTGCTAAAAAAGTAATCCTGGCCATGGAACATACAGCAAAAGGTAGTCCTAAAATTCTAAAAAAATGCACCCTACCCCTTACTGCAAAAGGGCAAGTGAATTTGATTATCACGGAAATGGGTGTCATGGAAATTACCGAAAAGGGAGTTTTACTCAAAGAGATCAACCCGGAGTTTACAGTAGAGCAGGTTCAGGAAGCAACCGAAGCGAAGCTCATCATCTCTGATTCACTCAAATCGATGATCAATTAAAATGCAGAATGCAACAACCAGAAAGGATAAAACCGATAAAAGGGATAAAACAGATAAAATAACAAAAACAAAAAGCACAAGTCCCCTTCAGGGGATTTAGAGGATACAATTTAACATCAAGTATTAATCACTAAATATTAAATAATATTCATGGAAAAGAAAGTATTTATTATCGCAGCCAAAAGAACACCCATCGGTAAGTTTATGGGTTCATTAACAAACTTCACCCCCGGCGAACTGGGAGCATTGGTAATTGAAAATATTCTGGCAGAAACCGGAGTCAAACCCGAGCAGATTGATGAAGTGATCGGAGGAAACATATTGTCCGCCGGGCAGAAACAAGGTGTGATCCGCCAAGCCGCTATTAAGGCAGGTATTCCTCCCGAAGTACCGGCTTATAGTATTAATATGGTTTGTGGAAGTGGAATGAAAGCCGTAATGAATGCTTATGCTGATATTAAAGTCGGCGAGGCCGACCTTGTATTGGCCGGAGGTACTGAAAACATGTCAAAAGCCGGATTCATTTTAAGTGGAGACATTCGTTCCGGATATAAAATGGGTAATCTGCATGCAGTTGACCATATGGTAAATGATGGCCTTACCGATGCTTTCAAAGATTATCACATGGGTATCACGGCTGAGAATATTGCTGAGAAATATGATATTTCAAGGGAAGCACAGGATCAGTTTGCATATAATTCGCAACAAAAAGCTATTAAAGCGGTTGATTCGGGTGCTTTTGAGAAAGAAATCGTACCTGTTCCCCTTATCGCGAAGAAAGAGACTCTTACTTTTAGCAAAGATGAGTTTCCAAACAGAACTTCTACACTTGAGAAGCTGGCGATGTTAAAACCGGCCTTTAAAAAAGAAGGTACCGTAACTGCAGGAAATGCATCGGGAGTAAATGACGGCGCTTCTTTTATCCTGCTCGCATCGGAAGATAAAGTAAAAGAACTCGGATTAAAGCCTTTAGCCGAAATCATCTCTGTAGGACAGGGAGGCGTAGATCCCGCTGTTATGGGATTAGGCCCGGTACCGGCTATCCGCAAAGCATTACAAAAGGCAGATATGAAGCTTAAAGATATAGACTTAATTGAATTGAATGAAGCTTTTGCTGCACAATCATTAGGAGTTATTCACGAATTAATAGAAGAACATGGCGTTTCCAGACAATGGGTCGATGAAAGAACAAACATCAACGGAGGAGCCATTGCTTTAGGGCACCCAATCGGGGCATCAGGCAATCGGATTTTGGTAACTTTAGTTCATGAGCTTATAGATCACCATAAAAAATACGGCTTGGCTTCCTTATGCATAGGAGGCGGTATGGGAACAGCCATCATTATAAAAACCTGTTAAAATATAGATAAATGAATAAAATTAAAATCGGCGATACTTTCATCGAAAAAGTGAAATTCACACAAGCCAACGTAAATCAATTCTCTGAAATATCAGGAGATCATAATCCTATACATACTAATGCGGAATATGCAGCAAAGACTCCTTTTGGCAAGCCAATCATTCACGGAATCTTCGCTGCTTCTGTTTTTTCAAAAGTTTTCGGCACACAATGGCCCGGAGAAGGAACAATTTACATGTTTCAGGATCTTCTTTTCAAAGCCCCTGCTTTCGTGGATATAGAATACACCGCCAAATTTGAGGCAATAGAAATCAATGAAGAGAAACACAGAGGTATCATTCAATGCATTCTTGAAGATCCCCAAGGGAAGGTAATCATCTCCGGACAGGCGAAATTAATGCATACCGAAAAGTTTTAATATTTAATCCAAATTATTGAACAATAAAGATAAAAGATAATTATATGAAAAGATTAGAAAATAAAGTGGCTATTATCACCGGTGGATCGGCAGGAATAGGCGCTGCAACGGCAATCAAATTTGCCGAAGAAGGAGCAAAGGTTATTATTTGGGATGTTGATGAAAGTAAAGGAAAAGTTTTGGAAGAGAAACTGCACGGAACATTTATGAAGGTCAACACAACAAATTATGAGGAAGTGGAAGCTGCCGCCAAAAGGGCTAATGATCAATATGGCCGTATTGATATATTGATTAACAATGCCGGAATTACACGTGACAGCACATTGAAAAAAATGACTCCGGAGCAATGGCAGCAAGTAATTGATGTGAACCTTACAGGCGTATTCTACTGTACAAAAATAGTTAGTGAATATATGCTGGCAAACGGATGGGGACGTATTGTAAATGCTTCTTCCGTAGTGGGTATTTATGGAAACTTCGGACAAACTAATTATGTGGCAACAAAAGCCGGCATCATTGGCATGACAAAAACCTGGGCCCGGGAGCTGGGGCGAAAGGGAATCACGGTTAATGCTATTGCTCCGGGATTCATTGCAACCGAAATGGTTGCCGCTATGCCGGAAAATGTACTGGATGGGATGAAAGCGAAAGTGCCTATTGGTCGTTTGGGAGACCCAAAAGAAATTGCCAACGTATATGCTTTCCTTTCTTCGGATGAAGCATCCTATATCAACGGACATACTTTAAGCGTTGATGGTGGAATGACCGTATAACAATATGTCGAACATTATCATTCGAAAAGCAGGCAAGAAAGATTGTCCGCGTATATTGGAATTGATCAAAGAATTGGCTTTATATGAAAAAGCTCCCGACGAAGTAATCGTTTCGCTTTCTCATTTCGAAAAAAGCGGATTTGGAGAGAATCCCCTATGGTGGGCTTTTGTAGCTGAAGTTGACGGAATCGTCCGGGGATTTGCCCTTTATTATATCCGCTATAGCACATGGAAAGGGCAACGGCTATACTTGGAAGATTTCTATGTCGAGCCTCTCCTGAGAGGAAAAGGAATAGGTAAACTATTGTTTGAACGCCTTATAGAAGAAGGGAAAGAACAACAACTAAATGGTATGGTATGGCAGGTATTGGAATGGAATGAACCGGCACTGAATTTCTACCGGAAATACAACACTACTTTCGATGAGGAATGGGTTAATTGTTCCATAGATTTTAAATAGTCTTTTTTTTATTGCTCAAATCTCCCCTATTCAGTCATTATTCCGATGTAGTTAAAGGATTGTATTTTGCACCATCCTAAATAACTGTAATCAACTACCCTCTCAAAAGCCTTTTCTTTTGCCATCCCATTCTGACTCGAAGGGAACTTTATCATTAAGCTATTCCAAACCAACAAAAATAGCCAACCAAACAATTTCACCCTTGCGCTGTTACACTATTCACTATTCACTATTCACTATTCGATTTGTTGCAAAGATATTTTTCATCAAGCGATATTCAATAGCATTTTTTTCTTAATTTTGTGCCTTATTTAAAAAAACACACCAATAAAGAATAAAAATAAAAACATATAAATCAGATGGACTTTAATTTAACTGATCGAGAAGAACTTTTCCTGCAAATGATCAGAAACTTTGCAGAGAATGAGGTAGCTCCTATAGCAGCCGAAATTGATGAGGAAGAACGATTCCCTGTCGAAACGGTTGAGAAAATGGGCAAAATCGGGATTATGGGAATCCCTGTGCCCAAACAATACGGTGGACAAGGAGGTAATAATATGCTTTACAGTATGGCCGTGGAAGAGATATCCAAAGCCTGTGCCACAACCGGCGTTGTTGTTTCGGCACACACTTCTTTGTGTATTGCTCCTATATTGGAAAACGGAACGGAGGAACAGAAAATAAAATACCTTCCCAAGCTTTGTTCCGGGGAATGGATAGGTGCTTTCGGGCTGACGGAACCCAATGCAGGAACCGATGCGGCCATGCAACAAACAATAGCAGTAGATGCAGGGGATAAATGGATCTTAAACGGATCGAAAATATTTATTACCAATGCGGGCAATGCGCATGTGTATATTGTCATCGCGATGACCGATAAATCGTTGGGAGTAAAAGGCATCTCTACCTTTATCGTAGAAAAAGGTACTCCCGGCTTCACCATCGGAAAGCAAGAGAAAAAACTGGGAATCAGGGGATCTTCCACCTGCGAGCTGATATTTGAGAACTGCTCTATCCCGAAGGAAAACATATTGGGAAAGGTCAATAAAGGCTTTGGCATTGCCATGAAGACACTGGATGGCGGCCGTATTGGTATCGCCGCCCAAGCCTTAGGCATTGCTCAGGGGGCTTTGGATGAAACGATCCGTTATACCAAGGAAAGAAAACAGTTTGGCAAAGCTATCGCGGCTTTCCAGAATACGCAGTTCCAGATGGCAGACTTGTATACAAAAATAGAAGCCTCCCGCTTACTGGTACGTTCGGCTGCCTTTAAAAAAGATGCGGGACTACCCTATTCTGTGGATGCAGCCATATGTAAATTGTTTGCTGCCGAAACGGCTATGGAAGTGACTGTAAAAGCAGTGCAATTTCACGGTGGATATGGCTATACGCGCGAATATCCGGTAGAAAGGATGATGAGAGATGCCAAGATCACTGAAATCTATGAAGGTACCTCGGAGGTACAACGGATGGTTATCGCAGGAAAAATGTTTAAATAGAAAGGAGAAATTATGAAGGTTATAGTATGTATAAAACAAGTTCCCGATACGAACGAAATTAAAATAGATCCGGTTACCGGAACCATGATCCGGGATGGTATTCCCAGCATTATGAATCCGGATGATAAAGGGGGGCTGGAAGTAGCTCTCCAATTGAAAGATAAATACAATGCACACATTACAGTGATTACCATGGGGCCGATGCAGGCCGATGCTATCTTACGCGAAGCATATGCCATGGGTGTAGACAAAGCGATTCTTCTAAGCGACAGAGCATTTGCCGGAGCCGATACACTGGCAACTTCCCATGCACTGGCTGCCGCTTTAAAAACATTGGAATATGATCTTATCATTACAGGAAGACAAGCCATTGACGGTGATACGGCACAGGTAGGGCCACAAATAGCGGAACATCTCCAGTTACCGCAAATTTCTTATCTGGCAGATATGAAATACGATGGCAAAAAGTTATTCACTATTAAAAAAGAAACCGAAGAAGGATATCAAATCCTGGAAGTGGGAGCCCCCTGTCTGGTTACCGTATTGGCTTCTGCCCAAAAAGCCAGGTACATGACCGTATCCGGCATTATAGATGCTTTTGATAAAGAAGTGGAAATATGGGGTGCTGACAAAATTGACGCCGACCCGGAAAAACTGGGATTGAAAGGTTCTCCTACCAGGGTAAAGAAAGCGTTCTCCAAAGGAGTAAAAGGAGCCGGGGAAGTCTTCGATGTGGAACCTGAAGAAGCTGTAAGCATTATGATCAGCAAGCTAAAAGAGAAATTTATTATTTAATCTGTCAAAAATCATTGAAATGGATAAAGCACAATATAAAAATATATTCGTATTTATTGAACAACGGGAAAACACAATTCAACCGGTTGCCCTGGAATTGTTAGGAAAGGCAACAGAACTGGCAAAGACACTGCAAGAGAAAGTAGTGGCTGTTTTCCCCGGTCATAACATCACATCACAGGCACAGCTACTGATTGAATACGGTGCCTATGAAGTGATCTGTATCGACTCCCCCGAATTAAAAGATTATATGACAGAACCTTATACACAGGCTATTGATCAAGTGATCAACAGGTACAAGCCTTCCATTATGCTTTTTGGAGCGACGACCATAGGAAGAGACCTGGCGCCGAGACTATCCGCACGCCTGGAAACCGGATTGACTGCCGACTGTACAAAGCTCGAAATCTCCGAAGAACGGGAATTCCTTATGACCCGCCCTGCATTTGGCGGAAACCTGATGGCAACTATCACTTGTGAAGAATATCGTCCGCAAATGTCTACGGTACGTCCGGGTGTGATGCAAAAGATCGATCGTATACCGGGACGAAAAGGAGAAATAATTACTTTCCAAGTTCGATTTGACAGTAGCAAGTTTAAGGTACGCCTAATAGAGAATGTGAAAGAACAGAAGAACAAAATCGATATTACCGAAGCAAAAATATTAATATCCGGTGGAAGAGGTGTCGGCAATCAAAATGGTTTCGACCAGTTAAAGAAACTGGCCGATGTATTGAAAGCGGAAGTATCCGCTTCCAGAGCCGTAGTAGATGCAGGCGTCCTCACGCACGATCGCCAAGTGGGACAGACCGGAAAAACAGTACGCCCTGACCTTTACATTGCTGCCGGTATTTCGGGAGCGATCCAGCATTTGGCAGGGATGGAAGAATCCGACTTTATTATTGCCATCAACAAAGACAAGCATGCTCCTATCTTCAATGTCGCGGATTTGGGTATTGTAGGGGACGTAAATAAAATCATTCCTTTGCTTACCGAACGTCTATCGCATGAACTGGCGGAGCATAACAAATAAATTAAGAGTTAAGAGTTAAAAATTAAGAATGATGATACAGGGAAGTGTCATATTATCTTTGCATGGATGGAGTAACAAAGACAGAGCAATAAAGGAACCTCTGTTACGGAATTGAAAGGAGGAATAAATTACAGCCGGAGGTAACTAATCCGGCTTTTTTATTGTAGCGGTTGTTAAAAATCAAGCTAAAATAAGGATAGGGATTGCTTCGTACCTCGCAATGACGCTCTAAACAAACGAAATAACGTCATTGCGAGGCACGAAGCACCTGAGCCACAAAGTATAGCGAAAGCATCGAAACGCAGTGATATAATCCCTATAATTGGCATGAAGCACCTAAGCCACGAAGTAAGAAGCATTAGCGGGATAACCGAGCTTGCGAGCTCAACGGAGTTAATCTCTTATATCAAATTTTGACATCTTCATATACAAATAACATCACGCAAGTAAAAGAATCTGCTTTCGATACGTATTGTTATCGTAAAACAAACTGGAAGAGGATTAAGGAATCCATCGGAAAATCAAAATAGAAACCTGCTTAATATATATTAAATGTAATAGGCATGCTATATTTTATACTTACAGGCTTGTCTTTTTGCATAGCAGGCTTCCATGCAGGCATTAACTTTGTGACACGTATAGCTTCCTCATCCAATAGCTTGTGTGCGGATTTTAATACTTCTATATTTGTAATTGAGCCATTCTTCTCCACTATAAAGCTCAGAACAACTCTTCCCTTTATTCCTTTTTTACGAGCTTCTATAGGGTACACAATATTGTCACGCAGAAACTTCATACGTGCTTCTTCCCCTCCGGGAAACTCCGGAGCTACTTCTACTATCGTATATACTTCTTCTTCGCTTGAGGTAGAATTCGTATTGGTCTGAGCATTAATAACCGATGGTATACAGGTAAATGCCAACAAGCCTGTAATAATAATGTAAATTTGTTTCATATCTGTTTTTTTCCAAAGGTATATAATTTTGGAATAACTCCACTAAAATTGAAAGAAAATAGTGAAGTATCTGAATTATATTACATTTTAAACGTAAAGATAAAGCATTCCTGTTATTATAAAAAATAATTTTAACTGTTATTAGTTCAATAAAAAACCGTATATTTGCAAATCCTTTAAGAGATTTATCAAATAATAGGATAAAAATGAATTAAAAGATAAAACTACAATATAAATTATCAACTAAAAACACTAACTTAAATTTGAATTATCATGTTAAAGTACTCACTGATAGAAAATCGATTAACAGAGCGTCCCGATGATTATTACGCACAAATCTATGTAAGTAGCCGTATGGATAAGGAAGCGATTATCACCCGTATGATTAACAAGGGAACACTGCTTACCCGCACCGATATTATCGCAGCAATAAACAGTTATGAAGAAACAATTATAGAAGTATTGACAGAAGGAAGCACTGTTACTACACCTTTGTTCAATACCTCATTCTCTATTTCCGGTGTGTTTGAAGGACCAATGGATACTTTTGACAGGAATCGCCATAAGCTGCATATCAATGTATCCAAAGGCACTTTACTTCGTGATACACAGAAAAATATAAAGTTTGAAAAGATGAGTACCAGTTCCCCCCTACCCCAAATACAGGAAGTAAAGGACAGTGTATCGCATTTGGTGAACGAGATACTCACCCCGGGAGGCGTTGCCCAAATATATGGGCATAATTTGAAAATAGAAGGGGAAGACCCTGCCTGCGGATTATGGTTTATTTCGGAAGATGGTACTGAAACCAAAGCAGAAATAGTAATAGAGAACAAACCGTCCAGAGTTATTGTGGTGATCCCCTATCTTGCTGCGGGAGAATATCGTATAAAGATAGCAACGCAATTTGCCAATGGAGTGAAACTGTTAAAGACACCCAAGGTGTTTGTCTATCCGAAAAGTCTAAGTGTAAGATAAATAATGGTCAAAAGAAGGATTTATGCAGGTAGAAAGAGAAAATCCCCTCATGGGCAGGCAAAGAATCTACGTATAAGTAGATAGAGAATCTACACGTAGGTAGATACAGAATCTACACATAAGTAGATTTATAATCTACGCATAGGTAGATAGAGAATATACATATAGACAGATATAAACAATAGGATTAAACAAATGAAAATAGAGATAGTATTAAAATAATAACCAAGTAAATAATGAAAAAAATGAAATGTATTAGATTAATTTTTAAGAACGTAGTTATGGCAACAATCTGCCTTACCGTAACAGGTATCATGTTTTCAAGCTGTAAAAAAGAAGAAGAAGCCGCTAAGGGTTGGGTAAAATACCAGGGTAAAACACATGATTTGACGCAAGCTACTGCACGGGGAGATGTATTATCCGTTCCTGGATTTGAAGGAACCGGATTTACGGTATTGCTGGAAAATTCATCCAATAGCGATGAGAAGTATGTCGGGTTACAGTTTGCTTTCTACTCCGATGCTTCTTCATTACAAAGTGCCGGTGGAACCTATACAAAAAGTACCGGCTCAACCAAAGCCGGCACAATTTCAAATAGTCGTACGCAATGTAATATTGGAGGTACGCCTTTCAATTTCACGGGTATTGGCGATGGGAACGAACAGGTAAAAGTGAGTTATTCCGATGGGAAATACACTATAGAAGGCTTTTTTGATGCCAGTATTGATGGGAAAGTGGAATTCTCTTATACCGGAGAGGTAACTATTCAGAAATAAAGAACCATATTAAATGTAGGTAGCCGAATATCCGGAACTATAACAGGGTTTTGGGTTAGTATTAATTAAAATACCATATAATTATATAGAATAATTCATATAATAATAAATAGTTAAAGTTATGATACAGAATAAGAAGAAATCAGTATGTAGCCTGATGGCAATTGTCTTACTTGTATTAACCGTTTTTATCTCTTGTGGTAAGGCCAATAAGGGGGACATAAAGGGCACGATCACATATAACGGGAGTGAGTACAAGATTACCAATGCGTACCTGGTGAAGATGAATGGATCGACTTGGGATGACTGTGGGCCATATAAGACCTGGTTCCATCTGGAGACCAAAGAAGATGTGTTCGTTGTGGCCGAAATTTGCAGGAAGAACAGCGACCCCTCCGGAACATATACGCATGAGCAAAACTCGTGGCTGCTTACCGTAGAGGTACAGACAGGTAGCACTATAAATAGTCAAAAATGCCTGGAAAATGCTTATGTTGATGTTAAAAGCCTGGGCGATGACCGCTACCAACTAACAGGCCACGGCATAACTACTAAAGAAAATAAATCCGTAGAGTTTTCTTTTGAAGGTACCGTTTCCAACGAGACATTGTGATAGTTGAATAGATTGGTGAGGTTAGCGGGACAATATACAAGGGGGAAGTAAATCGATGCCAGGTACCACTCCCCCCATTTGGCAATAAAAAATGACAAGTCGTGAATGTCTCAAATTTCCAATTTTTAAACCGACATTGGTGGTAATTTTGTCCCGAAATTCAATGTCTAATTTAAATACAGAAAAATGGAAAAATTAATCGAATGGGTAGATATCCCGACAGCTGATTTTAAGCGTGCGGTAAACTTCTACAGCAACGTTTTCAATCTTACAATGGAAGAATTTGATTGCGGAACCGAAAAAATGGCGTGTTTCCCTACGGGAGAAGGTTCTATTTTTTATAACCCCGATCACAAGTCTTCCGGAAGTGGTGTAATTGTCAATTTGAATGTTCCTGACAGCATCGAACAAACAGCGGTACGTATCGAAGCAAATGGTGGAAAAATAGTTTTCCCAAAAACCAAAATTGAAGTCGAAGGAAAGGGATATTTTGCCTTATTCATTGACACGGAAGGAAACAAAGTCGGATTGTACGAAAAATTGTAAAGCAATTAAACGAACGGTGTTTGTTAACCCGGACACCGTTCCTCTTTTAAGATATGAATTATCATTTTGGTCAGCCATCGGAAAAGTTAAAACCCTATATTAAACAATATTGGGGACTTGAGAACGTATTGAAAGCAGGAGAACAATATACACAACGCATTATCCCAAGCGGATTACCCGAACTTATCCTGTATCTAGGCCATAAACCAAAAGCGCTTACAAAAAACAGGTCGTTGGAAGACAAATTCCTTTTGGGTGGACAGCAAAACGATTACTACGACATTCTTATTTCCGAAGATTTGTCGATTTTCTCTATTTCATTCCACCCTCAAGGTGTAAGACAATTCTTTCCACTTCCTTTTATCGAACTATTAAACTACACTATCCCTTTAAAATATATCAACAAACAACTGTACGGTGAATTGGAATTCAAATTGTCGAAACAAAATTCTTTTCAAACGAAAATTAACATTGTAGAAGAATGCCTCTGTAAATTATTATATGACAATAAACGAGAATTTGAGTTTCAGCGAATCAGCAATACAATCCAACATATTCGAACAACAAAAGGAAATATTGACATCGACACATTGGCTTCACACGCTTGTTTATGTAGGAAACAGTTTGAACGGATTTTTGCTGAATACATCGGAATTTCACCCAAACAATATTTGAAAACAATCCGGTTACAGGCAACTATTTATTTCAAGTCGAAAAACAAAAATACATCATTAATTGAGTTGGCGTATGAAAACGGGTATTACGACCAATCGCACTTTACCAACGATTTTAAAACAATGACGGGTTTGACACCCAAACAATTCTTTGATGATTGTGAGCCGATGTCTGACTTTTTCAAATAAAAAATCAAGATCTGGTTAAACATAGTAAATATAGAGGCCTTTTAATGTATGAAAGTAAGTGGTTATTAGAATGCAATAAGACATTTATATTACCTCTTGCAATAAATATAGCTGGACTATTTATTCCATAGGTTTTAGTCTAACTGGTATATTTTTTGTACCTTTGTAAAAATGAATAGAAAGGAGTAAAACCATGGCACGGATAATATTAGAATATGATGCGAGAAACACAATCGCTAAAAAAATGATAGACCTTATATATAGTATAGGTGTTTTTAAAGTTAAAACAGAAGCGGACGAATGCCCTTATGATAAGGAATTTATGAAGAAACTGGAAAAATCCAAAAACAGTAAAAATGATAAAGTCATTTCGATAGAAGATTTATGGAAGTAGTATTTACTGAAATAGCAAGAAAAGATATTGTATTTTGGAAGAAAAGTGGTAATCAACAAATTCAAAAGAAAATACAACAATTGCTTGCCGATATAAAACTACATCCTGAAACCGGATTGGGCAAACCGGAACATTTGAAATACGAATATTCAGGCTATTGGTCTCGCAGAATTAACGATGAACATCGTATTATGTATGAAATCCTAAAAGATAAGATACGTATACTTTCCTTGAAGGGGCATTATTTGTCATAACCTTCCTTAAAAAAACAACGAGAACCGTTCACATGAACGGTGTAAAACTGCTTAATCCGCCAATTTAATCCATGACCGAAAAATCTCATTAAAAACAGATTGATTGCAGAAGAATAATATGTATTTTTGCTGATAATTATAATAATCTTGATATATGAAAAACGGATTTGTTTTAAGTATCTTATTACTATCTGCTTCCTGTGTCTTTTCGCAAACATTGGAACCCACAGAAACGAAAGCATTGATAAATGTACTGGTAACTGATGATAATAATGTTCCCTTTGAAGGGGAAATAGTTTCCTTTTTAGGAAAAAGCAGCAAGGAGATATTTAAATCCCATACGGATAAAGACGGTAAGTTTTCCATCCTACTTCCCATTGGCGATACCTACAAGATAAAGTACAGGAGTTTCACAGAAGAAGTGGATTACAGTGAATTTGCTGTCCCTGCGGAAAGAAAGTTATATACAATGAATGTAAAGATAACGTATCAACCGGCGAAGGTCTTTGTATTGGAAAATGTAGAATTCGATTATGGAAAGGCGTCATTACGTTCCAGTTCGTATAAAGCGCTGAACGATCTTGTTGAAGTGATGAAGCTAAAAAGCAGAATGGAGATAGAAATAGGCGGCCATACGGATAATATCGGTTCCGATGAGGCAAACCTGAAATTATCGCAAGCCCGTGCCGAAAGTGTCAAGAAGTATCTGGTCTCAAAAGGAATAAGCGCCTCCAGAATTACAGCAAAAGGTTATGGTGCTTCTATGCCCGTTGATTACAATACTCATCCCGACGGATCGGATAACCCGGAAGGCCGTCAGCGTAACCGGCGTACGGAAGTCAAAATCACAAAAGAACATAACTAAAATAGAAGTTACGGGAAGTCATACAAGTTACAGGAAGTTACAGCAACAGTTGTTAGTGGCTAAAGTTTATCTATTTTTTTATCGGTTTTACCCTTGTCGCTTTTTGCTTGTTGAAATTAAAGGAATAAAAAGGGAAAAACTTTTAACGGGCATGGATTATAGCAATATTTTAAATAATTATTCCGTTCCATAAAAAACATAATTTTACTTCTTATGAGAAAAATCCAATTTATAGTCTTTGCCCTGCTAACGGCTCTGCTCTTTACTGTTTTATTCTACAAAAAGTCAATCGGGATAAACTTATTGTTATTTGAAGTTATTCTTATCCCGGTAATGATTTATTTCAACCGGCCGGTAAAGTTTAATTTCTTTACCGTTTTACTGTTAGTTTCTACCGCCACAACTGCAATTTTCACTATGCTTATTAGCACATCTTGGGTTATTTTTATTAATTTTATCCTCTTGTTTGCTTTGGCAACGGCTTTAAATTTTCAAGGCAGCAAGTCGTTTTTACATCTTGGAATAGAAACAATTATCCGAAGCTTCCTTGCACAGGCTCGGGTATTTCAGAAAGGGCAAGAAGATAGTAATACCACAGGTGGCAGATCAATGCGGAAATTATTGTATTTTGTTATCTTTCCCGCTCTTATCTTTTTATTTTTCTTTGTTTTATATGTTTCATCCAGTTCTGTCTTTTATAATAGGTTCCTTCCTTTTTTCGAATTCTTAGGCAAACTGAACATTTCCATTATTTTGTTTTTTATTTTAGGGGTTATCGTTGCCAATGTATTACTGGCAAAAACGGTTCCCACATCTATCTATCAAAACGATATTTCATCTTCCGATAATCTTATACGTCAAAGAAAACGCCACTTTTATCCTTTCAAAAAAGACGGTCTATCCATGCAAAACAAAGCAGGAATAGTGCTTTTGAGTTTGCTCAATTTATTAATACTGTTTTTTAATTATTTGGATATTACAACTATTTGGTTCAACTTCTCATGGGAAGGCGATATGTTAAAAGAGTTTGTTCATCAGGGAACATGGGTACTGGTATTTTCTGTCATAATTTCAGCAGCAATTGCCCTTTATTTTTTCCATGGAAATTTGAACTTCTATTCAAAAAACAAAACACTTAAAACACTTACCAGTGCTTGGATATTTCAAAATCTTGTTATGACGATTTCCGTTATCATACGTAATTATTGGTATATTAATTATTTCGGATTGGCATACAAACGGATTGCAGTAATTTTCTTTTTAACTTTGGTTGCCATTGGTTTGATAAGTATTATCTTTAAAATAATAAAAGTGAAAAGTTCATATTTTTTATTACGTATCAACGGACTTTCATTACTTTTGGTGCTGTTTGTATCTTCGCTTTTCAACTGGGATGTGATTATTGCCAAATATAACTTCAAACACTGCAATCGTTCTTTTATCGAATACCGTTTTATGGCACAGTTGAATGATTCTTCCCTTCCATTTACAGTTAAATCGCTGGATGAATTACAAAAAATAGATGAGATACAAAGGAAAGCTATTCCTTTTAATATAGATCATACTTATTATTGGGATTATAATCAATACTATGACAAAATGGAAAAACGAAGAAGCAATTTCCTCCGGAATTATAAGAAACGGTCTTTCCTGGAATGGAATCTTGCCGATTACCGAGCATATGAAGAGTTAAAAACGAAACAATAATTATAAAATCCCATGAAATTCTCCCTTCGGATATATTCAATATCCACGACAATCTTCTGATATTTTGAAGTAAATCTTACCTATTCTTTTAAATAAAAGAAAGAGCATCTTCCTGTTTTCTAAAACAAAAAGATGCTCTTTTCTATTCTTTATTCTTCTACCAACAAAGGATTTGGTGTTACCGGTTTTTTATTTAAAATGATACTTCTGTCTTTCTTCAATTCAAGTCCATTGAGAATAATAGCATCCGGAACAATAAAGCTGGCAGGAATACCATTTTTGGAATCAAAGCGGAAAAAGAAACCCATCATTCCACCACTATCTCCTTGCAATAACGTATTATATACTTGCTGTTGATTTGATACGGCAACAACATCTTTAAACGATTCAAGGGTTATATTAGAAAGAGTTGCCATGCGAACCAATGTTTCGCTTCCATCATTAACGGAAACACGATAAACATACAATGGTTTTATACTTTTGTCTCCTGATACCATCCTGGTAATGTTAGCAACCATATTATCCAGAGAAAAGTTGGCATCTATTTTCCGGATGATATAAACATATTCGGCTTTTTCTTTCTTTCCTAACGCTATCAATTGTTTTTTCATCTTATCTTTAGATGTGGCTTTTTTGCTTGTCATTTCGATTACTCCCGGAGCGATGGACGTATTTACATTGTATGCTGAAGTAGATAATCGTTTATGCCCATTCGATTGGCGGAATTTTTGGGTCGGGATACGGTCATTCAGTAAATTTTTCATTACTCCATTTTCAATCAAAGGAAAATACTCACTGCTATTGACTCCTTCGGCATCAATCTCATAATATCCTATTAAAGGAATGTTATTATAGGTTTTTGTTCTGTCCATAGCAATAATAGATAAATCTTTCGAAATAACAGTTTTCCCTATTTGATTTTCCAGTTTATTCTCATTTGCCGCACTTCCGCTCATAAATGTAAAATACGGAATAGCAGAACTTTCTTTCTCGATTTTTTTACGTTTAGCGCATAGTCCGCCAGTTGTTTCAAAAAACGATTGGGATACAAGATATCCTACTGCGTCTTGTTCAAACATAATAGCACCTTTAAATAATTCATCATTGCTCAACACAGGGGCAATACGCAATTGATCTAAAAGTGAGGCCATTGATTTTATATTTCCTTTTAAAGTTTGCATATCAGGAAGTTGTGCAAAAGAGTTGGAATAAATCGTTATTTTGTCGGCAATAGATTCTCCGTCATTGGTAACAGTAGAGGCATAAGCTATGATCGTCAGGATAGATGCAGGTGATTTATATTTTACACCTTCGCTGTTAAGATATAAAGCATCTGTTTGATTGACGGTAATATCTATCGATGATTCCGTAAAGTTCGGATAATCTGCAAAAACCAAAGAAAGCTCTTTTGCCATATTCTCCAAATTAATACTATTTACATTTTCCCTCGGAGAATCAATAATCTTCGTTTGCACAGGTATAGATGAAAAGTCAGGAAGCTCAATATCCTCTTGGGGAATATTCTGCTCTCCAATGGTTGTGTTTTTTTCTTCCAATTGTTTTGCAGCCTCTTTGTATTGCTGATCGGTAGATATCCATAAACTGCTGCGAATGGAGTTATAATCATCTTCATTGGCAATAGGCAAGTCGATACTATTACCAGAATAATAATAGCTATTTTGTCCTATACTGTAATTAAGGTTATTGCGTTGATTATCTCCTACCAATACGGTTGTTTCCTGCGTCCTGTAAGGTAAAATGCTAGAATTAGTAATCCCTCCCAAAGAAGCTTCTACATTATAGGTATTACCATCCGTTACCAAGTAACTTATATAATAAAGGGGATGTAGATTGTCAATTTTTAGTTGTGCCATATTGAGTTTGAGCTCGTCTTCCATAGCCTTGAAAGCAACTGTTGAGAAATCATTTGCTTTCTCAGCGTTTTGAGAATAGGGTCTTTCCAAAACAGGAGCACGGTATTGGTTTTTATCTTTTCGTTGTGTTTCAATTTGCGAAATAAGGAGAGCCGGGGAACAGCAGCCTGCTTGCACCCAACCAGATTCAGCTCCGCAGGTGCCTGCAAAATTCCCCGGCGCATCACCGACAGCTTCAATCTTGGAAAACATGGCTAAGGGCGTACCCACCAAGTCAACACCGCGTACCAATTCGTCCGGTCGTCCATCTGCATAAACCCTATAAACTTCAATTGGTGTAACATTGAATGAATTAGGCATATAGCGACCCGTCATCGTAAACCCTCCCTGTACTTTTTCAAACCAATATCCATAGGGTTTCCCCTGTTTCTTGATTTCATCAATCAACATTTGCCGCAGTTGGGCATCGGTATATGGTTTTGAAGTTTCTACAATCAAATTTGATTGTCTGGAAACAGGCTGTTTTCCCGCTTGTGCACGGGCGTGTCCATTAGATTTCGGGAAGTTATTAATAGGCGTACGGGTCATTAGAAAATTTTTCAATACCCCGTTTTCTACTACGATTACTTTTTCTCCTTTTGCTCCTTCATCATCATACATATAACTTCCATTGAGCAAACTGCCTTTGTATTCTTTTATTGTAGGGTCAAAGACAACAGATATTTCAGGGTTAAGAATATTTTCACCTACTTTTTTCTTGAATGTTTGCGCATCCGATTCTTTTTTCAATCGGTATCCTTCCACCCGGTGACCGAATATTTCGTGAAAGAAAACACCTGCAGCTTCTTTAGATAATATTGCAGGTCCTGTATATGCATCAACAGTAGGTGCATTACGCATTTGTAAAAGCACATTGCCTATTTTTGCCGCATCTTCCATCATCTGTTTGTCACTTGGCAATCCTTCAGGAGAATGGGCATAATAAGACTCGAATATAGGTAATCTCATCCCATCATCAGCCTGTGTTTCGGCAGTAATAAACAAACGGCAATTGGTATAATTCTGAACAATAGAAGTTCCTTCGCTATTTACATAATATTTTCGTTCGATAAAAAAGCGCATGGTTGACTGCCCTTCATGAATTTCTTTTTTATCAGCAAACAATTTACTGTACTTTTTAATTCGTTGTTCCCATTGTGAAGGCTCGAAGTTGAAATCGGTAAAAGAGATTGGTTTTTCATAATATTGATTCGCTGTGTTATCGGAATAATCAGCAGCTTTATCTTCAGAATCTACTACCAAAGAAGTGCTTGTTTTTACTTTTCGATAACGGCTGACTGCTTCTTTATAAAGTTTTTCTGTTTCTCTCCACAATGTAAGTGCTATCGACTTGGAATCATCATCCAAAGAAAGCGTTGTTGAAGAAGAAAAGGTAACCCCAAAAGACTGATCATCACGCAACTCTCTAAAATTATCCATCTGATTATCCCCTACTCGTACCTGAACTGTCAAGATTCTTTCCGATTTTCCTCTTGAATAGTCCAATGCTCCGAATGTAGCACTCATGTTATGTTGTCGGATATCATCCACTCGGTAACTTAACAGGTAGACTGGAACATCTTGTTTTTTTAGCTGTTCCATATTTCGATTCAATTCATTTTGAATGGTTTTCAGGAGTTGATCCTCCCTGGCTGTGTTTTGTGCAAATACCCCATATGAGATGAAGATACATACACATACAAAAAAATTTCTCATAATATTTCAGTTTAATTAATAATTATAGGTGTTAAAATACATGCCTTTTTAATCTATAATATTGCAGGAAACAGAACATGTTGTTTTTCATATGTTCCAAATTACAATAATGAACTATTTCGTCCCACAAATGTACAAAAATTATTTAAATAAACAAAAGTGGATAAAAAAGTCCTTGCGGACTTTACATTGAACTGATTATAAACCCTTCACCATCTTCTTTGCCAGTTGCAGAAATTCTTCATCTACATTAAATATTTCTGCAATTTTCAAGGCTTCCATGGGAACATCATCCTCTTGGGTTTCTATAAGGGAGTAATCCATGAAATCATTTAGGGTTCGAGGAGTAATATTTACAGTTAGCTGGTTGGTTTTGAGTCCTTTTACCCGTAGTTTGCGGGTTGGAACTAAAATACCACTGTAATGCGTGGTAATAAGCGACATAACATGGTGTTCCGACATGATTCGGATAAACGCACTTACCAATGCTTTTCCTTCTTCAGGATTGGTAGTACGGGCGAGTTCATCAATCAGCACCAATAGTTTTTCTCCCTTTTTCACCTTTCTGATAATTTGATTCACTTTCAGGATTTCATCGGCAAAAGAAGACAAACCATTCGTTTCCGATTGATGGTCTCCAATATTGATAGCGATTTCTTCTACAGGCATAATTGCTGCTTGAGTTGCCGGTACATAAAACCCAAATTGAAACAAATATTGAGATAATGCAATGGTTTTCAACAAAACCGTTTTCCCTGACATATTAGCCCCCGTAATCAGGCAGGAACTGGAATAAAGGTCAATATCAATAGATTGAAATTCCCTGGAAGAAGCTTTTAATATTTCTTTGATCTCCGGATTAAATAACTGCTTATAAGTAGTTTTACCGGAAGAAACCGTAGGTTTACAAAAACCCAATTTCAAAGCCTGTTCAGCCTTACTCCATAAGATATCCAGTATGGCCATTTGTTCCAGATTCTGTTCCAGTAGTTTATGATACGGTAATAGTTTCTCTGCAATATCTGCACGGATCATATCTTCCCGTTTTACACTTTCCCAACGATATTCTTCCATCTTCTCCGGATCAGGTGCAGATGTGATTTTCTTTCGTAATTTTTCCAATTCCGGATCATAAGCCGAGTAAATATAGAAATGGGGGATGTGTGTATGTTCAGGGTCTAACAAATTAATAACCGCTTCCGGATTATCAATGGTTACAACATTGTACTGGGAAGTATTCAACAAATCTGCAATCTGTTGCGAAAGTAAACAAAACTTTTTGATTTCAAAGAGTTCGATATCATCTAATACCTGTTTCTGGCCTAGACGTATAATCGTGGGAGAAATATCATTAATTTGTTCCAAATTCCGATTAACCGAATCAATTATCCGGCTATTGCTTCCCTGTTCCAAAAACCGGATACTTTCTTCCATTGAATCCAATTCTTGTTGTATCAAAGTAGTATCAGTTATAAAAGTTTGTTGCAACAAGCGTTTTCGTCCGATAGAGGATTGTATTTGAAGATTTTCATAAATAAACTTCAAACCACTTATATGTTGCAGGCAAGTTTTGAATGTTTTCATATGCGATCGAATTTAATATTATACACCGGAATATGTAAACTTTCTCTTAAACTCTCTTTGAGTTTGTCGGAATCCAATACATAGCCCTCCGGAGAAACAGGGTTGATACAAAGAGCAATCAGCTTTGTTTTTAGTAACACATTAATTCTTCCTCCCTTTTTAAGAAAAGCATTTACGGAATCAGGGCTTGCAAAAATACGGGTAAAGTCTTTTACTACCAATATTATGTCTGCAATATTCTTTTGCAACCGAAGGGTATCAAGTAATTTATCACTTACCGCACCGCTAACAAAAAGAATACCCCCATGTGAATAAAGTCTTTCCTTATACTGATCGATAAGAAAAGTGGAAGGAATATGCAGATTAAGAAGATTCCCTTCCTTATCAATACTCCAAATGCCGTTTTCTATTTCCAAAAGTGTATCCTGTAACAGCGTTTCATACTGTGGTAGATTAATCAGGGAATACAAAAATTTAGTCTTTCTAACTAACTCGGGAATATTAGGGGATAAAGCCGCTCCCGTAGTAAGAATCATGCTCTCGGTAACCGAAGGAGATCCAAAACTACGCCGAGACAAAGCCCCATCTATCAATGTAGTGGTAACATGGTATTGATCCATATTTCGAATGACTTTTTTAAGCCAGCCGGTATTACTTGGCCCGGAAAGAATGATTTTCCCTCCTATTTTTACCTTGCCTGTAATAAGCCTTCCCAACGCCGTTTGCTGGGAAGAAACATCAAGGATTTCAGACACAAGCTTCCTTTCATGATAATGTTTTTCGGAAGTAGCGAATACCATATCTTCAAATAATTCTATTTCCGGCTTATGTGTATGGGTAACCTGATCTGTAGTTTCCCCGTCAATACCAATAGAAGTAACCGCTACTTTTTTGTTAAGTTGATTAAGTCTGCGAATGACATAATTCAGCGTTTCGGTCTTGCCGGTATTTTTCTCCATACCCACAATCGATACACTTTTATAATTTAATATGTCATCAATAAACGGCATTTTAGTGTCTTCTCTTACGAGCCAGATTCTCAGGTTCCAGAGATAGCTGATCTCCTCTCAACAAACCGGCGACTCCTTCTGCCTCATCTTTCTTATTAGAGCATCCTTCACAGGTACATTCATTTACATAATCATTAGGCTCTGTATAAGTGGTAATAACACCTTCAAAATTGCGAAGCACTACCCTGCCCGAACTTTGAGAGATAAGATAGGTAGGCATAACCGGTGTTTTCCCACCTCCACCAGGCGCATCTACCACAAAAGTAGGCACTGCATATCCGGAAGTATGCCCTCTTAGATTTTCAATAATTTCAATGCCTTTGGATACCGGGGTGCGGAAGTGCTCCAACCCCATCGACAAGTCGCATTGATAAATATAATAAGGACGAACCCTGATCTTTACTAAATCATGCACCAATTTTTTCATTATATGTACACAATCATTCACCCCGCGAAGCAATACCGACTGATTACCCAAAGGAATTCCGGCATTAGCCAGTTTAGCACATGCCTGAGATGCTTCCGGAGTTATTTCTTTGGAATGATTGAAGTGAGTATTCAACCAGACAGGGTGATATTTTTTCAACATATCTACCAGGTCATCGGTAATACGTTGAGGACAAACCACCGGGGTACGGGTACCTATACGGATAATCTCCACATGCGGGATATCACGGAGACGTTTAATAATAGATTCCAACATCGTATCGTTCACCATAAGGGCATCTCCTCCCGAGAGCAATACGTCTCTTACCTGAGGTGTTTTGGCAATATAATCAATAGCATTTTGAATCCGTTCCGAAGGTGATTGTGCATCCATTTGTCCGGCAAAGCGGCGGCGCGTACAATGACGGCAATACATTGAGCACATGTCCGTAATTAAGAACAGTACACGATCGGGATAACGATGTGTTAGTCCGGGAACAGGCGAATCTTCATCTTCATGCAGTGGATCCAATAAATCGGCAGCCGATTGATGTGTCTCTGCTCCGGTTGGAATAGCTTGCTTCCTAACAGGACAATTGCGGTCATCGGGATCTATCAAGCTCATATAATAAGGTGTAATAGCCATACGGAGCGTTTGTAATGATTTCGCTACCCCTTCTTCTTCCTCTGCGGTCAAGTTGATGTATTTTTTTAATTCATCCAAGGTTTCAATCCGGTTTTTCACTTGCCATTTCCAATCGTTCCATTGTTCATCGGTAACATTCGGGAACATGATTTTTCGGTTATTCACTTGCATAATATCTTACTTTTTACAATTTCTTTAATAATTCCGTCCGCTCATATATTTTTTGCTTAAAAATATCGTCAGGTATTGACGGGTCTTTCGTATTAAAATATATTTCGCAGGGTAAATCGGTGCATTGTCCACAGTGAGCGAGCTGTTTTTCGTCTACACAACAATGGTAAATCGGACAAGTATCCAATCCTAAATATTGTGTCCAAAAAATCCTTCCTTCCACAGCATTACACCCCTTACAAGGTTCGATAAAAAATTCTTCGTTATTTTTATTGCATTCAATGCCGGCAATATCGCAATCTATTCCACAAACACTAATGTTCATAATTTTATATTTAAACGTATAACTTCTCAAATAACTCTCTGATAGGTTGTGACTCTCTGATGATATTCAACGTAAGGTTGGCATGGCCCTTGGCATAACCGTTTCCGACAATCAGATTAATATCTTTTCCTACTCCTTCGGCACCTAAAGCTGCCTTGGTAAAACTGGTCGCCATAGAGAAGAAATAAACATATCCTTGTCCTTTTGTTACCAAAATGGAAGTCATTTCCGTAGAAGGAACATTTACATTATTTATTGTTACGTCGCATCCCCTTCCTCCGGTTATAGCCATCACTTTATTATAGACATCCATTACGTTGGTCGCATCCGCAACTATCACGTCGGTAGCCAAGCCCATGTTGATAATCCGTTGAGCATTCATGTCTGAATATTCTACAACAATCACTTTGCCATACTTTCCGACATTTTTCATTGCCTGATAACAACATAGTATCCCTGATTTTCCACCACCACCGATAATACAAACAATATCGCCTTCTGTTACCAAACGATCTACCTGTGCAGGAGCTCCAGCCACGTCCAAAGCTGCCAAAGCCAATTTTTCAGGAATATCATCCGGCAGGATAGCAAAAATCCCACTCTCAAAAAGAATGGCTTGCGCTTCCACATCTACCTGGTCATGACCGGCATCCAAATGCAATATCTTTTCCAGTTTAAGAGGTGTAAGAGATAACGATACCAATGTTGCTATCTTATCCCCTACTTTCAGATTGGTTGTATTTGGAAAATTAGGCCCTATCTCTTTTACTGTCCCAATCAGCATACCTCCCGAACCGGTTACAGGATTCTGCATCTTGCCACACTCCCGGACAATACCGTAAATCATTTCTTTCATTTTTTGAGCATCGCCATTACATGCCTGTTTTATTTGGGTATAACTTGCCGAATCGATATTCAAGGTCTGAACATCAATCAGGATTTCATTATCATAAATTTCCATGGTGTTATCCAGACGAAATGCAGGCTGGGGCAAAGTACCTTTAGGCTCTATTACGCGATGTGTTCCATATCTACAACCTTTTCTCATATATTATTCTATTCACTCTTTATATTTTGCAACTAATCTAGTGTTCATTATCATTGATAATGCGGACAATCGACTTTTTAATGTTATGTTGCAAAGATACGTAAAAATGCTTAATGTTTTTTTAGTGGTTAGTGATTTATGCTCTTTTGGTAAAACAAAAAGTTCCATCAATTACGAAACATGAAGCAACTTCTGTTATTAATGGCAAAATGAAATTGATATAGATCCCGAAGTATTATATTCGGACAGTATCGAAATTCGATAAAAAAATATCGGCGGAATTTGTAATCCCGCCGAATATAGGTTTAATTTCAATGAACCTTATGCGTAAAGTTCTGTAAATATTTTCCTTAGTTTCTCGCTTTCGCGTAATAATTGCAAGGTTATTTCCGCATGTCCTCTTGTATAACCGTTTCCGACAATCATAGTCACATCGCTTCCTACTCCTTCTGCGCCCAAAGCGGCTTTTGTAAAGCTGGTAGCCATAGAAAAGAAATAAACTACCCCTGTATCTTTCGTACAAAGGATACTTGTCATCTCCGTATCGGGGATATTTACATTGTTGATTGTAACGTCAGCCATTTCACCGTTGGTCAGTTCTTCCATCTTTTCAAGAATCGGGACGGGCTGGGTTGCATCGGCAGAAAACACATAATCGCAGAATCCTAACGCTTCCAAACGTTTGGTACTCTTCTCGCTATGGCATAGTCCGATTACCTTGCCCGTAACACCGGCACGCTTTTTAGCTTCGTAACAACACAGCATTCCGGATTTACCTCCTGCTCCGATAATAAGAACCGTATCTCCCGGCTTTACCAACTTGGCGGTTTGTGCAGGCGCTCCGGCGACATCCAATGCCGACAAAGCCAACGTTGCAGGCATATCGTTGGGAATTTTCGCATAAATACCACTTTCAAATAAAATGGCTTTACCATCAATATCCACCTGATCAATATCAGGGCGGATTTCTTTAATTTTATCTATTCTCAAAGGAGTAAGTGATAGTGATACCAATGTGGCTATTTTATCCCCTACTTTCAGGTCGGTCTTTCCAATAAGCGCGTCGCCTATTTTCTCAACAGTACCTAAGAGCATACCGCCCGAACCTGTCCAAGGATTACGATGTTTACCTTGTTTTTCAACAATCTCCATCATAATCTCGGCAATTTTCTTTTTATCGCCGCCTGCTCTTTGCTCTATGTCCGTGAAAGAAGCCGAATCTATATTTAAGGTTTGAACATCGATTAAAATCTCATTATCATAGATCTCATCCATGTTATTATCAATTTTGTTTGCCGGTTGTGGGAGAACACCTTTAGGTTCGATAACTCTGTGAATTCCGTATTTATTTCCTTTCTTTTGCATATTTTTTATTTTTATTTATTATTACTCCGTATTTATTTTACCACAAAATATCTCTAAGGTCGTTTCGTGATCAATAAGCTATTTCTTCAATCCCAAGATTTCACGAGCTTCAGCTGGCGTGGCGATTTCACGTCCGAGTTCTTTTGCCATGCGGACTACCTTGGCAACTAATTCTCCATTGGATTTCGCCAATACGCCTTTCGACAAATAAACATTATCTTCAAACCCTACCCGTACATGACCTCCATCAATAATGGCAGCCATTGCTAAAGGAAATTCATAACGTCCTATTCCTGCCACCGTATAGGTAGCATCCGCAGGAATACTTCCGCGTAAAAACACGAAATCCCGCAATTCACCCGAAATCCCTCCGTTCACTCCCATTACAAAATCAAAATGCATGGGTTTATTAATAAATCCTTTTTTATGCAGACGAAGAGCCATATCGATCATACTCTTATCAAACACTTCCAGCTCAGGTTTAATACCACGCTCGATCATTCGTTGACCGAAATATTTAATTGTATTTTCTGTATTCTCGAAAATTTCATCCCCTCCGAAATTCAACGTACCGCAATCAAGCGTTGCCATTTCGGGATTAAGTTCGGTAGGTTGAAGACGTTCATCATTGGTCATTCCCACTGCCCCACCTGTAGAAGGCTGAATAATAACATCGGGAATTTCAGCTTTAATAGCATCAATAATTTCCTTAAAACGAGCTTTATCCTGAGTCGGCGTACCGTCATCATAACGTACATGCAAGTGAATAATACTTGCGCCGGCATTGTGGGCAGATTTCGCTTCACGGACAAATTCTTCCTTTGTATAAGGAACGTTGGGGTTCATCTCTTTGGTTACTTCAGCGCCTGATATGGCAGCTGTAATGATCAATTTTTCCATGTATTTTTTTAGTTAAAGGTTAATAGTAAAAAGTGAATAGTTAAAAGTGAAAGGTGAGTAAAATAGCAATTCAACCTTTCACTTTTAACTATTTCTTTCTTTGACATTTCACAGGAACAACGCATGTTCCGCTTGCACGGCATACGATGATTGGCTCCGGTAAAAAGTCAGCAGCGGAATCGGATATATCAGGACGCGGCACAACAACTTTCCTTGCTTCGAATTCCATTTTACGAGAAGAGTTACCCACGTTCACAATTTTTCCTACAGCCTCAATATAGTCGCCGGCATAAACAGGGGCCAGAAATTCAACTTTATCATAAGCGGCAAAAAGCCCTTCATCCCCATCATTAATAATTAAAAGCTCGGTAGCCACATCACCGAACAATTGCAACATTTTAGCACCATCCACCAGATTTCCACCATAATGGGCATCGTTTGAACCCATTCTTACTCGAATCATTGCTTGTTTGTTCATATCTTTTAGATTTTATTATTTTACAATATAATTAACAAATATAGCAGGAGTATGTATGTTTTCCATAGGAATCCCGCCTATTTCCACCATTTCTTCTACCTCCGCAATTACCAAATCGGCAGCCGTAGCCATCATGGGATTAAAATTCTGTGTAGTTCCCTTATAACAAAGATTTCCCGATTGATCCCCAATGCTGGCACCTATCAAAGCGACATCCGCACGTATAGGTAATTCCAACAAGTATTCCACTCCATTTACAGTCATTTTCTGTTTTCCTTCTTCCACCACAGTACCGATTCCCGTAGGAGTAAGGAAGCCTCCCAAACCGGCTCCGCCACAGCGTACCTGTTCAGCCAGTGTTCCCTGTGGAACAAATTGAACTTCCAACTCTTTGTTATTAAACTGTTCAATCGTATTGGGATTTGTGCCAATGTGAGAAGCAATCACCTTTTTCACTTGTTTGTTTGTCACCAATATCCCTATTCCCTTATCAGGGAAAGCCGTATCATTACAAATCACGGTCAGATTTTTAACTTTACTTTTTGAAAGTGCGTCAATAATCTTGTGGGGAGTTCCCGCTGCCATAAAACCTCCAATCATTACGGTCATACCATCTTTAATCTTTGCGACAGCTTCTTCTACCGATATTATTTTTTCCATATTATTTATATTTACAAATTCTTAATCTAAAAAGATAATACAATAATACAATTTTTTCTCAAACCTTAAGAGGAACATGCATTAATAAAAATCTTTAAAATAATTATATCATATAAGAACGAGTTCATTACACAAGATAATTATTTCTATTTTTTGTTTACAAATATACATGAATTTATATTATAGATCGAGATGAAATTCAAAAGTACTTTTAAACTGAAATTACACGAACTAAACAAACGCAAGAATCAACCCTACCCCAAAAAGGGAGTAAGCATCGAAATTACACAAGGTATATAAACATGAATCCGGGGATTAAAATTCAGCTTATTTAAACAATATCGAAATGATTTATAGGATACTATGATTCATGATAGCATCCTATTTTACAGATGAAGTTTCCATCCGGTTTCTATAATAAAAAATTTCAACTGTTGGTATATACAATATTTTGATTTATTGTTTATTTGAGCTTGAGCTCTTGTTCCGAAAGCAACAATAATAACGGAAAGTATTCCCGGAAATAGGCCGACAGTTGTCGGAAAGGGCTCAGAAACTTCTGAAAGTATATCAGGAGTTTCTGGGAAGGGTTCGGGAAAATCCGAAAGTATGCCCGGAGTTGCTGGGACGGTATCGGGAACCTCCGAAACCATGCCTGATGTTTCTGGGAAGGGTTCGGGAACGTCCGAAGGTATGCCCGGAGTTGCTGGGGCGGTGTTGGGAACCTCCGAAACCATGTCCGGCATTGCTGGGGTGAGTTCGGGAACCTCCGAAACCATGTCCGGCATTGCTGGGGTGGGTTCGGGAACCTCCAGCGCTTATTGGAAGAAAAAATATCCCCCGCAGGGAAAAAATAAACAGTAATCATTACATTATTATAAACTATGGAAATTAAATTCATTAACAATCCCCGTTTACGTAACAATGAACATCTCCAGTTTCACATGGAAGTAAAAAAATCAGCTAACCTGTCCGATACCAAGGCATTCAAAATCCAAGATCTGTTTACAAACTATCTACCCTGGCAGGGTGATGTGAACAAAACAAGCACCCTGTTGCAACAAATTCATGTCCAATAATTCATAAATCCTATTCTTTAAAAATATCCTTGTATTGCAGTTCAGTCATTTTTCCGAATTGCTGAAGTTCTTCCTTCTTGACCTGTTTCATATTTCCCGAAAGCGTAATAATAACCGGTTTTTTTGCTATTGTTGTTCGATAGAAGTCCAGCAAATCGTCAAATACCATACTTTTAATGTGATTATTCTGTTCGATGCGTGGGTCTTGTGTGTATCCTTGTTTTCCCCAAAGATAAACATAAGCCGGAATACTACGAAAATTAATATAATCCGACGCATTGCTTTTCATTAAAGATTCTTTTGCCGTTTGAAATTTATCCGGTTTTTGAGGCATATTGAGAATCAAATCACGCATGGCGTTGATCCCTTCTACCGTTTTATCGGATTGAGTTCCCATATATGCAGACAGGTATCCCGGCTTTCGATTGAAAACATCGCTATGGTAGATTGCTGCTGCCGAATACGACAATGAACGAAGCTCCCGGACTTCCTGGAAAACAAGAGAATACATATCCGTACCGAAATAAGCATTGAAGCCCTTGATCATTGATTTGTTTTGTTCACTCGTATTCTCTCCCCGAACATAAAAATGAATATTGCTTTGACGCAATGTTTTATTGTGAATAAAAAAAAACCTATTTTCCGTATATTCTTTTTCTTCCAAGAAAGATAGTTCTTCTACAGGCGTAGTAACGTCCCATTGAAAAGCATCCGTTACATATTGTTCCAATATATCAACCGGCGTATTTCCTACGAAAGCAATACATCCGTCCTGTTGAAAAGGCTTGGTCATTTTTTCAAGCAGATAATTTCCTGTAAACAGCTTTATTTCATTTAAAGTCGGGGTGCGTAAGTATTGTGATTGATTTCCATACAAAGCATATTCAAATATCGCATCCCCATAAGTAGATGCATCCTTTTTATTATAACGGATACTTGCCATATAATTGTCGACGAGCAACGCCAGTTTTGATTCATCATTGCCCGGGGAATACAGCTTCTCACTACAAAGTCGTAGGATAGTATCCAGGTCTTTTTCAAACCCTTTGATTGAAATAATGAACTTGTCATGGAGAGCCTTTATTTCAATTGAAGCTCCCAGTTTTTGCAGGATGAGATTGAATTCATCACTACTTTTGGATGTCGTTCCCTGCAATTGCCAATACTCAATCACAAAATCCAATTCATTATCATTCAATAATCCGTAATTAGCCATAATATTCAATGTAAAGATATCATTATAGGGATTCTTTACCGCATATACCGTATATTTATCATTCAATGTTTTCGTGGAGATATCATTTTTGAAATCTATAACCTGCGGATTGATTTCAGAAACAGGACGCCCGGCAATTGCCTGAGCAAAACCGGAAGACCGGTCATTATTTTGGGATGGAATAGGTTTCCAGTCCGGCTTTTTGAGTTTATCTTTTTTTGGGAAACCCATTTTTGAACGGTAAACCAAACAGTCATTCCCCAGATATCTCTTTGCAATATCCATCATATCTTGCTTTGTAAAATTATTTACCGTTTCTATATTAGTGATTAAATCACTCCAGTTATTTCCTTCCATCTCGGCATATAAGAGCTTGATGAATTTTCCTTCCATATTTTCAAATTCTTGTATCAGCGAAGAGACATATTCCGTTTTGATAGCTTCGAGCAAATCATCACTGAAATATCCGTTTTTGATAGAATCAATACAATCGAAAATAAGCTTTTCGGCTTTTGCGTGCGATTGCCCAAGTATTTTGGGCATATAAAGAATTGCAAACAACCCGTGTTCTTTCAGCGACATACTCATCATCTGCGCCATCATGAGTTTGTTATCGGTTCCCAGCCTATCAAACAATCCGGTGGAGGCATCGTTGGAAAACAAACGCGAACATATTTCCAATCCCAATCTGTCTTGATGATGTGAAGAAGCACCCCTGAAAGCAATTGCTCCGACTTTTATGGGCGTTTGCCGTGTATTGACTATTTGCTTTCCTTTTATTTCGGGAAGAACATATGATATTTGCCCGGGAAGTTTCCCTGAACGCATTTTCCCAAATGTTGATACTATTAACGGTTTGATTTCTTTGCTGTTGAAATCCCCTACCAGAACCAACGTCATATTATTGGCAACATAATAGGCATTGAAAAAGTCTTGTATCCGCGCTATTTGCGGATTTTTCAAATGCTCGCTATAACCAATAACCGGACGGCCATAGGGGTGTTCCCCATAAAATAGCTTCATCCCATCTTCCATAAACTTGGATGCAGGATTGTCATCATACATGTTCTTTTCTTCATATACGGTTTCCAACTCCGATTGAAACAAGCGGAAAACCGGATTACGGAATCGTTCCATATATACATCCATCCAGTTCTCCAACTCATTAGAAGGGAAAGAATTAAAATAAGCAGTAACATCATAGCTTGTAAAAGCATTGATATGTTTTCCTCCCATTTTCTTCAAAATGGTATACACTTCATTGGGAATGGCATATTGGGACGCTTCAATACTCAATTCATTGATCTTTTTTTGTATGCTTTCTCTTTGTTTTGCATCGGAAGTTTCATGCAATCGATCATAAAAAAGAGAAATACTGTCCAAAAAGATTTTCTCCTTTTCCCAGTCGGTCGTTCCGATTTTATCGGTTCCCTTAAACATGATGTGTTCAAAATAATGAGCCATTCCGGTAGCATCTACAGGATCATTTTTGCTGCCTGCATGTATGCAAACAGCCCCAAAAATTTCCGGTTTGGAATGATCCTCACACAAAATCACTTTCAACCCATTGGCCAACCTAAATGTATCTGCCTCCAGGCTGATTTTCTGGGAAAAGGAAATGCTTACCATGTATTGGATTATTAATATAATGACTGCTCTTTTCATAAATTATTTTTTACGGGTGATGGAATTCCTATATAAAGTTGAAAAATATTTTTAGCAAAGATATATATTTTATTTCCGCAATATATTATTCTTTATTATAAATATCTATTTTAGAAATCTAATTGTGTTACAGGAACAACACAAGGCCCTCTTCCGACACGAAATAATGACAGCAGTCCTTCTGTCCATCGACTCGTATTTGCTTATCGGAAAATTCTTCGCAATCTAACGTCTTCCGCCGGGATCGGCCGATACAGATATTTTTAAGTTACCTTTTCAATTCGGCAAAATATATAAATATAAAATTTATTCGCCTAAACAATAAAAATCCTTCCAAATTGCAACATAAAATAATCTAATATTATCCAATTTTATCAAAAATAAGCACTTATAATGAATCAAAAACATATATTTTCTTCTGAAAGGAACAAAAAAAACACAATCATACAAGCATTAAAATCACTATTTTCAGAAGATAAAATATTCACAAATAGTAAATTATACAAACAAAGTAAAATTATCAACCTACAACTTCTAAAATATTTACAAAAAGAAGTAAAAAATTATCAAAAAAAACAACTTTTATTTATGATATTTTAATACTTTTGCACCATATAGATTTTTTTAAACAAAATAACTCAACTTAAAACTAAAAGAAAAACAATGAAGGGATCGTAAAGCATTAAACTAATAACTAAAAATAAAAAGACATGAGTAGCATTGATCAAATTTCTATTGCTAAGAAGAAAAAACTCTCCTGGAAAATTTTTCAAAAGCCATCCGTGATAATCATTTTGGTTTTAAGTATTATCGCAGTAAAAGGATCGTTTTGTATCCGTAAAGCCTACTTAGAAGAAAAAGAAGTCGTACAGGCTTATTATCAAAACTCCGCTTATTCAACACACAGTCTCAATACGAATGTAGTACTAAGCAACGGCAGTTATGATATAAGTGCTAACTTTCCTACAGGAAAGGTAACCTGTCTGGGCGTTTTAAGAATTGTAGGCAGGGAGATTCAAAAGCCTTTTAATATTTTCTTCCTTTTTATAGCAGGAATGGTAATTATGGTTACGGTTTTATCTTCTAAAAAAATCACTAAATAGTATATTTTGTTTTATTGTCTCAATAACGGCAATAAAAATAAAGAAGACCAAATAAAAGACCTCTTTCTTTTTATGGAAAGAGGTTTTTATTTTGGAACGACTCCCTCGCTGAAAAATGGTTACCATCAATGGTTCCGTTTTTCTTCGCTTCTTCTTTTTCTCTTTTCATTTTAACTATAAAAAACGTTTATTATGAAGATCGAAAAACCTGTAGAGATTAAATTTCATTCACAAAAAAGAAAATACTATTTTTGTATCAAAATAAAAATGGAATTAGATAGATGGAAAACGAATTATTTCATGAAGATAGAATCTTTAAAAATATAATACTTACGGAAAACGAGCTATGCAATAAAGAATTTGAAAGATGTGTATTCGAGCATTGTTCCTTTTCCGGTTTTTTATTCACATCAAACTTATTTTCGAAATGTACCTTTTTGAATTGTGATCTATCGTTGGCCAAATTCAGGAAGTGCAAGATGGACAGTGTTCTTTTTAAAGAAAGTAAAGTGCTCGGAGCAGATTTCAGCGAGTGCATCGATTTTTTATTTTCTATCAAAATGGAAGATTGTATTGCCGATTATGCTTTGTTTACGAACAGAAAAATGGAGAAAACAACTTTCCGGAATACTTCTTTAAAAAATACTGTTTTTTCCGGTGCGGACATATCCGAATCGAAATTTATACATTGCGACCTTGAAGGAGCTATCTTTGAACATACCAACTGCAAAGGGACAGACTTTGTATCTGCAATAAACTATATTATCGATCCTGCGCAGAACTATATCAAGCATGCAAAATTCTCAATATACGGCACCATGGGGTTACTTACAAAATATGATATCATTATAGAAAACTAATATATCAGATACAATTACCTGCTCTATCATAGGCATTTACGGAACTATTGGAAATCAGAATTCGTCAAAGAAATCATCTGCCATAAATGGATCCATATCAAGTTGCCTGCGCAGGACGGAAAGCTCCCACTCCATTTTCCGGACTTTGTTTAACAGGTTATTAATAACATCAATCCCTTCAATATTAATCGATAAATCGTAATGCAAGCGGGAAAAAGTCTCCAGATCTTTTAGTTGAGATGATTGAAGATATTTAGCATTATCATATATTTGTGTCTCGATCAGACCTTCATCTTCCAACAACAACACAAATTCAAGCTCTACACGGCTATTATCACAATATTCACTTAATAAAATTAAATCTTGATCCATACCTTTTTTGATTAAGAATTAGCTAATTGTTGAAACAGTTCTTTTTGCTTTTCTGTCAGCCCTGTGGGAATTTTAATGGAATAGGTGATAAATAGATCCCCGAAATGACCTTCCTCTTTATAAACAGGAAATCCCTTTCCTTTCAAACGTATCTTGGTTCCATTCTGGGTTTCTGGTTTCACTTTCAGTTTCACCTTACCATCTAATGTATTAACAGTAGTTTCCCCACCCAATACTGCAGTATAAAGATCCAATGGAACCGTTGCATATAAGTCATTCCCCTTTCGTTGAAATTCATGATCCTTCGCAATTACAAATGTTATATATAAATCACCATTGGGCCCGCCATTTACTCCCGGCCCTCCCTGCCCTTTCAGTTTGATAACTTGTCCATCCGTAACACCGGCAGGAACCGTAATACGGATATTCTTCCCGTTAACAGTCAGCGTTTGCTTATGTGTTTGTGCAGCATTATGTAGACTAATATGCAGTTCCGCATTATAATCATTCCCTTTATATCCAGCCGACCTTCTTCCACCCGCACCCGCGCGAGCGCTATTTCCAAAAAGTGATTCGAAAAAATCAGAAAATCCACCACCTAAATCATCTCCGGAAAAGCCATACGAATAGCCTCCTCCTCCAAAATCACTCGAAAAGCCTCCATGCTTGGCTTGCTCACGATGAGCCTTTTCATATTCATCCGCGTGCTTCCAGTTTTCCCCGTACTCATCGTACTTTCTCCTTTTTTCAGGATCGCTCAATACTTCATTTGCTTCGTTTATCTGTTGAAACTTAGAATGAGCATTCGAATCATCCGGATTTACATCAGGATGATACTTCCGCGCCAACTTCCGATATGCCTTTTTGATATCATCAGCCGATGCTTTTCGATCAACACCCAGGATGCTATAATAGTCTATAAATGCCATAATTTATCTTCTTTATTTTAATGCAAAGCTAACAAAAAATATGCTATAACATCGTTTTAAACATTTAAAAAGGTAAATTGTTTGGTTGGATATGTGTTGGTCTGGCTATTTGACGATTTGCTTTCTGCTTTTTATTTATTTTATTGGTTTTACCCTTTCTTTCTTCTGCCTGTTGCAATTATTACCTCTGACTTGTTTAACTTCTGTTATCTATTTCATATATCTGAACATTAATCCTATTTTCAACTCTTGATTCGCATTAATCGTTAAGCAAAATCATGCGATACTCGGTGCGTTCCCGCACAATACGATCGGCAAGGTCTTCAATGGGTTTTGGTCTTTTTGATTTTATCGCCCTCTTTTTGGATTAGTGTATTTTCAATCAGATAAAACGGTCACGCGTGGTTTTTTAATTATTGCCATAGTTTGATGTATTTATATTCACTTTCTAAGAATCAACTCCTATTTCTTTCAAGTTTTCGGAAATCATCTCCCGTAAATATTTGATAATTTCGGGTTCCTGAATAGAAATACCGTCTAAGGCTTCATTGATTTCTTCCGTATCAAAAACAAATTCTTTTCCATCTTTCTCATGTTTATATATAAAATGAATATCCGGATAGGCAGAAGCCGTTAACACAATTGCTCCGGCAACATCTCCTAAAGAAGGACGATCGATATGTTGATGAGAGAAAATGGCAGTTACTTTGGTTCCTTTGCCTAATTCTGAATCTATTTCCAAGCTTCCACCTGTTTTTTCTGCATTCTGTTTTAATAAAGGAAGTCCCAACCCTACCTTCCTAACTGTTCTTGTGGTAAAGAAGGGATCAATAACTTTTTGTACCGTCTCCTCATCCATTCCCGATCCATTATCAATAAACACCAACTGATACGTATCCCTTTTTGTATCTTCAATTATATCAAGCTCAATACGTGTTGCACCTGCCCGGATTGAGTTTTGAAGAATATCCATTATATGTAAAGAAAGATCTTTCATCCTGATAAATATTTTTACAAAAATAGTAATAAAACAGACACCCAGATATTTGAATAAAGCAGTATGTGTTTATTTCTCTTTATATCTAATTTAAGAAATATTATTCGCTAATTAGATGCATCATGGTTCAATTAAATTCCTTTTTTGACAATTATACAATTTATTTTTCTTGATGATAAAAACAAATTAACAGTTTGCTTGTTTCATTTAAAAAATCGATTACCTTTGCACAATTTTTCTAAATAATTTTAACTAAATAAAAAAATAAAATGAAACAAACGCTTACATTATTATTCGTTGCCGTTTTGGCAATATCTACTATTAGCTGTAAAAAAAATGATACAAGCTATGCCGGAACATATACAGGGAGTATAACTTCTGCAGGGCAGAGTAAATCTAATATAAAACTTACCTTTATAGAAGGACTTACCGATGATGCTTTAACTTTGTATGGTTATCCTCTTACAAAAACATCAGACGGAGTATATACAGCAACCGGAACTATGCTTGTAACTATTATCCAATTAATCAATTCGAGCATTACATTGGATCAAATTGAAAATGCAAAAGCCACTTTCACTTTTTCTGATAACTCGGTAAACATGAAGTTAACTTATAATGTGGCAGGAATAGCAGATCTTACTGTTGTAACATACGACGGTACAAAATAGTAAAACTTTTTTGATTATTTAAAAAACGAGATTCATCTATTTATCCGAATCTCGTTTTTTTGTTTATTTACCCGACAAGAAACAAATACTTGTAAATATTACAAGATAATAAACTTTAAAATATAGCAGATATATAACGTTCCTATTTCTTATTATTTCCTGATTTTCATAAAGAAATTGCTGGGCAGTTGTTGCAATTGCAATGCAAAAGTGATAATAATAATTCCCATTACCGATGTAACTGTCGGGGATTCTCCGGGTAACAACAACCAACTCAAAATACAACCGGTTACCGGAACGACAAACTTCCACATATTAAGTTCCGAAACTTTAACACCGGGTCTTTGCAATAATCCGTACCATAGGGAAAAAGAAACGGCCGGTATAAGGGCAAGCCATAACAAAGCACCATAAAACTCCGGTGGGTATACCTTTATCTCTGGTTTCTCTATAATAAATGATGCAATAAGCAGCATAATTCCTCCTGTAAAGTTCGCAAAAGAAGTTAAAACAAAAGGCGATATATTATAAGATTTTTTCTTTACAACCATAATATTGGTGTAACTTCCAATTATATTGCTCAAAACCAACAACCCCACTCCTGCATAAAAAGAAGGATTGTTTGACGAAATTTCACCTTGCGACAAACTGATAAATACAATGCCGGAAATACCCAAAACAATAGCGACTATTTTCCGCAGGCTCATTTTATCATCCTGAAGTGTAAAATGTGCCATGATGGCCACAAACAAAGGGCCTGCCCCAATAATAATAGCAGATATTGCACCGGGTACTTTATTCAATCCCATGAAAAATAATCCGTATTGTAGAAAAGTCTGTATAAAAGCAAACAGCAACATAAATCGCCAATGTTTAAGCGCATCGAAAAAATGTACTTTCTTAACAATCATTACCGGAATCAATAAAAGTCCTGCCAAAGTAAAACGCATACCGGAAAGATAGATAGGATCAGCATATTGAAACCCGATCTTTGCTCCGGCAAATGCGGAACCCCATAATATACATGCAAGAATCGCCCTGAATTTCATATTTAGATTATAAGTAGAATAAATAATTATAAAAACTATCCTTTCATCTATTTAAATCTCAAAACAGTAAAAGGGATTCTTATACTACTTTCCATTTGTTACAAAATTACATATCAAATTGTTCATAATTTGTTTTTTCAAACTTTTTTTTGATAATTTTGTTTCAATGCAAAATCTAAATAAAATACTAAATAATGAAAAAAAGTGAAAAGATATTCAAGGTGCTTCTTTATCTGTCTCTTGTGATTGTAGGTGCGGTTGTAGGAATAGCTTTAGGTCATTATGGCACAATGCCTTTAGCGGAAGAGATTAATCTCATCGATTTAGCAACACTTGTTGCAACCGTATTTCTTGCAGTGTATGTTCCGGCTGTACTTGACAGAAGATTACAGACGATGAGGGACCGGAAAAATATTTTAGAAGACCGGATATCTGATTATCAAGCGTTGCTAAGGCGTATAAATATGTTGGTACAAGGGAGTTCTATCATATCTCCGGAGAATTATCTTTCCATTAAAAACCTCCTTGATATATCCTGTAATAAATTAGATACACTCGTTTCCCTTATTAAAAATTCGAATCTTGATAATTCGTTAAACCGCGATATAGCTCAAATCAAAAAAATAAACAACGAACATAGTGAGCTATTATGTATTGAACAGGCAAACGATGTCAAACTGGAATATTCCAGTCAGGTACGTGAACAGGAAGAGGCACTGTATAACAAACTCGATGAAGCGACCAGTTTGTTGATCTTCAAAATAAATAGTGTGCAATAATTGTTAGTGATTAGTGGTTAATTGCAAATGTGGTTGACTCTGTCGAACCCTTAAGGTTTTGTCGATGATGCTCTTTTGTTTGTTCCGCGTTATTAACCACTAACAACTAATCATTAATCATTACACAAAGTGGTGTCTCTCATTACCTTCTACATAGATGGCGCTGAATGGTCTTGCCGGACAAAGGTATTCGCATGCACCACAGCCTATACAACGTTCGGTATCTACTACAGGTGTTGTCAAAGCATCGGGAGTACCATCTTTAGGAATCATGTGAATAGCACCTGTGGGACAATGCCGTGCACAGTTCCCGCAACTGACATTGTCGGTGTTTACCACACAATTTTCTTTGATAAATACAGCCCTGCCTATCTGTATAGACGATTTCTCTGCCGTATCTATCCGTTTGATAGCGCCCGTAGGGCAAACTTCCGAACATTTGGTACATTCCGGACGGCAATATCCGCGTTCGTAAGACATTTCCGGCTGCATAAATCGTTCAATACCAACAGAAGGACGTAATATCTGATTGGGACAAACCGACACACACAACTGGCAAGCCGTACAATGCTGATTGAAATGACGTATTCCGGATGATCCCGGAGGCGTTATGTGTGTAGACCGGTTAGGTATCTTCTTATCTTCGATAATGGCCAGCCCTCCATCCACTTTGCCTGTCTGCGCCTTCAAGGCGGAAGTGGCAGCCATAGCAGCAGTAAGGGAAAGGAATTTACGACGGGAATTATCGGTATCATTTCCTTGGGCAGACTTCATCCTTTTTTCCGGTTTTAGTTTGGGGAGATATTTTAATGAGCCTTTATGACATGTGTTTATACAGTCCATACAGGAAACACATCTACTGTAATCTATCTTACCTTCCTTGGAATTGATACAAGATGCTTTACATGTCCGTTCACACAATCCGCAATTATTACAATTCACGCCACTGAAACGAGGTTTAAAAATAGAGAAGCGAGAAATAAGTCCCAGCACCGTTCCTACCGGACAAATGGTATTGCAATAGGTCCTTCCGTTACGCCACGCCAGTACAAAAACAGCTATCAACGTAATAATAGCAACAAGGAATACAGGTATGCTTTTGATCCATATATCTACCGAATAAAAGGCATAACTGTCTACTCTTTCGGCAAAATAAGCTAATATATTATTTATTCCCTGGTATAGGGGAGCCAACAGGTTGGAAGCAATGCGACCATAAGCACTATAAGGCTCCAGCAAAGAAACCACAGTGCTTACCCCTCCTATCAATGCAATACAGAATATCCCCAGCAACCCATAACGCAACCATTTTATTGCGGGTGAATACGAGAAGCGGTATTTCTTCCGTTTTCCGGCTGTCCAGGAGATAATATCCTGCAAAACACCCAACGGACAAATAACAGAACAATATATACGTCCGAAAATCAACGTAAGGAGTATCAACCCTATCACAACGGCAATATTCACTGCCAGCAGCGCCGGAAGGAACTGTATCTTTGCCAGCCATCCGAACCAGGCATGCAAGGTTCCCGTAAAGTCAAGGAATAACAAAGTGATGAGAGTAAAACAAACAATGGCAGCGGCTATTCTTATTTTTCTTAACATAACTATCTGATTGTTTTAAAAGTTTAACCGTTAATTTTCAATTGTTCGACAAACTTGTCGATCTTATACATTTCCTCGGGAATATTGATACGCTGCGGGCAATCAGGGATGCATTGGTTACAGTTAATGCAATGATTGGCCTGCCTTAGTTTGGGAACACTCCGGTCGTATCCGATCAGAAACGCACGGCGCGCTTTGCGGTAGTTCTCATCCTGTGCCTCTTTGGGAATATTTCCCTGCGTGATGCAGCGGTTGTAATGGGCAAACGTGCCGGGAATATCCAATCCATATGGGCACGGCATACAGTACTGGCATTCGGTACATGGAATATAATCGGAACGGAGCATTAACTCCGTAATTTCCTCCAGCACCTTATATTCCTGGTCGTTGAGCGGTTCCAGAGGGGAATAAGTACGTATATTCTCCTGCAGGTGTTCCATATAAACCATGCCGCTGAGTACGGTCAATACATTTTCGGGTGTGCCTGCATAACGGAATGCCCAGTTTGCCGGGCTGGCACCGGAGCGTATCTTCTGTAATATCTCCAGCGAATGTGCATTCAACCGGGAAAGGCGTCCACCTAATAAAGGCTCCATTACTACCGCAGGAACATTATATTTGACAAGTTCACCATAGAGATAATCCGCATTGACATTCCATCCGGAAGCATTTTTCCAGTCTACATAATTAAGCTGTATCATAGCAAAATCCCAGTGGACTCCGGAGGCGAGCACATGGTCAAACACAGCAACATCCCCGTGAAAAGACCAACCAAGGTTACGGATACGCCCGGCCTCCTTTTCTTTGAGCAGGAAATCCAGCATTCCGTTATCGATAAAACGGTTATTATATGTTTTTATCCCATCACCGCCACCAATACCATGGAGCAGGTAATAGTCCAAATAATCTACTTGTAAGTCTTCCATTGATTTGCGATACATGGCAATAGAACCTTCCAGGGTACGCAAATGCCGATCTTCTGCCTGGTTGGACATTTTGGTAGCAATAAAATACTTATCCCTCGGGTGACGGCTGAGCGCAATGCCTGTGGCTTTTTCCGACATTCCCCGTACATAACGCGGCGATGTATCAAAATAATTAACGCCGTGCGCAATGGCATAATCTACCAGATCGTTCACCGCATCCTGGTCTACTTCCTCTTCCCCGCTTGCATTGGTACGCAACGGCCAACGCATGCATCCGTATCCCAACAGGGAAACCTTATCGCCTGTATGACGATTGGTACGGTAGGTCATTTTATCAGTGGGAACATCCGTTTTATCAAATATCTGCTCATCGTTCTTCGAACCGGTAAAATTACAAGCCGCCAATGCCGTTGTGGCAGCAGCTCCACCACCCAGTACTTTCAGGAACTTTCGGCGGTTCATGTGTTTGTTATTGTTTTCCTCCATATTTGATTTGTCTGATATTTATTTGTTGTTATATATCGGCTTATTGTTCTATTCCAAAAACTTTTCTCTTCTGACAAATTTGCAAGTATAGCATAAAACCAGCTAATTCTTTTACAAAAGTAAAAAAATAATTTATCCTTTTTATATATTCATCCAGGTAAAAGGACAAAAACCATGTTAAAAACGGCAGGTTAAAGGTTATAGATTGAAAGAATAAAGTGAAGAAGCCTGCCTTACGTTTTCCCCCAATTCAAGCACAGATCAATTATAAATTACATATTACCCTCAACGAAGTTAATTACGAAATATATGATGTTATACAAGCAACAGACAGAACAGAATAATAATAATAGATATTTCTTATCTACCCGCAGGTATTTATTTTATAAAGATTCAAGCAGAAAAAGGGAGTGTTTTGAAGAAGATAATAAAAGAATAAACTATTAAAGCTTTAAACTCAAAAAGAATGAAATAACCGCTGATTAATTTATTATTTTTCCTGAATTTTCAGGCACTACAAGCCGCGTTTAACTTTTCTCGTAAAAAAGTTAAACATTCAGGCAACATATTTGAGTTATTTGGTATCATTCATACATAAACCAAAAAATATGCGTCATGAAAAAGCATTTTATTCTAATGTTAGTTTTAGTCGTCTGGGCGGCATACCTTCCTGCACAAATTACGCAAGGACAAGCAGACACTATTGTGAGAGAACATCTGCAAAATGAAATGATACAGGATGAGTTTTTGTACGTCCATGTCAACACTCCAAGTGAAGAAGGTATTACCATAACAACTTCCAATGAAGAAACATTTAAGGCAAAATATGCCTGCTGGGCCTATTACCTGGAT
>JAVBLM010000073.1:0-12018 GCA_031553535.1 Bacteroidales bacterium | reverse complement strand
GAACGGTTTCGCATTATGAAACTATTCATTTCAATATAAAATTTCTCCTTGCGGGATTAAAATACAGGTATAAATTATTCAACTGTTCAATATGAATATCAAATCCATACATTACGAGCATTTACGTAACGATGAACATTTTCAGTTTCATACGGAAGTAAACGATTTAATTAATCCGGTAGATACCAAAATACCCAATATCAAGGAGCTGTTTGAAATATACCGGTCCTGTTATGCCCGCGAAGATGAAGCGTGCAAGAAGATTATCAAAAGTGCCCTCACCCAAAATATCAATGCTGCCGATGAGAGGCGCGATTTCATCTTCAGCGGTATGGTGGGGACAAACAGGGCGGCATTGAATCATTATAATTCTGGGATTGCTGCGGCGGCACGCCGTCTCCAGGTAGTATTCGAAACCCATGAAAACCTTTCCGAAAAACTGTTTAGTGAAGAAACATCAGCGATGTTACAACCTTTTGCAGCAATGACGTTCCTTCTTTTCCTTATTTGTGATTAATTTAAGGTATTACAATTCCTGTTGTTTACAATTTTCCACCATAAAATGCAATCGATTGAATATATTCGCATCCGAAGTACCTCCGTCGAAATCCAATGATAATAGATTCATTTTGGGGTAAACTTTCTTGATCCTTTTTTCAATCCCTTTTGAAATTACATGATTTGCAATACATCCAAAGGGTTGCAAACTAATAGCATTATTCACACCGCTCTGTGCAAAGCTCGCCAGTTCAGCAGGAATCAACCATCCTTCCCCGAAATTCGCGGCAGGACTAATAATTTCCGATGCCAGTTTCGCGTCATGGAACATATCCGCAAATGGACGGTAATATCTGAAACGACTACAAAGCTTATCGAATTTCTTTGTATAACCGGACACGAATTTATAAATCATATCCGTTACAAAAACCGGCATCCCTGTCTTCTTTATATTTAATTCTTTATTAATATGCTGATTAACGAAACTATTGATAAAGAAATTATACATCGAAGGCGCCACCACTTCTATTCCCTGTTCGGAAAGCCAATCCAATACATGTTTATGGCTAAATGAATTATACTTGACATAAATTTCACCTACTACCCCAATTGCGGGAATATTATCTACAGGATTTATAATCCCCGTAAAATCATCTATTGCATCTTCCAATAAGGCATATAGTCCCTTTCGATTATGAGACTCTATGTAAGGAACACAAGCATCAATGTATTTCTTTTTCAATTTTTGTGCCGCACCTTTTTCCTTCTCACGGGGTGCGGAAGGATAATACAGCTTGGAAATACAATCGGAATATAACAATCCGAAGAAAGCCATGTCTATTGCCTTCCTCCATTTTAACTCGAACCCTGGCTGGTAATTACTTGAATCGCTTCCAAAAGCTACGGAGATAACAGGAACTTTTTCGAATCCGGCCGTTACCAATGCATTCTTGATAAGGGCAAGGTAATTGGATGCCCTGCACTGCCCTCCTGTCTGTGTCATTCCTATTGCGATAGTATCCAAATCATATTTTCCGCTTTGCAATGCTTTCAAAATAGTGCCTATAACAATTGTTGCAGGATAACATACTTCGTTATTGGCATATTTCAAGCCTAATTCCGCCGATTCGAGGTCTCCTCCGGGTAAATTAACTAATTTATATCCCATTAATTTGAATAAGGGAGGAAGTAATTCCGAATACCCTTCTGCAAAATAGGGAGCCAGAATAGTCCGGTGTTGTTCATCTTTGGTAAAAACGGTTGTTGTTTTAAAAGGTAAGTCTTTCACCGTCTTATTTTCAAATTTCAGGCTCTCCACAACAGAACGAATCCGTAAACGCAACGAACCGATGTTATTAACATCATCTATCTTTAATATAGTGAGATTCTTCCCTTTACGATTCAGGATATCTTTAACTTCATCCAAAATAAAAGCATCGGGGCCGCAGCCAAAAGAAGTAAGCTGGACAAAATGAATATTATCCGGAGTTTTTGCCACAAAATTGGCAGCCTTAAAAATACGGTTGGGATATGCCCACTGGGAAACCGAATGTATTTCTCTATAAATCTCATCCCCTGCTGAATTAACAATATTCTCCGTAATTACATCTATTCCCATATCAGCAATACAATCCGATATTTTGTGCTGTATCAGGGGATCGATATGATATGGCCGGCAAGCCAGCAAGATAACCATCCGATCGTTTTCTTTGGCTGACTGCACTATTTCTTTGGACTGTTGCTCAAGGATTTGCATATATTGGCTTTGCGCCGCAATTGCCTTATCGATAGCGTTGGAAATAACCGGGTTTTTTACTCCCAACGATTGTAAATAACTCCGGCAGGATTTCTTGAGTAACTTCCGGTCATTAAACGAAACTATAGGAGAGTCAAAAGGAATATTATAATTCTCGCTTGTTTCAATAGAACTTTTTATAACATCGGAATATCCTGCAACAATAGGACAATTATAGCTGTTCCTGGATGATTCATCTTCTTTTTGCTCGAAAATCACATAGGGATACAGGATCCTGTCTACTTTATTTTCAATCAAATCCATGATATGTCCATGCATTAATTTAGCAGGAAAACAAATATTATCGGCCATCAATGATCGTATTCCTTTTTCGTATAGCCGGTTGGTCGAGGGTTTGGATAAAACAGGTAAGAATCCACATTCATTCAGTAATGCATGCCAGAAAGGGTAATTCTCATACATCCCCAATGCTCTTGGAATGCCGATACGTAATTTTGCCGCGTCCTTAGTTATATTGGAACGATTGAATAATAATCCATATTTCTTTGTGTGTTGATTGGTTCCTTTTACAAAACCTTCCGACTTGTTTGAATATATCTTCTCACAATTGTTCCCGGAATAAAAAGTATTTCCATTCGAGAAATGAAATGTTTTTACCAGACAGTTATTCTCACAGCCTTTACAATAATTAAAATCAGAAGTATATTCCTGAGAAGTAATAAGCTCATCAATACTTACACTGGATTGAGCCGTTGAATGTTGTTCGGCAAACAAAGCCGCACCATAAGCGCCCATCAATTCCGGGATATCTGAAAAATACACCTCTTTTTGCGTAAGCAACTCCAACGCCCTTACAACAGAAAGGTTTTTAAATGTTCCCCCCTGAACAACAATATGATCTCCCAGCTCCTTTATATCTTTTATCTTCAAAACTTTGAACAGGCAATTTTTAATAACGGAATAAGAAAAACCGGCAGCAATATCATCTATAGCAGCTCCTTCACGCATTGCCTGCTTGACCTTCGAATTCATAAAAACAGTACACCGGGTTCCCAAGTCGTACGGATTTTTTGCAAAACAAGATATTGTGGCAAACTCAGCAACAGGATAATTCAACATATTGGCAAAACTCTCAATAAAAGATCCGCATCCGGAAGAACAAGCTTCGTTGATCTCCAATTGATTAATACTGCCATTTTCGATATAAATAGCTTTCATGTCCTGCCCTCCGATGTCCAAAATAAAAGAGACTTCAGGAGAAACTTTTTGTGCCGCCATAAAATGAGCAATGGTCTCTACAACCCCATGATCTAAATCGAATGCAGTTTGAAGCAGGTTTTCACCATATCCGGTAGCCGCACTTCCTATAATACGAATATCTTTCCCATGTTGCTCAGCTTCGGCTTTCAACCTGCCCAAGCCTTCCAGAAAAGCATTGAAGCTATCCCCTTTATTCCTGCCATAATCCTGAAAAACAACTTGTCCCTGTTCATCCAGAAGAACAATCTTTGTGGTTGTAGAACCCGAATCAACGCCCAAATAACAATTCATGCTTTCAAGCTTGTCCCACGAATTCCTGGGGACAAAATGAACCAATTTATGCTGTTTCCATTGATTAAAATCTTCCTGCGAGGAAAAAAGAGCAGGTAACCGTCCTGTTAAATCCGACCGAAAGGGATCTTCTTTCTGAAACCGAATCAAATAAATTGCTTCCGTTAAACGGATTGTTTGCTGCTGATCCGTCCGCGGCATCAAAGCACATCCCCATGCCGGAATAAGTTCCGCATTGTCGGGCAAAATACAGTCCTCTTCCCGAAGAGATAATACATTGATAAATGCTTTCTTTAACTCCGGTAAAAAGGCAAACGGACCTCCACAAAAAAAGACGTACGGAAGAATATCCGTCCCTTTGGACAAAGAACTCACCACCTGAATCGCAACCGCATTAAATACCGAAGCGGCAATGTCATTTTTACTAACATTGCGGCTCGCCAGATTTTGAATATCGGTTTTCGAAAATACTCCGCAACGAGAGGCAATCGGGTAAACATTTTTTGCTGATTCTGCCAAATGATTTAATTCCAGCGTATCTATTTCCAAAAGAGCAGCAGTCTGATCGATAAAGGCTCCTGTTCCCCCGGCACAATTTCCATTCATGCGGATATCGGGAATTTTTCCTTCTTCAAAAAAGATCATCTTGCTGTCTTCTCCACCAATATCAATAAATGTATGTACTTGCGGATATTGTATCTTTATCAGTTCAGCAGCAGCAACAACCTCTTGCACAAACCGGGCTCCGATTTTCTCTGCATATCCCATCCCTACCGACCCCGTAAGGACAATATCCATGTGGCAATCACCAATAGTATGATACATTTTCTCATACGTATCACGAGCTGTCTGTTTTATATCTGTATTATGCCGCCGATAATCGGAAAAAACAATTTTCCCGTCCACGTCGACTGCCACTAATTTGAGTGTTGTAGAACCTATATCAATACCAACATTTAATTTGGGAAGTTTTTTATTCATTCTATCTAATAATTTCTGATTCTTTGGATTTTATTCATGATTCCTTTAGGCACGCAATCTGCATAAAATAGTTTCCACATTTTCAGCCTTACGTTGATTTATAAAAATCTGATATTCTTCTTCGCTTAAATCAAGCAACCGTGAAGCAAGAGGCTGAACAATAAAAGAACAAATATTTAAAGTCACAATATCGTAGAACAAATTAGCAGAAGTAATCGGCCGAATTATCCCTTGTGATATTGCTTTTTGAATATCTTTTTCAAAGTTGGAATATACCCTTGTTATGACCGGTTCCAAAACAGGTCGAACTGTTTTTACCCGTTCCGGATTAGTTAAAAACTCGTTAATAATAAAAAACGGAAGTTGCGGATTTTGGGCAATACAATCAAAATGAGCCTCAACTCCTGCTTTTATTTTATCAATAAGCGGCAAGTCCTGGCCAATTACCGAAAGCAAAGAAAAGGTAAGTTCTTGCATTTTCTTTTCAAAAACAGTCATGAAAAGTTTTTCTTTTGTTCTGTAATAATAATGCAAGAGGGCATGGTTTACTCCGGCAATGCGGGCAATCTCGGTCATTCTTGTCATAGAAAAACCTTTCTCCAAAAATTCTTTTTCAGCGGCTATCAAAATAGCTTCTTCCGTATTTTGATTTTCTTTGCAATGATTCATAGTATTTTATCCACTTTGTTTAACAGTATTGTTAATAGCCTGCAAAAGTAGGAAAAAAAGCAATACGAAATGCAAAAATAGCAAACGAATAAAATTTATAAAAAGGAATATTTAACGAAAGGAATAGCAAGAATCAATCACCCAGCCACAATTTCTGTCATATTAACCGGATTCAAATAGGAATAAGCTAATTGCTGCAATGCATGAGAATTTATATTTTTGATACCTTCTATATATTTTATCCAATAATCGGAAGTAAAACCATAATCATTCGTTAAGATAGTACGGTCTATTTGAGAAAAGACACCATCAAAACTTCGCAATAAAGAACCGTATAAATAATTCTTGACCAATTCCAGTTCTTCTTCAACGATAGGTTCTTTTTGCAAGTCCTCTAATTCTTTATATATCTCATCCATTGCCTGTTGTACCAATTCCTTATTGACATCGGCACGAATCATGAATAATCCATCCAACTGGAAAGATACCATCCGTGAATAAATTCCATAGGTCAGCCCCTTCTCTTCCCGGATATTAGTCATCAATCTGGAACCAAAATATCCTCCTAAAACAGTATTAAGAACATACATAGGAATCCAATTTGCATCCTGATAAGTAAAAAGCCTTCTCCCTATACAAATACTGGATTGAACCGCATTTTCTTTTTCTATGAGGAATTTACCTTCCGAAGGATCAATAGCAATTATATTTTGTTTATTCGGCTGGCCATGAGTGATATTTCCTAATGTATTATCCAATAAATTTAAAAAAACAGCATCCATGTTGCCTGCAACAAATAAACGAATATTCTCCGCATGGAAATTCTGTTGATAGAAATCAACAATATCTTCCCGGGTAAGCAAATCAATATCCTCCAATTGCAACGAAATACCATAAGGATGCCGCTGACCAAAAACATGAGCAATAAAATGAGAATATGCCAAGTAGGAAGTCTTTTCCATATTGATAACTAGATTTTTCCTGAGATTCTTTTTCAATATCTCTATCTTGTCTTGAGGAAAAAGAGCCTCGGTAAAAAGTTTACCGACAACAGGCATGATTTTTTCTGCCGACTTCTGCGGAAAGTAAATACTGAATGTTGCAAAATCGCGGTCGGAAACCACTTCAAAATATGCTCCTGCATAATCCAGCTCCTCTACAATCTGGGAAGAAGACATGGATTTAATGCCTTCGGTAATCAATTTTATTGCTGCATGAGATACCAATTGTTTTCGCTGGTAATAACTGCCTGCTTTTAACCGTATATCTAAACGCATCAACGTTAAATTGGGATCATTCAGTCCAACAACAATAATCCCATTTTTAAGCATATAAGATATTGTTGGCGATGGTTTTAATTCAGAGATCGGATAAGTCTTCGGTGCTATATTCCTGTTTAACATCAACTATTGTTTACAAAATTAATTTATTGCAGTATTAATAAGAGTTCTCCTGGTTTTTCAACAAGTTTTCCAAAGTTATCAGTATAACGAATCATATAGAAATAGAGCCCGTGAGGCTGCGTTTGTCCATTATATGTTCCATCCCAACCACGATCTATATCTTTGGAGATGAAAAGAACCTGTTTCCTATTTGCAGCATATATAATCATTTCAAAAGATTTCAATTCCATGTTGGTTCTTGCCAAAAAGATATCATTCAATCCGTCTCCGTTAGGTGTAAATGCATTAGGGATATGAACGTTCGTACACTGAACAACTTTTACATTAATATAAACCGTTGAATCTTTCCCATTTCCGGTAGTAAAAGTAACACTATATTGTTCCCCAAAAGAAGGATATACAGTAATGCGATTTTGTGTCTCTCCGGTACTCCAACGAATATTTTCCACATTATATACATATAATTGCGCTTCTGTGTTTTCACATATAGATGTGTCTTTACTAATCCGTATCGGCAATCTTCTCTTAGGTTGACCTTCCGTCTGTATTATTTTCGATGGATTCTGTTCCTGGGTTTGTTTTGCAGAAACATCTGTAGTAACAGGAATCACCACCTTTTTATTACTAGGAGCAGGCAACTCCACAACATCACGGGCAGTTCTTTCTATCGAATTATCATCGGAAGAATGATCAACCGGCAAAGAAGTATGTTCCTTATTTTGTGTCCCCGGAGAAGGTTGATGATCCTTTTGCTGTAATCCAACCACATTTTCTTCGTCCGATATAACAGGTATATTTTCAGAAGTTAATTCTCTGTTACTAATTTCATTATTCCCAGTATTTTTCTGATTGGTTTTCGCTATTGTAGTTATTGATTCATCGGATTTAGGATTTACAGCAATCAAATAAGCTATTGCTCCTACAATCACAGCACCTGCAATCGAAAAAACTATTTTCTTCCATAAAGACGTTTTCTTATGAGCAGCCGACTGAATATTTTTCCATACGGAAGCAGGGGGCTCGGGTGCATAATCCGAAAACCTATCTTTATATAAATCCCCTATATCATTGTATTTTTTCATTTTTTAAACAATCGTTTTTCTTTTTCGTTAAAATCATTCACCCTCTTACGAAGGGCATTTTTTGCTTTAAATAATTGAGACCGGCATGTGGAAGGAGTACAATTCAACATTTCTGCTACCTCATCATAAGAATATCCTTCTATTTCACACAGGTTAAATACGATCCGGTAACCATTCGGCAGATCCCGTATAAATCCCAACAGGATTTCATGTGTAAGCTTATCCGACTCTATAACCGAATGATCAGGAATCTCTTCTTGATAATCATCATAGCTATCAATAATCGGATGCTTGGACTGTGACTTGTGCAACTTTAAGGCTTGATTTATCACAATCCGTGTCATCCAACCTTGAATTGTACCCTTCCCACTATATTGCTCTATATTGTCAAAGATCCTGACAAATGCTTCCTGTAAAATGTCCTGGGCATCCTGTACGGATTTCGTATAACGAAGAGCCATTCCATACAGGAATGGGGCATACTGCTTATATAGCAAGGCTTGACTCCGGCTATCTTTCACTTTACTACCTTCTATAATCTGCTCTTCATTCAAAGCCATTTTACTGCATTTTCATATGGATGATACCTATATTGCCTTTTTTGTTGCCTGGTAAAAGAAAAAATATTTTTCATCACAAAGAAGACAAAATTGTTGACAGTTTACTTAATGTTTTAATTACTTAAAGCTTTCTGCGTGTTGCTTGTTTCCTTCTGCATTATTTGCAGTAGTTTTATATTTCAAAAAAATCCCGGTATCAAAAACCGTCCATAAGCATGATTTTTGTCCGCATTTCCTCAGTGCCTCATTCGACCATGTATTACATGTATAAAACAAACTATATCTGCCTTTTGCTTCGTAAAAAGCATCCGTATCCCCATAGTTTGCATTCGTTTCTATATTTATAAAATGTCCGTTTCCATCTCTTTGGAATTTATTGACAATAAAAGTTACCAATCTAAAATACTGTTCTTTACTGATGATTATTTTCCTGCATGTATTACTTTCCTCCATTTGTTTATAATAAGTAGCATGCATTGCTGTTGAGTTTATGCCAAAAACAGCTTTAAAAGCAACGGATAATTTCAGTTGAGACCAGGTAGGCGTTTCCAGATAAAATCCCTTATCTCCCCAACCTATCGCCAAATACTGAAAGGACGTGTCCTTGGATAACGTATTATCATACTTGATTTCTTTATCCCAATCGATTATATCGCTCCGTACCGGAACAACAATATCGGTATGATCTCCATTGGTAATAATATAAATAGTCACTTCTTTGGGGAAATTTGTTTCCCCTTTAATCGTAATCCTGGAACAACAAAATTCTACCAGAAAATACAATATGACAAAACATAGAAAAGATACCAATATGATCACAATTATTCGTACTATTATCTCCAGAATATTCATATACAAAGAATTGTAATTACAGGTTAAAATTATACCTGGCTATATAATCTTCCTTTCGACATATTTCATACCAGCAAGTACAGTAAAAAATAAAATGCAAAGACCTCCGCACTTACGAAGTTATTTTCTACTTCCGAAAATTCGTAACAAGAACAAAAACAAGTTAATAAAATCCAGATATAGGCTTAGTGCTCCCATAATGGCCATTTTACGAAAAGTTTCCGAACCTTGTTCGACAGAGTAACCTATCTTTTTAAGTTTTTGCATATCATAAGCTGTTAACCCCGTGAAAACGATAACACCGATAACACTCACAATATAATCCAAACGGGCACTTTTTAAAAAGAAGTTAACCACCATGGCTAAAATCACACCAATCAAGCCCATAAACAGAAGTGAACCGAGCTTGGTTAAATCGGTTTTGGTAGTATAGCCTAAAACCGCCATAACACCAAAAGTTCCGGCCGTAATAGCAAACGTTTTAAATATAGATGCCGAAGTATATACCAGCAAAATAAAACTTAAACTCATTCCTAAAAGAACGGAATACACGATAAGCATGGATGCAAGTGCGGTTCCCGACAACTTGTTAAACCTGCTACTCATAATCAACACCAAAACTAATGGAGCAAAAATAATAACATATCCGAAAATACTCAATCCTGTTTCCGTATACATTAACCCAAGTAATTGTGGGGATGTCGCAGTAAAAAAAGCCATAGCTGCAGTAATAGCCAAAGCTAAAAACATCCAACCGAATACCGATGAGATAAATGTTCTGGGTAAAGCCAGCGACTGGTCTTGTGGGGAATAAATTTGATCTTCCTGCATATTTTACATTTTAAATTATTATAAAAGATATTCTACTTTTGAATTTACAAAGATAAACTTTATTATAACAGAAGTTACAGGAAGTTATTAAGTAACAAAACAGGCGGAAGGCAACAAGGATAAAACGAATAAAAGAGAAATACACAGAAAGTTATTAAGAAGTAAGCTATTAATAATAGAATTTTTGTGTCCCTTTGTGGTTAAGAATAATAAATAAGCAAATAGGTAACCAAATCAACAGTTAAATAAAACCTCTTTAGCCCATTCAAAATACCGGGAATATTAATTTTCCATTTACAAAGACGATACCGGATTGTTTTTCGTTAAAAGCATATAAAATTTCACATTACATACAACAACTTTAACCGTAATGCCATGTTTCAGGAGATAGAACCACATATTTTAAACAACCAACATAAAAACCAGAAACCTACAAAAGAAGATTACCTGATAAGCTATCAGGCAAATAAAGTCCTGATCTATAAAGACAACGGAGGTGTTTTTCTAACGATCTCCGAAGCTGTATCCCTATACAATATAGACCACGACCAACTTATTTATTTGTTTGATATCGATGGAAAAGGTTTCTTTTTATCTCCAAATCACCTTTCTGAAACAGAGAACCTGAAATACCAGGATATCCGCAGCCTCCGGACAAGGACGCCTGTCTGGTTATGTTTCGGCGGAGCAACGGCGATACATCTTGCCCGGTGGTATGAAAACAACCGGTTTTGTGGTAAATGTGCTCATCCGATGGACTACAAAGAAGATGAAAGAGCCTTGCATTGTCCCGAATGTGGCCTCATCATTTATCCGAGGATCAATCCGGTAGTGATGGTAGGCATAATCAATCATGACCGGTTACTCCTGACAAAATATGCTCATTCCGATTACAAGGGCTATTCCCTTGTAGCAGGGTTTATGGAAATCGGAGAAACACTGGAAGATACGGTAAAACGCGAAGTAATGGAAGAAGTCGGGTTAAAGGTAACAAATATCCGTTATTTCAAAAGCCAGCCCTGGGCATTTTCAGAATCTGTTTTGATAGGATTCTTCGTAGATACCGAAGGAAATTCCGAACCCGTTGTAGATGGGAAAGAACTCTCGGAAGCCATTTGGTTCTCAAGAGACGAATTGCCTGTGGATGGTTCTCCCTTTAGCCTTACATGGGAAATGATAGAACAATTCCGTCAAGGGAAGATATAAAACTGTTGTTCACATTTTCGGAAGCAAATGTAGAAGTTAGTTAATCCCTGACAAAAGAGCGATCTTTGCATCAACTTTTGACAACGTCATTATTAAAAAAGGCCACCCCGGGGAGGGGTAGCCATGATGAAAAAGATTTTTCTTTTATCGTTTTATACTCATACGCTTTACGATACGCTGACCTTTATATTCCATCGAATACATATAGATCCCTGCAGATAAAGTAGAGGTATTGATTTCTATCGTATTTGTTCCTCCTTCCGATTGTACTGTCTTGTTGTGCAATAGTTGTCCATTCATACTATGAATACGGAAGGTAACTTCTCCTGATTCCGGAATGTTATACTTTATTATTGTATTAGTATTAGCAGGATTGGGTATGTTTTGTTCCATGCTGATTTTTGACGGGTTTATGGATTCTATCCCTACCTTGTAGTCCGTAATCCGTTTCGTTTGTATGGTATCATCCTGCTGGTAATTATCTTTTGCTTGTTTATCAATGAATACTGTTATGTAATATATCGAATCATCCGGAACAGTATATGGAGTACTGAAAATATGAGATTCAGGAGATAACGGATCAATTGTCTTGGAAAAGGTTTCCGATATATTGGCAACGATAGTTCCTT
>JAVBLM010000049.1:0-91346 GCA_031553535.1 Bacteroidales bacterium | reverse complement strand
ATTAGGAATTGACGTTCCCGAACAAATGTAATATGCAAACATGATAAACACACTTTGTTGAATAGACCCCTGAAATCTCCAAACGAAAGTGTAAAACGTTTTCAGGCTTTCCTGAAATCTCCAAACGAGAGTGTAAAATGCTTTCAGGCTTTCCTGAAATCTCCAAACGAAAGTGTAAAACGTTTTCAGGCTTTCCTGAAATCTCCAAACGAGAGTGTAAAATGCTTTCAGGCTTTCCTGAAATCTTCAAACGAGAGTGTAAAACGTTTTCGGGCCTTCCCGAAATCTTCAAACGAGAGTGTAAAACGTTTTCGGGCCTTCCCGAAATCTCCAAACGAGAGTGTAAAACGTTTTCGGGTCTTCCCGAAATCTTCAAACGAGAGTGTAAAACGTTTTCGGGCCTTCCCGAAGTCTTCAAACGGAATTGAAAGATACTTTCCGAAAGTCCGGAAACCGTTATGCAACAATATCGGCTTTAAACAATCCCAAATATTAATCCTCTATTAACTGTAAAAAATCCTGTTCCGATATAATGGGAACCCCTAATTTTTGGGCTTTTTCCAGTTTAGATGGCCCCATATTTTCTCCTGCTACAATAAAGCTTAATTTTTTTGAGACAGAAGCACTGCGAATACCTCCGTGTTTTTCGATCAACTGTTCTATTTCCTTTCTCCTTTCCGGTGTGGAAAATGTTCCGCTGACCAAAAAACTCATATCTTTTAATTTTTCTGAAACGGTTTGGTTTCCCGCTTCATCTTCTGAAAGCTGAAAATGCAGGCCGAAAGTCCGCAGATCATGTATTACCTGCAAATTAGCATCATCAGCAAAATAAGCGAGTATGCTTTCCGCTATCCTTCCACCTACATCATCAACTGCAACCAGGCCTTCAAAACTTGCTTTTATAATTGCATCAATATCTTTAAAGTGAACCGCTATTTTTTTAGCAGAATTTTCTCCGACATAACGGATTCCCAAAGCAAACAATACCCGGTCAAAGGAAATGTCTTTGGATTTGTTGATAGCATTCAATAAGTTTTCTACTGTCTTTTCCCGAAACGAAACCAAACGTTCCTTGTTATCAGATTCATTTATATGTACCTTCTCCAATCCCAGCAAATTATCGTAGGTAAGACGATAAAAATCCGCAACATTCTTCACCAGTCCTTTCTCAAATAAAAGATCTATTTTCCCCTCTCCTAGCCCCTCAATATTCATGGCCTTACGGCTTATGAAATGCTCCAGCCGTCCCTTGATCTGAGGGGGACATCCCCTGGAATTCGGGCAATAATAAGCAGCTTCTCCTTCATTACGGATTAACAATGTATCACAAGCCGGACAATGAGTTATAAATTGGATAGGAAACGCATCTACATGCCGTTTCGATTTTTCTACAGCAACAATCTTAGGGATAATCTCCCCTCCTTTCTCTACATATACATTATCACCAAGTCGTATATCCATTTCATTCATAAAATCCGCATTATGTAGAGATGCCCGTTTCACAGTTGTACCCGCCAATAAAACAGGTTCCAGATTGGCAACCGGAGTAACAACACCCGTACGCCCTACCTGATAGCTAATCTCCAGTAAAGTTGTCAATACCTGTTCTGCTTTATATTTATAAGCTATCGCCCAACGGGGGTTTTTGGCCGTGTATCCTAATAATTCCTGTAAATTGTACTTATTTACCTTGATAACAACACCGTCTATATCAAAGGAAAGGGTTTTCCTTTCGATATCCCATTTATTTATAAAGGCAAAAACTTCCTGCATATTTTTACAAACTTCAATATAAGGGGAAACCTTAAAGCCCCATGTTTTCAATGCCTGTAAACTTTCATAATGAGTTTGATAAATGAGTGTATCCGTATAGAGAAAATACAAAAAGCAGTCCAAATTCCGCTTTGCCACCTCCGATGAATTTTGTAACTTCAAACTCCCTGCCGCTGCATTACGAGGATTGGCAAATTTAGGTTCTCCTATGATTTCTTTTTCTTCGTTTAAAGCATAAAAACTATCATGGGGAAGAATAATCTCACCCCTAACTTCTAATTTATCAGGGAAATCGCCATGCAAACGCAAAGGTATTGAGCGTATTGTCTTTACATTAGTAGTTACATCATCCCCCTGAATACCATCACCACGGGTAATGGCTTGTTGTAAAATGCCCCCTTCATAAATCAAGCTGATAGCAACGCCATCGTATTTCAATTCACAAACATATTCAATTTCATCGAGATAAAGCGCGCTTTTTGTTCGTTTATCAAAATCCGACAATTCTTCTTCACTATATGTATTCGCTAAAGAAAGCATCGGATTAATATGTTTGACAGATTGAAACCGTTTGGTAACCTGGCCTCCTACCCTTTGCGTCGGGCTATCGGGTAAAACCAACGATGGAAATTCCTTTTCAAGGGTAATGAGCTCATTGAGCAACATGTCGAATTCATAATCACTGATAAGAGGATTATCCAATACATAATACTGGTAATTATGTTCATTTATTTGTTTTGTCAGCTTGTCTATTTTTTCTTTGGCTTCTTGAAGTGTCATAGATTAAGGGTTAAAATTCAAATCGAAGTTTAACATTAAACAACCTTGGGGTTAAATAGTTGGGCATATTATAATACGTTCCTTGCGTATCGGACACCCATGAATAGGAAAGTATATTTTTATAATTAAATACATTTGCTATTTCAAATGTCAAATAACCGGCATTGAGAAAACGGAAAGGGTTTTTATTTCCTATATGGTTCGTGCCGTCAATAAACTGCCAGGAAAATCCTATATCTGTTTTAAAATAAGAATATTTACTCCTTGTATAATTATGCGTTGCAGGATTACTGTATGGCAAAGGTGTACCATAAACAATGTTAATATGAGCCTTCAACATAGGAAGTTTGGGTACCCTGTCCTGGAAAAACAAATTTATCAAAAATCGCTGATCAGTAGGCAGGGGCGTATAACTTTCTCCATTTATACTTTCAACGCCTTTCATAAGAGAAATAATTAGCCAGGACTCCAAATTATGTACAATCTCTCCACTCAGCTTTACATCTATACCTACTACATGACCAATCGCATCATTTTCGCCGGAATAAATAACACGCACATTATCCATTGTATAGGTAATCAAATCAAATAAATATTTATAATAAACCTCCGTAGAAAACTTGAATGGACGACGTTGTATTTTAAATAAATAATCCATTCCTAAAATAACATGATACGATTTCTGCGATTTAATATCATGATTTAATGTCCCGTCGGGTAAACGCATTTCTTTATATAATGGAGGTTGAAAATACAAGCCTGTAGCGACATAGAATGACATATCCGCTTTCATTTTAGGCTGGTACATCAAGCGTAACCGAGGCGTTACAATAAGTTCATTATTAAATGTCCAATAAGAAAAACGTACACCTCCAACTAAAATAAAACGATGAATACTATCGCCAAAATTCCATTTATCCTGAATAAATCCGGATAAGCGAAAAGTAGCCAATGAATTTACTGCTTTCAAATAACTATCTCCCATTGTAATAATCCGGGACGGATCATCAGGAGGAACCGGCTTGCCCAGAGAATCAAGAGGACGCGGAATATTAGGTAAAGAATATCCTGATGAATCCGCTAAACGCCATTCGTTCAATTGATCATCAATAAATTCCCCTTGAAACTTCAATCCCCAACTTAATGTATTCGATTTTAAACGATGTTCCCCCTGAAATTCTCCATGAAAAATATTGGAATTTAAAAAATTACGAGCATGGTGAATATCTTTTCCTATATTTATTGAAGAGGTCGCCTCTCCATAATTATCAGAGCCTGGATCAGTATTTATCTCATTAATGTAGTATTCGGCATCCAAATCAAACGTTTCCTTTTCAATAGAATTAAAATACGACATCAACAATCGCAAATCTGTATTTTCCGTAACACTGTGTTTTGCCGCAAAAGCAGTATAAACAGTTTGATAAGCATCTACTTCCTGACCTGTATAATAAATTTTTAACTCTTTCACTCCCCCCTCATTCGAACCCATTCTGGTAGAAGATACATCAGGGATTAAACGATAAACATTTCGGGCATAATTACCAAATAGCGTAAATTCCCATTTCGGTTTTGGGGTATAGGTTAACAAAAGTTGCCCATCGGTAAAAGTCGGATTATACTGACCTTTCGTTTGCAATTGATTAAATAAATATGCCCCGGATTGATAACGTGCTCCAAATAAGGCAGTAAATTTTCGATCTTTGGATATTCCTGCTACATGCCCGGTTGCACCTAACAAACTTGCAGACAAACTGCCTTCAAATTGTGTTGGCTTTTTATATTGTACATCCAAAACAGAAGACATTTTATCTCCATAATAAGGATCGAACCCCCCGGATGAAAACTTTACACTCGATACTAAATCCGGATTAATAAAACTCAACCCCTCCTGTTGCCCGGAACGAATTAAAAATGGACGGTAAACCTCTATTCCATTCAAATAAATTAAATTCTCATCGTAATTTCCTCCCCTGACATTATACTGGGAACTTAACTCATTGCTGGAATGAACACCCATCCCTCCTGATTTTATTAACGATTCTACACCTCCCGTTATGCCGGGAATATGATGTATTATTTTGGGACTTATTTTTTCAATCCCATCATCGAATGAATATCGTTCCGTAACATCAAACGATGGCAAAATTATAGACGATTGCAGCAGTTCGAAGTTTAGTTGCTTTCGTTTACCGGAAGAAACATTTATTACTTGTTTTTGTGGTTGATAACCAATACAACTGACTTCTACTGTTATGTCTTTATCATGTGGTACTAACAAATCATATCGTCCGGATTCATTCGTGGAAGTGCCTACATTACTCACTTTTAATATAATTACATTAGCTCCATCTACAGGAAGACCGGTTGTATCGGTTACCTTTCCGTATATTCTGGCCAAATTTTGAGCATCTGCACTTTCTGCTAATACAACTAACAAAAGTACTACTGACAGATAATGTAATATGATTCGTATATAGATTGTCTTTTCCTTAAACACCGATTTTGATAGTTATTGACAGTAAAAGATAATACGTATATTTAGAAGAAATATTGTATTATAATAGAATTTAAAAACAGAAAAACTGTCATTTAAAGATATAAAAAGAATGAATGTTACCAAAATACCAAAAACATCAATAACACCGCATAAGATAAATAAAAAAGTTGTATCTTTGCAAACCTTTAAAATTCCATTGAAGTGAGAGAGAAAGACTATTTTAAACAATTCGATATCCGATTTGGATCACTTACATTCGGACGTCACCAAATGGAAGTAGAGGTAAATAAGTTGTTCTTTGAAAAGCATAAAAACGATGATATCAAAGACGGTAATATCCAAATAGGTATAACTGTTGATCGTAAGGAAACAATGGTCTCTCTGGATTTTGATATACAAGGTGAGATTATCAGTTTTTGCGACCTTTGTCTGGAAGAATTGGTAATTCCTGTATCTAAACATGAGATGTTGATTTTAAAAACAACAGGAGATGCAAGAGAGAGTGACGGCGAAGACATCGTTTTTGTAGGAGAAAGAGAATATTCATACAACATAGAACAGATAATTTATGAATATCTTCTTGCTTTGATTCCTATACGCAAAACACATCAGGAAATAGGAAATGAAAACTGTAATCCTGATATGCTTAAATTGATCGAAGATGCAAAAACAGTTTCTCATCCTAAAGAAGATGAACGGTGGGAAGCGTTAAAAAACTTGAAGTTAAAATAAGAAAAATAGAATTATAATCAATTAAAAAATAAAGTCATGCCAAATCCAAAACGAAGACATTCTGCCACAAGAAGAGATAAAAGAAGAACTCATGACAAAGCCGTTGTGCCTCAATTAACAGAATGTTCAAACTGCGGTTCAGCTGTTATATATCATAGAGTATGTCCTGAGTGTGGGTATTATCGTGGTGAATTAGCGATAGAAGCAAAAGCATAATTTGTTATTACGAGAATTAAAATATAAAAAACCGAGCATTCACTCGGTTTTTTATTTATAAAAAAAACCGCTTTAAGCGGTTTTTTTATTGCTTTATTGCAGTAATTATTCTGCAACTACAGTTTCTTCTGCTGCTGGTGCAGTTTCTTCAACAACTACAGTTTCTTCTGCTGCTGGTGCAGTTTCTTCAACAACAACTTCTTCTTGTGCAGTTGCATCATCTGCAACAACTTCTTCTGTTTTGTTTCCGCAAGAAATAAATACCATTCCTGCTACAACTAATAATGCAAATAACTTCTTCATACTAGTACTACTTTTTTTTGTTATTAATATTTGAATTCTATATTTGTTGCAAAATTACAACTTTATTTTGTTACTGAAATAAAAAATAATATTATTTTTCACCGCTCTACCTGTTTTGCTATTTTTCTGACTATTAAATCATTACAAAAAAACAAGACGAAGATATTAACAATTATAGCCTCAAATAAAAAGAAAAAACATCTGTTTTTGTCTATTAATTAGAAAGAAAGGTTAAAATAATTCAAAAAAACGATAACTAAAAGCGGACTTTTCTTGAATCTAAATTCCATAAAACATCAAATAGTTATTTCAACAAATGAACAAAAACAAATTTGAATTGTATAAAGACAATGTCTTTATTTTTTGTTAATAACAAATGAACAAATAATATCAAAGATTGAATATAATTTTATACTATTGTAATACGTTTTATGGGGTGTTTTTCATTTCATAAAAAAAAAGAATATACAATTCTATTTATCAACAATCATGAAATATCTATGATATAAAAAATATTATCAAAATAAATAATTATCATAGATATTTCATCTGACAAAATAAAAATATAACCAGATGAAAAATATTTTTCTGAAATTTTCTAATTGGTTAAAAAAACAAATTAAGAGATTAACCACATTCAGCAAAGGTATTACTTTGCCTGGCTTAGAAGGAAAATCTGTATATTCCGTAGGAAAACTATTTTTTAAAGGCCTGACAGAAGGATATGTAATGGAACGAGCTTCAGCCGTTGCATTTAACTTTTTCACTGCACTTTTCCCTATGCTGCTCATGCTATTTACTTTGATCCCTTATATTCCTATTGAGAATTTTCAAGAAGATTTGCTGCATTATCTACAAAAAATTATCCCTACTGAAATTTGGAATATTCTTAATGGAACTATTATTTATATTATCACTCATAAATCAGGAGGGTTATTATCCATTAGTTTCATTCTTTCTCTTTTCTTCGGTACAAATGGCATTAATAGTCTTTTTAATGCCTTTCATCAAACATATCATTTCTTTACAACTACTTCAAGTTTTTTAAAACAACGTTGGCATGCTCTCGTTATCTTACTCTGCATAATAGGCATAATTACAGTTTCTATTTCCATATTAGGTTTCGGAAACCGCTTAATCGCTTATTTCATGGAATTCGATCATTTTGGATCCAGATTTATCTACTATGTATTTCAAACAATCCGATTTTTATTATCTGCATTGGGTGTTGTATTGGCAATTGCTTTAATGTATTACTTTGCATTACCAAAAGAACGTATTTTTAAACTCTTTTCTCCGGGATCTATTCTTGCCTCCCTACTCATTATCATAACAACATCCGGATTCAGTTATTTCATATCGAATTTTTTACAATATAATATTTTATATGGATCATTAGGAAGTATTTTAATTCTAACACTTTATATATTTCTAAATTCTGTATTCATATTACTCGGATTTGAAATAAATACAAGCATAAGCGTAGCGAAGAATGAAAAAGCAATACAGACAACTCATTCTAATCCCACCTCTGAAAATAAATAAATGTTAGATTTATTTTATATCCTATTCTGAATAAAAACTACATTGTCTTATCATTTTTAAATTAAGTATGAGCTTGTTTAAAGTCCGTTGTTAGTGTCAATAGAATTTTGCTCTTTGTGGTAAGAATTGTGTTAATATATCTCTAATTAAGATTCTTTCTTTTCCTATTCTTCACAAATTTTACCCGGCTGGTAAACTCTTTCATATCAGCATTGGACTGAAACAGCCAAACCTATCCGAATTACCCGAGAATGTAGGAGGAAAAGAACCTGTCCATTAATCAACTTTTGACAACTTAATAAAATAAAGTCTGACAAGAAATTACTTACCAGACTTTTTGAATTCAAACAATTAATTACATTATAGTGGGACTTGAATTTCTATTTGTTTTACTTCGTCGTTTTCTATGATAACTCTTCTCTTTATGAAATTTTTCCTTTATCATATAGGATATAAGTCAATACAGTTTTCATAAAAAACATTGAAATTCTTAAAAAAGAACAACTAAGAAAACAATATGTTCAATCTCAAAATAAACATTTATCTGTTTTTACTGTCAAATATCAACAAAATCTTTGTTCCTATGTTTTCTTTTGATTCAATAATATATTTAATTGCATTTTTTTCAATAATACGAAGAGCTATTGATAATCCGATTCCACTACCCTGTATCTGATTGGTATTATCTGCCCGATAAAAAGGTTTGCTAACATCAACAAGCTGCTCTGGCGGAATTCCGATACCTTTATCAATAATAGATACGTGTAATTTATTCTCTTTCTTATATAGAGAAATATTTACTGTATTCCCTTGAGAATACTTTACTGCATTTTCTATCAGATTAAACAAAGCAAGTAACAGTTGTGTTGCATCCATATGAACAAATAATAAAGACTCATCCTCTACTGCAATATCCATGTTTACCAGAATCTTGGAACTCGGATATCGATCATTAATTTTACAAATAATTTCCCATATTAATTCATCAATACGAGTTGATGAAATGATCTCGGAATCCTTCCTAAGATCTGAGACGATAATCAATGTATCCAATATTTCTTCCACTTGGTGTATTTCCCGGATAAGTTTCTGGGCCAACTCTTTATATTCCTCTGAAGTGCGGTTTTTAATCGAAAACACTTCCAGATTTCCAAGCATGGAAGCTAAAGGTGTTTTGAATTCATGTGAAACATAACTTACAAAGTTTTTCTGGATAACCACTGCTTCGGATATTCTTTTCAAAAGCTCATTAAAGGTTTCCGTTAAATCCTGAAGCTCGTCATGGGTATCCGGAGATTCAATCTCAACATTCAAATTATTGGTAGATATACTTTTAACCTGATCAATTATTCTTCGAAACGGACGATAAGCAATATAAGAAATCCACTTACTCAAAGCAATAATCGCTAATACACCCACAATAAACAATCCACCTAATATCCACAATAACGACATCACTTGGGATGATAAAACGGATTTCTTTTCTTTTGCTATAACAACGAAATCACCTTGATTATCTTCATAATAAATCCCATAGCAAAAAAAATCACTATCTACAAATGCAAACTTTCTCTTTTCTCTAATTTTATCTAACGTTTCATCTGCAATAATCGAACTGCTTTCTCCCCATGTAATCTCATTATGTATATTATAAATCTGATAATGATCATTCAAAACCAATTGTTTAAACTGGTTCCTTATGTTTTCAAAATCCTCTTTATTCAATTCATCTTCCTCCAAATGAAAGTAGGCCGTGATAAGCGATGCCTGCTCAAGATTTGAATAAATTGAGCGCTCCATATTTTTGTAAAACAATGCATATATCAGAAAAGACAATATCGCAAAAACGACTACAAAAACAAGAGAACTGTAAAGACTAAGGCGAGTTTGGACTTTCATTTTTTCTTTTAAGATGTTAAGGTATTAAGACTTTAATTAAAATGCTCTTTTGTTAGGAATTGACTCCATCGAACTCATAAACTCGATTGCCATGTCGTTCGTTCCTCGCTCCTCGAAATGACAGCAATATGTTGGTTAAAAGCGTCATTTGCGGGCTTGATCCACTCCCGAACACGAAGCATGTGAGAGCAGCGAGACTTTTAAGCCGAGCTAATCTTCTTCAAAGAGGGGGATGCTGAAACAAGTTCAGCATGACGGCAACAGGTTTGCTCAGAGTGGGAAACAAAACACGAAGAGTTCGGCGTAGCCAACCACCCGAACGCGAAGCATGAAGAGCATCGAAACATAGTGAGATAATCTCTGTCATTGATAATGAAACATAATGAAGGATGGCAATCTCTATTCATGTTGTCTTAAACTTATTCCTTAATCATATATCCCCTACCCTTAATTGTTTCTATCAATTTAGGTAATCCTTCCGAGTCAATCTTATTGCGAAGATAAGAAATATATACATCTACAACATTGGTATTAGTATCATAATTTATACCCCAAACCGTATCTAATATTTGTGTCCGGGAAAGAACTTTGTTTTTATGTTCCATCAATAATTTAAGCAACTTGAATTCCTGAAATGTCAATTTGATTTCTTTTCCTGTCCTTTCTACACGATGTTGATCTATATACAATTTTAAATCCGCACATTCTAATATATTAGAAGAAACATCATAACTTAGCTTCGCCCTTCTTGTCAAAGCATTGATTCTTGATACCAATTCTTTAAAATGGAAAGGCTTTGACAAATAATCATCCGCTCCGTAATCCAAAGCTCTTACTTTATCATCAGGTTCTCCCAATGCACTCAATACAAGAATAGGCGTATGTATTTTCTTGTAACGGGTATATTGAAGCAGTTCTATTCCGTCAATATCGGGCAACATGATATCCAATAAAATAATATCCCATTCTTTTTGTGAGATAAAGTTGCGAGCATCCACTCCATTTTCTGCCAATACAACAGAAAAGCCAAGTTCCTCCAAGCCTTTTACAACAAATTCGCTAATCCGTCGATTATCTTCTATTAAGAGAATATCCATACATCCTATTTTTCATTTACAAAAATAGCAAATTTTCAAGTAATTATTTATTCTTCTTTTTTCATCCCCCTATCGTTCCGGTATGCATAATGAAAAATCTGAGGAAGAACCGTAAAAGAAAATATCATACATATAACTACACCTCCTACAATCATAATAGCAAAAGATTTTTGCACTTCAGAACCCATGCCGGTAGAAAGTGCTGCCGGTAGTAATCCAAAAGAGCCCATCAGAGCTACCATTAAGATAGGCCTTATTCGTGTTTTTACTGCTTGGTTAATCCCTGATTGTAAATTCCTTGTTCGTTGAGCCCGTGTTTTCATTAAGGAAATAAGCAGAATACTGTTAATTACTGAAATTCCCAATAAAACAATAAATCCGACACCTGCTGAAATTCCAAAAACAGTTCCTGTCACCCAAAGGGAAATAAAACCTCCCACAAATGCATATAGTACAGAAGTAGATGCTATCAATGTATCTTTGACTGTTCCAAAATTCAAATATAGCAAAAACAAAATAAGAGCTAAAACTGCCGGAATAATCATAATCAAACGTTTGGATGCACGCTGTTGACTTTCAAATTCTCCTGCCCAAACCATTTTATTTCCTGCTTCAAGCTTTACGCCTTCATCCACTTTCTGCTGTGCATCAGCGATAGTAGAGCCCAAGTCACGATCACGGATACTGAAACCAATACTTACATAGCGGCTACTTCCTTCCCGGTAAATAAAGGCAGGGCCTGTAATAAAACGGATATCTGCGATTTCCTTCAAAGGAACCTGCTTTCCATCCATTGTGGGGATTAAAATATTCCCGATTTTTTCTTCATTCTCTCGAAATTCCTTCTGAAACCGGATAATAACATCAAACGTACGTTCATTCTCATAAAAACTTGTAGCAGATTTTCCTCCTATTGCCATTTCTACAACAGCCTGTGCATCCTGCATGGAAACAGCATAACGTGCCATCTGTGATTCCTCCAATTTTATTTGAAGTTCCGGTAACCCTATACTCCGGAAAACATTCACGTCTTCCACTCCCCTGACATCCTTAATTATAGCTGCCGTTTGATCGGCCAATTCTTCCAATTGATACAAATCATTTCCGAATATTTTTATTACCAACGAGCTTTTCACTCCCGCGACATATTCTTCCACATTATCCTGAATCGGCTGACTAAATGCAAAAACAATCCCCGGATAAATATCGAAGACTTTCTGCATTTCTTCAATAATTCCTTCTTTAGAAATTTTCCTCTTCCATTCTTTTTCAGGTTTCAATTCCACATGAAACTCTATATTAAAGAATCCCGTAGCATCGGTTCCATCATTAGGCCGCCCTGTCTGGGTAAGGATAAAGTCAATTTCATCAAATTCCCGAAGTTTTGTCTTCATCTCTTTTGTCAATCGCACAGATTCATCCAAATTTATACTATTAGGTAAAGTCGCCCTGATATAGATTGCTCCTTCGTTCATACTTGGAATAAATTCAGTTCCCCAAAAATTAAAGCGAACCAAACAAATAACCAGTAAAGCCAGAAATGAAACAATAATACTTATTCTATGGCGCGAAGAAAGCTCATATAATGCATATATTTTCGAAGTGAAAAAATCACTAATACAATTCTTCTTTTCTTTAATAGTTTTTTTCAGCAATATCTTACACATTACCGGAACATACGTCAAAGATAAAAGAAGAGAACCTGACAACGCATACGCCAATGTAAAAGCAAGAGGTTTAAACATTTTTCCTTCCACCTTTTCGAAAGAAAAAATCGGGATTAACGCTACTACTAAAATTATCTGTGCAAAGAAAATATGAGTCGCTACACTTCCCGCACTTTTTTTAATAAGCCCGTCTTTACTTAGATAAATGAATTTATGTCCCAATTCCCGTGAACGCTTCTCCATAGAAACATACACGGCTTCTACAATTACCAGCGTTCCTTCCAATAACAGCCCGAAATCAAGTGCCCCCATAGATATTAAATTCATCGGCAACCCTTGAATCCGTAACATAATTACGGCAAATAAAAAAGAAAGCGGAATTGCCGAGGCAACAATAAAGGTTGTCCGCCAGTTATAAAGGAAAATAAATACAATCAAGGAAACGAGCAAAATCCCTTCCAGCATATTTTTCATTACCGTATGTAATGTATTGTCCACCAATTTCTCCCTATCCATAAAAGGTTTGATTTTAATATCTTCTGGCAGGATACGATTATTCAGTTCTTCAATTTTAACTTTGAGTTTTCCAATAACTTCACTTGGATTTTCTCCACGCAGCATAATTACAATCCCTTGAACAATATCATCATCCTCATTCAACCCGACCTGTCCTAAACGCGGTTTGGAAGAAACACTCACCTCTGCTACCTGTTTAATCCGCACCGGAGTACTCCCTTTTACTTCTATAAGAATATTTTCGATGTCTTCCACACTTTCCAGCAAACCTATTCCCCTTACAACATAAGCCTGATTCCCCTTTTGAATCATATCTCCACCTACATTGATGTTACTGTTTGCAACAGCTTCGTAAACCTGTAAAGGTGATAAATCATAATTCTGCAATTCCGCAGGGTTAACTTTTATCTCGTAACTTTTTTCCTCCCCTCCGAAACTGGCAATGGTTGCAACTCCCGGAACCGACAATAATTCACGTTGTACTACCCACTCATTTATCGCTGCAATTTCACGAATCGGCAAATCACTTCTTAAAACATACCGGAAAATTTCTCCTGTAGCTCCTGAAGGAGGTTCTATCGATAATTCTGCTCCTTCGGGCAAATCTATATCTTGCATACGGTTCGATGCATATTGCTGTGCATAAAAATCATCCACACCGTCTTCAAATAAAACGGTAATTACCGAAAGTCCAAAAAGAGAAGTTGAGCGAACATCCGTCTTTCGGGGAATCGTATTCAATTGCTGCATAATGGGCAAGGTAATAAACTTTTCAACTTCTTCCGCACTACGCCCCGGCCATTGGGCAATTATCTTAGCACGTGTATTTGTAACATCCGGATATGCTTCTACAGGGGTATTCTTGAAACACACAACCCCGGATACAAGTAAAATTCCGGTAAGGAAAAGAACTAAAACATGATTACGTAAAGAAAACGCAATTATTTTTTCTACAAATTTATGCATATATATTTCTAAAATTCAAAGTTACTATTGAGGGATTACCTTCATTTATTAAATACAATAATCTCCAACTGTCGGATTTTATATCCTTATTTATAGTTTATCTTTAAGGCCGGTATAGGCCAGTAATTGATCTTTTATTACAATATCTTCTCCTGATTCAACCCCGGAAGTGATATAGGAAATATTTCTATTATGAGATTGTATCGTCACTTGCTTTACCTCAAAGTCTTCCGGAGATTTTTGCACAACAACAAAATACGCCTCATTATCAAATATCAAAGCATCGGATGGAATAGCTACTAACTGGCGAGAAGTTTCATTATGCAATTTAATGATTACCGACATTTCCGGTTTAAACGTCAACTCTTTATTCGGCATGATAATACGGGCTTTTAAAACTCTTTCTTCTGGATCGAACACTTGAGACAACATACTAATCTTTCCCCCGAAAATTTCTCCCGGATAGGACAAGGTACTTATATTTACCTCCATCCCTTCTTTTACAAACAGTAAATTGCCGGCGTAAACATTGGCCGTAATCCAAACATTGCTAAGGTCTGCAATGGTAAATGCAATATCACCACCTCCGGCAATGGTACTTCCCGATGAAATATTCTTATGAACGATATAACCCGACATAGGCGCTTTAACAGAAAAAGTACCAACATCCTTATTATATCCATATAAAGACATATCCATTTCTGTTTTCCGGAGTGAAGCTTTACATTGATTTGATCGTGCCAATGCTTCCAACAACTCCCGTTCGGAAAGCATTTTAGAATCAAATAATGATTGTGCCGTTTTCAATTCTCGTTCGGCTATTTTCTCTTCCGCCTTTAAAGAAGCAAGATCTGCCTGCAATTGAGTTAATTCAGGACTACGGATATCCAATAAAATTTGTCCTTTCCGAACTTTATCTCCCAACGAAAAATAAGTTCGCTCGACCACTCCGTTGATAAGCGGAACATAATTAATTATTTTATCGGGATCGTATTCCACTTTACCGGTCAACGTTAACTCTTCTTGCTGGTTACTCAAAACCGCTTTCGTTGTTTTGATATTTTTTAAAAATACAGGATTCAAGATAGCATTCGATTCTGTTGCTTCTTTACCGGAACTTCTTGAGCACGATGCTGTAATAAAAACGATACATAGTACGAATAACGTTGTAATTTTCCCTTTAAGCATATTATAATAATTTTATTTAATCAATTTATAGAAATTTGTGCATTAAAAACATCCCCCTGCCCCCTTCAAAGCGGGAATTAGTTTTTATATTTTGCGGTTTCCTCATTTGCAATGCAGCAATTTTTAATTCTTAATTTTTAATTCTTAATTAATTCACTATTTCAATTCATTTCCTAAAGCATACTGAAGTTCCTCAAATTGTTGATTTACTCTTTTCTGTATAGATAATACTGTTTGTTTATTGGTTTTGTATGCATCCATAAAATCAATATACTCAAGCATACTGATATTCCTTTGCAATAAGTTTTGTGTGTAAGTATCCAACATGTAGTCTATCTCCAGCAGTAAATCATCTTTTTCCATGTTCATATATAAATTATATGTCGATATGTAATTATTAAAGGCTTCTACAACCTCCTGTTGAACAATATTCTGTTGCTGTAATACCAAATGATGGTTTTGTTCTTTGCTATACTCCGCAATTCGTATATTCCCTTGATTTTGATTCAAAACCGGCAAATCTATGCTTACGCCAAAACCAACAAAGTTTTTCCAAACACCTCCATAACGATCATAGCTAACACTCAACTCTAAATTAGGAGCACGTTGTGATTTTTCGTAAGCAATAGATTTTTCGTAATACTGTGTCTGCAATTGTAATCTTTTCAAGTCGGGGCGAGACTCAGTAGCAAAAACCAGCATATTCTCCAAAGAAATATCTTGAGGATCTTTATATTGGATTTTAACATCATCAATTTCAACAACTGTCATCGGGCCAAGGTTTAATAGGGTTTTTAGTACTTTTTGTTGTTCATTGTATTCCATCTGAATTTCATGCAATTCGTTCTCTATATCCAAAAGAGAAGAATGCAATCGTAACAATTCATTTTTCCCGACATTCCCTTGCGAAACCTGTTGCCGGTATGTCGAGACAAGTTGATTGAGGATTTGTTGTTGGCTCAATAAGATTATTCGATATTCTTGTAGATAGACAATTTCACTGACCGACTTTCGCAGTTCTGTCTTAAGCCCTCTCAAAACATCTTCAAACTCGCCGATAATCATTTCTTTGGAGACTTTCTCCATTTTCATAAGTTTTCTCCTCTGCCCCGCGATTTGAATCATCTGGCTTAGTTCCAATGAGAATTCGGTATTTCTGGCAAAATTTCCAAATAACGGCGGAATAACTTCGGCTTCTCCTTCCCGTTGAGAAGGGGTACTCCAGAAATTTACCTGACCGATAGAAAAGGAAGGGTTTTCCCATAATTTAGCCTGTGTAATTGCCGCATCCGCAATATCGATATTATAATGCGCTGCTATAAGTTGCAAGTTCTGCTTCAAAAACAGGGTTTCTATCTCCTCCAATGTCATTTTCTGTACTTGTTGAGCCTGAGAAGATACACCCACAAAACAAAAAAAACTTACTAATACCCAAAGAAATCTATTCATGTTCGGTACATAATTTTTACGATACAAAAGTAATTCTTATGTATTAGATTTAATTTTGAAAAAGATTAGAAAACAATAAACCTGAGATTAAAACCGGATTAGAATTTAAAAGGCATATAATAGTGCGCCTCACACAAATATCCGTCATTCAATCAAAGAATAGACATCTTCCGGATATCATTCATAACATACATTTAGAAACAAAAGTACGTAGTTCTTTCGGGTGTTTCCGAAACCTCTAAAGCAAATAGTTTAATCATTTCAGACTTTGCTGAAAGCTTCAAAGTAAATAGCGGGAGATTTTCAACATTTGCTGAAAGATCCAAAGTAAATAGCTAGAGACTTTCAACATTTGCTGAAAGTTCCAAAGTAAATAGCGAGAGGCTTTCAACATTTGCTGAAAGACCCAAAGTAAATAGCGGGAGATTTTCAACATTTGCTGAAAGATCCAAACGAAAAAGCAAAACGCCTGTAGACTTTCTTGAAACCTCTTATTTTTGTTTTCATATTATCTTACATTTGTTCCAAAGCCAATCGGACGACTTTCAAAGGCCGGCTGTAATTGCAATAATATAGAAGTCAATTTTGCTTTATTGACAACATCGTTACATGCCTTCCTTTTTATTACCTTGCAACCTCATTTTTCACAATAAATCCACAAAATGAATGTAAATAATTCACCATAGTTAATTATTATTTTTTCCGCAATTTTTATAATTTTCATGCAAAATTGCATTGGTTTTTTACTTTTACATATTTTCATCCCTGCAGAAGGCCTGCCTTTGATTTATAAAAATATCAATTTTATTTATTTGACATACAACAAAATAATGTTTTTTTTATTTTATTGTATTTTGTATTAATTTTTTTTCTATTTTGCAAAGAAAATATTTGTGTATGGGCGGTTACCGAAAAGCCCCTCAAAGAGTAGGTAGTTTAAATGAAAAAAAAATGAACGATAAAGTAAAAGAATTAGATTTTACCCTTCGAACAATAGAAGAAGGACGCATGGGAAGAAATGAAATGTGGGATATTGCAGGAGGAGCGGCAAGTCATTGTAACCCATTAACGGTTGTTATGAATTGTTATCATGAGCTTAAGAGCTGTGGTGGTGGTTCTGATTCCATATATGTTGGCACCTCTTGTTCTAGTACTGCTGATAAGGGTGCTGATGGTATGTATACTTGTTCTAATTGCTTTTGGATAACAGGATGTCATACCTCAGCATTCGCTGCAACATGTGGTGGTGGGGCGAACCCATATTCTAGTAGCACCAGCCTTGTCTCGTGGGGAGGAGGTGCATCTGTAAAGGAACCTGAAATAATAACTGAATTATCACAACATTCCCGTCTTATAATAGGCAGTTGCGAAGTTTTTTTTCCAGAAGCGGGAGCAGAAGGGAAAGATATAATCGTATTTCAAAACTATCCCAATCCGTTTGATAAGAGAACAACTATTGAATGCTATATTCCGAAAACTATTCAAAAAGCAGAATTACACATACGCGATATTCAAGGTTTTATAATAAAAAACTTTGATATTAAAGACCGCGGAACAATAAGCATACAAATACATGCAAAAGAATTACCATCTGCCGGTACATACGTCTATGTATTAACAGGGGACGGCAAAGAAAGTAATGGAATACAAATGATTTTGAAAGGGGAAATGGAAGAGATAATCGTATTTCAAAACCATCCTAATCCGTTTGATACGATAACAACTATTGCATGTTATATACCGGAAATCATTCAAAAAGCAGAATTCCACATACATGATATGGAGGGCTCTATAATAAAAACTCTTGATATTACAGACCGCGGCACATTAAGCATACAAATAAAAGCAGACGAATTACCATCCGCCGGTATATACATGTGTGTATTAACAGGAGACAACGAAAAAAGTAATGAAATACAAATGATTTTGAAATAGGAATGTATAATATCACGTAATAATAAAAAATATGAGACCACTTATATTGATAGTTTGTGTGTGTTTTGTAGCCTCTTTTGTACAGGGGCAGACAGATTCTTTGGGACTTTCTGAGTATCATGAAAATTACGAGGTTCCTTTTCCGGGTGGAATGGAGGCGTGTCGCCATTTTTTTAATGAAAATCTTAACCTGAAGATGGTAACAGATACCAGTCTGGCAAAAGGAGCGGTGGAAGTAGTATGTGTAATAGATACATTAGGGAACCCTAAATATTTCTTGGAAGACACCGGAAATAAAAGGATTGGCAGAGAATTTCTGCGGGTTGCCCATCTCATTCAATGGAGAGATAGAGAACATTTAATAAAAGATGGTTTATGGGGAAAAGAGATAATTAAGTTCTCTATACTTGCAAGGATCCCATACAAACCTGATGACCCTAATGGATTGGTGTTTCTTTATTTTGGCCAATAAAATTTCAGGAAAGTATCAAAATACAAGCAGACGAATTATCATCTACCGACATATACACTTATTTACAAACAGGAGGCAGCGAAAAAAGTAATGAAATACAAATAATTTTAAAATAGGAATGTATAATAGTACTTAATAAATATGAAACCGCTTATATTAACAGTTTGTCTAATTTTTGCTTCCTTTTCCTTTGTACAGGGACAGATAAAGACTGAATATGCGAGAACACCACGGGAACAGAAAAGACCACCGTCTATTCCGGGAGATAAGCCGGGAGAAACAGAGGAACTTCGCCGTTTTTTAAATGAAAATTTGAATCTGAATTTGGTAACAGATACCACTTTGAAAAAAGGGCGTATGGATATAATATGTACAATATATGCTTCCGGAAAACCTAAATATGTTATGGACGAGGGAGTAGAGACATATGATAGTAATAGAACAAGGATTGTAACGTATGATCATAAGACAAAGATTGGTAGAGAATTTCTGCGGGTTCTCAATCGTATTCCTCAATGGAATCCGGCAGAATATTTAAAAGATGGTTCATGGATAAAAAAAGAATTAACTTTCTTTATAGGCATAGAGATTCCGTATAAACCTGATAATCCCGATGGAATAATGTTTCGATATATAATGGAATGGGGAGAAGGTCGATAAAAACCGGATTCGGTGAATCAAGATAAATAGATTATTGTTTGATGAATAATATCCTATGAAAATATCAAGACATACAAAATTAATTAGTAAAGACAATACGTTTTTTATATATAATTCCCTTACAAATTATTTCGGCGAAATAAATAATGAACTTTATTTATTTTTAAAAAAGAAACAGGAAGATGGAACCAATGTAATCGATACTGTCGAAAATGATGAATTATGGAGTAAATTATATGAAAAAAGAGTAATTACAGATAATGAGGAAGAAGATTTTTTCAGTTTCCAATCAATAATAGAACAGCAGAGGAGGTTAAATAATGTATTAGTAATAACAATTGCTCCTACTATGGATTGTAACTTCTCATGCCCCTATTGTTTTGAGAATAAGAAAAAGGGCCATATGAGTGATAAAACAGTTCAACAAATAGTTGATTTTATCAATAGGCATAATAACATAAATACGCTCAATCTAACATGGTTTGGAGGCGAACCTCTTTTAGCTCCTCATATTATAGAAAATATTTCAGAAAAAATAGATAAACAGAAATTTACCTGCATTAATGCAAACATCATTACAAACGGATATTTCTTAACAAGGGAAAATATTGACTTGTTACTTCGTTGCAACATACGACATATTCAGGTTTCAATTGATGGAATGCCTGAAACACATAATAATAAAAAATATACAGAGACGGATAAAGACACATTTGCTACTATTATCCATAACATAGACGAACTTAATGTGATGGAAAATAACAATATACGATTGTGTATCCGTGTTAATACCGATAAAGAAAACAAAAATGACTTTTTAAAAGTGTATGACTTTTTTAAAAATCGTTATAATAACAATAATATCTATGTAGTACCCGCATTTATTATACAAACCACAAAGGCGAGCGATGAAAATCCGCGTCTATTTAGATACGATACAGATAAATTTACTTTTTCTAAAGAAGTATCGTTACATACTCGTGATTCTAGACTAATCTATCCTTGTGACACGATTACCGAATGTGCCGTAAGAAATAATAATTGTTGGGTATTTGATGCAGAAGGAAATGTGTATAAATGTTGGGAAATTATAGGAAACCAAGAATATAAAGTAGGAGAAATAGGAGAAAACGGAATAGTTTCCATAACTAATAATACACTTTTGAACAAATATTTGTATGGCGCTAATCCTTTTGAAGACCCCACTTGCCGGAATTGCTTTTCATTACCTGTATGTAGAGGAGGTTGTCCGCACAAGCGTATCGAAAACAAATTTAATAATAAAAGCTTTTATCATTGTGTTCCTTGGCGTAATCAGTGGGAAAATTACTTATTGTTAAGACATGAATTGGAACAAAATAATATTAAACAATAAAAAAGACATATTTATTAATTAGAAAAATTCCAAATTCCTTTTAAATAGTAAATAATTTTTTTATGTCTAAATTCCCTTTTATCCCGCAATTCGGCCAAATGGACTGTGGTGTCGTTTGTTTGGCAATGATAGCCAAGCATTACGGTAAAACCTATACGATACAAAAACTGCGGGAGATGTGTTATGCTACCCATGCAGGAGTACGTATGTTAGGCATAAGCGATGCAGCAGAGAGATTGGGCTTTAAAACAATAGGGGTACGTATTGGCTTTGAAAAATTGGTAGAAGATGCCCCTTTGCCTTGTATCGTACATTGGAAACAGAAACATTTCATTGTGGTTTATCACCTTCCTCAGCCACTCCAAAAGATGGGAGACACCTCTACTTTAGAGAAAACAGGGAATGAGGTGCTTGTCGCCGACCCAAGCAGTGGATTAATAACTTATACCGTAGAGGAATTTTGCAATAACTGGCTCTGTATCGGAGAAGTAAAAGGAATTGCGTTGCTTTTAGAACCTACACCTACGTTCTACGAGCAAGAAAATGAAAAATAGGATAGGTGAAAAATTTTCTTTTGGCATTAATACATAAAAAGTATTGATGAAATGATAAATAAAACCGAACTAAAATTAAAACAAAGATAATTGTTTACTTTCTTCTTTCGCTGAATAGAATTTCATAGAATAAGGCAATTCCAACTTATTTGAAAGCTTCTGATATGTAGAAGATAAATCATCATAGTTCAAACTATTGCAAATATATTTATTACCAAAACAGTTTTGATATTTTTCTTTTATACCGGGGAAATTAATATCAAGCGATTTATATAAATAGTCCCTGGAATTATCTCTCATTGTCAACCCGAACACGGGGATAACATAAGAGGCTCCCATATCCTTGCCCATTTTCAGGATATTCTCTATATTTTCCTTTGTATCATTGATAAAAGGCAATAAAGGCATTAGTGTAATACCTGTATAGATGCCTTTTCCGGCAAGAGATTCCAAAGCCTTGAATCGAGAAGAAGACGAAGATGCATTTGGCTCAATTTTACGAGCCAGTTCATCATCAAACGTAGTTATCGTAAAACTAACAGCCGCATATGTTTTTGTGATATCTTGTAAAATATCCATATCACGAACAACCAAATCGCTTTTGGTAATGATATGTACCGGGAATTTTTTACCGGCAATTAGTTGAAGTGCATTTCTCGTTAAATTAAGGTCTTTTTCAATGGGCATATAAGGATCATTCATAGAGCCTGTCCCAATGGTTCCTTTTTTCTTTTGTTTGGAAGCAAGTTCTTTTTCAAGCAATTTCAAAGCATTTTGTTTAACGGAAATTTTCGAAATATCCCCTATTCCATAACAATCGCTTCGCGTATCGCAATAGATGCAACCGTGTTGGCAACCTCTATACAAATTCATATTATAAGTTAGTCCAAAGAAATTATCAGTTTGCCTCAACTTGGATAATATTGTTTTTGCTTCGATAAAATTCAAATCATTTGCAGGCATAATTTCAATAGCATTATTAAACTAATTTGGGATTGGAAGTAACACAAGTTAAACGAAGTTACAGGAAGTTACAAATAATGGTGAATGATTAATGATAAATAGTTAATTTTTTATCTGCTTTATCGGTTTTACCCTTTCCGCTTGTTGCATTTTTGTTTTTCCGCAAAGCTCGCAGAATTTTCGCAGAATCTTGAATCTTAAATTTTCAATTACTTTCCAGGATGAAAACCTATGTCAAGACGATCCGATGTATAATTCTATCAACTCGGGGGGAGCTTCTATTTCAATAATCCTGTTGTCCCTATCCACATTTTTTATGAACTTATCAACAAGTGGGATAAGTACTTCCCCCTTATCACCCAAAACCTGCATAATAGCCTGATGGGTATAGTCTAACACATCATTGCATATTCCTAAATTTCCCTTGTTTTTATCAATAACCGTAAAACCTTTTATTTCGTGATAATAAAATTTATTTCCGGTAAGCTTGGGCAACATCGACATCGGCAAATATAAATCCGTATCTATATAATGTGACGACGAAGCATCATCAATATCCTGAAAAAGGACAATTAATTGATTTCTGCTTTTTATTTTGATTTCTTCTATAAAAAAAGGAACCGGCTCTCCTTCCATATCAAAGAAAACCGATTCCATTGTGTGATATTTCTCCGGTTCATCCGTATCCAGATAAACCACGAGTTCTCCTCTGAGACCAAACTTTTTTGTTATTTTACCTAAATAGAAATAATCTTCAAACATGGTTTGAAATTATTCCGCAGAAGGAGTTTCTTCTGCTTCAGGGGCTTGTTCAGTATTTTCAGATGTTATTTCCGGTGTTGTTTCCGCTACCGGTTCTTCTGCAGGTTCCGAAATTTCCGGAACTTCCGAAGTTTGTTCTTCTGCTTCTATTTTTGCTTCGGCTGCTGCCACTGCTGCTTGTGCTTCCGCTCTTTTAGTTGCTTCTGCTGCTAAAATTGCCTGGCGTTTTTCATTTACCACAGCCTCTTTTGCTTCTTTTACTTTTGTCTCAGCTTCAATACGCTTTTTCATTACCGACTTTTTCGAGTTGATAACTTCCAATTTCATATCACTCAGCTTGCGAGTTTTATCCTCTTTCCATGCAGCTAACTTTGCTTCTGCCTGATCTTCCGTAAAAGCACCTTTCTGAACACCACCCATAAGGTGTTTTTTCATATAAATACCTTCCCGTTTCAATATCATACGCGCTGTATCTGAAGGTTGAGCTCCACAAGCAATCCAATGATAAGCTCTGTCAAAGTTAAGCACGATTGTAGCTGGATGTGTTAGCGGGTTGTATGTGCCAATTTTCTCAATATACCGTCCATCTCGGGGTGCACGACCATCCGCTATTACTACGTGATAGAATGGTTGCCCTTTCTTTCCACGTCTTTGTAATCTAATTTTTACTGGCATAATTTATTTTTTAATTTAAAAATTTATAAGTCTGCAAATTTCGTCATTTTTTCAATACAAAACTCTTTCTTCCGCTCTTTTTTCAATAATCATCTACGAATGAGAAAAACATATCTAAATAAATGAATATCAAAGTAAGATAGAATTATTTATAGCTTATCAGAATTCATGTTACATTTTCATTCAATATCTAATCTGCTAAAAAGTAGAAGGAAATGGAAGAAAAAAAGAAGAAATTCAGATACAAACAATGACTCAAGACGCTATAACCTTCTATAAAATAATAATAGCCACTAAGAAAATAATTAATCCCTTTTTATTATTTTTGTAAAACTAATGAGATTTCTAAGAATCGGTCAGGTTCTAAAAAAATATAACCAGCATCTATAACTATGGAAAAGTCGAATCAACAGGGAACGCATATTCAAGAAACAAGCCAATATTATAACATCGCATATAATTTTGCAATGTTCACCAATCGTTCGCTTTTTTTGACAGGAAAGGCAGGAACGGGGAAAACCACTTTTCTGAAGAAACTGAAAGAGCAGACAAAGAAAAAAATGGCTATTGTGGCTCCAACCGGCGTAGCTGCTATTAACGCAGGCGGCGTAACAATCCATTCCTTTTTCCAACTACCGTTTTCGCCTTTTATCCCAACCGAAGAAAACAAAAGAGAATTGCTCTCCAAGCTAAAAATGAATAGCACCCGCCGCAGACTGTTGCATGAATTGGAATTACTTGTTATCGATGAAATAAGTATGGTTCGGGCAGATGTACTGGATGAAATTGATACCATTCTCCGGCATTACAGATATAAAAGAAACGAGCCTTTTGGTGGCGTTCAACTTATTTTTATCGGTGACATGTATCAGCTCTCTCCTGTATATAAAGAAGATGAATGGGAAATACTTTCACCGTATTATAAAAGCATTTACTTTTTCGACAGTCATGCTATCAAACAACAAACACCTCTGTATATCGAATTTGACAAGATATTCCGTCAAAGCGATATGAAATTTATTGAATTGTTGAACGAAGTAAGGAATAATATCATTTCCGAAAAAAGTTACAATTTGCTGCAAAGTCTGTACAAACCGGATTTCAAACCATCGGAAGATGGTTCCTATATAACTTTAACTACGCATAATTACATCGCCGACAACATCAACAACAATGAACTGGATAAACTCAAAGGTAAAAAAAGAAGTTTTGAAGCGACAGTCAAAGGTGATTACCCTGAAAAAAGTTATCCGACCGAAAAGATCATGGAATTTAAAATAGGGGCAAAAGTTATGTTCCTCAAAAATGACAAAGAGACACCAAGAAGATATTTCAATGGAAAAATCGGCGAAATTGTTGCTTTTGAAGAGGATGAGATTTGGATAAAATGTACAGGAGAAGAAGAAATTATTTCCGTTGAACAGGAGATGTGGGAAAATGTTTCCTATTCATCAAACCCTAACACCAAACAAATTGAAGAAGCTGTTTTGGGAACTTTTCAACAATATCCCTTGCGTTTGGCATGGGCAATTACGATTCACAAAAGCCAGGGATTAACGTTTGACAAAGTGATAATTGATGCGGGAAAAGCATTTGCTCCCGGACAAGTGTATGTGGCGTTGAGCCGTTGCCGTTCGTTGGACGGAATGGTTCTGCGAAGCCAAATAAACCGCCAAAGTTTAGAGACCGACCAAAATATAATCGAACATGGAAAGCAGAAAGCTCCCAAAGACATATTAAATAATCAATTAGACATATCGAAAAAAGAGTTTGAAGGAAAAATACTGCTTTCTCTTTTCGATTTCAAATCCATTACCGGACAATGCAATCGGTTGACAGACTTTGTAAAAGAAAAAGGTTCCTCTTTTAATGAAGAAACCATTCCGTTTTTATCAAGTATACAAGTAGAGATTTCAACGATTGAGGATGTTGCTATTAAATTTCAGAATCAATTGCAACGGATAATTGCCATGGATTCTTCATACGAACGGCAACTGCAAGAGCGTATTTCTTCGGCAGTGGATTATTTTTCCCAGCAATTGAAAATCGTTTCCGACAAATTAAAAAAATCCCCGGCAGTAACCGACAGCAAGGGTAATGCAATGGAATATAATGATGACTTGCAAACGATTTTTGCTTCTGTCGAAGAAAAACAACATATTTTCCAGAATATAAAAGGAAGTTTCTCGGTAGAACAATATTATAATGCCAGAAACAACCTGGTTGTGCCGTTCTTTTCAATTAATTCGTATGCAGGGAGCAATCAATCCGGCAAAACGGAGGCACGTTATCCGGTTTTGTATCGCCGGTTGGCCGATTTGCGCAGAAAAATATGCGATGCTTCCAACATTCCCCTATATATGGTTTCCAGCACTAAAGGGTTGACAGAATTGGCGACTTATCTTCCTTTAACCTTATATGACATGTTAAAGATCACCGGTTTTGGACAAGCTACAGTCGCCAAATACGGACAACAGTTTTTGGATATTATCCTGGAATATTGTCACGAAAACGATTTGGAATCGCTCATACACGAAAAGCAATCAAAACGGGAACGCAAACCCAGAGAGAAAAAAGAAAAACAGCCGAAAGAAAAGAAACCGGATACAAAAAAAGTCAGTTTTGACTTGTATAAGCAAGGACTGTCAATAGATGAAATTGCAAAAAGCCGAAATTTCACCCCCACAACCATCGAAGGGCATTTGACTCATTATATAAAAACAAAAGATATTCCCTTGCGGAATTTTATCAGTGAAGAGAAAGAAAATAAAATAAAAGCTGCTTTGAAAACATCATCTTCATTAAGCGGAGTATATGCCTCATTCAAAGGTGAAATAAGTTATGGCGAAATAAGAATGGTTATTGCATCAAAAGAAAGTGAAGAAAATTGAGAATTCAAGATTAAAGAAAAAACCTGCGAGGTTCTGTCAATGAGAGATTATTTCACTATGTTTCGATGCCCCTCACATTCTTTGCGTTCGGGTGCGGGTCAAGTCCGATGACGCTATTTCGCCCGCACACTTTTTACTTCTCTCCATTAACTTGTAATTTATCCGAACAACTCCCCTATTTCGATTTTTTCCATTTTCTTTCCGCCTTTGTAAACGCGGGCACTGCCGGGCCCAATCTCGTCAATCAAAATCAAAGTTCCGTTTTTATCGCGTCCAAACTCAACTTTAAAGTCCCAGATATCACATCCAAGCTTTTGAAACTCTTCGTATAATATCTTTCCTATCTTCTTGGTGTATTCTTTTAGAACTTCATAATCATTACCGGGTAAAATACCTAATGCATCTAAAAAATCTTTTTCAATATAAGGATCACCTGCTTCATCGTCTTTTACAGTAGCATGCACGACCGGGAATGGAAATACATCCCCGTCTTTCAGGTTTTTGTTATATCGTCCGAAAATCTTGCGAAAGCTGCCGGTAAATCTGTTTCTCCATATCCATTCAATTCCACCGGTTTCATTTACAAAGAGTTCCTTCCCAATCGTAACCACCGGTTTTACTTCCATTTGCAGATTGTCAACATCAACGGCAATAAGATGAGTGGGAATACCCGCATCTTCAAACAGCTTGAAGAAGTGTTGCGTCATCAAAATACACGCGCGGGCGCTTCCGGCAACTTCTTTTCCTATTTTATTTCCACCCGGATCTTCTTCTCCATTATCATTCATCGTGGTTTTATTTGTGAACTGAAGGAGAAGGCTTCCATTTGTCAACCGATAAACATCTTTCGTTTTTCCAGTATATATTTTCTCGAAATTTTTGATATCGTACATAGTATAAAATCTTTGATTTATGATAATATTATGATTATTGAATATTTTAGCTGCAAAAATAACACAAAAAATCCCTGACAATGAAATTTAGGTCAAGAAATAATTGAAGTTTTTTTGAAAATAACAAAAAGTTCCCCAACGAAATTTCACTTTCTAACGTTAATCCTGCCGGACAAATACTTTTCGCTTTTTTATCCCGTTAGAATAAAAAAATTATATCTTTGTAATGTAAATACCAATCGTATGCTCCTTCTTAAAAAATCGTTACTCTTTTTTTGTCTATTCTTTATGACCCTGATTTTGGCCGATGCCCAAGTTTTTAAGGGACAAATTATCGGAGGGGTCAATCTTTCGCAAGTAGATGGCGACCAACAGGTTGGATACAGACAGGTTGGTGCTCATGCCGGTATAGGGGTCATGTTTCCTTTCAGTTTTAAAAAGGGACAGGAATATAAACCCTGGTCTTTCAGCATGGAAATCCTACTCAATCAAAAGGGCGCCCGAAAGAAAAACTATTATTACAGTGCCCAAGATACTGTTTCAAACTTATCAAAAGGCAAATTTGAATATTTATTACGATTAAATTATGTTTCTATTCCTATTCTTTTACATTATACGGACAGGGAAAGATGGAGTTTTGGAATTGGATTTGCCTATAACAGAATGTTCTCGTCTAAAGAACAGGAGTATGATGTACAACAAACATACGATACGGTCAAACAACTCAGTCCAAACGATTTTACGGTTATGGCGGATATACGTATCCGCATATGGCAACAATTAAAATTCGGATTCCGGTTTGAATACTCCATGGTACCACTTCGTACCCGTTCTTATCCCAGAACAATCTATACTCCCGCAGAAACAAGAAAACAATACAATAATAGTTTGACATTCTATTTAGTATATATGCTGAATGAAAAGAGGACAGAACAAGTGAAAAAGAAAAAAGAAATAGAAAAGCCTTATTATTATTAAGCTATTCTGCAATGAAAATCCTCATTATCCGCTTTAGCAGCATTGGAGATATTGTATTAACTACACCAATCATACGATGTATTGTTCAACAAATTCCTGAGTCCGAATTACACTACCTATGCAAGCCTGAATATAAAAACATACTGGAAACAAATCCTTACCTTCGAAAGATACATTCCTATTCCAAAAGCGACACTCATTTATTGGAACACCTGATAAGTGAACAATTTGATTATATTATCGACCTGCAGAATAGTTTCAGATCCAATAAACTGGGTAAAAGATTAAACGCTCCCTATGCAACATTTCCTAAATTAAACATCCTCAAATGGATATTGGTTAACTTTAAAATAAACCTACTACCGGATATACATGTGGTGGATAGATATTTTGCTGCGACAAAAAGATTACCTACCGGGATAAAAAACGATTGCCAGGGATTGGATTTCTTCATTAAAGACGAAGATTACAATAAAATCAATACATATAACATTCCACGGCCTTTTATTGCCATTGCAATGGGGAGCCAACATAAAACTAAACAACTTCCGGTTTCAAAGCTGATAGAAATAGGCAAAAGAATCGATCATACTATCGTTTTGTTGGGTGGAGCAAATGAGATTGAACCGGCAAATGAGATTTGTTTAAAAGTAAAGAAAGATATTATCAATTTGTGTGGTAAACTTACGCTGAGAGAATCTGCTGCGTGTATTAATGTATCAAAAATAATATTAACGGGAGATACCGGATTAATGCATATCGCGGCAGCACTCAATAAACCGATTGTAAGCGTTTGGGGAAACACCGTTCCGTCTTTTGGGATGTATCCGTACATGCCCCTGCATCCGAATTATTACCATATTATTGAAAACACAAATTTACGATGCCGTCCCTGTTCCAAATTAGGGTTTGAACAATGTCCCAAGCAGCACTTTAAGTGTATGAATGAAATTGATGTCAATCAGATTATACGATTATTAAATGAATAATCCAAAAAACATTAATATAAACGATTATAATTATAATCTACCGGAAGAAAAGATTGCTTTTTCTCCCTGTAAAAACCGGGATGAGTCTAAATTACTAATTTTTAAAGACAATACTATTTCCGAAGATACTTTTAAACACATACCGCAATATCTTCCCGGTGATAGTTTACTGGTTTTTAATAATACACGCGTAATACAGGCCCGGATTTTATTTCCGAAGCCAACAGGATCGATAATAGAAATATTCTGCCTGGAACCATTAGCTCCTACTACGATACATTCTCTTATCTTTGAGACAAAAGGATGTTGCGAATGGGAATGTTTTGTCGGCAATAATAAACGGTTCACCACTCCATTAAGCCTTGAATTCAACTATGGGGGGCAATCATCAGGTATTTTACATGCGGAAAGAATAGGAAAACATTCTTCTGCATCTTTCCGGATACGATTTAGCTGGGCTCCCGAAACCTTATCTTTTGCAGAAGTATTGGACAGTGTCGGCAACATTCCATTGCCTCCTTATATCAAACGAAAAGCAATACATGATGACACGGAACGTTATCAGACCATCTATGCCAAAGAAAAAGGATCGGTTGCGGCACCTACGGCCGGATTACATTTTACAACAGAAGTCTTAGAAAAAATCAGAAAGGAAAATATTCCGACAGAATATATTACATTGCATGTCGGGGCAGGTACATTTAAGCCGGTCACCGAAACCTGTATTGAAAATCACACCATGCATTGTGAACAATTGCTTTTCACAAAAGGATCCATCAAACAATTTTTACATTATAAGGATAAAAAGATCATTGCCGTAGGGACTACTACCGCCCGGTCTCTGGAAAGTTTGTATTGGATAGGGGTAAAATTAGCAGCTTCGAATCAGGAATATATTTCTGAAAATAATTCCCTGTTACACATTGCCCAATGGGAAGTATACGAGTCATTAATTCCAAAACAGCTAAGCGTGGAACAATCGCTACAGGCTATTTTAAATTTCATGGATAAAAACGACATAAATACCCTGCATGCGTCTACCGCTTTAATGATCACACCTGATTATCAACCTAAAATGGTGAGAGGAATTGTCACTAACTTTCATCAACCGCAAAGTACCTTATTATTATTAATTTCCGCATTTGTCGGAGGGGAATGGAAAAACATCTATAAGTATGCCATTTCCCATGACTTTCGTTTCCTAAGTTATGGGGATGCATGCCTTTTTCTATAAATTGAGAATGGAGAATGAAGAATTGAAAATTTCGTATCCCCTTACGGTTAAATAAATCCGCGAAAATCTGCGAGATCAACAGAAAAAAATAGAAAAAGGCAATACACAACAAGCAGAACCGAATAACCAACTCAACAGTTTAACAGCTCAATAAATTTAAAAGACAGATTCTATCAAACTAATAATTTTATATATTTTTGCAAATTAAAAATTATGGGAACCCAACGAGTATTTATAGGCATTTTCGGACGCAGGAATACAGGAAAAAGCTCCTTGATTAATGCAATTGCCAATCAGGATATCGCTATCGTATCACCGCAAGCAGGAACAACTACCGATCCGGTAAAAAAAACCATTGAACTCTTTGGAATGGGCCCGGCCGTTCTGGTAGATACAGCCGGATTGGATGATACCGGACAGCTGGGAGAAAAGCGTATCAAAAAAACCAAAGAAGTCCTCAAAACCATTGACGTTGCTATAATTGTATTAACCGGCAACCTTCTGGGAGAATTCGAAAAAGAAATTATTGCCGAGCTGAAATCATCCCTGATACCTTACTTGATTGTACATAACAAATCAGACTTAATTCCCCTATCCCATTCTTTGAAAAGGGAATTGAGTGAATACAACGTCCCTGTCCTGGAAACCAGTGCTATTGGTAAAACAGGTATGGATGAGCTGATAAAAAAAATAGTTGAAATAACGCCTCCTACCGCTTATACGGCAAAATCATTAATTGGTGATATTATTAAAAAAGATGATCTGATCCTGTTGGTGATGCCTCAAGACCGGGAAGCTCCCGAAGGACGATTGATATTACCCCAGGTACAATTAATCCGGGATGTCTTGGACAATCATGCTGTTGCCATAGGACTTCAACCGGAGGAGTTGGAAATGTATTTACAAAAACAAACCCCGGACTTAGTAATCACAGACAGCCAGGTTTTTGATACCGTTTCCAAACTGGTTCCATTGGATATTCCATTAACCAGTTTCAGTGTTATATTAGCGCGGGCAAAAGGGAACTTTGAAAACTACCTCAAAGGAACACCCTATTTAAGCAAGCTACAAGACGGCGATACCGTTTTAATGTTAGAATCCTGCACACACCCCGTCTCTTGTGAAGATATCGGGCATCATAAGATCCCAAATCTTATTCGCGCCACTACCGGTAAGGATATTCATTTTGAAATGACATCTGCCCTTTCCCCTCTACCCAAACTTGACAAATATGCTATGGCGATTCAATGCGGTGCTTGTATGGTTACGGACAAACAAGTTTCGGTCCGGATCAAACAAATCGTTGATCTTGGTATTCCGGTCTCCAATTATGGAATGACTATCGCCTATCTGACAGGAATTTTTGACCGCGTAACAAAAATCTTCCGGAAGGAAAGTCTATTATAAGATATATATTAAAGTTGTCAAAAATTGACTTAGGAGTTATCTCACTGTGTTTCGATGCTTCCGCTACACTTCGTGCCCCAGGTGCTTCGTTCCTCGCTCTGAATAAACCTGTATCATACTGAATGGTAAATAATAAACAATCAAACAGTGAGAAATGACAGTAACTGAAAAGAAAAATCGCTCTTTTGCCAGGGATTGCCACGTCGTTCGTCCCTCACTCCTCGCAATAACGGCAATATGTTGGTTAAGAGCGTCATTGCGAGGAACGAAGCATCCGAATGCAAAGCATGTGAGAGCATCGAAGCGAAGTGAGATAATCTCTGTCATTGGTAACTTGTTTCAGTATCCGTTTTCTTTTGAAGGGATTAGTTCGCTTAAAAGTCTCACTACTCTTACCTGCTTCGCGTTCTGGTGCGGATGAAGTTAGCAATGACGCATTTCCGTCACTGTGAGGAGAAACGATGAAACAACCGAGCTTGCGAGCTCAACGGAGTGAATCCCTATTCATTTTATCTTAACTTTTGACAAGTCTAATAAAAATTTCAATCACTACTATATAATATTTTGATTTATTGTTTGTTTGATCCCAAACTCATGTTATTCTTATAATTACGACAGTCTTTTTGAAGCCCGGTTGGGTTACAGCAGGAAATAAAATAATCTGAAAACAATAATAATAATGGAAAATACTCACGGGATCATGCCCGGCATACCGGAAACGGTTTCATAACATGGTGAAAGTATAACCGGAGCATCGGAGACGGTTTCGCAACCATGCGAAAGTATAATCGGAGCATCAGGAACGGTTTCGCAATTATGCGAAAGTATGACCGGAGCATCGGGGACAGTTTCGCAATTATGCGAAAATATGACCGGAGTATCGGAGACGGTTTCGCAACTATGCGAAAGTATGACCGGAGCATCGGGGACGATTTCGCAATACTATGAAAGTATGCCCGGCATTTTTGAAACAGTATTTTATATCAAACAGTCCCTAAAAAAATAGATTATCTTACTTTATTTGATACTTTTATTATATCAGGGAACGTTATTTTACTATATTTTGTTTTCATATAATGGGATTCTACATTCGTTTGTAAGATTTTCCAATATTAAAACTCGACAAATCATTGATGGAATGAGATATAAATCCCGAACTCATGTTATAGTAATCGTTTGATACCGGAATATTATCGCGCAGCAATAAAAGAGTTTAATTTCTTTTCAATCATATCCAATGATTTTATCTCGATAATGTCCTCCGGTTTAAAAGAGACATCAAATTCCATCTCCAATTCTACGATCAAATTCAAATGACCTAATGAATTCCACCGATCACAGTTACTTTGCGATATATCATCCCTGACATGATTTAATTTAAATACCCGTTTTATAACGGATTTTATTCTTTCTCTCATTTTTCTTTTATTAGATATAAATCCTCAACATTATATTCAAATCTATTAAGATTCAAATAGTAATTCTTAGTTCCTTCATTGTTATTCCTCAACTCAAAGCCTATTCTGTCATAAAAATCAGCAACCTGGCCATTTTTTGAGGTTCCGATATAGGAAGCTTCAATCTTATGTACACCACTGTTTTTTAATTTCATAAGCATATACCGCATAAACACATCTTCGATATTCCTTCCCAGAATCCGGCAACTCAAAAGGAATGTATCAATCCTTGCCAATTCCTTTTTTTTATCTAAAATGATTAACCCGGTCAAGCCATTATCTCCGAAACAGTCTTTTACCCGTAGAGCATAAATCCAGTATTTTCTTTTCGCAAAATCCAAAATATCCGCTTCCGTATATCTATGAGTTGTCAAATTAAACTGGTTCGTTCTCTGAGTCATTTGTGAAATACGCGTTATATTAACATTATCCAATGGCTCTACCGTCAACTCCATTTCCAGGCTTCGCAAATAATTCTCAAAATCGGCAAACCGACCTTGGGTTTGTATACGCGCAAAATTCTCTTTATATTGTTGCATTCTTGAAAGATCTTCCCTGGTCAAATGATAAGCGCTAAAATACTTTTCTGTAAGACCTTTTATAAATTCAGGAAAAAGATAAGGCTGATCAGGAAAATCGGGAACCGTTACCTGCGGCAACATCTGCCGGACTAATTCCCTCTCTGCCGGGCTATCATCAATAAAAACCATACTGTCCAACCCGATATTTAACTCCGAAGCGATCTCCTTTATATTATCGGCTTTGTTATTCCAATTAATCTTATAGGCTACAATATTATCTTTCCCTAATATCAGATCAGGGTATTTCTCCCATATTTCAAGAACATCCTCTTCATTATTTTTACTACATATGGCCAGTAATATCCCATGGTGGCCCAACTCCATCAAATATTGCTGAAAGAAACGGTAGGCATTACCGGGGTAATCGCCATCGATCTTTATACCTTCCACCCCATCTTCTCCCAATATTCCTCCCCAGAGGGTATTATCCAGATCCAGAACAATACATTTCTTCCGTTTCATTTCCACAATATCCAATTGCCGTAAAAACCAGCGGGAAAAATCATTGGCCAGCTTAGGATTTAAAGACATCTGCGAAAGGAAATAAAACCTCCAGTCTATCAATTCGTTTTCAGAGAAGCGACGGTAAAACCCGGATATATTAATGATTTTTATATTCAAATTATTTTCAGATATCCCATATATTCTACGATTATACTGGCAGATAGCCTCCTCCAATATATTCTCCGACAGTTGATAAGGTATACTATAAATCAACTGCATAGAAAAGATAAGAAACGGCTTGGATGGATCCAATCGGGACAAAATCAATTCCAATAAGTTACTATAATTCGATATTTCCTTAGCAGCTATATCACTGCTGACCTTATATGGCGGCAGATAAAACCAGATATAAGCATCAGCCGTCTCATCAATAAAAGAAATATCTCCATATCCGGAAAAAGAAGCATTTATATCTTCAAAAAATGGTTCGATTGTATAATTCCTGAATATAAAATATTTCATTTCAAGTATTGTATATCGTTTTATTTTGTTTGGCCAATCCGATCATTTTATCAAACAAGGCATTTGCATCCACAACATAGAAATCACTGCCATGTATTCTATATGCAGAATAGATTTCCCCTGATATATATTTCTTCAAGAACACAGGTATATTCCTTTTCTGAATATTCTGATGCGCTGCCAGTGTCTCCACATGAACAATCTCACCGGAAATTAATCTCACTTTACCTATATACAACTTGTCGGTTCGAGTTTGTATTGGAAAATCCTTTCCCATAATATCTTCCGGGCAATGAACAAACGAAAGAAAGTTTGCGTTAACCCCAAGCCCTATTATCTTGGCATTATATTTCAACATCTTATAATAAGGGCTTAACTCCCCACAGGGATACACGGATTGTTCGTGACTACCAACTATTTCCTCCGCATTTATACCGACGGCAACAACCGAACTTACAGGATGAATACTTCTCTGTGCACCCGGAAGCCTCCTTGCCAATTCAGGTAATAAGCCCATTACTGCCGGCGAACGCTTTATATCAAAGACAGTACTGTCGTCTTTCAAATAATCTTCTGCCCGGTAGTTAAAATGCCAGGCAGGAAAAATCAGATTCCCATCTTTCCCAACCGTATCAATCAGTATATCCAACAGCCGAAGGGGGGAAAAGTCTATATTCAAGAAATCCATGGAACTATGGATAAACAATGTATCCCCTTTGTTTATACCAAGCCTGAATAGAACTTTATTCATGAAAAAATCCTCAGATATAGGTCTATGAAATCCCTGGCGTACTACATAGTATTTATTCCTTATTTTTGCTATTTTATGATTAGGGATTATCTTGCATATTATTTTTTTTATCTCCATCTTTCCACCGTTATTTGGTATGACTCCACATATTATGGTGCTGTGAAAATGTAGTAAACTCCACGTCCGGGTACAACCTCTGAATCGAAGATATAAATCCCTCCATCAATTCGAAAGAATAATTTCCCATACTCTTGGGATGGGAGATTACACTAAGCATGATCTCATTCGATTTATTTTCATATTTCCTAATGTTGTATTGAATTATTTTTAAAAGATAATCCAATGACAATGTATGATTATCAAACGTAAGCATTCTCGCAGCAAAAAGCATCTTTATCGTTGAATACAGGTCGGCTTTATAGTAGTTATGAATAACTCTACCCCTATTTTCCACTGCCCTGTACCCATATTTCTTCAATTTGAACTTTGTCGGTATTTCAAAAGGGGTTTTGGGTATTGTAGCAATGGGAATTTCCAGCACCCCGGTTCTATCCGATAATGCGGCATGATAATCCTCCGGATCAACAATCCAGTTAGGTAAATCCGGTAATTTTCTGAAATCAATCTCTGATATACCGGATCTGAAATAATAACCTTTTGCCATAGAGCTGTCATAACAAATTCCATTATCATACAGGTTATTAAATATTAAATCCGTATTGGGGTGAACATTATATCCGCCCCCCCGGAAGGCGATGCATTTGTAATTGCTATCCACCGGAACACATATATTGGAAAGCTCATTAATTGAAAACTTTATAATTCCCGGTATCCCTCCGAACAATGTATCATTCTTAAAATCAGATAAAGTAAAATCATTAGAGGGTAAAAACTCTTTCTTGTTATATCCCGTGGTCAACCAATGCGGATGAATATGTAACTGCACATCATTCCTGTTTACAATTGCATATTGGAGTTGTTCTTGATACGGCAGATAAAATCCTTCGAAATCCCATTCTTTATATCTGTAAGCACAAAGAATATCCGAAAATAAGGTTATTTTAATACCATACCTGTCTGCTATGTCCATAACTTTCTGAGTCGGATCAAACAATGCTTTCTTATACGAAGTATTTAACCCACCTAAAGGTAACTCATGATCAAAAGTAAGGAATAACTTAACTTTCATTTTTAACATCCATATATATTCAAGGCAAAATTACAAAAATTCCCCATACATAATGACAACCGATAAGTAAGCTCACGACATTACTATAGCGGAAACGGAAAGAACAAACTTGCTCCAAGGAATATTAAATACCATACAAGCCGGCAATATGTTGTGATATCAGCTTCACCGGGGATTCGTCGCTTCGGCAAATATACATCATCAAGACATCACAATTGCCATGATAATATTCTGTCCATCCACATAACAATCCGTTAACGGAATTATCTGCAAACACATCATTTATTGTGTCACAAATATATTGCGGGGAAAAGTTCTCGGTAATATAGAAGGAAGTCTCCCCCATAATTTTATGACGTATCGCGATTTCTCCCGTTACAATATTTGCCAGCGTATAAACAAAAACAGAAGGACTCGGATAATAATTATCTTTGTCTTCAATCGTCTGCTGGTAAACGGTATCATCGTCTAAAGAAGAAGAACTATTAACGCATACAATTGCCGTATCTCTTTTCGGGTTATCTCTGTCCAAACCGCAATCGTTGCATACCAATTCCGCCGCCAGAAAACCGGCTTTGCAAAGGCCGTCCATCTTGAAAAACTTCAGGTATTGCATTTTCAATGACCTATAGATATCGTCCAACCATATACTTTCTTCTTCATTCGAACGGGTTACAGGTATTTCCTTCCCATTCAAAGACACGCTATGATTTGTAATCCGGCAATATGACTTTATTTCCAATTCCAACTCCATCTATTTTTTTGAGGTGTATCTTTTTATAACGATTGCTGCATTGCTGCCGCCAAATCCTGATATCAGTTTCAAGAATCTATTTTTACCGGATGCCGTCACACTTGTATTTACCTGTATAGGTGATGTAACACCCTGCTCTTCACATCCAAAACTTTTGAGGATAACATTATCTTCCAGTGCACAGGCAGATATAATTGTTTCTAAAACGCCCGCTGCGCCCAATGTATGCCCGAAATAAGCTTTCAGGCTATTCACCGGAACAGTGCTTAATTCATACCGTCCTATTGCTATCGATTCCATGTCATCATTGTATGGAGTAGCCGTTCCATGAGCATTAATAAAACTTATATCTTCTTTATCAATTCCCTGCATGGACTTTGTTATCGCATTAAACAGCCCTTCACCCGTCCGGGATGGCCCCGATATATGATTTGCATCATTGCAAATGGCTCCGTTTTCTAAAACAATTGCATTATCCAGAATATGATCCTCTGAACCGGCAATCGAATAAATAATAGTAGCTGCCGCTTCCCCCAGATTCAAGCCGGTCCTGTTCTTATCGAAAGGTTTGCATATCTCCTGAGACAATGCCTTAAAAGATTGGAAACCGGAAATGATAAATTTCGAAAGCACTTCCGCACCCACAACAATAGCATATTTAACTCTTTGAGATGTTAAATATCGCGTTGCGGAAATCTGAGCCGCAACGCCCGATATGCAAGCATTGCTAACAACAAGCGGCTCATTGCTGTTTCCAAAATATCCGGCAATCAATTGTGCCGAACGCCATAGATAAATACGCTCGGACTCATAATCATTCTTTTCCAACAACTCTACATTTCCTTTTGTAGTTGAAAAGATAAATAAAACATTATCATTAGAAGGATCAATATCCGCTTTGGAAAGAGCATTATAAACCGACAGGATCGCAGCCTTTTCCAGTTTGGTATAGTTTATTTTTCCTGTATTGGGCATGTTAAAGAAAGTATGATCAAGTTTTTCTTCCGCCAATAAAGAAGCAACGAATGGTTCAGGTACTCCAAATCCATGTTCATAGTACTGCAATCCAATTCTTCCCGTCTTAACCGCCTGATAGTTCTCTAAAGATGAAAAACCCAATGAAGAAATAATATTGTCGCTTATCTTGTATATCATATCAATCTGTTGAGTTGCTTCCATTGAAGAAAAAATGAAGGCGCCGACCATACCAAACTATAATCCTTATCCAAAAACACCTGAACAGAATACCCTGTTGCAATCAATTCATTGGAATCTACAGAAAATATCTTATAGTCAAAGATTATCTTGGCGGCCTCGGTATTGCGAAATGTAACCTCTACCCTACCTTTATCTTTGTATTTCAAAGGACGTTTGTATTCGAAATGCAACTCCACCAAAGGGGCATAAAAGCCTTCCTCGAACATATACAAATATTCAAGGCCGAATTTCTTCCCGAATGCTTCCCGGGCATCTTCGAAATAAAGGGAATAGGAACCATGCCAAACAATACCCATAGAATCCACTTCGCTGAAACGTACATTAAATTCCTTTTCCGCCTTCAATATAACTTTTTCTTTCTCCATATCTTCTATGATTCACTTACGATATCCGTTAATATAACTTTCATATTACAAGAAGCAACCAAAGTATCACCACAAAGTGTATTTGCCGATAATAATATAACATTAAGAACTTCAGCAGTGACAGTAATGGTGGTAATAATTGTCTCTCCTATGGAAGGTGAATAAAACAATTCAAAGTTATCTACCGAGCCGATCATTCCGATTTTTACCGGTTGACTCTCATTTAAATACCCTAACCGGGCAGCACATGTCTGAGCAACATTCTCCAAAACACCCATTTCCAGAAACTGCCCATCTGCAACAAATAGATTATCTTCCCGGATAAGGAACTCTGTCTGTGTTTGCTCGTTATTACAAAAGATCAGTTTATCCACCATAACAAAAGGCAAACGCTGTGGAATGTACCGTGAAATGGAAGGGATTGACATCTTTTTTAGTGATTAGTTGTTAGTGGTTAATTTTGATTTTGTTGTTTTTATTGTTGACGTTATCATCTTGATAATTTCAATCACATCTGCATCAATACTTTCAAATTCTTCGTATGAAATATATTTTGTTTCTTTCAATAATTCGAGCCAATAAATAGTTTCGTTGATTTCTTTTTGAGCTATTGCCATTTTATGAATAAAATCTGCTTTACTTTCTGAATGTTCTGCTTCCCTGGTCATCGCTCCAACAGAAGTACCACTTCGTAAAGCCTGTTTGGATAAAACAAATTCTTTTTTTTCTCTACATAAATACTCATAAAGATTCACAATTCTTATTGCAAAGCGAAAACTCTTCTCTCTCAATATACTTTCTTTCATCTTTATAACTAATTAATCACTAACAGCTAATCACTAACAACTAATTCTGCATTCCATTATGCTGTGCCCTAACCCCAATCCATCATGAATAGTTTGTATAAACAGTCCGGATTCATTTACACAACGCTCCATATCTTGGGAATGATACATCTTACTGTTACCGTTCGCCATAGCGGTAAAATACAGGCTGATCTGAGCCAGACAATAGGATGCCGTCTCGAAACGCTGCCTGTCCCAAAATGTCTCCATAATGAATAATCTGCTTCCGGAATTCATAGAAGCAGCCGCACGTGTAAGAATGCCGGTTACCTCTTTTTCCGAAAAACAATCTAAAAACTGACTCATCCATATAACATCAAACTCTTCAGGAAAAGCGGTGGCTTTATCTAATACATTTGCAGGATATCCATCAATACGATCCGCACCTTTTAGGCCCTTTGTCTGTTGTTTCATCATTTCCAACTGTTGGGGCAGATCCATGATTGTTACGTTTACCGTATCGGAATAACTTACGCATTGCGTAGCCCATCTTCCGGTATTACCGCCTACATCCAATAAAGTCTTCGGATTATCTGCGAATACAATTTCCAATGCCTGCTTAAAGGAATTGTCCGAATAAAAGTGGTCAAAACCGAACCAACTCTTTTGTACCTGCTCCGGTAATTGAGACAAGCCTTCATAAATAGTGGGCCAATCCCCGAAGACTTTTAACCCTTCTGGCTTCCCATGTAGCAAAGAACCTTCCAAATCAAACGTTCCCAAATAATTAACATCATGATTAAAAGCCATATTCACCTGAACCATTTCGTCATGAATTAAAAACCAACCAGCTTTGGATAAAATAAACTTATCTTCTTTCAATAGAATCGTTCCGATAGTTAATGACGATTCCAATAAAACCTGTACCGCATAACGGGATAGTTTTGTCTTTTCGACAATTTCATTCATTGTCAATCCTTCCTTTTGATCATCCAATAATTTGAATATCCCAAATTTCACCATTAAGCGTGACACCTGGAATACAATGGGGCCAAAAGCTATTTCCTGAGCAAAACGTTGTGCTTGCAAAGCAGTCATCCGTTCTTTGCTGTATATCTCTTTTTGAGGGGACGGAAGTTTCATAGTTGTTAATTGTTAGTTGTTAATGATTAATTTCTGCATTTTATCCTTTTATTGACTTTATCTATTTTATCGGCTTTATCCTTGTTGCTTGTTGCGTTTTTAATTTATACTTTCCAAAAATCATAGAAATTAAACCATTGACGAGGATATTTCCGGAGTATTTGTTCACAGTTTCTGACAAATTCACAAGCCAATAATTCTGCTCTTTTAGCAAGATTGGGGTCTATAGCGTCTGCTTCAACAGGAAGAATATATGCATGGTATTTCTTACTATTGTCTTTCATCATGAAGAGAGCAACCACAGGAACATTCATTTGTACCGCCAAGCGAAAAGGACCCAACGGAAAATAAGCTTCTTGTCCTAAGAATTCACATTTTACTTTTTTAGGACTTCCATAAACCCGATCGCAAGGAATTGTCAATATTTCACCATTTTCCAATGCCTGCTTTATTGTAAATAAATGAGACATATCTTCCTTAACCGAAATGGCATTAATATTTACCTCTTTCAGAGCATGAACTCTATTGTGAAGCATTTCTTCAGCTTCTCCCCCATAGATAAGTGCATTCAATTGCCTATTATTCTGTTGAAAGATATACCCCCCCATCTCGAAATTCCCGATATGCGAACTCGCTACAATAAAGCCGGTATCCCTAGACATCAATTCATCAAAATACGCCTTCCCTGTAATATCAATAGTATAATGATCTTTATTTCCTGCCACTACAGAAAACTTATCTAATACCACTTGAGCAAATACCAAATGATTGCGAAAAGTTTGACAAAAGGCCTTCCATCCCGGAAGATCATAGCACTGCTTAAAATATCGCATAATTGCTTTATAGCCCTTCCGCCCAAAAAGCATATAAAATGGAACTATTGCAAATAATATCGGATAGAAAAGAGAAACATTCACGAGACGGAGCATAAAGAACAAACTCTTTTGCCCGAATTTGCCCCCTCCTGTTTTCCCTTTCCATTCGCGGGATTGCTCCATTCTTATTTATCTTTTACTTTATCTGCTATATAATCATAGAATTGAGCTAATGTTCGCACATCGGACATCTCTTCCGGCTTAATCTTAAATCCGAAGTAGCGTTCCACTATCACGACAATGTCGACAAAATCAAGACTATCTATTCCAAGATCTTCTTTTAACAAGGCATCTTCCTTCAAAAGATCTTCTTCTACTTCTATTTCTTCTATTAAAAAGGTATTTACTGTTTTTACTACTTCTTCTCTAGTCATGGTAATTATTTAATTTTTCGAATCACTAATGCACTGTTTGTTCCTCCAAATCCAAAAGAATTTGACAAAAAGACATCTATATTTTTATTTATTGTTTCTGTTGCGATATTCAGTTTTTGAGAATATTCATCCGGATGTTCAAAATTGATATTAGGAGCCACAAAGGAATTCTGCATCATCAATATGGAATAAACAATCTCACTAGCTCCTGCCATCCAGCATTCATGTCCTGTCATTGATTTGGTAGAGCTAACCAAAGGCTTTGTCCCTGAAAACAACTTATCTATTGCTATCGCCTCCACAGCATCTCCCTGAGGTGTTGAAGTTGCATGGGCATTGATATAATCAATATCTTTGCTTTGAATATGAGCATCTTTCAATGCCCTTTTCATTGCAATATACGATCCTGTCTCATTAGGCTGCGAAATAGCCGCTCCGCCATTAGAGGAAAAGCCATACCCAATTACTTCTGCCAAAATCGTAGCCCCTCGTTTTTTTGCATGTTCGTACTCTTCCAGTACTAAACAGGCAGCGCCTCCACTGGGCACCAAACCGTCCCGGCTTGCATCGAATGGGCGGGAAGCTTTTGTAGGATCATCCAACCGGAGAGAAAACACGCTCAACCCATCAAAGCTACCCATAGAATAAAAATTTGTTTCCTGGGCACCTCCACATAATACAACATCCTGCATACCATGGCGAATAAATGTATACCCCATTCCTATAGCATGGGAACCGCTTGCACAGGCTGCACTTATAGTCAGATTAATCCCTTTAATCTTGAAAATGGTTGATAAATTCATGGTTACGGTAGAGTTCATCGACTGAAATATTGCACCGGAACCTATCAATGTAGTATCTTTCTTCTCCATGGCAATTGTATGGGATTCTATCACCGCCTTTGCGGAAGAATCATTGCCAAAGAAAATACCAACTTCATTGTTTTCCAAATAATCATCATCAATCCGGGCATTTTTCAAGGCTTCCAATGTTGCGACATAAGCATATTCGGCTTCTTCTGCCATGCATGCCCTGGCACGTCTATCTAAAAAACCCTTTAACTGCGGACGTTCCACAATACCTGTTAACGGGGAACGATAACCATAGTCTGCCCTTAAAGGATCTATTCCTATACCTGATTTCCCTTCATAAAGAGACCTGCATACTTCGCCCAATTCTTTCCCGATACAAGAATAAATTCCCATACCTGTAATAACAACTCTTTTCATAGATTATATTTCAATTTCCTAATCCGAATGTTTTTTGTTTACTCAGTTACTCAATTCAGTTTCTAATAAATAATTTCTCTGGATTATCCCATGTCTGCAAATGACAGAGATTAACTCCGTTGAGCTCGCAAGCTCGGTTATCTCACTGCGTTTCGATGCTTTCGCTACACTTCGTGGCTCAAGCGCTTCGTTCCTCGCAATGACGCTATTTTATTTGTTCAATGCAACTTTACTTTTCACTTTTTACTATTAACTAAACTTATTTTCCTACTAATCTCATAGATTTTAGCAGAATCCTTAATTATTAATTTTTAATTCTTAATTATGTATATAGTCCTCCATTAATAGAGATCACTTCTCCGGTAATATAACCGGCTTGTTCGGAAGATAAAAAGCCTACCAATGAAGCAACCTCCTCTGCTTTCCCGAATCTTCCCAAAGGAATCATTGTTTTCAATGAAAACTCATCCATATCTTTTGTCATATCCGTATCTATAAATCCGGGAGCAACTGCATTAACCGTCACTTTACGGGGGGCGACTTCCTGTGCTAATGCTTTTGTTGCACCAATCACACCTGCTTTCGCCGCCGAATAATTCGTTTGTCCCGGTAAACCTTTTAATCCGGATAACGATACAATATTTATAATCCTACCAAAACGTTTGGATAACATATCTTTCAATACTCTTCGGGTAACATAAAAAAAACTGTCCAAATTGATTTTCATCACATTATCCCACTGTTCGTCTTGCATAAAGATCATTAATGAATCCTGCCGTATGCCTGCATTATTAACTAATATAGCTATAAAATCATCCGGATGTGCATCCATCCATGCAATTAATGTTGTATCAACGGCATTCTTATCAGCAACATCAAAAGGCATTAATTCGGCTATTCCACCCTGACTTTCTATCGCTTTCTTCGTTTCTTCGGCAGCATTTTGATTCGATACATAATTTACCAAAATACCATATCCTGATTTGGATAATTCCAAACATATCGCTCGACCTATTCCCCGGGATCCTCCTGTTACCAATGCATATTTCATAATCTATTTAAGATTTAAGTTCTATCATGGGGTTACCATTCTTCAGATAAGACACTATTTGATCTATTTTCTTATATTTAGGCTCATCTTGAATAAAAAGAGGAATAATTTCCCGTATTTGAATATAGAATTCCTTTGTTGCAGGAGATAAATTATCTTGTATTTTCAGGTAATCTACAGCCTGAGCCAATGCAATAGCATGGATAGCCATTACCTGAAACGAATTTTCTATAATATGCTTCGCTATTAATGCGGCATTTGTTCCCATGCTCACAATATCCTGATTATCGTTATTATTCGGAATACTATGTACACACATGGGATTAGATAATGTCTGGCATTCTGCCGTTGTGGAAGTTGCAGTAAATTGGGTTCCTTGTAAACCGTAATTCAACCCCAAATTACCAAAGTTAAGAAATGGCGGCAAAATCCCATTTATTTTATCGTGAAGCAGATAATTAAGTTGACGTTCCATCAACATAGTCAGCTTGGTAATTCCTATCTTAAGTTTATCCATCTCATACGAGACATAATCTCCATGGAAATTACCTCCATGGTATACCGATTTAGTGTCCATATCTACGATAGGATTATCATCTACAGAGTTAAGCTCATTAATCAATACGCTCTCGGCATTCATTAACTCGTCATATATAGGACCTAAAATTTGCGGAACACAACGAAGAGAATAATAAGGCTGTACTTTATGCTGTAAAACCGTATCTTTCGTTTCTTTATCATAAAGTTCTTTCTGCCTGTTTTTCATACATTTGCTTCCCTGAGCTATTTTACGCATCAGGGCTGCCACTTTCCGCTGTCCGTCGTGTAATTTTACATCACTGAGTTGCTCAGACATAAAATCATCATATGAAGATGCTATTTCATTCATTAATGTAGAAACAATAAGCGCCCATTGTAATAACTTTTGCGAATAAACGAGATTAACCAAACCTATCCCTGTCATGAAAGAAGTTCCATTGGCCAATGCCAATCCTTCCCGCAAATACATACTTAAGGGATTCAGGTTTTGCTCTTTCAAAACATCAGCAGTACTTCTTTTATCATTTTTATAAAATACTTCCCCTTCACCGATCAACGTTAAAGCAAGATGTGATAATTGAACCAAATCCCCACTGGCACCAACACTCCCATGCTCCGGAATGTAGGGATAAATTCCCCTGTTAATAAATTCCTTAAGCAGCAGAAGGGTATCGATATGTACTCCCGATTTTCCGGACAGAAACGTTCTATATCTTGAAAGCATAGCCGCTTTTACATATATTTCTTCCAACGGCTTCCCTGCCCCGCTTGAATGGGAACGGATTATATTATACTGTAAATTTTGAATATCTTCATCCGAAACCTTATATTGTGCCATCGGACCAAATCCGGTATTTATCCCATAAATGACCTTCTTCTGAGCAAATGATAACAAAAAATGATAGCTATCTTCAACCTGCTTTTGGTCTTCTTTTGTTAATTTTAACGTTTTCCCAAAAAAAACGATTGCTTTAAATTCCTCTAAATTAATCACAATGATAAATTTTGCTTATTTCTAGTTGAACTGCAAATGTACAAAAAAAAACATTATCTATTATCGAATATTAACCATGACCAGCATCGTGGTTTTATATATGTATTTCATCTATCCTTTTTGCGTTTTTATAAAAAATTAATATTCAAAATACACATGTCGTTTGATTTGAAAAACACTAATTCTCCATAGGTAAACGACCTGCTAAAAATATCATTACTTACAAGGAAAAACCTTTTTGAAGATTTTTATCCATCCGGCAGTTCCTAAAAACAGTTTATCCTTTCATTTGGACATTTCGGGAAAACCCGAAAACAGTTTAAACTTTCATTTGGACATTTCGGGAAGACCCGAAAACGTTTTAAACTTTCATTTGGAGATTTCGGGAAGACCCGAAAGTACCCTACTATTTTGATATGGTCGAAATAATGATATTCCTATTGTCGCTTATTGTTTTCTTGCGGATCGCTTCGCCGTTCCTTCTCGCGATGACGGTGTTGGTTTTCATGATTAATCATTTATCACTATTTTCTGCTTTGCGTAACTTCTATTAATATTCAAAAACACTGCCGCCAAAAAATTCACGCAATATGGAAAAATGAGGTACATCTTTTTCAGATATTTCCATAAAATAGCTAAACAGTTTTATCAAACGCATTGCCTCCGTTCGTTCATCTATATTTTCGGGCACTTGTTCAAGCAAAGGAACAGCATGTTTTTTAAACAAACTTAATTCACAAAGCATCGCAGAATTAAACATAATATCTGCATTCTCCTGGTATGGAAAAATCCATTTTTCCTCTCCTTTCCGCACACTCGCCCATCGACGTAAAGATTCCGTTGCCGAATAACCCCTAAAGTTATTATCCCGTACAATCCGACGTATTAATCGATTATCATTAGAATGAATAGGGTTATGCTTATCCATAGCTAATGAAGTTAATGCCGAAACAAATATTTTATACGTAAGGGAACTGTCTATACTCTTGGTTAAGGTCGGATTTAAACAATGAATTCCTTCCATGAGAATAATCGAATTCTTTTTTAGTTTCAGCGTAGAGCCCGTCCATATTTTCTTCCCTTGCTGAAAATCAAATGTAGGTGTTTTTATTTCTTTTCCTGCAAGTAAATCTGTTAATTGTTGATTCAGTAGTTCCAGATCAAGTGCTTCGATATGTTCAAAGTCAAAATTCCCATTCTCATCTTTAGGAGTCAGATCCCTTTCTACAAAATAATTATCCGCCGATATTTGCACGGCATGATAACCCAAAACTTCAAGTTGAACAGCTACGCGGCGGCATGTCGTTGTTTTTCCCGATGAAGAGGGTCCGCTAATAAGAACCATCTTCACATTTCCCCGGGCAGCAACTTCATCTGCAATCTTAACAATCTTCTTTTCCTGAAGAGCTTCCGAAACCAAAACCAAATTCTTGCCTCCTCCTGATTTTACCACATCATCCAAATCCCCTACATAAGGAACTTCCATAATTTGACTCCACTCCTTATGTTCTTTAAATACACTAAATAACTTTGGAGATTTACGTACCGGAGACATCCTGTCAGGAACATGCCTTGACGGAGTTCTTAATAATATTCCCGTTTCATATCTAGCCAAACCGAAATATTTCAAATACCCTGTTGAAGGCACTAAGCAACCAAAAAAATAATTAATTGTGCCTTCTATAGAATATACAGAAGTATAAAACACATTCCGCTGTTTTAGTAATTGTTCTTTATCGTGCATTCTCTGTGAGTTATACAAGTCTATTGCTTCCTGTGTCAACATGGTTTTACGGACAAAAGGAAGATCCAATTCTACCAATTTCCTCATTCGTTCCTCCAGACCGGCAACAACAAGATCGTCAACCTGAAAATCAGGATTCTCAAACTCACAATATCTTCCTCCTGATATGGAATGTTTTATAACAATATCTTCATTAGGATAAAGGTCTTTAACTGCCTTGTATAACAAAAAGTTTAACGAACGATTATACATTGCATCTCCGGACACATTACTGGCATCAAAAAAATCAATGACTTTATTCGCATAAACTCTATAATTCAGCGATTTAATTCTGTTATTAACCTTCGCTCCTACAATAGGATATGCCAATTGTATATCTAAATCCTTTGCAATCTCCGATAATCTGGTACCGTGAGGATATTGCTTTTTAAAATTCCCTTTATTAACACAAACTATTTCCATATCATTATTCTTATATAATATTAACTTCTATTTCCAATTCTATCTTGAATAAATCAAAAACACTATTTTGGATCTGCTTTGCCAAGTTCAAAATATCTTTTCCTGAGGCATTCCCATAATTAACCAAAACTAAAGGCTGATTGACATGAACGCCGGCATCCCCTATTCTTTTCCCTTTCCATCCGGCTATTTGAATTAGCTGCGCCGCCGACATCTTGCATTCCTTATCTGAAACGGGGTATGATTTCAAATCAGCATATCTCTTCTTTAGTCTTTCAAAATGAGAAATACTCACTACCGGATTCTTGAAAAAACTCCCTGCATTCCCCAAAACTTTACAATCAGGCAGTTTTGTTGATCTAATACGTGAAACCACATTATACACATCCTGTGCTTTTATATTCACAACATCAGACAATTCATTTTTGATGTCACTGTAAGTTACATCAGGAATGCCACCTTTTATAAGCCGGAATTCAACATCGGTAATTATATATTGCCCCCTTTTCCCCTGTTTAAAAATACTTGTGCGATATCCGAATTTACAATCGTTATTCTCAAACACATGTAAGGACATATCCGAAACATCAATTGCATATACTTTTGTAATATAATCTTTAACTTCTTTCCCATATGCTCCTATATTTTGAATAGGACAACTGCCTACCCTGCCGGGAATCAATGCCAAATTCTCCAATCCGCAATAATTATGTTTAAGACAGTAACGCACAAATCCATCCCAATCTTCCCCTGCCTTTGCTCTTATTGTTACTTGCTCTCCTATCTTTGAGACGATTTCAATCCCTTTTGTCTCCATCTTCAAAATAACTCCATCATAATCCCGGGTAAACAAAACATTACTTCCTTCTCCCAAAACATAAAACATCTCTTTCCCCTTTGACAAGGATAAAAACTTTACGAGATCATACTCGCTGCGTATTTTGATTATTTTCCTTGCATAAGCATTTATTCCAAAAGTATTGATAGACTTTAATGATACCTTACCTCTCATAGTTTTTATGATCTATAATAAACAGCTCCTGCGACATGATCGCATGTAGCTCCTGTTACTGTTTGTAAACAATTAATCTGATTATTAATACGCAAACAACCTAAAAAAGCAAACACCAAAGCTTCCTTATAATCCACGATCAAATCATCCGGAACAACAATCTGAATATGGGGCAGATAAGATGATATTCTTTCTATTAAAAACGTGTTCTTTGCGCCGCCACCTGTTAGCAACATTTTCCCATTCGGTTTTCCATATATCGCCCGCCCAATTTGATATCCAATATGTTCTACTATGGTTGAGAGAACATCTATATTGAAATAGTTATACTTATCTATCACAGGCAAAAACACAGATTCAAACCATTCTCTTCCTAAAGACTTCGATTTATAATCAGTATAAAATGATAGAGTATTTAATTCTTCAAATAAATCCGATTGAACCTTTCCGCTTCCGGCCAACAGTCCGTCTTTATCAAAATGCATCCCTTCCTGTTCTGCAAAATAATTTAATGCCATATTCGCAGGAACAATATCATATGCCTTCCGAATATTATTTTCATTGAATGAGATATTGGCAATTCCTCCTATGTTCAAACAATATTGATAATCGGGAAACAATAGCTGATCTCCGATAGGAACCAATGGAGCTCCCTGCCCTTTCAATGCAAGATCCATAGACCTGAAATCACAAATAACACTCAATCCTGATACAGCTGCCAATGCGGCTCCATCTCCGATCTGAGAAGTCAATCCTATATGAGGCTGATGAAAAATGGTGTGTCCATGAGAAGAAATATAATCTGCTTTTACCTTATAATCTTTTATAAATCTTTTCACAAAAGATCCCATCAAATGCCCATATTCAACATGTGTCCTGGCATATGTTAACGCATCCTGTTCCGGTAATGTTTGGAGTGTCTTCTCCCATTGCGCTGAATAGGGATATGTGGTAGCTGCTAATATATGGTAATGCCATTTACTATCCAAGAATGCAAATTCACAACATGCCACATCCAATCCATCCAAAGACGTGCCGGACATCAAACCAATTATATGTATAGCATTATTCTCTCCGAGCATATATTAAATAACATCCAAAAACCGCTCCATCCTCATGGATCTGGAACCTTTAATTAATACAGTTGCATTATCTGGAAGCTCTTTCTTTAATAAATTTTTCAACCTATCATAATCATTATAAAGCCAGGAAGCATCTGCATTTGTTTTTGCAAATTCATTTCCAAACAAATAAACATAATCAAATGGCAGTTCACGGATTAAATCAACAATTTGTTGATGTTCCATTACACTGCTATCTCCCAACTCGAACATATCTCCCAACAACAAGGTTTTAGTAGGAAGTTGTATTTTTGATAAATTACAAATTGCAGATCTCATACTGGATGGATTTGCATTATAGGCATCTATTATTATTGTTTTATTCCCTTTCTTAAGAAGCTGCGATCTGTTATTATTTGGAGTATATGTTTCCAATACAGATTTTATATTTTCTATCGGGACAGAAAAATACAACCCGACCGCTATTGCTGTCATCGCATTATAAAAGTTGTAATCACCTATCAACTGCGTTTGCATATCAATACCATAGTCTGGCAGATTTAATTTCAGAAACAAGTCATCATGTAGACAAATTCCTTTATAGTCCCCTGATTCCCCATAAGTAATCCGTTTTATATTTGTAGAAGAATTCATCAAAAACTTATCTTCCGAATTAACAAAAAGCAATCCACTGACTGATTCAATAAACTGATATAATGCTAGCTTAGTTTGAATGATTCCCTCAATAGAGCCAAACCCTTCCAAGTGAGCTTTCCCTATATTAGTAATGATTCCATAATTAGGTTGTGCAATATCACAAAGCTCCTTTATTTCTCCGACATGATTTGCTCCCATTTCGACAATTGCAATTTGAGCATTTTTATTATCAATCTCTAATAACGTTAAAGGAACCCCTATGTGATTATTTAGATTCCCTTGTGTTGCATAGACTTTATATTTTGAAGACAATACAGCATTAATCAACTCCTTTGTTGTTGTTTTTCCATTGGTTCCGGTTATTCCTATAACAGGAATATCCAACCTATTACGATGAAATCGTGCCAACTTTTGTAAAGCTAATAATGTGTCATTAACCAATATACACTGTTCATTCACTTTAAATTCTAGTTCATCAATGATGGCATAAGAAGCTCCTCTTTCCAGTGCGTTAATAGCAAAGGTATTCCCATTAAAATTCTCACCTTTCAAACAAAAAAATATATTCCCGGGAACAATGGTTCGGGTATCAGTACTTATCCCTGTTGATTGTAGAAAAAGATCATATAGTTCATTAATGGAAGTCATTCTCATTTATATTAAAGTAAAAACCCCCATCTTCCAATGGGGGTAAATATATAAATTGTTCAATTATTATTTATTCCTTCCATCGGCAGACCCTAAACGTATCATAGCACAACGGAACCCAATATAATCTGTTGATTCTTCCTGATCTAAAAATCTTCTATTACCCGGACTTGCCCAATATTGTATATCTTTCCAAGATCCACCTTTATACACGCGGGCATTATTTGCGACCATAGAATATGTGCCGGCAGGATAAGGCGATTTATCATACATTGTAGAAGTTGATTCCGGATTAGCAGCATCTTTCCATCTTTCAGGATCTAATTGTGATGTCCAGTCGCCATCTAAATAATTAATATTATCTGCTGAACGATAATTCCTACGTCTATCATTCTTAAAATCCGATACGGGAACCATTGGAACTACCCCCTGTTCATCTCTTTCTGCAACTGTTCCATCGTCTAACATCTCAACTGTTGTATATACATTTCCTCTATATGGGTTCAAGTCATTCATATCATCAAGACTTAACGGACGATAAACATCCATTACCCATTCAGCCACATTACCTCCCATATTATACAATCCATAATCATTTGGCCAATAATAAACAGCAGGGACGGTATATGCACCTGCATCATTCAAATTACCGGCAACCCCCATGTAATCACCACGTCCTCTACGAACATTCATAACAAACGCTCCCATATATTTTTTATCATCCGTCCGTGTAACTTGTCCATTCCATGGATATGTTCTACGTTCTAAAACGCGTTCCTGAAGTGTATTTCCTATTAAACCTACAGCAGCATATTCCCATTCAGCTTCGGTCGGGAGTCTGTACTTAGGCAACAAAATACCATCTTCCATTCGTGCATTGCGTTCTTCTCCAGTAGCTATATATTGTAATCTTCTATCACTATTTTGTTCATAATCAGGATAAATCAAATAAGCTTCCGTATTGAAATAACCATCTGATGAAGGTTCGTTCGTCATATTTATCAAACCCTGGTCAATCAAAATTTTCTCATTCACACGGTCGGTACGCCATGCACAATATTTTACTGCCTGTGTCCAACTAACACCTACTACGGGATAATCTCTATAAGCAGGATATCTCAAATAATATTCAACATAAGGCTCATTATAGGAAAGTTTATTTCTCCATACCGTAGTATCCGGAAGAGCTGCATTATACACAGAAACTAAATCCGCCGGAAAGAAAACAAGCCCCAGCCAATGTAAATAATCCAGATAATACTGATTTGTTATTTCCGTTTCATCCATATAAAAAGAGGAAACAGTTACTGTCCGGGGATAATTATCCCAGTCTTTCATAACATCTTCTTCAGTACGCCCCATAGTGAATTGCCCTCCTTCAATAAAAACCAACCCTGGACCTGTTATCTGCCCCTGAAATGGAGGAAGTTCAAACCCACCATTTTTAGCATTGTTATAGTCCCATCCTGTGGCATTTGACATTTCTTTTTTACATGAGACCAGCAATAAAGAACATATTGCTATCCCAAGAACTACATTAAACAATTTTTTCGTATCCATAATTATATGTATTTTGCTTATTAAGTTTCTTTACTATTAAAATTTCGGACAATTAATATGTCGTACCCTACGAGACTTAACAGGGCATGGCAAATAAAATTGTGCTGATACTTCATGAGCACCACCTGTACTTGGCTTTCCTATTTTCATAGCTGGTATCGTAAAGTCATAAGAATATCCTACTTTAAAAAATGCATATTCAATCCCTGCCAAAAACACGAAAGCATCCGGTCTATTCGTATATTGTCCTTCCCTTAAGAGCCCCTGCCTATACCAAAGTCCTACTACCATCGGATACCATGTATAATACAATCCAAGATTTAAATAAGAATAAGATTCTCCCCCCGTTAATTTACTTTGATATTGAAATATCAAGTTGGGAGAAATGGACATATCTCCGATACTCTTTTCTCTTCTTTGCTGCTGTTTGATATCTATCATTGCTCCAAAATTCCCTGATATCTTCATCGGAATACGAGTTTCCTGACCCGTATTATTATAAAAACTTTCACGTGGCTGAGTAAAATGATTAACAGCAACTCCGCCATAAAATTTATCCGAATAAAAGACTATACCTGCAGAAAAATCAGCAACTCCTTTTATATACCTTTCCAATTTTTCGGCCGTTTGATATACAAATCCGAATTTAGCATCAATCATATCACCAAAAAGCGCTCCGCTAAAATCAACTGATTTTTGTTGGTATGTGGCTTGTAACGCAATTCGCATAGCCACATCACGTGTTAAATCGGCTTTAAAAGAATAGATTAAACTAATGGCATTCGTATTTATTGTACCTGATCCTGCCCTGTCTCCTAAAAACAACACCCCTATTCCACCGGATATAGCCTCAAAATGCTGATCATAAGAGGCAGAGTATGTGGTATATTTACTATCCAATACAGGCCATTGTTGACGGAAATTTGCCACTATACGAGGACACACTGCCGCTCCCGCGTATGCAGGATTCAAATATAGTGGATTTGCGTAAAATTGCGAAAAATGAGCATCTTGTGCCTTCGCAGGTAGCATCCAAATGCTTAACAGAACCACTGCCAATAAAGCAAATAACCGTACTCTATTCATCTTTTTTGTTTTTCAAAACACAAAAGTACATTTTTTTTTAATATAAAAGTACTTCTTAATTATTAAAATAATGCATTTTTTTTTGATACGAAAGTCCGAGTAAAAAAGTTACATTTCACTATGATTTCACTACCTATCAATATATATTATAAAAGGGGAACAGAAGTTAGGCAAGTTACAAGAAGTTACAGAAAAAAAACAGAACACAAGAACACACAACAAGAATGGAAGAAAATTAAGGACTAAGTTAAAACATTAAATAAATAAAAACCTTAATTACAAGACCCGAAACCTAAAGTGTTCGGCATAGTCAACCAACCGAGCCGTGAAATGCGACGAGAATATCGAAACGTAGTGAAATAACCGAGCTTGCGAGCTCAACGGAGTTAATCTTTGTCATTGATAGTTGCATTTTTGGTTTATCTCTTGGTTCACTTCCTCACTTCAATATCTCTCCAAAAACCATAAAAGCAGAAGAAAGTAAAAACAAAAAAGCACTTACATAATATTGCAAGTGCTTAATTTTCTTTGTGGTCCCTCTTGGGCTCGAACCAAGGACCCTCTGATTATGAGTCAGATGCTCTAACCACCTGAGCTAAGGGACCCAAATACCATAACAATTTTTCTGTTCCGATATTTCGGATGCAAAGGTATATTTTTTTTTTATATCTGTGTTAAATTTCTTAAAATATCATCTAAGATTTTTATTCTATCAATAGAAAAACAAACCAACAAACTAATAATCAAATCAGAATAAAATTCAATAAATAACATCAAATCCTTGATAACATTTCAACAAAAAAAGCATGCGCTCAAAAAAAGTAATTATCTTTGCAAGAAAAAAGCATTTATATCATGAAAATAATTAATTTTTGTATCAAGTATAAATATATCCTGACTCTTATTGTTTTTGCTCTTTACCTATTTCTGGGTGACAATAACATTTTGGAAAATCGAAAACTAAATAACGAAATTGAAGATTTGGAGAGTGAGTTGGGGCACTATAAAACAACTGTTGTTGGTATAAAAACACAACATAGCTTATCTTCAATTAATTCCAAAGAAGAGCAAGAAGAATACTTCAGGAAACATCATCATTTGAAAAAAGAGAATGAAGATATTTTTCGGATTGTATATACAAACGAAAAGTAAAATTATCTATGCAAATCTTGATACTTAATGGTCCAAATTTAAACCTATTGGGCAATCGGGAATCTCATATATATGGAACCACGTCTTTTGATGATTTTCTTGTAAACTTGCGGAAAAGGTATGAGTTTATAATTATTGATTATATTCAATCCAATGATGAATTTATATTGATTGATCGTATACAGCAGGCTGAAAAAATTTATAATGCCATCATTCTAAATGCAGGGGCATATACTCATACTTCTATTGCCATAAGCGATGCTATCCGTTCGATAGTTATTCCAGTTGTTGAAGTTCATATTTCAAATATATTTGCAAGGGAAATATACCGAAAGCAATCATATTTATCGGAAGTTTGCATTGGAAATATATGTGGATTCGGTTTAGACTCTTACCGGCTTGCGATAGAAAGTCTATTACCCATGAACAATAGATAAACTTCTTGCTTATACAATATCTGAAGAATCAAACTCAAACTTTATATCTTTGATAACGAGTTGCAAATAACTTCTTCCCTGCCATTCATTGACATCAATATGATAACATATATGAAAAGATTCACCGTTAGCGATACGTTCATAATGTTGCCCTAATCCAAATGCAATTGCTTCAATAGGATAACTCCGGCTGTTTCTCTGTGAAAGAGACAATTTCAAATGATTTTGTCCCACGATACGAACATCACCGGCATCTATAACTTTTTTTGTCATAAAAATAGGTGACATATTTCCTGGGCCAAAAGGGGCAAATTTTTTCAATATATTGAAGAAATTCATATTAACAACATGTATCGGTATTTCTTCATCAATATCTATTGTAGGGAACATGGATGTTTCCGGTATGGTTGATGCTACCACTTGTTCGAATCTTTTTACAAATTCTTCCAAATTTTCAGGTTTAAGCGACAAACCCGCCGCAAATGTATGTCCCCCAAAATGCTCTAACAAATCCCGACATTGCGATAACGCAACATAAACATCAAAATTTTTAACAGAACGGGCTGAACCTGTCACTACGTTATTAAATAATGTCAATACAACAGAAGGCTTATAAAAATATTCTACCAAACGGGATGCAACAATTCCAATAACTCCTTTACTCCAAAAAGGATTATACACTACCAAAGATTTTTTCGCCTGTATATCCAACTCTGTCGAAACCATATCAATTGCTTCATTGGTTGTTTTCAAATCCAATTCACGGCGTTCGTTGTTGTGCATATCAACCCGCTCTCCCAATTCTGCAATTTTTTCTACTTTTTTTGTTATTAACAAATGTACCGAACTTCTTCCGGTATCCATTCTTCCTGCTGCATTAATACGTGGACCAACGGAAAAAACCAAATCACTGATTGTAATTTCCCTGGCAAAAACAGTATTATGAGGAGGCAACGTTGGGTATTCTTTACGAATAATTTTACTGTAGGCAAGTAATGATTCTATCCCTTGACGCGGCCTCATATTAATTAGTTTCAAACCAAAATAAGCAAATACTCTGTTCTCGCCTGTTATCGGAACAACATCCGAAGCAATGCTTAAAACCAATAAATCGAAATATTGTCCCAACTCCTTAAATGGAATATTTCGTTTTTGTGCAATAGCATGAACTAATTTAAAACCGACACCACAACCTGACAGTTCCTTATAAGGATAAGAACAATCTTTCCTTTTAGGATCTAATATAGCATATGCATTGGGCAAAGTCTGATCAGGAAAATGATGATCACAGACAATTACATCGATACCATATAGCGCTGCCAAATCTATTTCCTTATGACATTTGATCCCACAGTCCAAACTGATCATTAAAGAAAAAGCATTCTCCTTTGCATATTCTACCGATTGTACGGAAATTCCATACCCTTCTTCGTAACGATCCGGAACATAATATTCTATGTTTTGAGTAAGATTTTTAAGAAAAGAATACACTAAAGCTACCGCAGAAGTTCCATCCACATCATAATCCCCAAAAACAAGTATTTTTTCTTTATTCCTGATTGCCAATTCTACGCGTTCTACACTTTTTCCCATATCTTGCAATAAATATGGATCATGGATATTTTGTAAGGAAGGTTTAAAAAAAGAACGTGCCTCTTCGTAACTTTTTACTCCTCTTTGAACCAATAAATTGGTTAATGATTCAGAGATATGTAATTCCTCTGATAATCTATTAACCAAATCTTTATCCGATGTGGCATATAACATCCATTTTTTTTGCATAGACAATTTATAAAGTCTGCAAATTTACACTTTTTTTTAACGGTCGGAATGTTTTTCCTACATAGTAAATTCAAACAAAATCCATTATTTAGGACACCAATATGAAACAGGATAAACATATAAACCGGATTTTTCTGATTAACAAACAACTGTCTTTATATTTTTGAAAAATTATTTGAAAAACGAATTACATATAAAAAAAAATCATACTTTTGCAATTCCAAAATTCAAGCCCGAGTGGCGGAATTGGTAGACGCGTCGGTCTCAAAAACCGATGAGGTTACACTCGTGCCGGTTCGATTCCGGCCTCGGGTACTCGATAAGCCTTTTAATCATTTGATTTTAAGGCTTATTTTATTCCACAGGGCGCAAATAGGGAGCAAACTATAACGGATTAATAAAAAAGTAATGAAATATAAGTTTATCTTTTGGATTTAATATATTTTATTCACATTGCAAGGGCATTTTTAATAAAATTCTGTAAATCAAGAAATAGCATCTAATACTTTCCGATAAAAATTTTTCTATATATAATATTTATTTAAATCTTAAACTTGTCAAATTTCTAAAACTATACAAGTAAGATCAATATGAAATAATGGATTCACATTTACTTGTAAATATAGCTTTTATAATAAAGTTTATTATAATAAAAAGATACCACATCTACTATTCTCTTTTATGCAATTTGATTAAGAATCATAATTCGAATATAATTTTGTAATAGAAGTTATTTAAAGCTGTCATCATTAAATAACTTCAAAAACATGTTTTTACTAGTTAACAATTAGAATATTATTCCAAGTTTTTAAAATCAACTTTAGATAAGCTACTTTTTTTTATAAGGACAACTAGAACGTTCAATTTTAATTTTCTCAATACATTCTGCTTTTCCCTTTTGTATTTGATTACCTTTTTTTAAATTTGAACATATCCTTTTTTTTCGATGTTCAAAATACGATGCCCAATATTCAAAATTGTCGACAGCTGCTCCTAAGTAAACGTTAGTAATAAATGGCAACACTTCATTATAAGATTCTATAAATGGAAGAGGTGTTATTTCATTATAATCTATATTATTGAATTTTATTTTTTCGCTTAGAGAAGACCCATCTGAAAAAAATTAATGAACTTTCTTTTACATTTGATGAAAAACGGTCTAATAGAGCCGGTATTGAATCAAAATTATCATCTGTTACATTGACACGTATTTTTAACGGATAATCGTTAGATGACATTTCACAATATTTCTCTACATTATCTACCAATCTATCAAAAGAACCAATACCATTTTTATCAAACTTATACTTATTATGTATATTTCTATCTCCATCAAAAGTTATTTGAACATCCTTTATTTTCAATTTTGGAAAGGAATTAAAAATATCTTCGGTAAGATAATAGCCATTTGTTGTTATTGACGCAAAATATTCACATTTATGCTTATTACAAAGTACAATTATTTTTTCTGTTAATTCCTTTATTGTAGGAAATGCAAGCAATGGTTCTCCTCCAAACCAACTCACAATAAGATATTTCTTATCATGTAAATTCTCACTTAACCATTTAATAAAAGCGTTAATCGTATCTTTCGACATTATCCAATCAACTCCAATAAAATAAGAAGTTTGAAAATGAAAATCATTATCATCTTTGTCAAAATATATTTCATAGCAAAGTTTGTTGTCGTTTTTACGTTTTACTTTATACTGATAACATTCATCTTCAGAAAGCTTATCACGACAATCTTGTTTCAAATTAAGAAGCCGCCGATTTTCTAATTTAAAACCGTACTGTTCGGATATTACAATCATATTAGTATTTATGATGGAAATAATTCACTTATTTTTTTCTCAACAACCTTTGCCTCCTTAAAAATCCCATCCTTCACATATTCTTTCAATATCGGAACAATTTCATATTTTAATCGCATTTCCATGATATCATTCCCTTCTTTATCTTTCATGATAAAATAACTATGACCAATCCAAATATCTTCTGGTCGAAATTCATCAGAAATATAATTAGACGCTACAATCTTATTAGTTCTCGTATATTCATCATAATCTTTTATAAATAGTTCTGAAACTTTTTTAAACAATCTTTCTTCAAAGCCATCAACCTCTCCTGCTAATGATTTTGGAATCATATCAACAAAAGCAAAACGACGACGAATTGCATAATCTATCTGTCCAACACTGCGATCTGCGGTATTCATTGTACCGATTATATAAAGATTAGGTGGTAAGATTAATCCCTTATCACCATCTATTGCATACATACTTTCTACTTTTTCACCACGATATTCCAACGCATAGATTAACTCTCCTAATACAGCAGGAAGATTAGCTCTGTTGATTTCGTCAATGATAATTACATAATTATCTTCGCTTAAAGACAGCCCATTTATCTTCGAATATGTATATGAAATATTTTTATCTTCCAGATATTTTTTGAATAGATTTATTAGATTTTGATATAAATAATACATACCACTGCGGGCGGATTTTGATAAATTCTGATTATCCTTAATTTTTAATATTGAATTATCCATGTACAATCCAATATATCCATAAATTATATCCTTATCTTTCATAAGAACTGAGTCTTGGGGATTATTATAGCGATTACATCTAAATGCATCTTCTTCTATTGCTGTTAATGTCGGTTTATTACCTTCTTTTAATTCAATAATTTCTCCATTTTCAAGTTTCTCTTGTAATTCTTCCTTAAAAGTTTTCAAGTGATTTTCCACCCATTTTTCTTTTGATAAAACGTCAGGCTGTTTTTTTGAATCCTCCCAATTCTTTAATGCTTCTTCTGCAAATTTTCCTAGAATTTTATTCTTTGTTATATATTCTGGCTGCCCGTTTTCTGTCTTAACCTCAATACCTCTTACAAAATCTTCATATGTATAAGATGGGTGGAATTGGACTAATTTTATACGAGAATCTTTATCTATATTGTTATTGAAAATATACTTCGCAATTGCAGCCTCATAAGAATCTAATCCATTTGTAATCTTTCCTGCTTCCCATTTAGTATTGCTATAGGCTTCTTGTATTTTATTAAAACTAACATTTTTATCTTCAATACCTTCCCCACCAATAATGACATTCTTTTCAGTAATATCTCTTATGATATATGTTCCTCTTTGTGAGCAATTATTTATAGTCAATCCTTTATAAATATATTTTTTGATATCCTGAGCTGAAATACTATCAATTCCGTTACCAACAAGTTGATGTGCGATTTTTTTTGCCAAATATGTTTTACCTGTACCAGGAGCTCCTTGAAGAATAATCTGTTTTTTGCTTTTCAATAGATTAACAATGCTTTCCATACGATTTTTCTCTAAATATTTTTGAAATTTTTTTATGCCTAATTTAGCTCCTGTTGATATATACAACTCCCTATATTGTTTATCAAAATCAATGAAACGTTCTACAAGTTTATCATAATCTAATCCATTTATATTGATTTTTGTATAACAACTATTATGAGCGAATAAAGAAGCTTCATGATTTTGGAATTCTTTGATCCCCATTATATGAAATACTATAACTCCATCATTTGCTCCCACAATATAACCAAATTTTCCTTTAGAATCTTTCACAAACTCTTTTGGATAAACCCTAGACCAAAGGTAGTCCTGAAAAACAAATTTTCCTCGTCCATGTTGTTTACGGGGATCTTTTCTTATTTCATATGAAAATCCTTTTAATTGTAAAAGTTGAAGAAAATATTCTAATTTTTCATAAACAGACTTTAATTCATTATGCTTATTTGTTGATACGTCTTGACCGGCATATTCTACTACAATATCTAAATCTTTCTGCGTGAAGAAATCCATTATTTTATCACCTTTTTATCCCAACCTGCTTCCAATATTATATATAGAGCTTCTTTGGTCAACTGCTCCGAAAACTTTGCCGCTTTATCCGAAAAATCTTGTTTAGGTGTTTTCCAATCTTCCATAGCTTGGCGAATTACAGGTAGCTCCGTACTTTTTGTATTTTCTATACACATTAAAACTGTTGCATATAACTCTTTCATTTCTGCTTTTTTTTTTCCAAAATATTTTATAAAAATCTTATTATGTAATAACTCAATAGTAGCTTTCACCCTTTGCTTGGTATCGTCTGGTATTTTAGCAAGTAGATAACCATCATCGTTTGTACTACAGTAATAAGCCTTACTACCTGGAAAGTTATGTTTTGTAAAATATTGTTTGTTGGTTATTATCTTTTTGAAAGATGGATCATATGATCCCCAATTATGCTGAGCATAAGCAAAGCCAGTATTAACTCCTGCTATTCTATCAACCAAATATAAATCTTTGGCTAATGCCATTTCCCCTTGTTGGACTCCAATTAAATTATTTGCCCATAAAACAGTATAAACACTTTGTATTTTATGATAATTCCCTTCTTGAGTTGATTTCTTAACAATCACTGCAATTGTTTGTTTTTGAAAATCTTCCTTAAACCCAACTTGCCCATTCATCAGCATAGGCAGTAACCAATCGCGAAAACAAGTAAGATGTTGGTTTTCAGATTCATTTCGAGCTATTGTATTATACAAATAAAAAACTTTGCTTTCAAACTTATTGAGCAATTCAAATTTAGGTTTTATGATTTGTAATGTTTTTAGATTAGAGCCGTTAAGCATCAACATCCCTGTGCTACCTGTAATTTGTCGTTCTATCTGTCGTTGATAAGGATTACTACTTAGATGAAGATATAAATATGTCGGCTTCATAATTTTCTCGTTGCATCTCAATATAAAAAGGTGTTGATCTACTACAATATTATTTGCTTTATCACAAAAAAAATGAACCCTTCCTAATGTTCCTTGCCCTAAAGAATTTATAAGAATATCTTTTTCTTTTGCATATTTTTCTTTTGGAATAGGTCTTGACTCATCTAGATACTTGAAATACTCTCTTTCTAATTTAGCTCCTTTATTTACTTTTTGATTTAGATTTATTAAATTACTTTTTTCTACATATTCGGTAGTAATACCTTTAATAAATTCAGTCAATATAGATTCTAATTCAACTACTTCCCACCCTTCCGGAATCTCCCGTTTCAATTCTTTATTATACGCCATTTTACCTCCCGACGATTTATAGGGTTTGCCATTGGCATCGGGAAAATCGAATTGTACAAACCAATAATCATAAAGCGTTTTGGCCATCTCTTCCAATTCGGCATTGATTCGGTTGTTAAGTTCGATCTTGTCATCTAAAGAAGAAAGAACGGAAGCTATGCGTTGTTGCGTTTGCAATGAAAATTCTGGTATTTCAAAATTTAATATTTGATTTTTATCTCCCCTAGGCATTTTTGTTCCTTTTGCTCCTTTTGTCATATGTTCAAAAAAAGCGTCTTGAAATAGATTGTAGTATATGAATTTTTCGTTGTAATTATCATATGTTTTTAATACAAGAACATCAGTAGAACATATACCGGATTGATTTGCAAACCATATTTTCTTTAAATATGGGCGAATATTTGAAATTAGAATGTCATTTTCTCTATACTTAGGAAAAGATATGCCATTAGGGGGCAGATTAACAGCTTTCCCAACTCCTAATTTATTTTGAAGAAGATTGTCTGTTGTTACATAGTTATCTAAACTTATTTCTTCAATATTTCCTCTTAATTTAGAGTAGTAAGCGACCTCTTTGAGCTTAATCTTATTCATACCTCAACCCTCCCAACTGTTTTTTATCTTTAAGTAGTGCACTAAGGTTTTAACTGTATCACTAAACCAAACAGCTGTATCACTAAGGGTACTTTCTGGTATACTTTTGTCAAAAAGAAAAACAGCTTGTTCTATCCTTGCAGTATAAAGTCTATTTATCCCCATTGTCTTGTCCAGTTTTGTTTTTTGCTTTATATGCTTGGTCAGGGTGGTTAATCATTTCAGGATATTTATATTCGATCCGTTTATCGTTTAACAAAGGACGTACAAATTGGCGAAGAATATATTTTTCTGTTCTTTTCGTTATTCGTGCCAATTCGCTCAATTTGACAGGATATATAGAACATAATTCACAAATAATATCCATCAAAACCTGCTTATCGTTTATTCGCTGTGGCAGTTCTGCTATCCGTTGTTGTATTTTGATTAATACTTTTTCTTGTTGCTTAGGTGGTGCACTAAGGTTTTTAAGTGGTGCACTAAGGTTTTTAGGTGGTGCACTAATCTCTTCTTCCGAATTTTCTTTAGTGGGAAGTTGTTCTATAAGCTTTTTACCAGCAATATAATACGTTGACTTATTTTTTCCTTTTTGCTCAAGCAAATCTTTGTCTCTCATTTTCTTTAAATCGACATTGGTAACCGCTTGTCCCGTTCCGTTTATTTGCCTTGCCGACAGATTATCTATCGCTCCGACTTCACGCACAAAAATAAGGATACGTTTTCGGTTATCGTCTAAATCGTAATCGTTGAATTGTTGCAACCATACAAGGTCATCTTCGTTAAGGAAGTGGTGCAGTAAGAGGCGAACAGTAAATGTATTTTCTTCTCGGCTGCTTTCAAAAGTAGGTGGAATCATCTCCATTTTCTGCATAAAACTTCGCATAGTGCGAATACCGCTCCCTTTGGTTTCAGCTAAATTGGTTTCATGAAATATACTGGCAATAAAAGGATTTCGGTTTATTGAGCCGGGCTCTCCTAATTTATCTTCCGACTTTAATGAGAAGCCGGGGTTTGTAATTTCAATCCGGTTAGGATAACGAATAATCTGTATGGGTCGGTTTTCTCGATACGAACGGTGTATCAAGGCATTTACAACAGCTTCACGCAATACTCGTAAAGGCAATCCTATATTTTTGGCTTGAATATTTTCGTCGGTCAAAACAAATCCTCTTGGTAAATCATCCGAAATGGCGTGAATAATTCGTTGTACCATTTCCAACAAAGAACCGCGCATATCCAACGTAGTTTCGAATCTTTTTTCAGGGTCTTGCACCCATTGATTGGTAGACGTTCGAACGTAATCAACACGCACCAATGGCAATAACCGGCGGAGCGCCATCCGTTTTCCAAAACACAGCAATCCTGTGTAAGTAACGGAATAATTGCCCTTTATGTTTTTCAATGCGCCCAAACTATATAGCAGATCGATGTTGTTGTAATTCAGCTCTTCTGCTATCGGATTGACTTTATTTCTCAAATTACGATAAAGATCAATGACACTTTCGTCTAAATCCTCTAAGCTTGCATCTTGTACCACCGATTTATCCAAAGAATCATTACTTTGATAGAAAATAGCCAAATCATCTTCCGTGCATTTATGGTCAGTTGCGCCAATTCTACGAAAAGCTCCTTTGGGAAGTCCTGCATTTTTAAAATAAACCGGTTTTTGTTCCGGGCTTAATTCGTTAACATGAACAATAATTACACTATGTGTATCACTGACTTTGTTGGTCTTTATCTGGGGACGAATAGGAATATTAAAACTATCGGCACATTGCGAAGCTAAATCGGATTGTATTTTATCCAATAGGTTGTTTTCAATGCCTGTTGCTACATAATCAGGAAACAAACTCATGGTTTCGTCTTCCTTTTCCACGCCCAACAGAATATGTCCTCCGTTTAAGCCGGGTTCGTTGCTGAAAGCACAAACTGTTTCCAAAACAGATTTTCCAATCTCTGATGCTTTTTTAGCTTCCAGATTATCACACTCATCCGTTTGCCTCAATTGATCAATAAAATCCCGCAAGTCATTCATATTTTAATCCTCCCAATTGTTTTTTTATCTCTTCTTCCAATCGGTGTGATTCGGAAAAAAGGGAATCAAGCATATTTGTATAGCTTTTCATTTTCTCAGAAAACTCTTCGGCTGTAATATCTACGTATTCTATCTTTACTTCGAAGTATTGCCCTGCACTAAACGAGTAATTTTTAGCTATAATGTCTTCTTTTGTTATTACTACTGAAAAATCCTCTTCGGCTTGCTTTTTATTCATAGCCGCAATAATACGTTGCTCTTCTTCAGGTGTAAGAATAGTTCGCTGTGCTTTGCCATCTTTCACAGTTTCACCTAGCTTACTAGCATCAACCAACACAATTTTTTCAGTATCAGCTTGTGCATCTAAAAATAACACACTTACATTTGTTCCTGTACTGGCAAAAATATTACTTGGCATACTAACCACTCCACGTAATATTTTTCGTTTTATCATTGCTTCACGTATTTTCTTTTCTATTCCGCTTTGTGCTGTAATAAAACCTGTAGGAACTACAACTGCTGCTTTCCCATTTTTAGCATCCATGCAAAACATGATATGTTGAATAAAAAGCAGATAAATTGCCATTTTATCTTTGTCCTTTTTCGGATTTTTAGGAATTCCTGCAAAGAAACGTTCCTTATTGCTGTCTTTATCCAAATCATCCCGATAATCTGAAAAATCAAGCTTGAACGGAGGATTTGATACTATATAATCGAAATTTTCATTATGATAATATGACTCGAGAATTGTATTACCTTTGATTACATTTGGAATAGATTGCGATAAGTTATTCAAAATCAAATTCAATCGAAGCATATTCGATGATTTTTGAGATATGTCTTCCGAATAAATCGTACAGTTTTGTTCACCGATAGCATGTGCCAGATTCATTAACAGTGTGCCCGAACCCGCACTAGGATCATAACATTTTACACCGTATATATCTTCATCTGAATCTACTAAAATAGCTGCCATAATACGAGCTACGGCATGAGGAGTATAATATTCGGCATATTTACCTCCACTATCACTATTGTAATCTTTAATCAAATATTCAAAGATAGTGGCAAAGAAATCATATTTAGCTTCAAACATATGTTCAAAACTAAATTCTACTAACTTTGATATCAGTGCACGACAAAAAGCATCTCGTTGTGAAGGATCGGAAATAAAGTGGCTAAGTTCATCATACATCAAATCTTTTGCTCCTGATGTTGATTTAATAGAATATAAAGTTGCATTTTCTTTGCCAATTCCCTTTAAAGTTGTATCAAAATATAAAGCAGCGAAATCGTTTTCATTTTGCCGATTAAATAAATAATCAATTGTTTGCTCTGGTTTTAGCTTTGGTGATTTATTCCCTATTCTTCTTATTAAAAATCCATAATCTTCATCTGAAAGCTCTTCAAATGCTTTTTGAAAGTTTTTAGACTTTTGCAAAACTTTATTTGCTTTCTTTGCCTCAAAACGAAACTTATCGTTAATATATTTATATAAAAATACTTGTGTTATGATCTTGAATTCATTTCCATCATTGCCAAGTCCATAATTAGCACAAACACTTTTTAGATTATCAATCAATGTTTTTGTTTGTTGAATAAATTGTATTTCTGTCATATTCTTATTCCTCTATACTCATTATAATATTCATTCACAATTAGATCATTGATTTGATCGGTTGCTTTCACATTAAGTTTAATCTTATAATTATCAATAAATTGTTGAATCACATAAGTCATCATTTCTGTTTTGAAAAATTCTTCATTTCTCAAAATATTCCTATCCCTTGACAAACGATTATCAGCCGTTCGTTTAACACTTAATAATGCCTCATGTAGCTTACGCTCTTTCTCTGTCAAAGTTTTCGCCTCCATTAATCGTTTGTGTACGCGTGCATATTTTTCATCTTGCTCATATTTAGCTTTAATGAGATCATTTTCACGGTTTAACTTGGTTACCTTATCATATATTGCTTGAAGTAAGCGAATGTTTTCCTTCATGCCTTCTTGTGATATTTCTTCTAAGTTTCGTTTCTTAAACAAACGTTCCAATTCTTCTTTCAGCGATATAAAGGCAAGGTCTTTTGTATCAAAATTATTTAGCATTGCTTCTCGTGTCTTCCTCAATTGCTCACGTAGTTCATCCGCAATAACTAATTCATTTTCGGAAATTTTAGTAAAAGTAAAAACAACATCTTCCAATGCTTCATTTAACAAATTTGTAGTATCCACCTGATTATTCAGAGCGTCTATCAGGTTTAATTTATCCAATTGCGCTTGTACTACATTTAGTAATTGGTTCATTTTATGAAAATCAAGCCGTTCTAACAGATCTTTAAAACCTTGAAAACGAATTAGATTTTTAAGTTCCTTTGCATTTTGCAAAGCATTAAGCAATAATATCAAATCTTTCCGTTCTTTGATTTCGCTAACCTGTATATTGAATAATTCTGCATTATTTGTATCATAACGAAAAAGCGTATCTTTTATCTCTTCAATTTCTTTTTCGATTTCATTCTCATTTTTAAATAAATTACTGTACGATTCCATTTCATCGCCCAGTTCAAATTGCAACTCTTTCAGATAATTATAGTTAGCTTTATCAAATGCAGCAGTTATATCAGCAAAATCTACTACATAACCATACATATAATGCTTATACGGACGATTAACACGAGTTAATGTTTGTAGCAAATTATGGTCTTTTACTACCCTCCCTAAATATAATTTTTTAAGACGTTTAGCATCAAAACCAGTAAGCAGCATATTGAATACAAATAAAATATCCAATTTTCCGTTTTTAAAATCTTCTATTTGTTGTTTCCTGTAATGCTTATCATTTACATCGTGAAGAATAAGAGCTGCTCTTAAAGAATTATTATCCTTATCAGCTGTTTTAAGCGTTATAGTTGAATCAACTTCTTGCTTACCGTATATCCCTTCAAAATGAGAGAAAAGAGCCTTAGCTTGGCCGGAACTATCACAAACAACCATTGCTGCTAAAGAATTATCTTGTTCGGTTCTTCGAAATTGTTTTAAATCATTTAGAATATAATCAAGCATAGGCATTACAAACCTATTATGAGCAAAAATATCCCTAGTAGAGATACTTCCTTGTAATATTTGTATTTGCTCAATTATATTCTGCATTTGCATTTTATAATTTGTGTCGATACCTTCACGAATCAAACGACGAGTATACCCATCATCAATAGATCTATTATAATAATACTTATGGATATAATCACCAAAAAGAGCTTTGGTATCATAATCTTTTACAATATCACGTAGCAAAGGTGTTCCTGTTAATGCTATCAAAATAGCATCTTTATCAGAGTTAACCAAATTAGCTAAATAATTCCCTTTTGGATTATAGCTGCGATGAGCCTCATCAAGGAAATAAATTCGTTGTATATTAATATCATATTCGATATTGGAAGTGACAATTGTATCCTCTGTGAATTTTTGGATATTCACAACTGAAATTTCCAGTTTTCCTTGAGTATTATGAAAAGGACTAATCGTTTTAATATCTTGTAAAAACTCATCTTTCGAATTCACTCTCTTTACAATCAAGCCACGATTAGCAAACTCACGGCTTGCCTGATCTGCCAAATCAATACGATCAACTATAAAATAAAACTTAGGTATAACATTTTGTTCCTGAAAATAATCAGTTAAGAAGTGAATATTAAAATACACTAATGCAGTTTTGCCACTTCCTTGTGTATGCCAGATAATGCCTTTTTTAACACCTTCGCTTAGTTTCTTCTCAATAGCTTTAGTTGCAAACAATTGAGGATAACGCATAATATGCTTTTGAATGGTTTTTATTCCATCAATATCATCTTCAACATAAGCAATAGCATATCTCAATATAAAAGCTAAACGTTCTTTACTTAATAATGATGTTATTATCTTATTAGTTGGTGTATTATAATGTTTATTTACATTAAACTCATCAGAATACTTTATACTAACCAGATTATTATCCTTTAAGATCAGATTTTCAATTTCTTCATTCTCCTCAGCTAACAATTCAGTTAAGTTAAGATTTTCTTCTTCTCGAAAATAATTGAAATGCAAGTCAGAATATGCCGAAGTAGCATAATAAGCTCCTTGTATAGGTTCAATCACACCGTCTTCATATGGCATATTATTTGAAAAAATCATCAGTTGAGAAATATTTACAAATCGTTTAAATTTATGATTTGCAAATCGATTATTCATTCGTTTTCGCTCAGCTAAGATTCCTTCACGGTTATTCGGTTTCTTTACTTCAATAAATGCTAATGGCATTCCATTGATTAGAATTATAATATCGGGACGAAATTCCTCATCTCCATTTTTATATGTAAGTTCAGTTGCAATATGAAAGCTATTGTTTTTTACATCCTGAAAATCAAATAGTTTTACACCGGAATTAGCCGTTAAAATAGAATAAAAATCCCGCCCTAAATCATCATAATCTAATTTAAGAAGAACATCTTCAAACAACTTATTAATATCATTAACGGATAACATCGGATTTAAACGAGCAATACTTTCTTTAAAGATATCAGAGAAGATATTACTTTGCCCATCTCGTTTCTCATGTTCCGTTCGAGAAATATAAGTATAACCTAATCGCACCAAATGCAATAAGGCTGGTATTTTCACACGTGAGTCTTCATTAAAAGTCATAAAAACATTAACTCTCTTATATCAGATGTTTCTATTATTCAAGACGGTAACATATTATTATGCTCATACTCATAATAGAAGTGCAAAAGTACAAAAAAATGAAGGTAGAACAACAAGTAATTTAGATGGATTAAATATTATTTGTTAAAAAGATGATATATGTCAAATCCGTTGAACAAGAAAAAGAACCTTTCATTAGCAACATAACGCATTCATAATAAGCATAATAAATATCCATATTTCAAAACAAATACATTTTAAGTAAAATTACACACTGTATTTATAACCTAATTGATATAATGATTTTGATTACCAGATAATCTTTCTTGTTTTATAATTTATTTGTTTTGATTCTTTCTGATTTATTTCACGAAGAATATGTTTTGATTCATTATCCAATAATAATAGTAATTCACTTCTTAAAACTTTAGTCAAGAAAATATTATCTTGGGTCAGGAAATCTTTATTAATTGCAACATTAATTCCTTGCTCACGTAATGGAACACTAGGATAAGTAATTGCAAAAACATTTTTATCTGCTAACGACAAACTTAAATTGGTAATAGCACTTGTTATTATATAATTTTTAAAATTGTTTTTCGATATTTTCCTGAATCTATCAAAGAAAAATCTATAAATTTCTTTTATTGCTTCTTGACTCTCAGAGTCAAATTGAGCAATGTATTCATCTAAAATTATCCCATTTTCTTTGTCATATTGATTTAATCGATTTTCAGAATCTGGAGTGGTAATGATTATAGAATTTAAATTATTTTTCAATTCCCACATTCCAACTGTCACATAAATAATGTCATTATTTTCTTTTCCCTCAACCCATGATTCTAATAATTCAGCATATGATGTTGGTCTATTCTCTGATGCATAAAATTTTGATTGAAAAGGTCTATTACACCTTCCAAATGATTGAATAAATTTATTAGGGGTTATAGATAATTTATCTATTTCGTCAAAGAATATATTTCTCTTTTTAATTTTACTTCTAAAAAGAAATTCACCAGAATGTATTTTATGCGTAATTACGGGGAAAGGTTTAATAGACATTAATTGTATAATTACTTTTTCGTACGCGTTTTCATCATTCGGATTTATATAGTCAATATTTTGAATTATTAATTGTACCTCTTTTAAATTCATATTATATTTATTTTCTGAAAACAAAGAAAGAATATTTTTCCTAAAAAATCAACCTCTTAATTGGATAAATTTATAAAAGAAGCGAAAAACACACTAAAACATTGAATTACTGCAATTTAAAAAGAAAAAAATATCCGGTATCGAAAATCTGTAAATTTCAAAACATCAAAATCATGTAAAAATATGTAAATTTACCTTTTTATCTCTCTTTTACTTCTTTTTTATCTTATTAAATTTCGAAAACAAAATAACTATTTCTCATTCAATATATTACCTTTGTATTTTTTACTATAAAAATACATAAAAAAGACTAAAAATCCTCTTTGAAAAGAGGATTTAAAAGTAAAATTAAGTAGAAAAACAATATAATATTAAGTAAAATAGTAAAAATGCAACAAAAAAAGTAAAAAGCACGTAAAAAAGAAGTAAATTACTATTTTTATAACTCATTAATTATGAGAATAAAATCTCCAATCTAAAGTATTAAGCCTCTATTGAAAATACGTAAAACTTGATAATATTTATTTGAAAATCAGCATAATTAAATCTGATTTCATAAGATATCTATTAAAGATGTTTATCGATTTTCTTTTTACCTTTTTAAATTCCAAATTTACTATTAATAGAAAATACAAAAACCTGTAAATCAATTCCAAATTTGCACTTACAAATAAACATACTTTTAAAAAAAACAAGAAAACATTATTCTATTGTAAATATTTATTTATCAATGTATAAAGCACCATCTATTATACTACCTAAATACTTCATATTTTGTGTTGGCTCTTCTCCAAGTTCAGGATAAATAGCATGTAATTTTTTATTATTTCTCAATGAATATCTTACTATTTTATATACATCTTCATATGAGTCAATCACTCCCACTAACAACCGTATAACGGAACCATAATTTTTATCTGATTTCTGAACTCTTGTTATATAGGTAAACATATCTTCATTATTCATGGATAAGGCGATTTCTTTATCTTTTTTACTTATCATATAATCTAATTTAGTACCCTTTTGAAATATATTATCTTAACTATCAAATAATCATAATATCCCTCAAATCGGAATATCTTCTAGGATATCCCCTACGTCCGCACTTTATATCGCTCATGTTTTTTTTCATAGTTATGATATTTATACTCTTTCCTTGAATCTGAAAACATGATTTTGATATTTCCCAATAATCATTATCAATATCAGAAAACATATCTCTGATAAAACAAGCAAGTAATATCTGATTATCAATCCATTGAATAAGAGCAAATGGCACTTCATTATCTGGAATAGGAATACCATCTAATACATAGCAAAAATGACTAAAAAGAGTATTTTCTAATATATAACCACCTTTAATCAAATTATCAAATAATTTCTTTAGTTCCTTCATCTTAGATTCTCGAGTAAAGTGTTTATTTATATTATTTTTAGGCTTAATTTTTATATTCTCCTCCAATAAATTATCAAGGAATTCAATATAAATCAAATAGATAAAGTGTTCTTCCCAATAAGTAAAAAAATCATTCTTTTCAGTGTCAATTTTATTCAACATTCTTTCCATACGTTGTTTTTCATACCTTGCAAATATTTTTTCTGTTAAGGATGTTTCCCCTCTTTTATGGTTATGAAAATGAAAATCAAATATTTCTTGAGGATTATTACTCAAAATAAAATAATCGCATGTATTTTCGGAGTGTACGTTTATGATTTCACATGTTTTAATTTTAGAACAACACTTCTTAGCACCATTAAATTCAAATTCTTTACATAATTGGGGATTTTTTCGTACCGTAAAATGCTTTGTAATAGCACTGCATTCATTTATAGGCATTTCCTTTAAAATATCGTTAATGTTAAGATTCATTGATATAAATTTAATTTTGGTAAACTATTAATTGCAGCTTCTTTTAAAGAATCTACTGCACGTGTATATTTTTCAGTATGTTTCAACCCACTATGTCCTAATAAACTGGCTACAGTTTTTATATTAGCTCCATTGTTAAGGATATTTACAGCAAAAGAATGCCTCGCACAATGCCATGTTATATGTTTATCTATACCTGCTCTTTTCGTCCAACGTCTTAAAGCTTTTAAGCACATTGTATGACTCGGTAGATTAAATATAAAATTCTCTTTATTATCGGATGAAGTGTTACCTATCAGTGTTAATAAACCATCATTTAAAGGAATAATAACACTACTATTTACACTATGTCCTTTTGTTTTACTTTGTTCAAACTTCAATACCCTATTTGAATAATCTACATTTCTGAATCTCAATTCAGTAAGATCACAGAATCTAATACCTGTATATAAGCTAAATATAAATCCTCTTCTAATTTCCTGGTTCTGACCCAGGTAAGTAGTCGTAATGAGTTTTTCCATCTCCTCTAGACTCAAAATATCTTTCCTAAGAGTTTGATTATCAATTTTACAAGTTATTCCAATACAGGGATTTTTCAATATAATATCCTGCTCTACAGCATAATTTATCACTTTCTTAAATCGCTGAAAAATACTTCTTGCTCCTTCACCTACACTTTTTCCTTGTAGGTATTCAACAAAAGAAAGCATCATCTCCTTTGTTATTTGAGGAGGTTTAATACAATCTGAATATTGGGGATAATCCTCTTTTAAAAAATCTTTAAATCTATTTAAAGACATTTGCATCATCCTAATATCTTTTTTAGTATAGTTATTTATATAATTTTGAAAATAGTCAAGGAAATTAATAACTTTATCCTTCCTGAGTCTATATCCATACTTATTTTCTTTCAATTCTTGTTCTCTTTCTGCCCTTATTTTTCTAGCAAGAATGACAGTTTCTTTATTTTGTTGTCTTTCAATAGGAGTACGTGGATTAGAGTATAAATAAAGATTCAAGAATTCTTTTTTCCGATTCACTTTTATAATTTCTTTATCTTTTATTTCATCATATACTTTAGAATAACCTAAATAGTACTCTAAAAAAAGACTAATTTGCCCATCAGATAATTGTTTTTCCTTAAGCTTTGGATTATCTGTTACTAAAGAATCATTTTTAGCCATCTTAATAAATTGTTTTTCCTTTATTTTCTTTTGTTTACAAAAGTATAACTAATTTTATTTGGGGGCGCAAATAGGGAGCAAAAAATGACTAATAATAAGAAAAAATAGGAAAATAAAACCTACCTATAAAATCGTAAATATTTGATATTTATTCTTATATTTATTTTTTATTTCTTTTATTTTCCAGGTTTTGTATCGGCCTCGGGTACAAAATAAGCCTTAAGATCGCTTGATCTTAAGGCTTATTTCATTTTACAGAGCACGAATCATAACAAATGTCTTTCGATCATTGTAATGAAAACGGACATTTTATTTGTTCTATCTCAAATTTAACTTTTGACTATATAAAATCTAAACAATATAAGCACATCACATCCCTTATTATAGGGATAATTCAATGGAAAAATCATAATTTATGGCTATATACTCATTTAAACTAATGTGATAATTTAGTAATCTTTTATATAAAGATAATTATTAAATGGGGATAAAGTATAGTATAGTTTTGTTCCTATTGTTTTTCAGCACTATGAGTTTATCTGCCGAAAGACTTAAAATAAAACTAACTGATAAGGAGACTCGACTTTCTGTTTCGGATGTTTCTGTCTATATCGTGTACACTGATGGTAATTTTATTTCCGGAGTTTCCGATAAAGAAGGAAACGCATATTTTAATGCAATAAAAGGAAAAATAACCATCCATTTACTTCATTCCTATTATGTAACCCGTACTATTGCATTCGACCTGCAACAAGATACCTCTTTACATTTTGCATTAGAACTTAATATTCATTCTCTCAAAGAAGTTGTAATTACGGCATCGGAATCAAAAGGTATCAGCAGTTCATCTACCATTAACAGAGAGGCAATGGAACATCTTCAGCCGACTAGTTTTACGGATATTTTGGCTTTACTTCCCGGAGAAGGGACAAAAGCTCCCGAGATGAACAAAGCTAATCTGATCCAACTGCGAGAAGCAGGTATCGAAAGTAGTGATTATGCTACCAGTTCATTGGGAACGGCATTTGTTATAGACGGCGCTCCTATCAGCACGGATGCTAATATGCAATACGTAGCCCAGGCAGGATCAGGTAGCCAGGATTATTCGCGTAATACTACTAACAAAGGAGTGGATATGAGAAGTATCTCTACCGATGAGATCGAAAAAGTGGAGATTATCCGGGGAATCGCTTCTGTAGAATATGGAGACTTAACCAGCGGATTGGTTAAAATAGAAAGGAAAATGAAAGAAACTCCTTGGGAGGCGCGTTTTAAGACAGATGGTTTTGGGAAACTATTTTATGCAGGAAAGGGATTTGCTTTCAATCAGGGGAAATCAACTCTTAATGTAGGGGTAGACTATCTGGATGCCAAAGCCGATCCCAGAGATAATTTGGAAAACTATAAACGAATAACGGCTTCCGTCCGTTACTCGCATTTGTGGGAAAAGGAAGCTTATAACATCAGATGGAATATTAATGCCGATTATACAGGATCTATCGACAATGACAAAACGGATTCTGATTTGAATTATATGAAAGAGGACTCCTATCGTTCTACTTACCACCGGACATCTTTGGCAAATCAATTGAAAATAGTTTTCAAGAAGTTGAAAGTGCTGGAATCAATACAGATGAATACCAATTTAAGCTATCAGGCTGACCGTATCGAACAGACCCGCTTTGTTTCCCTAGACCGTGACCGTCCGATGCAAACCAATACCGAACCGGGGGAACACGACGGCACGTATTTGCCTTATACCTATGTAGCTAAACATGTAGTGGATGGCAAGCCATTCGGTGCATATACAAAATTAAAAGCAAATCTCGGGTTTGCCACAGGGAAAGTACAACACAAAGCAATTGCCGGTGTGGAATGGAAAATGGATAAAAACTTCGGGGACGGGCAAGTATTTGATCTCTCTCGCCCGCTTTATGTTCCCATGTATACTCGTCCCCGAACATATTGGGAAATACCGGCAGGACATCAATTATCATTCTTTCTGGAAGATGAAATGAACATTGCTATTGCCCGGCATCAATTAACAATAATGGCAGGAATACGAAGCACACAATTATTAAACTTGGACAAAGGATACACAATGCATGGTAAAATGTATTTCGATCCGCGTTTGAATGCCCAATGGCTTTTCCCTGCTATTAAAACAAAAAAACATGAATTGAAATTCAGTCTGTCAGGAGGAATTGGCTTACATACGAAAATGCCTACTCTAACACAATTATATCCGGCTACTTATTATAAAGATGTTATACAATTGAATTACTGGCATGAAAATCCTGATTACCGCCGGTTGAATATCCTCACCTATGCAATCGATCCGGTAAACTATGATTTACAACCGGCCAAAAACCTGAAATGGGAAGTCCGTTTAAGTGCCGAATACAACAGAAATAACTTTTCTGTTACCTATTTCCGTGAAAACATGAATTCGGGTTTCCGGTCGACAACGGTATGCCTCCCTTACACGTATAAGAAGTATGATGCCAGCGGCATTGATTATGAAGCCCTCACTGCTCCTCCTGATTTGTTAACATTACCCTATGCCGAAATGGCTGTTTTGGATACTTATTCGCAAACAACAAACGGAAGTACAATAGAAAAACAAGGTGTTGAATTTCAATTTTCATCACAACGGGTAAAAGCCATCAAAACACGTTTCACATTGAATGGAGGTTGGTTTAGGACTACTTATGTAAATAGTCAGCCCATGTTCTATTCAGGAGTAACAACAGTGATTGACGGTACGTCGGTAAATGACCTCTACATCGGTTATTATAATTGGACAGATGGATCAGAACGAGAACGTTTAACCATTAATCTGATTACTGATACCCATTTTGAAAAATTGGGTTTAACATTTTCACTGACCTTCCAACTGGAGTGCTATTCAAGCAGGCAAACCCTATATCGCGACGGCGTTCCTGTAGCTTATATGGACAATACAGGAACAATATACGATTACACGCAAGAAGACATATCGGATATTTATAAACAATGGCTGATTATCGAGCCAAACAGTGAGGCAATGTACAATAAAATTACAACCCCATTTGCAGGCTATCTCAACCTGAAAGTAACAAAAACTATTACCAAATATATAAAACTGGCTTTCTTTATAGATAAACTATTTGATTATGCACCCAATTATAAAGCATCCAATGGAGTAATAATCCGTAGAAACGTAACGCCTTATTTCGGAATGGAAATAAACATTAAAATATAAAACAAAACGTGTTATGAGCAACATTTTTTATCTAAAAAGCCAAATTTGTAACATAGTTCTTTGCGGACTTGATCCGCCCCCCTTAAAGGAAGGGGATGCTGAATCGAGTTCAGCATGACGGCAATATGTTAGTTAAGAGCATCGAAATGCAGTGAGATAACCGAGCTTGCGAGCTCAACGGAGTTAATCCCTGCCATTGATAGGAAGAATGACAAAGCAGTCCAAGTAATTAGAAATAAAATAAAAATAACATCCGTATATAACAATAAAAAAACATACAATGAACAGATTTTTAAAATATGCAAAGATTATCCTGCCCGGACTTATTCTGGGAAGTGTTGTTTTCTCCTGTAAAAAAGAACTTAAAACAACAGAAGTTACGCTAACCTGTATTATGCCGGACAGTATTTCCGAAGCAGAACTAAGCAGGATTGTTTTATCGGCAAAAAATATAACTACCGGCCGCAGCACAGATTATCCATTGGAACAAAACTCAGCCGGAGTTTATATCCTTGAACTATTTGAAGGGTTGTATAATTTTTCACTCGAAGCAAAAGCAACCTATCAAACAAACGGAGCTTTCAAAACGGGAACGTTAAGAGGGTATAAAGAGTCGATAAATATAACCGGCACACAAGCAAATGCCACATTGAATTTATTTCTTTCAGAAAATGCAGGAGATTTCGTTATTGCCGAGATATTTTTCACCGGGACACTCACTCCCGAAGGAAAACAATATGTAGGGGATACCTATTTCCGCATTTTCAACAATTCTGATGAGATATTGTATGCCGATGGATTGGTGATTGCCGAGACTAAGTTCCTATCCACTTCCAAATCTGATTATACTCCCGATATTATGTCGAGTGCCGTTGCGGTGGATGCTGTTTACCGTATACCCGGCAATGGTACCGATTATCCGGTACAACCGGGAAAATCAATCCTGATTTGCGATAATGCCATAGACCATCGCAATGCCAACATCAATTCATTCGACCTTCGAAGTGCCGATTTTGAATGGTACGACGAATCAACCAATCCCAATGTCGCCGATATCGACAATCCTGCCGTTACCAATATGGAAAAGATATATTGTTATACACTTACCATTTGGGTGCCGCATAACCGCGGATTCAATTCATATGTATTAGGGCGTTTAAAGACAGATAAAGAGACCTATCTAAGAGATTATACCTATTCTTATAATTACAATCTGGTGACCAATGCCGGAACATTTCCCATGACGGGAGAGTGTTACCGTTTTCCGAATAATTGGGTAATAGATGCGGTTAATTTAAGTGTTGAATCCGATTTTCAATGGATACTAACCGATCCGAGCCTTGACATGGGATGGACCTATTGCGGAAGAATCAACAGCGATAAAACCCGTTACGGAAAGAGTGTCCGAAGGAAGGTGGAATCTACAACCTCCGATGGGCGTAAAAAGTTAAAAGATACCAATAACTCAAGTGTTGATTTTGATCCTGAACAGCCCGCTAATCCATTTTATTTCGACTAAAGACAATGAAATATTATCTTACTATAATTTTCTTATTTGTATCCACCCTGCTGCAAGCACAAGATTCGTTATTGACACTTGGGCAGCGGAAACAACAATCCGGGCGCTTGTCGGAACATTTCCCCTTTATCTCGGAAGAACATTTATCAAGTAAAATATTCAAGCAATCGTATTCATTGACACAGATTGCATTGAATGGGAACTATCATACAGAGTCGGAACCTATATTATGGCAATCGGGGAAAAATAAATGGGGAGGAGCATTTCAAGCCTCCTCCTATCAGCTTTTGAAACCATCAATACGCCTCTGGGGAGAAGCCATGTATAAAAACGGCGTAAAAGAGGATGTTGTATGGAATGAATCTTCCGATTTAGAACTCATCTATCCTTACCTGACAGCTGATAGCATAGGAGGAAATATAAACTCCGAAACGTATTTTTTCCGTGGAGGATATTCACAAGAATATAAAAAACTGGTATGGGTAGCAGAAGCCCAATACCGGGCATTACTTGAACATAGGAAGGTAGACCCGCGTCCGAAAAATACGGTAGCTGATTTTCAATTGAAATTAGGTATCGGTTGGAATTTGATCTCTGATTATGTGCTGATGCTTTCGGGTTCGGCACAGCGGTATAAGCAAACAGGAAGCATTCAATATTACAGTGAACAGGGCAAAGGGAGAACTCTCCATTTAACCGGACTGGGCATGGAATATATCCGTTTTTCCGGAACCAATAACAGCGTTTCTTATAAGGGTTCCGCAGGAGGGGCTTCGTTAAGTTTCTTACCTAAAAACAAGTCAGGTTATCATGTTTCAGCCGATTATACTTATTTTTCTTTCGATAAGATATTAATCGACCTGAACAGCCTCCCCATGGTAAATCTAAAAACACATGAAATGGATTTATTCTTTGCCTGGATGAGCGGGAAAGAACTATCAAGATGGGGAGTAAAAGCATCCGGTGGAATTATCCTGAAAAAGGGGACGGAAAATATCTTTGGCGACCCGGCTAATAATGTATATCCGCAAATTGCTTCGGCCGGTATGTATCAATGTAAGAAATACACCGCAGAACTGGCGGGTTTCTATGAACGGGAAAACAGCAAAAAACTGATATGGTCGGTTCAACCGAAAATAATATATACCAACACAGCCGAACAATATATATATCCCGGACGGGAGATAGCGGCAAAGAATATCATTCCGGCTTTTGATTTTAATTTAAGCATTCCCTTGAAAGGAACGATATTGTCTTTAACAGCTCATGGGGGATATGCGTTAAATATAGATAAATATACAGTATTAACGGAGTTGACTCCCGGTGACCAAACATATGATCTGATGATGAACATCATTGATTTCCTGCAATCCGATTATCTGACTACAACAATAAATATACGCTGTGATATTGCTACCGGCAAGAAAGTTCTTTTCTTCTTACAAGCAGGATGGCAATATTACCATTATAAAACACCGGATAGTGGTGCCAATACGGTTCAACTAACACTGGGGATAGTGCTTTAGAATAAATTTAACGTAAGTTCGGGGTATAAATTGAACCTTTTTCAAATACGAATAACTCCCTTAGTGTATCTCTCACAGATATCCGCCTACCTGTTTGATAAGTATCCGTATACGAACCTTATAAATAATAAACCTCTCCGGAAAAATCATTCATAAGGTATAGTAAGATCGGATGTAGCCGATTATAATGCTTTCGACCCTTCCTGAAACATTCAATGTAAAGGATATAATTACTTTCGGATATTTTATATGCTGTTTTGCCGGAAGATGCCGGATTTTTCCAAAACTTTCATGCAGTAGTGTAAAACGTTTTCGGGTTCTCCCGAAATCTCCAAACAAGGGTGTAAAACGTTTTCGGGCTTTCCCGAAATCTTCAAACGAGAGTGTAAAACGTTTTCGGGTCTTCCCGAAATCTCCAAACGAGAGTGTAAAACGTTTTCGGGTCTTCCCGAAATCTTCAAACGAGAGTGTAAAATGCTTTCGGGTCTTCCCGAAATCTTCAAACGAGAGTGTAAAATGCTTTCGGGTCTTCCCGAAATCCCCAAACGAAAGTGGTAAAATGCTTTCAACCTTTCCTCAAATGTCCAAACTAAATGGTAAAATGTTTTCTTTTTCTTGCGAAATAGATACGCTTATTATACCGGGAACTTTATTTTACTGTATTTTGTCTCCATATAATGGGATTCTATATTTGTTTGTAACTTTTATCGATATTAAAACTAGATAAATCATTGACAAAATGATACATAGATCCAAAACTCACGTTAAATTTATAGTGAAAAATAAATTCAGGATTTGATAATTGTTTTTTCCGCTGACTTCGCAGATTTCCGCAGATTTCAAGCATAAAGAATACAAGGTTATTCTTAGAACTTGTAAGTTGACATAGGAGATTAACTCCGTTGAGTTCGCTCTCGTTCCTTGCTCTTAACTAACATATTGCCGTCATCGGTAGGCACGAACCACCGTTTCTATATTTACCAAATCAATCGGTAAAACTATACACTTCCTGTTCTTGCCGCATCGCATTCACATATGAAATAAAAATATCATTCATACTGGGAAGGATTTCATTAAAGCCTGTTAAATTAACATGCAACAACAGTAATTTGATCAGATCATTAGAAGTCTGCTCTTTGGGGATTTTAAGATGTGCCACAGCCGACCCATTCCGTAAAATTTCAATGGATTTAATATCTATATCGGCAGGCAAAGAAGCACGTAAATCAACATCCGTATTCGTATACTGAACAGCAAACAGGTTTTCTTTATTCTCATTCTTGATATCATTGATATGGCCCTCCAATATTTTCTTGGATTTATTAATCAATGCTATGTCATCACACAATTCCTCCACAGAAGCCATATTATGGGTAGAAAAAATAATACTGGCCCCTTTGCTGCGAAGCTCCAGCATTTCATTCTTTAACAAATTAACATTAATCGGATCGAATCCGCTGAAAGGCTCATCAAAAATAAATAATTTAGGCTCATGAATCACAGTTACTATAAACTGTACTTTTTGCTGCATTCCCTTGGAGAGCTCCTCCACCCTTTTATTCCACCAGGAAGCAATTTCAAATTTCTCAAACCAATACTTCAAACGTTTTGTAACAACATCCTTAGGTAATCCTTTCAAACGGGCCAAATATACGGCTTGTTCCCCCACTTTCATCTTGCGATATAACCCGCGTTCTTCCGGTAAATATCCTATCTGTGCTATATGTTTCGATGAAAGCTTTTCCCCTTCAAAAAAAACCTCTCCGCTATCGGGAGCGGTAATCTGGTTAATGATACGAATCAAAGATGTCTTACCCGCCCCGTTAGGACCTAATAATCCAAATATAGAACCTTCCCTGATAGATAAACTAACCTCATCAAGTGCGGTATAGTCTCCATATTTTTTTGTTACATTACAAACCTCCAGAATATCCATACTGTTTTTTTATTATAAACTATAATAGATTTTATTTAAAAGTAAAAGTAGGATAAACACATTATCATTAATTTTAGAGATTGCTTCGTGCCTCGCAATGACGCTCCGAACTAACTAAATAGCGTCATTGCGAGGTACGAAGCAATCTAATTCTTATCCCATCCTTTTATTTTATTGTTTATTTATTTTTGTTATTCCTTTCTGCATGTTGCTTATCGCATTTCTCTCCTTTCCCTTCGACCTCTCAAATTTCCGCAGAACATTCAACATTTAACTTTTTACTATTCACTTTTAACCATTATGTATTACGGAATCACTTTATATTTCGTTTTCGCCTCAGAAAGAGAACACGCATTAAAATGCCACCACTCTCTACCATATGTTATAAAACCAGCCTGATTCATAACATTACGTAATATTTGTCTGTTATCTAATTGTTCCTGCGTCAACCTCCCCTGTTTAAGCATTGCCTTCTCCTTTGCAGGCTGTGCTTCCTCTCCAAAGAAATCATAAGCCGTACCCATATCCAATTCTATACCTAAATCATTTGTAATAGTAACATCTACTGCCGCACCATAATTGTGTAATCCTGTTTTAGCAGGATTCGCAACGTATATATTATTCGGCGTACCCTTAACCATATTCCACATTGTTTGCTGCACCGACAAAGGACGAGCGGCATCCAATACCAGTAAACGGTATTTCGGATACTTTTCTTGTAACAGCTTAGATGCTTTTGCCAACATTTGTGCTACATCCGGCTGTAGGTAAGCATACTGGGAACTTTCATATAATACTTGCCCTGTAAAATTATTATCGGAAGCATACCGAAGAACTACACGGATGGAAAGGTCTATCGTACGAACATCTATCAATCCCATCTTCTCCATATCCAAACACATCTTAGGCTTGGCAATAACCGGAGGTGGTGGTTGAATATCCTTATTTTGTATTTGTATATCTTCAGGTGGTTGTAATAGCGACAACGGCTTACTGTTATTACAGGAAAAGATAACCCAGGCCGCAATAAACAATACCCAATATTTCTTTACGACCATAATACAGGAGGATATATCTTGGCTTTAACCATCTCATTAAACTTATCTATCACATATTGCCGGTCTTCTCTGTATGTTACTCCATACCATTGGGAATCGGTCTGTAACACTTTTACCTGTATCTTATTTTGTTTTATTAAGTCATCAACTACAAAAGGAATATAAAACTCCGACTTTAAATCATGAATATTCTTTTGTAAGAAATCGACAAATAGGTTCTCAATATGCTCGAATATAGATGGATGAAATCCCCAGAAGTTCATTGAAACAGGAGTATCGGGTGCAAACTCTACCGTTGGCTGCTCATTCTCAAGATTGACAATTCTATCATCAAGTTGCCTTAGCTTTGTATATTCAACCACCTTTTGTAAATAGGAATCATTATTTATGGTACAGACTCCCCTAGAAACCGTTCCATTATCAGATAAAGTATTACCCAGACAATAAGCTACCATACTATATGCTTTAGCATCTTCCAGAGATAATGTATTTAAATAGTTTGCCAAAATAGCAAAAGAATTTTTCCCGTAAAAGTCATCTCCATTAATTACGGCAAAGAAATCATGAACTTTATCTTTTGCCATCAATATTGCATGTGCCGTTCCCCACGGTTTTTCTCTTCCCTCAGGAAGTTTGAATCCGGCAGGAAGTTTATCCACTTCCTGCAACACATAGTCAACTTCTATTTTATCTTTAAATTTATTTATGATTGCTTCCTTAAAATCATCTTCAATACTTTTACGTATAACAAATACGATCCTGTTAAAGCCGGCATGCATTGCGTCATAAATCGAATAATCGATTATGGTCTCCCCTCCCGGGCCCAACTTGTCAATTTGTTTCAATCCCCCATACCGACTACCCATTCCGGCAGCCAATACCAATAATGTATGATTTTTCATTTTTGCAATATCTATGAATTTGCAAAAGTACTTTTTTTTTAAACATACTTATATTGAATCAAAAAATGAACTATTTTCGCAAAGTAAAAAACAAATAAAGAGTACAATGAAAAATACAATCGTTATCCTCATCCTGCTTTTATTCGGTTCAACCTGCTTAACAGGATGTAAGACACAAAAGAATACTCAATCCCCATCCGGTTCCATGGCTTTGCAACCAACCATTGTTTACAAAACGAAAAAGGATTATAATAAAAATGTAGCCATCTACCTTTCCGAAGATAAAAAAAAGATTACAGGATACCCACATCCTACGGATGTTTCTGCTAATAGTTATCCAATACCTTTAAAAGATGGATATTTGCTAGATAACAGAGGTATTGGAAAGAACACTGCATTCATTTCATTAACTTACGAAGAATATGCCGCTTTGAAAAAAGCCCCATCTATAGAAGAACTTGAAAATATGATTATTGACAGAGATCCTATTAAAGTAATGTATTACTGCGGGAATCGTGCCGGATACTCGGATATGGCTACTGAACTCAATAAATTAATCGATAACAAATTCAAAGGTTGTCAGCGGATAAAATAAACTATCATTTCCTAAACATTCTTACAATTTAAAATATTTTAACAGGTATTTTTACTTCCTGTTGAGAAATTTGTTGATTATTCCCGAAATTATTTTATTACTGCTTTGATTTTTTTTATACTTTTGCCGATTATTCTATGTTAAGAATAAATATGTAAATAACAATTGTATTAATTAAATCATGAATCATGAATAAATTAAATTGTATAATTTTCAGTATTATACTTTCAATCGGTTTTTTATCCACCCATGCTCAAAGTACTATTATTTATGTATCAACCGATGGTGATAACAACAATAGTGGTGCATGGAACGCTCCTGTAGAAACAATTTCCCATGCAATATCATTAGCAGATGGAAACGATCTTACCTATATTCGTATAGCAACAGGAAGATACGATGAATCAAATATTATTGAACTTAAAAGTAATATTATATTGGAAGGTTGTTGGACCTTCAACCCTTCCGACAGCCTGTGGACAAAGAAGTTTAATGATTCTACAGTTGTTTATATTGATGGCTTTGAATATGGAAATGGTGCCAATCATAAAATAGGTATCCGTTCCAACAATGCAACAAACTGGACATTACAAAACTTAACTGTCTATGTCCAAGGAGCGGATAATGAATATTTCTCTGATAGAGCAGTTTCCGGTAAAGGAACTAGCATATATGGATTGCATATATCCGGGAACTCTGAAAACACTCATATCATTGAATGTACTATTACAACAGGTAATGGAGGAAACGGTTTAGCAGGCATCAGTGGTATTAATGGAGCAGACGGTGCCAATGGAGGAAGTGGATATGTAACAATGGTTGCCGTAGCTTATGGTGGAGGTTCTGTAGCAGGCGCCACCGGTCCCGGAGCAGGTACCGGTATCCGTAAAGGAGGAGATGGTGGCGCCAGTTCCGGAGGATCAAACGGTGGCGTTTTTACATCAACAGCACAAAATAGCCCGGGTTCAGCAGGACAAAATGGTGGTGATGCTGCTAATGGAGCCGCAGGAGGCTCTGGAGGTCCCGCTCCTTCAGGAAAAGGAAATCCAGGAGTAGCTGGTGGTAACGGAACCAATGGAGAACACGGAATTACTATCTACACCTATCCAAGTATAACATTTAGTGCACTTTTTGAACCAGCAGCCCAAGCTGGTAGCGGAAGCGAGGGGCATGGTGGTGCCGGAGGCGGAGGCGGATCCGGAGCGGGAGGTTGCTCTTTTGAAGGGAGTAATAGTGGTGGTTCCGGTGGCTCCGGTGGTCAAGGAGGTACAGGAGGTACTGGAGGATATGGCGGTGGCGCATCCATTTGTATATATATGTATAACACCAATAGCAATACTGTAATTACAAATTCTGTATTATTAAATGGTGCTGGTGGCGCTGGCGGTAATGGTGGTGCTGGCGGTGCTGGTGGTACTGGCGGCAATGGTGGTGCCGGTCGTACCAATAATGACGGATGCAAAGACGGCGGTACTGGCGGTAAAGGTGGTAAAGGTGGTAATGGTGGTAATGGTGAGAATGGCATCAATGGGCCTAGTTATCCTATTGTAAATGTTAATACCGATGGAACCTACGAATCTTCTAATCCGGCACAATCTATTTCACAATCTATTATAGAGGCTAAATACAGTGGATATACTAACTCACAGATCACATTAACAAAAAGCAGCGACCAACAGTGGCAACTTGCACCCGGATTACATTTTGTAAATGATAAATCACCGAACAGCAGTAGCTATAATACATCTTCCAATACCATTGTTGTTACTACTGAACAACTGCAAAACTATACTATAAATGAAAGTATGAATCCTCTTCATATAGTAAAAGAACAACCATTAGGAGCAATACAAATTGAAGATACCCTTTATTTTGAAGATAATGTCTCTGCAACATACTCGGATATATCTGCTTGTGGATATGCTTGGACAATACGGGATGTAAATGGATTACAAGTATCATCTTCTACTAATGAAACTTTTGATATCAATACATTAGGATATTCTGCTGCTGATACGGGGTCGATATACCACATTTCTCTGGTTGTAAGATATAAAGAAAGCGGATATTCCGATTATATCTGGAAATCCATCCGCGTAATGCCCAAAGAAATTGATATTACTATTTCCGAGACATCTTTCACTTATGATGGAACTGAAAAGTCTGTAATAGTAGGCACTTCCAAACAAGGAATAAACACCAACGTAACATATAACGGCAGTGAAGACCTGCCCGTTGATGCAGGAAGTTATGATGTACTTGTAAAAGTAACCTCTCCTAATTATACGGGGCAAGCAACAGCTACCCTTATTATTGAAAAGGCGCTCGTAAATCATATCGGTATTACCCTTCCGGAACATACTACCTATGACAGTACGAAGAAAACTGTTGCTATTATTACCAATCCCAGCAATTTAGATTACACAATATCTTATAGCGGCGATACTTGTGCAATTGATGCCGGAAGTTACAAAGTTATTGTAACGATTAATGATAAAAATTATATAGGGATAGACTCTTGTACAATGACCATCAACAAGGCAGAAGCAGCAATCTCGTTCAGTGATTTAAAAGTCGTTTATGACGGCACTAATAAAGGGGCTACAATAACCACAGTCCCGGAGAATCTCCCGGTAAACATTACGTATAATGATCCTCCGGTCTTACCAACAGATGCAGGATCTTATACTGTTTATGCAGAAGTGAATGATCATAATTACATGGGAGTAGACAGTGCTACATTTGTAATCAAAAAACGTTCGGCCATAATTTCCATCCATGATACAACATTGACATACGACGGCAATGCACACTCAATGAACTTTGATATTGAACCTAATCTATCCTACACAATAACATACAATGGTAAATCGGAAGAACCCGTTGATGCTGGTGTTTATAATATAATAATAATTTCAGAACCAAACTCCAATATTGCTCAAACAATTCAAACTGCGACTATGACAATTGAAAAAGCAGATGCAATTGTTATGTTATTCAATGATACATTAACCTATAACGGAGATGAAAGGTTAATTACCGTAACAACTAATCCGGCAGGACTTCCATACAGCGCAAGTTATAATAATTCTTACATAAAACCTGTAAATGCAGGCACCTATCAAGTAGAGGTAACGATTACTGATGATAACTATAAAGGACTATCCGATACAATATTGATAGTTAAAAAAGCGAATGCACAAATTAGCTATTCAAACTTATCGCATATCTACGATGGTATGTCATTCATTCCTGACGTAGAGATTACTCCTTCCGGATTAACATATCAAACATCATACAATGGAAGTTCTTCAAACCTTCCTGTAAATGCGGGAAAATACATTGTAAGAACAATCATCAACGATGATAATTATCAGGGAATGGGCACAGATACCTTGATAATTGAAAAGGCACAAGCAACCATCAGTTTTGATAATTTAAATCAAATTTATGATAATACTTCTAAAGCGGTAGATGTGACTACCACACCTGATAATCTGAATACAATATTAACATACGAAGGAAAATCCAAAGGCCCTATAAAGGTAGGAAAATACGAAGTTATTGCTACCATTAACGATAATAATTATGTAGGGGCAGTCACCGATTCTCTTACAATTGAAAAAGCATTGGCTACATTTGAAATCACCAATGTCGAACTCACATATAATGGGAATGCACAAAGTGCCGTAATCAATACCATTCCAGCTAATGTTCGTTACAACATAACGTATAATAACAGTGATGAATTACCTGTTGCTATCGGTGAATATGAAATGAACATAACGATTACCGACGCGAATTATACCGGCGATACAACCCTATCAATGTATATAAATGCGAAAGTTGCCCAAATAGAAGTTGATGATACGGAGCATATTTATGATGGAACCACAAAATCAATTATAGTAACAACAACACCGCCTGTTGCTCACGAAATTACTTACTCCCTGAATGGAGAAAACGTAGAGGGAGCAATCAATGTCGGGACATACGATGTTAGCGTACGTATAATTGAGGAACATCATGAAAAAAGTATACTAAATACAACACTGACTATTCACAAAGCCAGTCCAAGCATTGAATGCGATTCTGTATATACCTGTACGTATGATGGTACTGAAAAATCAATCAATGTTTCGATAACTCCAATTGTACCATGTAGTGTTACGTATCATCAAAACAACCAACAGGTGTCACCTATCAATGCGGGAACATATGAAGTAAAAGTTCATATTAATGACGGTAATTGCCATGAACATATCGTTTACAGAACGCTTATTATCAATAAAGCAAACGGGGATATTTATTTGAGCGGATTATCCCATATATATGATGGCAGCCCAAAATCAATTACCACTGCAACAAATCCGGATGGATTAACTGTTGAGGTAACTTATAACGGATCCACTACTCCACCAACAACAGTTGGAGAATATGAAGTAATTGCCACAATTGTTGACAATAACTATGTTGGTTCTATAAAAAACACATTAAATATATTGGAAGATCTATCTGTTGAAGATATAAAGATCAATAAGGACATAAAGCTGTACCCGAATCCGGCGACATCTTTGGCAACATTGGAGCTTTATGGAATGCAAGGAAATGTCAACATAAGAATCATCGACATACAAGGACGAACAATCAGTTCTAAAGACATTACATGTGACGATTCTTATCAGGAAAGCATAGATCTTACTTCATTTTCATCCGGTATATATGTGATCCAGATATTGCATCAAAACAATCTATATCTTAAAAAGTTAATTGTAAAGTAACATCTGCATAAAAAAAGAGACTGCCTTTTCGAGACAGTCTCTTTTTTTATGCAAATTCCCTACTCTGCAGTAGACTTTATCGAAGATTTGATATTTCGCTTAATGAGTTCATTGTTGTTTTCGATGTTCATGTCAAATAGTTTTATAAAGAATTTATCAAAAGTTGAGATAAAATGAATAGAGATTATCTCACTTCATTCTCTTAAGTCGAATTAATCCCTTCAAAAGCAACTTTTGACACTTCAATATATAAAGGTCATTTTCTTTTTATGGAAAGAGGTTTTTATTTTATTGCAGTATCCTGTCATATCCAGGCAAATGTATTTTCGGAATAAAAGGTGCTCGAAATATATTGACAACTACTTCAATTTGACAAAAGACCTATCTGTAATTCTGTTACAGGATTTGTATAATGACAAAAGGTTGTCCGAAAACCTGGGCAAGGAATTGAATATTGACAAAACCCGATCCAAAAACTCGGATAGGGAATTTTAGTGGGTTAAATACTGTTATAGAACTTTTGCCTGTTTTTTTTCCTCTTTATCTTGCATTTTTTTATTATTAACCATAACGTGAGTTCGGGATTTATCTATCATTTTGTCAATGATTTATCGATTTTTAATACCGGTAAACATTACATGCAAATGTAACATTCCATTATATGAAGGCAAAAGACAGTAAAATAAAGTTTCCGGATAGAATAAGAGTATCGGATAGAATAAGATAATTTATTTTTCGGACTATTTGATATACAGATTGCAAGAATACTATTTTTCTCCTTCTTATTTCTCCTTCCATTTTCTTATTATCCTGAAAACTTTACCGGTTTCGCAGGAAAAAGAAAATATTTTACTATTTGG
>JAVBLM010000078.1:0-16213 GCA_031553535.1 Bacteroidales bacterium | reverse complement strand
TGCAAAAGTACAAAAAATACACAAGCCAAGTTTTTCTTTTATTTCTTGCAAAAGAATAAGGCGGTTAAATCAATATACCGGAAATTATTGACATTATTTTTTAAATGATTCTATCATGGGAAAAAATAAGAAATTGCAATTAAGTGAAGAAACCTTAATGCAATTAAATGAGATGGATAAGATATATGGTGGTGATACTACTCACCCATTATTATATTGTGTTCTTGGGGTAATATGTCATTACCAAAGTAATTGTAATTGTCCTCCAATCCAATTGGTCTGTCATCCTTCATGTGGACAAGATCGTTTATGTGTAATTGACGAACCTATTCATAATTTTCTTTGTGAATAATAGATGCCTTAATAAATAAAATTAAACGATGTTTCCTGATAAAAGGATCAAGAGACATCGTTTAATTAACAAAAAAACGACTTTGAAATTTTAAATATATTATCATATGAACGAATTAAGTAAATATAATATATGGATGGAAAATATTTTATATAATTCTCTATCCGACGGAATAATTCAGTTTAAGCCAAATGAAATTAATGATGTAAAATATTTTTTAAATAATTTAATTGAATTTGAAAATAGTTATCCTAATTTATTTGATCAATTTAAAAAAATGGGATTTATTAAGGATATTAATTTTGATGAATTAGACTATATACTTTTTCAAAATAAAAAAGAAACCTTTTTAAATAAAATATATCATTTAACTATCAATCCTACTTTAGAATGTAATTATCGTTGTTGGTATTGTTGTGTAGAAGAAGCAGGGACTCAATATGAGCGAAAAAGAATGGATAATCAAACAACACGTAAAGTAAAAAAACATCTTAAATATATAATAGAAAAAGAACATATTGCTCATTTGCATTTAGATTGGTTTGGTGGAGAACCTTTGATGTATTTCAAAGAAGTTATTTATCCGATTTCTAAATATGGGCAGGATATATGTAAAGAAAAAAACATCCCTTTTTCTAATCATGCTACTACGAATGCATATTATATGGATGATAAAATGATAGAGGCTTTTAATAAAATACAATTAAATAGTTTTCAAATACCCATTGATGGAAGTGAGAAAAAACATAATTCTGTTAAAAACATAAACGGAATAGGGCATTACAGAAAAATTATCAACAATATCAATATATTATGTGAGAGAGTGGAAGGTATAAGAATTATTCTGCGCATTAATTACGATATTCAAACATTAAAAACTATACTTCCAGTAATTGATGATATTAAAATTGATAATCGAAAAAAAATTTCAGTGGATTTCCAACGTATATGGCAAGTAGAATTTAATAGAGACGAAACAGGAAATAATAGGTTATTATTGGATACAAAAAAGGCATTTGAAGATGCTGGATTCAAAACATCCTATTTTGCCTTCAGACCTAAACTGTTTAAATGTTGTTATGCGGATAGTTTTTATCATCGGGCAATTAATTATGATGGAAAATTATTCAAATGTACAGCCCGGGATTATGCGGATGACCTATCTATAGGGAATCTCAATGATGATGGAAGTATTTCTTTTAATGAAAATATTATAATAAGAATGTTTTCTGATGCTACATTTAAAAATGAAAAATGTTTAAATTGCATTCAATTACCTTTGTGTTACGGGCCATGTATCCAAAAATATTATGAAACAAAAATAGGAAAGAGTTCATTTCAATGTTTATATAAAGGTTCTGAAATATCTATGGAAGAACATCTTCGAAATAAAGCATTAAGGCAACTAAATTCTATACGAAAATAATAATAATATAAAAATCTTAATCATGCAGAATAAAATATCAAGAATCGTTTTATTTATATTTTTAATATGTTCTCAATATATAAGCATTGGGCAAAAAAAAGAAATAAATAAAGTTTGCAAAGAACAAAAACTCTATGAGTTATCTGTTATCTGGAAAGAAATATCATACAATTTTGATAATATTGACAACTGTCCGAACTTAAATGTTGATAGTCTATATAAAGAATATATATATCTGGTTCAAAATACAAAAGATGATTTGGAATACTGTAAAGTAATAAAACAATTTCTTGCTCATTTTAACAATGGACATACGGATGTTTTCGATATTCCTCATTATTTAGATGAATATATTGCCCGCCCTGCTATCAAAACAATTTATAAGGATAATAAAATAATAATAGCAAATATAGGACAATGTTATGCAAATGAATTAGAAGTCGGAGATGAAATTATCACAATTAATGGTTATAATGCCTTTGATTATTTTTCGAAATTTCATGTCCCATATATCTGTACTTCCAATGAAGATGATAAAATTGACAAGTCAATGTTTCCAAAAGGACTCTCACATATATTACCAAAAAACACCAAAATAAATCTGGAAGTCAAAACCAGCAATAACACCCTCAAAAAAATTAGTATATATGCAAATAACAGTTTATCTCCCAATAACAATAATAAACAAAACAATTGGCATATAAAAACTATTGCGGATTCAAGAAGCAATTTATTTGCAGTAGATACGACAAATAGTTTTGCTTATATTCGCATTGTCGCATGCGATAAAAATCTCAATGAGTTTTTCTTCAAAAACATTAATGAAATAAATAATTCTAAAAATTTGATAATCGATTTATCTGATAATACCGGAGGAATTTTTAGTTTTGACATCCCCTTACTACATTATCTAATAAACAAAGACAGTATAAATATATACCCAATAACAACCCGGGTCAATCGGGCTACATATAAAGCAATGGGTCAAACAATTTGTAATGATGCATATAAAGATCATACTTATTATACTATTTATTGTGACTACTACCATAGTACTATCTATGAACCTGTTTTTATGCCGGATTTCAAAAATCCTAATGATTCATCTGAGCGCTATCGGGGAAAAATATTTATTATAATTAATTCTAATACTATTTCTTCAGGAGAATCCCTAGCGGTTGCTCTCTCCCAAGGCAATAATGTTACTGTTTTAGGTAAAAAAACGATGGGTGCCATCGGATCGCCATTAAATATTCCCTTAGCATCAGGTTTAGTTGTTAGAATAAATACTCAAAAAACATATGATTATCAAAACAGAGATATTTCTTCCGGCTTTATGCCTGACTACGAATATGATTTTTCAGAGTTTTATAAAACAGAAGATTCCAATGAAGTGTTAAGTAAATTTGTAAAAGTAATAAAAGAACTAAAAGAATAAAATAAATAAAAATTTATTATGAGAAATATTATTGCACTGAATGTTATAATTTCTTTATTTTTAGTAGCTTGTTCACCATCAGCAAATCAAGTAAATGATATTTATAGAATCAACCGGGAACAAAAACTATATGAGTTATCTGTAATTTGGAAAGAGTTATCTTATAACTTTGCAAATATGGACAACTGCTCCGGATTGGATATAGATAGTTTATACCAAGCTTATATATCTATTATTTTAAATACTGAAAATGATTTTGAATATTGTAATGCAATGCAAAGATTCCTGGCAAATTTCAACAATGGGCATGTTTGTTGTCAATATCCTGATTATGTATATCAACAATTAGGATACCTTCCTTTTGTAACATCTTATAGGAATAATAAAATGTTCATTGAGAATATAAGCATTCTAGATACAGGTCAGATATATATCGATGATGAAATAATATCTATTAACAATATTTCTGCAACGGATTATATACAAGAATACCTTATTCCTTACATTTCTATTTCTAATAGCGAATTTAAATTAGATCAAGCAATGTTTGGAATAAATTTCTATAGCGGCATGCTTAAAAACGAATCTGTTGAATTAAAAATCCGAAGATCTAATGAGGTTAAAAAGGTTATTCTTTATGCCAATGACTTTTTTATCTTATCACCGTATAAGACTCCAATGCTGAAAAAATATCTTACATATGCAGGGAATATATTTTTAGAGGATAGTTTGAATGATTTTGCTTATGTTCGCCTGACTGAATGTAATGAAAAGTTCCAAGAATTTTTTCTCAAAAACTATGATAGAATATCACATCATAAAAATCTAATCATTGACATCTCTTTCAATATAGGGGGTAATAGTCATAATACTTATCCTGTAATTGAATATTTGGTAAACCATGATAGCATCCTGGGGTATTCTGAAAAAACAAGAATAAATAATGCATTCTATAAAGCATATGCCGCTGGTGGCATGCATTTTTATGCAAATGAGATCTCTGAATCTTTTAAAACAAAATATTATCCTTTTTACTTTAATAAGGCATTCGAAAAAGTTTTACGCAGTGAGGGGAATATATCTCACAACACTGTAATCAATTCTTCGAGATATAATGGTCATATATATGTTATTACAAGTCCAAACACAGTTTCTGCAGGGGAATATTTTACAGTCATGTTATCACAAGATGAAAATATTACTTTTTTAGGCAAAAAAACAGCAGGTGCTATGGGACTCCCACTTCATATTTTCCTGCCTTCAGGACTTAAAGTATCAATTAACACTACTAAAACATATGATTTTCAAGGAAATGATATATCTTCCGGCTTCCTCCCCAATTATGAATACGATTTTTCAGAATTTTATAAAACCGAAGATCCTAATGAAATGTTAAGCAAGTTTGTGAAAATAATACAGGAGTTAAATAAAAAATAAATAAATCTTATTATGAGAAATATTATTGCACTGAATTTTGTAATTTCTCTATTGATAATAGCTTGTTCACCATCAGCAAATCAAGCAAATGACATTTATAGAATCAGCCAGGAACAAAAGCTATATGAGTTATCTATAATTTGGAAAGAATTATCTTACAACTTTGCCAATATGGATAATTGTCCCGGATTGGATATAGATAGTTTATATCGCGCTTATATGTCGATTGTTCAGAATACAGATAACGATTATGAATATGTGAAAACACTTCAACGGTTTTTAGCAAATTTCAACAATGGGCATGTTCGTTGTGAATATCCAGACTATATTAATCAACAATTAGGTTATTTTCCTATAATAACCATTTATAAAGATAATAAATTAATTATTGATAATGTTTACACTTCTGATATGGAAGATTTTGCAATTGGAGATGAAGTTATCAGTATAAATGGTATTCCTGCAATGGATTATATTGAACAATATTTACTTCCTTATGTCTCAAACTCTAATAAAAATATTAAAATAAGTAAAGCTGTGTTGGGGTTAAATTTTTACGCTAACTTATTAAAAAATGAATCTTTAGAATTAATCTTACAAAATGAGAAAGGAATTAGAAAACGTACTTTATATTCTAAAAGTATTGATTCCCCTCTATTAAGGAAAGATATTTCTTATATAGGAAATCTATTTTTAGAGGATTCTATTAATGACTTTGCGTATGTTAGATTAACGCAATGTAATGAAAGTTTCCATAGTTTCTTTTTAGAACATTATGATAAAATACAAGAATACAAAAACTTAATTGTTGATGTGTCTTTTAATCAAGGAGGAAGTAGTAATGTTACGCTTCCTGTAATCCATCGGTTAATTGATTGTGATGCTATTGGCTCTTATCAAGAGAAAACACGTGTCAATAATGCAATGTACAGAGCATGGGCTGCTGTGAAAGTTTTATATTACAAAGACTATCAAGTTTCGAAATTTTATAAAAAAAATATTATCCTTACTATTTTGACAATGCATTTGAGTATGTTTCTGAAAATAAATCGATAAAAGGGACAAATCCAGTCAGTAAGGCCTCCCGTTATAAAGGGCATGTTTATATTATTATGGGGCCTAATACTGTTTCTGCAGCAGAATATTTTTTAATAATGCTTTCCCAAGATAAAAATATTAAATTTTTAGGGGACAAATCAGCTGGAGCTGTAGGTCAACCTTTAGTAATTGTTCTTCCTTCTGGAACAAAAGTGTTTATAAACACTGCAAAAAGTTATAATGATGAAGGTGAAGATGTTTCATCAGGTATATCTCCGCATTATAAATATGACTTCTCAGAATTTTATAAAACGGGGTATCCGGATGCAATGCTAAGTAAATTTGTAAAAGTAATAAAAGAACTAAAAGAATAAATAAAAATTTATTATGAGAAATATTATTGCACTGAATGTTATAATTTCTTTATTTATAGTAGCTTGTTCACCATCAGCAAATCAAGTAAATGATATTTATAGGATTAACCGGGAACAAAAACTATATGAGTTATCTGTAATTTGGAAAGAGTTATCTTACAACTTTGCCAATATGGACAACTGCCCCGGATTGGATATAGATAGTTTATACCAAGCTTATATATCTATTATTTTAAATACAGAAAATGATTTCGAATATTGTAAGGCTTTACAAAGATTCATGGCAAGTTTTAATAATGGACATGTTTATTGTGAATACCCTGATTATGTGTATAAACAATTAGGTTATCTTCCTATCGCAACCTCCTTTAAAAACAAAAAAATAATCGTGGATAACATAACCTTAAAAGATACGAATGAAATACATATTGGAGATGAAATTGTTGCCATTAATGGAATAAATGCTATTGATTATTTTCAAGAATTTTGTATTCCTTATGTTTCAACATCCAATGAAGAAACAAAAATTCATGATGCTATAATTCATTGGAGACGATATGATCTTATATTATACAATACACCAGTTAAATTGGAAATAAGGAATCCTAAAGGAATAAAAAAACTTACCATGTATGCCGATAATCCTGCTTTATCAAACTATCATTTTCCTCTATTAGAAAAACATCTTATAAATGCAGAGAATATATTTTTAGAAGATACATTCAATAATTATGCTTATATCCGATTAACAAAATGTGACAGCACTTTTGAGAAATTTTTTATAAAGAATTATGAAAATATAAGAAAATATAAAAATTTAATCATTGATATATCTCATAATAGTGGAGGCGGAAGCAACTATACTGACAATGTAATTAATTATTTAATAAACAACGACAGTATCTATTGTTATAGAGAAACGACAAAAGAGAATATCGCACTTTATAAAGCAAGGGGAACCATAGGAGCAAAACATAAAGATGATAAGTTGATTTATGAGGCTTATAAGAAATTCTTTCCGTATTATAACAATACTGCTTTTAAAGACATTTTGCACAATGAGGGGAATGCAAAATACAATGCAATTATTGATCATATAAGATATAAAGGCAATGTATATGTTATGATAAGTTCATCAACAATTTCGGCAGCAGAATATTTTGCCACTATGTTATCTCAAAATAAAAATATTACATTTCTGGGGAGCAAAACAGCGGGAGCTATGGGACTACCGCTCCCTATATTCCTACCTTCAGGAATAAAAGTATTCATTAATACGACTAAAACTTATGATTTTCAAGGAAATGATATTTCTTCTGGCATTTCTCCTGATTATGAATATGATTTTTCTGAATTTTATAAAACAGGGAATCCTAATGAAATGCTAAGTAAATTTATACAAGTAGTACAGGAACTAAAAGAATAAATAAAATTTTATTATGTCTAATTCTTTTCCTCTCTATAAACAATTGGATAAAATGGACTGCGGAGCTACCTGTCTTCGTATGATTGCCAAGTATTACGGAAAGAATTATTCGTTGGAAACGTTACGTCAGAAAACATCTATTTCACGTTCACAGGAAAGGGTTAGTTTATCAGGTATAAGTGAAGCGGTGGAGCAACTATAAATTCCCCTTCAATTTTGTCGGGATAGTTTGTTACCCATTTAAGTGAAAAGTAAACACAGTTAAAAATGTTGAATCAAAAGAAGGATAAAGTAATTTGCGGATTTCAGGAATATTGTTTTTCTTCATGTTGAAAATTTTTATTCCTGATTTAGAACAATATACGTATGCATTGTGTAAAAATACAGAAAAAATGTTTCCATATATTAAAAAAAAGTTTACGTTTGCAAAACATACCAAACAATTTCTCATGAAAAATCTTTTTTCTTTGATATCGGCAAAAAATATCTTTTTACAATATTCTGTTTTGTTTGTGTATTTTCTTACCCTTATATCTCACTTTAGCCTATTTATCATAAAAAATATTGTTTTTTATGATAAAACATATAAACCTAAAAAATGGAGGCAGGGCATTTGGGTTCTCTGTAAAACAAACTTAGATAGATAAAGCTTACCGCCATCGTGTGTTCCTGTTGGCGGTAGGCGATGACCCCAGGTGCAGTGCAGGGAAAGGTACTCTTTGCTTAAACACCGAAATACCCTCCCTGCCGGGATGCACCTTAAGGAGGTGGTTAGAGAAAAAAATCACTTCTTTCCCCTATATAGCAATTAGCCTGGTTGCTTTATAACACAAACTATATTTTTTACTATGCAAAAAGCGTACAAAGGTATAAAAAATATACATGCCAAGTTTTCTTTGTTTCTTGTTGTTTCACTAAAATGAAGTGGTGTACTTTCCTACCAATATAAAGGTTAGTACTATGTGAGAAAACACTACGGAGTAATTCTGCTTTCATATTATAGTATGAGAGTAGTGAGTTTTAAACAATTTAATACTTTGTATAATGAAAAAAAAGAAAATAGAAATAATAGAAGAAGGACGCATGTCTAATGAAGAATTGAATTTATTATATGGTGGTGCTGACCAATGCTCACCGATTGCACCTTATAATGCATGCACTCCTGCAACAAATTACACATCAGGTCCGTGTGTTGGAAGCAATTATACAACATGTCAGCCGCATGATTGGCATTGTGTGAATTTATATGATTACGGATGTTCCGAAGTTGTATTTGGTTGTAGAGATTTTGGTATTGGATCTGGACCCATTTGATAATTAAAATCTTGGTTAAGCTTATGCATTAAAAGCATAAGCTTAACTTCATTTATTACACTTAAAATTTAAATTTATGAAAGTATCAAAATATACCTTTTTTATTGAAAAGCACGGCAAAAGTTGCCTCTATAATACATTTAGTAATAGTCTTATTTCTATTGATAAAGTTCTCTTTGAGCGATTAAAAGAATTTTCCAATAACCAACAATTTGAAGAAAGTGAGTTAGATGAAAGTGAAGAAAACATAGAATTGCTTAAGCGAGGAAAATTTGTGACAGATAATGATATGGATGATTTTCTGCAATTAAAATCCATTTTTAGCTTTTATCGTAATAACGATAAAATAATGGGGTTAACAATTGCACCTACTATGGATTGTAACTTTAATTGTTTTTATTGTTTTGAAGAACATCATCAAGAATATATGACCTCGGAAGAAATACAGGCGATAATCAATTATATAGAGTCGAAAAAAGATATTCAGGCTTTGTATATTACCTGGTTTGGAGGAGAACCTTTAATGGCAGTTGACAAAATAAAAGAATTTTATCAAAAATTTAGATCATTCATAAAAAATGTCACATCATCTATTATAACAAACGGCTATTATATGTCATTAGATGTAGTGGATATGTTTAAAGAAAATAACTTTAATCGGATTCAAATTTCCATTGATGGAATGGGAAATGACTATAATATGGTTAAATACTCCAAATCTGATCAAAACTGTTGGGATACTATTGTGAAAAATCTTGATTATTTGCTAACAACAACTAATATAAATACAAATATCAGAGTTAATTTGCAAGATAACAATCCGGAAAAGTATCTAAATATATTATCATTTTTCAAAAACAGATATCCGGGTCATAAACACTTGTATGTTGCTCCTGCTTTTTTGACTACAAACCGGATTATTGAGAAACAAAGTACAAATGACTATATTCTCAAACAATCTGATCGGGTCAAATTCGACTCAAATGTATCAAAAACCCTATTGGAAAATAACCTAGAAGGAGGGGGATTTCTTTATCCTTCAAATGCTTTATCTGAATGTAGTACACGAAATGCGAATACTATGGGCATTGGCCCGGGAGGCTTATTATATAACTGTTGGGAAAATATCGGTAACAAAGAGCAATGCTTTGGTGTCCTGGATAAAGATGGAAATGTTAAAGTTACTGATCATAAATTATTAAATAGGTATCTTCATGGCGAAGATCCACTTGCAGATCGTGTATGTCAAAAATGTCAATTTTTGCCTATTTGTATGGGAGGTTGTCCGCATTGGAGAATACGAAATTTCTATGAAGGAGCAAAAATAGATATTTGTACCTATTTTAAATCAGGGCTTTCTGATTATTTGGAGAAAAGAATAGAATTATTTATGAAACGAAAAAAACAATCGGTATGATGGTAAAAAGACATTTATTATTCGCAGTATTTCAAATAATGTTTATTACGTTTCTTTTTGGACAAACTATTGATCTGACAACTCAATTAACGAAAGAACAAATGTATAAAGATTTTGATACATTTGTGCAGATCGTCGACAGTAGCACACAATCTCTTGTGCGAAAAATTGCCACAGGATATGATGCTGCTGAAAAAATAAGAGAAAAACGGTCTCAGATAGAAAAAATAAATTCTTATGGCGAGTTTCTTCGTTTTTTAGATCGTTGTCTGCCTTATACCATGTCGCAACATGCTATAATGGCAGAAAGATATCAAGGTTATTTTGGAGCAAAGTACATCGATACTCAGGTAGTAAAACCACTATATGAAGCGTATGAATACTATATTCGTAGCCTTTCTGATAAGAATAATCCCAGATTTAATTTAGGAAATGGATTTTATTATAAAGGGGATTATTATATCTATGATAAACACGTTTTTATTAATTTTCATACTTCCGATACAACGGTTTTAACGGATTTTCGTATATTGAAACATAATAATAAACCTGTAAATATTTGGGGAAACAATCAAATAAGTGGCCGTGCACATTGGATACGCTGGGATCACCATCTTCGACAATATTATAAAGTTATTGGTGCTACTATTCCTAGAAGTGATAGAATATTAGTGGAAAATTATCTTGATAAAGAAATCATTGATCTGGATATGAAAGATTGTGGTCGCATGATCTGCTCTTCATTACCGGATAGTATAAAAGCTTTATTGCTCCCAGCTAAAGAATCAGATAAAATGAAAGTAACATATTACGATAGCTTGCATTTACTCTATATTTATATGGAAGCGATGATAGAAGATGAAGGTTTTGCTGATTTAATAAAAAGAATAGGGAAGGGAAAACAAATAGACAAAGTTATTTTGGATATACGGGATAATTATGGAGGTAGTGATCTTGCTTGGGGAAATGTATTAGCCGCCATTATAAAGAATCCACTTCCTTTAAATGGCTTGATTAGTTTTAGAAATACAGAAGCTATGCGAAAAATTCTTGAGAATTATGCAGAACAATCCCCTACTATAATCGTAAAACAACAAATCTCTTTTTTGGACAGTACGGAATTTTTAACATTATTTTCTGGTGGGCAAAATGAGAAAGGAGATACTGTATATCTTATTCCTGATACAAACTCCCTGCAGTATGATGGGAAGATTTATGTTTTACAAAATGAATTCGTGCTTTCATCGGCTGGTACATTTGTGGCCTTTGCCGGTTCTACGTCACAATTAATTTCAGTAGGTATACCTTCTGGTATTATCTTAGGAAGAGGAATCGCACCTGGGATCTTCCAATTGCCTGAATCGAAATTCACATTTATTATGGAAGCATGTGTTGATCTTACAGATTGTAAAAACGCATTTGATGTTTTTCATGATCGACCTGAAATCGAAATTTATCCTACCTTGGATGAAATCATTGATATGAATCGTTATGGGAAATTTTTGAATCAACGAGGAGATGAATTTCTATTTAACCATGATTATTTGTTTAAAAAGGTATTAGAATTGGAGTAAAAATGAGAAAAATAATCTTTTACATAATTGTATTTGTTCTGTTACCGATGGTAACAATCGGACAGGGGAGCAGTACGGAAAAAAAGTCAACGAAATCAATGATGGTTTTGGATGGAATCTATCGGGCGGAAGTAAAAATAGGTTTAGTAGGTTCAGACACTGCAACCATTTATTTTGATAACGGGAGAATAGGTTCTATTATACTTTCTGCTGACAAATATACGTACTATACGCATATATTTGACCAACCTATGGTCGCAACTATAATTGGTAACAATATTACTGCTATGGATTGTTTCGATACCAGGTTGGCAAATTTGGATATATCTAAAAACCGGGCATTAAAAGAATTGAATTGCAAATACAATCAATTAACAAACCTGAACGTAAGCAAAAACACAGCATTAACAATACTGGACTGCGGTTATAATCACTTAACAAGTTTAGATGTGAGTAAGAATACAGCATTAGTGAAATTGTATTGTGGGAGTGGTTTTGGTAATAGGTTCAATAGATTAACGGATTTGGATATAAATAATAATATAGCGTTAGCAGAACTGGATTGCAACACAAATCTATTAACATATTTAGATGTAAGCAAGAACACAAAATTAACGGTATTAAGCTGTAAATATAATCAATTGAAGGGTTTGGATATCGGTAAAAACACAAAACTAACAAAATTGGATTGCAGCAATAATCAATTACAAGGTTTAGATCTTAGTAAAAATTTGGAGTTAAAGGAATTAGATTGCAAACAAAATCAATTGACAAGTTTAAATGCCGATAAGAATACAGCATTAGCCGTATTGGATTGTCGGGGTAATCCATTAATGATTTTGAATGTGAATAAAAATACAGCATTAACGGAATTGTATTGTAGCCGCAATCAGTTAAAGAATTTAGATGTAAGCAAAAACACAAAATTGATAAAGTTGGATTGCAGTAATAATAATTTTTCGGAAGATGCTTTGAACGCACTTTTCACTACATTGCACAATACTAATACGGTAGAAAAGAAAACAATAGCTATCTATGGAAACCCTGGTACAAATACTTGCAACAAAAGCATTGCAGAAGCAAAAGGCTGGGAAGTAATAAGAGAGAAAAAATAAAATGATTAAGAAATTCCCTTTTCTCAAACAACTCGACCAAATGGATTGCGGAGCTACCTGTCTTCGTATGATTGCCAAGTACTACGGAAAGAATTATTCGTTGGAAACGTTACGTCAGAAAACGTCTATTTCACGGGAAGGGGTTCGTTTATCAGGTATAAGTGAAGCAGTGGAGTAACTATAAATTCCACCTTCAATTTTATCGGGATAGTTTTTACCCATTTAAGTGAAAAGTAGACACAGTTAAAAATGTTGAATCAAAAGAAGGATAAAGCAATTCGCGGATTTTATGCATATTGTTTTTCTTCATGTTGAAAATTTTTATTCCTGATTTAAAATAATATACGTATGTGTTGTGTAAAAATACAGAAAAAAATGTTTCCATATATTAAAAAAATGTTTACGTTTGTAAAGCATATCAAACAATTTCCTGTGAAAGATCTTTTTTCTTGGATAACGGTAAAAATTACTTTCCTGCAACATATTATTATGTTTGTATGCATATTTCTCATTAAACTTTCCTGTTGCATGTTTGTCATAAAAAAATCTGTTTTTAATGATAAAATATATAAACTTAAAAAATGGAGGCAGGGCGTTTGGGTTCTCTGTAAAACAAACTTAGATAGATAAAGCTTACCGCCATCGTGTGTTCCTGTTGGCGGTAGGCGATGACCCAGGTGCAGTGCAGAGATAGATACTCTGTTTGAACACCAAAATGCCTTCTCTGCCGGGATGCTCCTTGAGGAGGTGGTTAGAGAAAAAATTCACTTCTATTCTAAACTCAAAGAAAACATCATGAGAACATTTTTATTTATTCAAATACTCGTTCTTTTAAATTCCGTTCCCTTATACGGACAATCTGTTTCAGATTATAATTTGGATTTTGAAAATCCTCCTTTGGAAAATGGTATGCCTGTGAAATGGTACAGGTTTCTCGGCACAAATAATTTCATTGTTACTACAGATACAAAAATAAAACAGCAAGGAAACACTTCCATGAAAATATCTTCAGATAAAAAATCAGATAGATATGAAGCTGTTTTACTTGAAATACCCATCCATAAACAAGGTGATACAATTACGGTTAAAGCATATATGAAATTTGAAAATGTTTCAAATTTTGTCGGATTGATTCTTCGCCTTGATGCGGGCAAGAACCAAATGATAGAATACTATGACCAAATGGAAGAAGGAATAAATGGGACCGGTGATTGGAAAGAGTATTCAATATCTTTACCTTTATCGGGAAGAGTCCAAACTGTTTTTATTGGAGCAATGCTGTCTGGCAAAGGCAACTTGTGGGTAGATAATTTCTCATTGTGGATAGATGGTAAAGATTTCAGAGAAGCTCCGCCCGGGAAAACTAAAGTCATCAAAACCCATTCGGACACCGTTGAATTCAAAGAAAGTTCCAATATCATTCTTGATACTTTGGATCACCAACAAATAAAAAACCTGGATAAGTTAGGACGGATTTGGGGAATGATGAAATATTTCCATCCTGCCATTGCCCAAGGAGAATACAATTGGGATTATGAACTATTCCGTATTTTACCTGCTGTAATTAATGTCCGGACAGATAGCTTATGCAATTTAACATTAATAAATTGGGTGCACCAATTCAGAAAATTTGACCTGGACACACAGAAACAAGCCAGAACAGAACCATTGAAAATGGAAGCAGATTTTAAATGGACAAAAAATGTACAATTATTATCCCGTTCTCTGATTTCATTCTTAGATAGTTTGAGAAATGCCGAAAAAGTTGAAGAACATTATTATTTAGACTTTAATTGGGCAGCAGGAAATCCTCTTTTCAAGAATGAAGCTGCCTATAAAGACATGAAATATCCGGATCCGGGTTATCGTTTACTTTCCCTATTCCGCTATTGGAATATGGTTCAATATTTCTTTCCATACAAATATCTAATAGGAGAAGATTGGAATCTGATATTACCCGAATTCATCCCCAAATTCATCCGGGCAAGTTCGGAAATCGAATATCAAAAAATAATATTGGAATTGATAACTCGGATTAATGATACACATGCTCAAATAAATAATGAAGGACAGCTGGCATTAGGCCTTTCAAAAGGATTATATGCACTTCCTTTTACTGTTCAGTTTATAGACAATCAACCGGTTATAGCAGAATCAATCAATAGCAAATTAGCGAAGGAATCTATATTACAACGCGGGGATATTCTACTAAAAATAAACAATAAAAAGATTGATGAACTTGTTTCCGAACAACGAAATTATACCCCTGCTTCTAATGAAGATGTTCGTTTACGAAATATTGCTTATAACTTAATTCGTTCTCAAAGCCCTCATTCATTTATTGAATACCAAAGAAATGGAATTATAAAAGCAGATACTGTAACATATAGCCATTTATATTATATCTACAATAATAGAGAAAAAAAGCCTTCATATCAACGACTTTCTTCCAAAGTTGGTTATATTTATATAGAAACATTAAAAAGGGATTCTATAGATTTTATTATGAAAAAACTTAAAAACACAAAAGGAATTATTATTGATTTACGGTGCTATCCTTATGATTCTCCCGGCTATCAGTTAGGAGCATACCTAATGCCTTTGTCCACAGGTTTCGCCAAAGGTACCCAAACATACTTCTCTGATATAGGAAACTTTTATTTCAAAGATACTTTAACTATTGGTAAAGAAAACAAAGATTATTATAAAGGCAAAATTGTAATTTTGGTAAATGAAGAAACACAAAGTTCAGCAGAATTTCATGCCATGATTTTTCGAGTAGCACCCAATGCCATTGTTCTTGGCAGTACGACATCAGGTGCTGATGGCAATGCTTCTTATTTCTGGTTGCCTGGAGGTATTCAAACATTACTTACCGGTATAGGTATTTATTACCCTGACGGAACAGAAACTCAACGTATAGGAATCGTACCTGATATTGAAGTCAAACCTACAATAGAAGGAATTAAGGCAGGAAGGGATGAAGTATTGGAAAAAGCAATAGAATTAATAAATCTAAAATAACCATGAAAATAAAATCTAAAATCTCTCTAAAAGGGAAGTACTATAACCAAACTTTCAAGCACAATATAATTAATTCGTATTCATTTTTCTTCGTGTTGAAAATTTTTATTCCTGATTTAAAATAATATACGTATGCATTGTGTAAAAATACGGAAAAAATGTTTACATATATTAAAAATATGTTTACGTTTGCAAAACATATCAAACAATTTCTCATGAAAAATCTTTTTTCTTTGATATCGGCAAAAAGTATCTTCTTGCAATATTCTTTTTTGTTT
>JAVBLM010000039.1:0-15224 GCA_031553535.1 Bacteroidales bacterium | reverse complement strand
TAATAAGAAAATGGAAGGAGAAATAAGAAGGAGAAAAATAGTATTCTTGCAATCTGTATATCAAATAGTCCGAAAAATAAATTATCTTACTCTATCCGATACTCTTATTCTATCCGGAAACTTTATTTTACTGTCTTTTGCCTTCATATAATGGAATGTTACATTTGCATGTAATGTTTACCGGTATTAAAACTCGATAAATCATTGACAAAATGATAGATAAATCCCGAACTCACGTTTTATTATTAAAAATTAAGTGGTGTTAATATAAATTCAAATGTGTTTATCGAATAATTTATATTATTTTTAAAGGTAAATGAAAATATTATACATTTGCAGGATTAAATACTATCATAAATATGCAACTTAAAGATAAGATTTATAAGGGAAAGACAATAGCCATTTTGTCAGGCGGAGGAGATACTCCTGCTATAAATTCGAGTATAGAGAAAATTCGTAACAGGGCTTTGATCTTAGGATTCAAAGTATATGGAATCCGGCAAGGGTGGAAAGGCCTTTTGGGTGATGGGGATATTGTTGATTTGTCGAATCAGCCGTATAATGGCGTTTATGGGGGAACTGCCTTGTATTCCAGTCGTACGAATCCTTTTTCCCTGGATGAAAATTCTCAAAGTAGAGTCCCCCAGATAATGGCTAATTTGAAACGTTATAAGATAGATGTGCTTATAACGATAGGTGGCGATGATACAAACGGAGCTGCAAAACAGTTGTATGAGCAGGAAGGAATTCCGGTGATAGGATTTCCGAAAACAATAGATAATGATTTAAAGACAAATACACTGCATTCCTATAAAGGGAAAGATATAGAGGCTGTTTTGTGTCCGGGCTTTCCGTCGGCAGCTTTTCGGGTAAGTGAAATGACACGTCATTTGCGTTCGACCAATGAATCCCATCGCCGGGTAATGGTACTTGAAGTTATGGGAAGAGATGCCGGCTGGTTGACAGGAAGTGCTGCATTTGGAGGTGCCGAACTGGCACTTGTTCCAGAGTGTGAGATGACGGCAGAACGGAAGGAACGTTTTTTCGAAGTGGTTAAGCAACGATACAATGAAAAAAAGAATCTTATTATTGCTGTTTCGGAAGGCGTACGCTGGTGGGATGATGCCACTAAACAGTTGAGTATGGTTTATGCCAGTTCGGAAACAGACGAATACGGACATAAGCGATTTGGAGGAGTGAGTGGAGTAATTGCATCGGAAATAAGTAATAAATTGAATATTTCGGCACGTTCGCAGGTGTCGGGTTATTACCCGCGGTCCGGATTCTGCTGTGAGTATGATCGACAGTTAACTTCTGCCTTAGCGGATAAGGTGCTGGATTTGTTAATCAGGCAAGATTATGGAAGAATGCCGGCAATGAATAAAATTTTTCCGGTCGAGCAACTTGAAGAGTATAATACAACGTCTATAGATATGGGAAGTATAGGAAATCAACCTTTACAATCTATATATTTTGATGAAAAGGAATTTGTGTTTACGGATGCGTATACTAATTTTTTATCAAATATATTGGAAGAACCCTATCTGCCGACATTCGGATATACTTTTGAAAAAGTTGATCCGGATAAACTGTAAAAATGACATACGATTTACTTTTGGCGCTATTTTTGTAGAATGTTACACGAATAAAAGGAAATACTATAGAAAATATCAATTTATGAAAAAACATGTAATTTTTATAATAGGTTTATATTTCTTGACAGGAGGAAATTTATTTTCTCAGAATTCACAACAAACAGTTAAACCCCAGGATAATAATAAAGCTTATTTTTCGTTAGAAAGTAAATCGGTTGATTTTGGTGAAATTAAAATGGGATCAACAAAGACTATTCAATTATCGTTTACCAATACGGGGAAGAAAACCCTTGTATTATCGGATGTTTATACCAATTGTGGCTGCACGACAGTTGATTGGCCGAAAGATCCTTTTTTGCCGGGAAAATCAGGAATCGTAAAAATCACATATAATCCTACGGAAACAGGGCCTTTTAATAAGACTGTTTGGATTTATACTAATGCGCAAAATAATTCAGAAGTTATTCAAATAGAAGGAATAGTAATTGATAAATAAAAACAAAGTAACATGAAAAAAGGTAATATAGTAATTTGGTCTTTTTCACTTATATTTTTTATGGTAAGTGGATTTAATGGAATGGCACAGGATGCAAAAAAAGTAAAAGCTCCTGAAATTGCATTTGATTATTTGGTTTATGATTATGGGAACATATTTGAAAATGATCCCGGAGAATGTGAGTTTACATTTAAAAATACAGGGAAAGAACCATTGGTGTTATCCAATGTTTATTCTTCTTGCGGATGTACTGTTCCCAGTTGGCCGAAAGATCCTATCATGCCGGGTAAAACTTCAACTATTAAAGTGAAATATAATACATCACGGGTTGGAGGGATTAATAAAACGGTAACAGTTATATCCAATGCGGAAGAAAACCCGAAAGTTGAACTTAGAATAACCGGGAATGTAAAAAAGAAAGAAGAAAGTGCATATCCTGAAAAACAACCGAGTTCAATGGAGGCAGCTCCGGTAGGGAAGTAGACTTTATTTATGCAGATATTGAAAGTAAAAAAACTATTACTTGCCGTTGCTATTGTCTTTTCAGTATTGCATTGCCAAGCGAGTCGTCTGCTTATCCCGATGGATAAAACACAATCGAATCATTTAAAGGCTTACGGAATAGCATACTGGGTACTTAGCCAGGATATTGACATGAGTTGGTTGCTGAATTATCAGGGAGGAAGTTTTCTTTGTAATTACAGTGAGAAAATTGCCAATGAATGTGTGTTAAGAGGAGTGAAATATAAAGTTTTAGCAGATGTTCAAGCCGAAGCTGTTTTGCAAGAAATTGCCCAGGCAGATGTGAACATGAATGAGATAAAACTTAATAAAGCGCCCAAGATAGCCGTTTATTCTCCTAAAAGTAAATTACCATGGGATGATGCGGTTACTTTAGTGCTTACCTATGCTGAAATACCATATGATGTTATTTATGATGAAGAGGTAATAAGTGGTATCTTGCCTACATATGATTGGCTTCATCTTCATCATGAAGATTTCACAGGGCAGTATGGTAAATTTTGGGAGAGATATCGCAATGCTTCTTGGTATATTAATGATGTTAAAGAGCAAGAAAATACGGCACAAAAGTTAGGTTTTTCTAAAGTTTCACAATTGAAATTGGCGGTAGTGAAAAAGATCCGGGATTTTGTTGCAGGTGGAGGTTATATGTTTGCAATGTGTTCCGCTCCGGATAGTTTTGATATTGCATTAGCAGCAGATGGAGTTGATATTTGTGATGTTCCTTTTGACGGGGACCCCATGGATCCGCAGGCTCAATCTAAATTGAATTTCGAAAATACATTTGCCTTTCAAAATTTCAGGATATCAACAAATCCATATGAATATGAGATTTCGGATATAGATATCAATCCGGCTACCCATATGTCAAACAAGAATTCCGATTTTTTCACATTGTTTGAATTCTCAGCGAAATGGGACCCTGTTCCAACCATGCTTTGTCAAAATCATTATCAGGTAATAAGAGGTTTTATGGGGCAGACAACCGCATTCCGTAGAGATAAATTAAAACCCAATGTTCTGATATTAGGAGAAACGAAGTCTTTAGATGAGGTAAGATATATGCATGGTTCTTTTGGGAAGGGCACTTTTACTTTCTTAGGGGGTCATGATCCGGAAGATTATCAACACTTTGTAGGAGATCCTCCAACAGATTTAGATCTTTATCCTACTTCAGAAGGCTATAGGCTTATTCTGAATAATGTTTTATTTCCTGCAGCTAAGAAGGAAAAGCAAAAAACATAGGTTGAACTTTCGTAAGTTATTGATAAATTATAATAATGAATAAAAAGATCATTTATTTATTAATAATATTATTTGCGAGTGTGCCTTCAATGTTTTCTTGTAAAGTACAATCCGGACAGAGGTCATCAAGAGCTCAGTCGGCGCAAGCAAAAAGGGTAAAAGCACGAGAAGATCATCGTGCATATGTTAAAGCGTACAAGAGACATTTGAGTTTACAAGATGATAGAACAAAAAAAAGAATTAAAAAGAATATCAAGGAACAAAAGAAGTCTCAAAAGCGGACAACAGGGAAAAAAGGCAGAACAAAAGTTTCCTGCCCTAATCAACAAGCGTAAACAATATTAATTGATGATAGTCAGTAAAATAGGGGCCTCCCTATTTTTTTTTTGACTAAATGGAGAATCCTAATAAAATTATTATTAATTTAGCAACCTCAAATATAAACAGATTTAATAATTATTGATATGCTTAGAAAAATACTTTTTACGCTTGGGATAGCGGTATTTATGGGTGGTTATGCATACGCTCAGAATGCAACAATAAAAGGGCAAGTAACCGAAACGGACGGCAAAACACCGATAGAATTTGCAACTGTTCGGTTAATGCAGGAAGGAGAAATGGTTTTGGGTGTTGTTACGGATGAGAAGGGTAATTATACTTTGTCTCCGGTTGCTTCAGGGAAGTATGATTTGGTTGTAACATATATAGGATATCAAGACTATACTTTGCAAGGCTTGGAAATAAGAGGGAATCTTACTAAAATACAAGATGTTTCTTTAGGATCTTCGGATCAAATTTTAGATCCTGTTATTATCACTGCAGAAAGACCAATATTTGAAGCCGGACAAGTGGAAAGTGTACAACGAATGTCAAGTGATGATATTCAAAATATGGCGGGGAAGTCTTTAAGCGATATATTGGGAACAATGAGTGGAGTAACAAACTCTGCTTCAGGAACCAGCTACCGTGGAAATCGTCCTGGGGAGGAAGGATATATTGTGGATGGGATAGCTACGAGTATAGTACCTCCACGTTCTTCATGGTCTGGAGTTGCCTTGATACAGGGAGCTATTCCGGCGGAATATGCGGAGTCTGCTGTTATTGAGATAGAAACCAGAAGCTATTCTCCTGTGCATCATGGTCAGGTAGAAGCTACAGGAAGTGTTGATGGATTTAATAATTTTGCGTTAAACTTTTATTTTACAGGGCCTATTGCAAAACGTAAAAAAGATAATTCTGTTTTCATAGGTTATATGTTAGGAGGTGCCGGGAGTTATTCAAGTGGAGGTACAATACGGGGCGGAACTTATCGTGCATCCCAAGAAACAATAGATTATTTAACTGAAAATCCATTTAGGGAAGTAGAAGGAGGTTCTTCTTCCAGTGAAGTAACCAGGAATTTAAATTATGTTACAAAGTATCAAGAAGGTGAAATATTATCATTGGAAGAGAAACAAGGAAGACGTGTTCAAAATGCATGGGGTGTTTCCGGAGCTTTAAGTGGGAAAATTGATATAAAAGCTTCACAGAATTTTGATATTATGCTTAGAGGAAGTGTATCCTATTCTAAAGGAAAATCATGGAGTTTTGGAAATTCCCTTTTTAATTCTATTAATAACCCAATGTCGGAAGGACTTAGTTGGGATGTGAATGCTCGTATTACCCATCGTATAAAAACCGATCCAAATTCAATTGTTAAGAATATGTTTTATAGATTATATGGATATTATTACCGTGCAAATTCCAGCGCATATAGCCATATTCATAAGGATAATTTATTTGATTATGGTTATTATGGGAAGTATGATCGTGATTGGACTAATGTATATTCAACAGAAACGATGGAGTTTGAAGGCCAACTCCGTGAAGTGGAGGTATTACAAACTTATGCTGTAACAAATGTGGATTTTACGGCATCGGATAAAAATCCGGCGATGGCCAATTATACATTATCTGCACTTGAACGTGCCGGTTCCTTTGGAAGTAATGAAACTATAAAAACATATGGAGGACTATTGAATGGTGAACTTCCTTCAAATGCTGCTTACGGATTATTTGTTGCACCGGGAATTCCATCCAACGGATATGGAAAATCGTTAAGCGATAGGGTGGCTGCTAAAGCGGCGTTTTCATTTGACCTTGGAAACCACTCTATTAAATTTGGATTTGATTTTGAACAAAGTACTTCAAGTAGTCATAGTGTATCCCCTATAGGTTTATGGCAGATAATGCGTAATGTAACCAATACACATATTGAGCAATTAGATACTGTTCCTTATGGAGTGTATGATCAATATGGACGTTTTTTGGATACCATTGACTATAAAAGATATGTAAATACAGCAGCACAATCTGTTTTTGATAAATCAATCCGTACTAAGCTGGGTGCTGCCGATGATGAATGGATAAATATAGATGCATACGATCCAAGTATGTATTCTTTAGATATGTTTAGCCCCGAAGACTTATTTAATAATGGAATGACGTTAGATAATGCTCGTATTCTTTCTTTTTATGGATATGATTATACGGGAACTTCGAGAGTTACGAAGCCTATTACGATGGATGACATGAAAAAATGGTTTAATGGAGAAGACGGGAATCGTGATTTTTCATCTATCGGAGCGAGCAAACCAATAAGAATGTCTGCTTATATTCAAGATAAATTTGCTATTAAGAGTTTATATTTTGATTTAGGTCTTAGATTGGATATTTATGATCCGAATCAACCATATGTGAAAGATATGTATTTGTATCGAGAAGCATATACTGTAGCAGAAGCATTGTCTGCAGGGCGAATTTCTTCAGAAACATACATTCCTGATTTTATTAAGGAAAATGCGAATGATTATTACCTCTATGTTTCAGATGGCGATGCCTCTTCTGTAAATGTAACAGCTTATCGTAGCGATAAAGTATGGTATGATGCTTCCGGAAACGAAGTTACTGATCCGACTACGCTTGCGACTGCTGCAGGAACTTCTGAATTGTTGCCGCTTCTGAAAAATTCTCCGGGAAGTTCAGATATTACAAAGGTAAGCTATACGGGATTTGCTGATTATACGCCTACTTTTAAAAACGGAGGAATAACTCTTTCTCCCAGAATTGCATTTGCATTTACTGTTGGAGAAAATTCGAAATTTACCGCTAGTTATAATATAATAACTAAAACAATGAGCCAGAGACTTGATCCTGTTTCATATTTGTATTTTTCCACCTATGCGACAAATTCTTCTTCATCGCCTTTATCAAACCCAGGCTTGAAACCGGAAAAAAATGTCAACTATGAGATAGGTTTTGAACAGGCGATAAATAAAAATTTTAAAGTTAATTTCCTTGCATATTATAGTGAAAAACGGGATCAGCTTCAAGTATATTATTATAATCAAGCATATCCTTACAGCTATTATTCTTATACAAATATGGACTTTGGGACTACACAGGGTTTCGTTTTGGGATTGGAGATGCGTAGAACGAAAAATCTGTCTTTCCAAGCGAATTATACTTTGCAATTTGCAAAGGGAACAGGCTCGTCAGCAGGGTCATCACTGGCATTAATTAGATCAGGGGCCCCTAATTTAAGAACACTTACTGTATTATCTTTTGATCAACGCCATGTAATAAATCTTAATCTACAGTATCAGTTTTTTGAAGGAGCTGCATATAATGGCCCTGTAACTAAAAAGGAAATAAAAAATACCGGTAGAATTAGGGAAATAAAATGGTTTCAGTTGGCCGGAGCTGCCTTGACATTTTCTGCAGGTAGTGGATTCCCATATACTGCATCAAGTGAGCCATATTCTACTATAGTTAATCAAGGAGCGCGTGTTGTAAAAGGAAGCATCAATGGTTCGCGTATGCCATGGATATTTAATTGTGATTTGAATATATGGAAAGGATTTCCTCTTGTGTTGAAGGATAGCGATGACCCACGTGCGAAAAAAATGGGAAGTCTAACAGTTTCACTTGCGATTATTAATTTACTTCAATTAGATCAAATTAATTCTGTTTATTCTTATACTGGAAGTGCAACAGATGATGGGTTCCTAACGGCAAGTAAATATCAACAATATGTGGCCTCTCAGGAAAATCCTACATCATTTGTTGATTATTATCAAATCAGGATGGAAGGCTATAATAATTTAGGAGGTCCTCGTCGATTTAATTTGAGTGTTAGATTTAATTTTTAATATATTATAACAGAGGAAAATATTTATAATCATGAAGAATATAATCAAGATAATTAGTTTTATATGTTTTACTGTGGTAATGACAATTACATCTGTGTTTGCAGAAGTTTATGTAGGAGATCCTGTAAAACGGAAGGCTCATGCTAGTAAAGCAGCGGATTGTGTTTCAGCCGAAGGCTCTAGTCAGTTAACTGTTAATAATGTAAGAGCCTATATTGAAACAAGTGGTTCTATGTGGTTCAGACAATCACTGGCTCAATATTTTATACCCAAAGAAGGACAAGCTTCTTCTATGTTTGCTGCCGCTTTATGGATTGGAGGTAGGGACGTCGCAGGTCAATTGAAATTAGCTGCAATTCGATTCAGGCAACAAGGGAATGATTTTTGGCCTGGGCCTTTAACTCTTAAAGGTGCAACCATTGATCAAGCGACATGTACGAAATATGATAAGCATTTCTTCATGTCGAAAAATATGGCAAAAGAACATATGTTGAAACAAAATAATGATCCGGATTATGTGATGCCTGATGAAATTAGAAATTGGCCTGGAAATCCCGTTGATGGGAACACAGAGCAAAGTTGGTACATTGCTCCTTATGTAGATGTTGATGGAGATGGGTCTTATAATCCGGAAGCAGGGGATTATCCATATTATGATTTTGACAATGAATTATGTCCTTGGACTACTGAAAATAGAGCTAGAGCAGCACGAGGAGAATTACCTCAAACCCAAGAATCTATAGATGGTATTTCTACTGGCGGTATAATGGCGGATCAAGTATTGAAAGGTGATGAAACTTTATGGTGGATATTTAATGATAAAGGAGGTCCACACACAGAGTCAAAAGGAGATCCTATAGGGTTGGAAATTAGAGCACAAGCTTTTGGCTTTGCAACAACAGATGAATTAAATAATATGACATTTTATTCTTATGAAATTATCAACCGTTCTACATATACTTTAACAGAGACTTATTTTAGCCAATGGGTGGACCCTGATTTAGGATATGCTTATGATGATTTTGTAGGCTGCGATGTAGAACGTGGCTTAGGATATTGTTATAATGGAAAAACACCTGATGGAAATGGTTTGGTTACGGATTATGGTGACAACCCTCCAGCGATAGGGGTTGATTTCTTTCAAGGACCTTATTTAGATCCCGATGGATATGATAATCCATCATACAAAGGAGATAATATTTATGGACCGTCTTTTGCTGCAAATTATGCTAATGTTTGTCAGATTGTGACAGAAAGTGGATCTATGGGAACTTTTACCTGGGATTCTACCGGAAATGGAGATACGGTAACCAGACAAATTTTAATTCGTTCAGAAGCAATAAATGGTGTTAACTTTGGCGACGGAATTATTGATAATGAACGTTATGGAATGAGACGTTTTGTTTATCATAATAATGATAATACCGTTACGGGTGATCCTAGTATAGCAGTAGATTATTACAATTTGTTGAGAGGTATTTGGAAAGATAATACCCGGATGCGTTATGGTCAAAATGGGCATGTTTCTAAGACAGGAACAGGTTCTCCTACATGTGATTTTATGTTTCCCGGTACGAGTGATCCTTGTAGTTGGGGAACAAATGGATTGGAAATGACAGATTTATGGACAGAAGAAGCTGTTCCAAATCCTTATGGGGATAGAAGATTTATGCAGTCTGCAGGCCCCTTTACATTACAAAGAGGAGCGATAAACTATATTACTGTAGGTATTCCATGGGCTCGTGCTACGGGAACACCTTGGGCTTCAGTAGAATTATTAAAAGTTGCTGACGATAAAGCTCAAACATTGTTTGAAAGTTGTTTTAAAATAATAGACGGACCAGATGCCCCTGATTTGGCATTTAGAGAAATGGATAAAAATATTATTTGCTATATTACTAATTCAGCGACATCTAATAACTATAAAGAAAGTTATTATGAAAAAGATAACTCAATACCTGCTTTCAGAGTAAAAACAGTTACAGAGTTAAAAGATTCTATGATATATATACCAGTTCCGTTCGATACATTAAAAACCTGGGATGGTAAGGATTCTCTTATTTTATATGCGAAAGACTCAATGACAATAACCTTTGGTGCAACGAAAATGGACACGATAGAATATGATCAATATTATCGTTTTGAAGGTTATCAAATATATCAATTAGTGAATTCATCTGTAGGTGCGGATGAACTTTCTGATCAGACTAAAGCGCAATTGGTTTACCAATGCGATATTAAAAATGGAGTCAAGCAGATTATTAATTATGAATATAATACCACTGTAGCAACGGAAGTCCCTGTAGAAAAGGTAGATGGATCTGATCAAGGAATTGCTCATTCATTTTCAATTACGGAAGACAAATTTGGAGGATCATTAGTGAACCATAAAAAGTATTATTATATGGCTGTTTCCTATGCGTATAATAATTATGAAACATATACTACAAGTTCTGATAATCCGGATGGATTGTTTGGGCAAAAAACACCGTATTTAGCAGGAAATAAAAATATACAATTATATACGGTAATTCCACATATACCCTATATGGAAGAAAATGGTCTTGTCACTCAATCTGTTTATGGCACTCAACCTCAAATTATACAATTAGAAGGACAAGGGAATGGTGGATTAAATGTCAAATTGGAACAAAAAACAATTAATGAGATTGTGAATAACAACAAAGCTGATAGTTTAATCTTTAAAAGAAATTCTGGACCTATTAATGTTAAAGTTGTTGATCCTTTGAAAGTACTGGGAGCAGATTTTACTTTACGATTTTATAATCCAAATGGTTCTGATACTGTTACTAAAGATACACGTTGGGTATTGGAGTATACTGATAGTATTGCACATGTTGTTTATTCTGATACTTCTATTTCTGTTCAAAATGAACAATTTTTATTAGATTTGGGACTTTCTATTACTGTTTTCGATGCAAGATTCACTCCATTGGATGATATCGTTAATTCGGATAATGTAAATGCATATATTATGTATTCAGGTGTTGATTTTGTTTCTGCGACTATTGAATATAATAATTCTGGACGTCCATGGTTGTCTGGACTTGTGGATGTTGATGGTCAGACAGCACAAAACTGGGTACGTGGAGGAACCACCAAGGATGGAGATTGGGCATTGAATAATCAAGTATATGTACAAAAAAGGAGAGAAGATTATTATTATAAACTTAATGGTACGGATGCAAGAGGAATGACTAACGGAGGAAAAACTCATTATACATTATTTTATGATAAGAGCAAAGCCTTTGGTAAAGTTGTTGAGGGAGGCTCAATGGCATGGTCTCCTTATGCTTTGGCTTCGGTATATGATAATAATCCTGGTTTTGGATATGAGAAAAGAGAAAGTTTGTTAATTGATACCCTACGTGTTGACGAAGCAGAAGTGAATCGAGCTCCTTCATATATGACGGAATTATATAGTGTAGATATAGTATTTACATCGAATAAGGACTTATGGACAAGGTGTCCTGTTATTGAAATATCTGATGATGTATCTTCTTCCGTGGGTGGGGCTGTGAGACATCAAATGAGAAAATCCCCTTCTGTTGGGAAAGATGGTAATCCGGACGGTACGGGAACAGGAATGGGATGGTTCCCGGGTTATGCAATTTGTATTGAAACTGGTGAACGGTTAAATATCATGTTTGGTGAAAATTCTTCATTACCAAATCATAATGGAACAGATATGTTGTTTAATCCAACTTCTGATATAGCAGATCCTTCCGGATATGTGATGGGAGGAGGCCATTATATATATATATTAGGACATCGTGATTTATTTTGGGAAAGGAATAATGCAGTTGAAGGATCTCCAAGTGATTACATATGTCCCGCATATGATGAGGGAAATTGGGTGAGAGAGCAGTTTGCGATAATGGAGTCTAGCCCGACACAAAAAATAAGTCGTTGGCACTATATTTATAAGAATGTTTTGTGGACGACAATACCATTATCAAATGCTTATCCTTGGCTGGATGCGGGAAATGATGCTAAAATTAGTCTCCGTGTTTCTCGTCCTTATCAACGGTGGTCTTCTGTGAGGAATGTCGGTGTTCCTAGTCCTGTTAATAACAATATGCCATTGTATAGATTTTCCACAAAAGATTTGGCGACAATTTATAATCAGCGTCAAGTAGCCGAATCGTATATGGACTCAATATATGTAACTCCGAATCCTTATTATGGTATGAGTTTAGGATACGAAACTACTCAATTGGATACACGTATTAAATTTATCAATTTGCCAACTTCTTGTAAGATTAAGATATTTACAATGGATGGGACTTTAATACGCTCATTTGATAAGCCCGATGATGGAACAACCTTTTTGGAATGGGATTTGAAAAATTCTGCCAATATTCCGATTGCAAGTGGAATGTATTTAATTCATATTAGGGATAATACTTATAATATGGAAAAAACATTGAAATTTTTATGTATACAACGTCCTGTTGATGTTAACGCATTCTAATTAATAATTATAAACATAAAAAGAAAGTAAAAATGAAAAATATATATAGAACATTATTAACTATTTCAGTTCTAACAATTATTATTGCGTCAACGTCACTTTCTGTAAGAGCTGGAAATAAGGATCGTTCAGGTCAGGCTGCTTGTTCTTTTCTATTGATTAATCCATGGGCATCTACTAATGGATGGGGGTCAGCCGGAATTTCTCACACGAAGGGAATTGAAGCTACCTTTTCGAATGTGGCAGGGATGGCGTTTACCAAGAAAACTGAAATTGCTTATTCCAACTCAATTTATATGCAACAATCAAAGTCGATGATTAATAGCGTTGGTGTTGTTCAGAATCTTGGGGAAACAAAATCAGGAAATGAACGAGGAAACTTAGGTGTGAGTGTTATGGTTATGACACTTGGAAAAATACCAATTACTACTGTTCAACAACCTGAAGGTGGTTTAGGTTATTATACTCATACAATGATGAATTTGTCATTATCCTATGCTCGTTCGTTTTCTCAAGCAGTACATGCAGGGATTTCATTTAATGTGAACAACCAATCAGCACCGGATGTAAGAGCAACAGGATTTACAATTGATGCAGGAATCCAATATGTAACGGGTAGAAATGATCAGTTCCAGATTGGGGTTGCGTTGCGTAATATTGGTTTGCCGGCACGTTATCAAGGAGATGGTATGAGTACGCGTTCTACTTTGTCAGGGAATTCTTTTGTTTCATCATTATTGGTTGGTTCGGAAGAAGCGGAAATGCCGGTATTATTAGCATTGGGCCTTTCTTATGATTTCTTATTTGGAGATAAGACAAAAACGGAAGGAAGTGAGAATGTGAGAATAAGACGAGAAAATGCAATGCATAGAATAACTTTAGCCGGTTCCTTTATTGCTAATGCATATTCCAGAGATCAAATTATTTTTGGGATAGAATATAGCTTATTAGATTATTTTCAAGTTAGGGCAGGTTATACTATTGAAGGAGGTATGTTTGATAAAAATGCTGTTTCCGTATCGAACTATGTAGGGCCTTCAGTTGGTACATCTCTTTTAGCGCCATTGAAGAAAGGCGGAAAAGGACCTTCTCGTTTTGCAATAGACTATTCTTATCGTTTTACGAAAGAGTGGGGTGGTTGTCATGGTATAGGAGCAAGATTGATACTATAGAGATATTGCGATAGAGATATATTAAGTTTTTAAATATTAATAAATAAACATAGAGTCGTTCTCTAACGGGAACGTCTCTATTGTTTTTAATTGTTTTTGTCTATGAGTAAAATAAAGTATTATACAGAAGAAGGATTACAAGCATTGAAAGATGAATTGAATCAATTAATGACGGCAGAACGTCAACGTATTTCTTTGCAGATAGCAGAGGCTCGAGATAAAGGTGATTTATCTGAAAATGCAGAGTATGAAGCAGCAAAAGAACAGCAGGGATTGTTGGAATTAAAAATTGCAAAAATGCAAGAATTAGTTTATAATGCCCGGGTGTTTGATGAATCTAAAATGGATGCATCGAAAGTTTTATTGTTTTCTATTGTAAAGGTTAAAAACAGGAAAAATAATGCAGTACTTTCCTATACAATTGTTCCTGAAACGGAAGTGGATATAAAGGCTCTTAAAATATCCGTAACATCTCCTATTGCAAAGGGGTTACTTGGTAAAAGTGTTGGAGATATAGTAGAGATTAATGTCCCTGCAGGAAAGATGGAATTTGAAATTCTTGAAATAAAACGATCATAAAAATGGAAACTGTTTTCACTAAAATAATAAATGGCACAATCCCTTCTTATAAAATAGCAGAAGATGATTATTTTTATGCATTCTTGGATATTAATCCATTAGCAGAGGGTCATACATTAGTAGTTCCAAAATCCCCCGTTGATTATATTTTTGATATGGAAGATATGGAGCTTGCTAACATGATGATATTTGCAAAAAAAGTTGCGATCGCAATCAAGGAAAATATTCCATGTGAGAAAGTAGGGGTAGCCGTTATTGGTTTGGAAGTTCCCCATGCGCATATCCACCTGGTGCCTATTAATGGGATATATGATATAAATTTTCAAAAAGAAAAGCTGAAGTTATCCCCTGAGCGATTTTCTGAAATAGCAAAGAAGATTGCCGATTCGGTATCGTTGTAGTTTTGATGATGATGTTAAGCGAAAGAAATTATTTCGTTTAATTATACTTTTAAATCCTACTGTTTTTATTGAAAGATAGTAGGATTTGTTGATTTTTACTGGTGATTATCTTCCCTTATTGGAATTCTTTAGATAATAGACTTCTTCGGGAAGTACTTCTAAACACATAATGCAATTAATTTATAGGGGGTATTTTTTTATTTCCGGAAAAAGCGGGCTTTCGTGACAGCGCCTTACACTTTCGTTTGAAGGTTCCAGAGAACTCTGAAAGCATTTCCCCATTTGTTTTGCTACTTTCAGAGAAGTCTGAAAGCACTTTTCCATTTGCTTTGGCTCTTTCAGAGAGGTCTGAAAGCATTTCCCCATTTGTTTTGCTACTTTCAGAGAAGTCTGAAAGCATTTTTACATTTGCTTTGCTATTTTCAGAGAAGTCTGAAAGTACTTTTACATTTGCTTTGGCTCTTTCAGAGAGGTCTGAAAGTGTTTTCCCATTTGTTTTGCTACTTTCAGAGAAGTCTGAAAGCATTTT
>JAVBLM010000077.1:0-11517 GCA_031553535.1 Bacteroidales bacterium | reverse complement strand
ATCTATAATAACTTCAGACCACATCTTAGTTTAAATATGGAAACTCCTAATAATGTATATAAAAAAATTAGTGAACATCAGTCCACTAATTTTTGTAATTTTGTAGTATAATTAGGTCAACCTATTTTAGGACGACACATCAACCAGGGTACGCAGGAAGTAATCGTGGTTGAAGATTCGGACATTGTTATCAACAACCCTTCGGAATTGATTATTGTTATTCCTGAACTGATCCCTGGGATGTATAAATTGAAGGTAATAACACAATTCACAAACAATGTGCGGTTAAAGGAAACACGCAAGGCTGTATTTGAAAAATTACTGACGGTGCAATGAGTCCATGTTAAAGTGTCCGGCACTTACGGGCGTAAGCGTCACCCTCTAACGCTCGTAAGCGTTGCCCGCTTACGCCCGTAAGCGTCCGACGCTTTAAAGCGGAAGCGCTACCAGTAATGATACTATACAAACGAAACGAATCACGGACTATAATGTAGGTATAGAGTCTAGATACCCATCAAAGTTCAGCATGGAACAAAATATTCCCAATCCTGCTAATACCGTTACGATAATAAGGTATAGCATTCTGGAATCAGATGAAATTATTTTCCGTATTCATAGTATGAATGGTAAGCTATTGTACAATAAAACAATACAATCTGTATCAGGAATAAATGCCATAGAGATAAAGACCTCCGGCTTACCAGCAGGGATCTATATGTATTCGATGGAATACAAAGGTCAGCGTATAGTGAAGCGAATGAGTATTAAGCGATAAATAATCTTTTTTCATCATGGTCGCTCCTCCCCGGGGCGGCCTTTTTTACTAAAAGCAACACATAGTATATCCGAGGTCGTATTCTAGTTCCTGACACTAACGTCCAGTAGCGGGTGACGCTAGAAAGCAGGTACGCTATAGGCAAAAATCTCAACTGAGTGGTGCTTATGTATCTGATCATCCATTGGCGATAATACAGGCGTCTTTCCCTTATCTGTGAAAGGTGTTTTCCCTTATCTAGGAAAGATGTTTTCTCTTATCTAGGAAAGGTGCTTTCCCTTAGGCTGGAATGGTACCTTACTTTTGAACTCTCAAGGTCTTCAAAATCTTGGTGGGTTGAACTGACAAGGAAGCAAATAAAACCGTTTGCTTTCAAGTAAGAATAGAACAGACGAAGCGAAGCCATCGTCCAAATGTCAATAAGATATGACATGTTGCATCTCTACTCTTCATGGAGTTTTATGAAACTGCGGAAGATTTATGTCGTTTGTTGTTAATTTTTATTATATTTGTATTTCATTTTAAATCTACTGCTATATAATGAAAAGGGGATCTGTTTCTACAATTCTGTTACTTTTCTGTATGCTGTTTACGCATGGGACGGGATATTGCAATACTAACACAAAAGAGTATTGTCAAAGCCTTATGGATTCTGCCCACATAGAATATTCAAGAACAAATTATGCGAAATCTTTGGAATTACTCACAGAAGCAAAATTTTTGGCGGAAACAAATAATTGGGATGATTATAAGATGAGAGCCTTGAGCAATATAGGGCTTCTATATAGTGCTCTATCCGATCTTGATAAAGCGATGGAATATTATTTAGAAGCCTATAAAATCGTCGTTAAAATGTCCCACCAAGAAGGGGAAATGATACTACTCAATAACATTGCAGGAATATATTATTCGGAAAAAAAATTTGATCAGGCAACTCAATATTACCAAAGAGTATTGGCAATTGCAAAACAATTGAATGACACCGCACAAATGATAAAAACATATTCCAGCCTGAGTTTTATTGCTAATGAAGAAGGCAACTATGATCTATCTACTAAATATGCTGATATATGTTTATCCATAGCAAAGGTAACTTCTTCGAAAGAAGTTATATTTATAGCTAAATGTACAAAAATGGAAAATCTGTATACCAAGAAAGCATATCCTGCTGCCGCAAAGTTAGCTTTGAATATTTTGGAGGAACATAAAAATGAATTCATAAAAGCCCAGCATACAGTTTTTCTTTTTGTGTTGATTTCTAAAATTTACCTCCAATTGGACGACACTGAAAAAGCACTTTCTTTTGCACAAGAGGCATCGAAGTATACCCACACGTTAGAAGAATGGATTATTGTCTATGAACAGTTGTCTGATATTTATTGGAAAAATAATTCGTTTATTTTGGCATGGAAATATAAAGATTCCGTTATCCTGTTCAAAGATTCATCATATAAAATAAATGCTCGAGATAATCTGGAAAGCAATCGCATTCGTTTCGAATTATTGAACTCTGAAAAAGCACTGCTAGAAAACAAAGCCGAGCAAAAGTCAGAACGTATTTTGTTTTTTGTTCTTCTTGTCTTTTTTGCTCTTCTTGCCATAATATTTATATGGGTGTTTCGTATTCAGTCTATTCGAAATAGACAAAAGAAACAAATAACAGAGTTAGAATTGCAACAGGAAAAGAATCAAAATTTGTTGCAACAGGAACAGCTAAATAATGATAACTTACGTCTAGAACAACAATTAAAAGAACAAGAGAGTGTGGCATTGTTGAGACAAGAACGATTAACGAACGAACTTGATGCGAAAAACAGGCAATTGACAGCAAAGATTTTATCTCAATCCAATAAAAATGAAATCATTAAGGATATTATCAAAAGTCTGTCAGATATTCCGGAACATGCTATCGTGGATACTATTATACGGAAATTAAAAATACAATTAAATGAATCTTCACAATGGGAAAACTTTCTGACATATTTTGAACAAATGAATCCAGCATTATTAATGGCTTTAAATGACAAGCATCCATACCTTAGTGCAAATGATATACAATTACTTGCCTGTATTTATTTGGGCTTAGATACAAAAACAACAGCTCACTTGTTAAATATTTCTATAGAAGCATATAAAAAGAAAAAACAACGCCTTGCACATAAGATGGAGCTAAAAGTGAATGATTTTCATGATTATCTAAAAAAAATCGCAATAGATTATGAAATATAATCACAAAGTCAATATTTAAATTTTATTTACATTCCGTCCCCGATTTGTCTTCTCATTGTCCTCGTATTGTCCCTATTGCAGCTTGATTTCTTATTACAATTACTTTATTTTTGTCTTACCGTTCTAGACAGGAACAAATTCCTAATTCAACGACATTATCAACAGAAGTGTAAAGACGGATTTTCGCAGAGTTTGGAAATCCTAACTAAAGAGCAAACAAAAAAGTTAATTAAATAAGATAATAACATTAAAATAATAAAATATTACGCCGGAGAGTAAAACAGATCAATCCTTTTAGGATTGGGAAAACGGAGAGAAGAAATAAAAAATCGTTTGTTAAATTTAAAATTACAAAGACATGAAAAAAATTTTAATCACAATGCTGGGAATGGTATTAACTATATCTGTTATGTATTCCCAATCCGGACTCAAAACATGGACGGAAAATTTTGATGATGTGGATTCTATTACCACAATTGGCACTCCTGCCCAAAAATGGAAGATAGGCGCTTTGTCTGTAACTTCGCCTAATTCTCTCCGCGGAATCCTTCCCAATGATGTGGGAGATTCCATTGTACTGGAAACCAGAGAATATGATTTTACCAATATGTATTATGTCATAATGCAGTTTCATCATATCTGCAAGATTAATGCTCAGGATAAATTCCGAATAGAATATCTGATACCCGGGCAAGTATGGAAAAAAGTTCCCGCTGATGCATATATGGGACCGGTAGTAAATTTCAGCCTCCTTGGTTTTTCTGATGCAAGTTATCCCGATTGGCAATCCAATGATGCCATAGTTATACCGGATAACTCATGGTGGAAAGAAGAAACTTTTGATATGTCTTATATTGTGCAGAATGAACCTGCGGTTAAATTTCGCTTTATACTAACACGGAAAAGTGAAAAAGGAGCAAACATCGCTTATGGCTGGTTGATTGACAGTCTTAAAATAATGGCAAACCCTTATGAACTAAGAACCCCTGTTGTAGAATTTCTGGATCCTTTAGTAAAAGATACAATATATAATGCAGGTCCTTATAAGATTAATGCTAAAGTACGTACAACAACAACGGCACGCATTGAACAACCCCGGTTGGAATATACGGTAACAGAGCCCGGAAAACAAGCGGTATCGCATTCCATATTAATGACGAATGTTGCAGGTGATTCTATATGGAATGCTACTATCCCATCTTATAATGCAGGTACATATATTGCATATTCCATTACGGGAAAAGATACATTAAATAATGAAAAAACCATTAACTCATCATATCACATAAGAGCTGCTGAATGGAATATATACATTACAGATTCCATAGAAATGGCAGAATTAGAATATCAAAGCTTCTCCCATCCATTTACTATGAGCGGTAATGGAGAAAATTGGTCTCGAACCTTGTATTTATATTCAAATCTTGAAGAATACCAAACGGGAGATATAACTATGTTAGGGATAGCATATAATTCCAACATTTCCGGTATTGTGGAAAGATATGGTTCGATGTGCTATATGCAATCTACGACAGATACCTATCTTTCTTCCACTGGTACTATGCCGGATCCTGTCAGTGATGGGGCAATACGAGTATATAGAGGTGACTGGGTTAGTCAAGCCGGATGGAATCAATTTATTTTTGATAGGCCCTTTGTCTTGCCTGCCGGGGAGAACTTATTGGTAACCTGGATAGATACTTCTTCCTTGAATGTATGCGGTTTGGCCAGTGATGCTATTTCCTGGCATGTAGATGCGTGTGACTATGTCGCTTCGGAAGCAGGATATTCCAATAATAATTATTGTCAAGGTAGCGGTTCCGAGATGATGTCCCGTATCCCTTCAACAATACTCTATACGGGAGAAGGGAAAAAATACAGTAGTAGCTCTGTAGCCTTATCTTCTATAGATAATCCTACAAAAGAAACATTGATATACGGAATAGATAACCCTATTGAGGTTACCATTTCCAATAGAGGAACTGCCGTTTTGGATTCGGTAACTGTCTTTTGGCAAGTTAATGGTGGTGATATTGATTCCTCTATATGGAAAGGTAGTTTGCCATGGGATCATAAAGTGCAATATAATGCCGGAAACTTCCAACCTACTGTAGATGTATATGATACGTTAAAAATCTGGGTTGCTGATCCTAATGGACGTAAGGACTCTATTACAAATGATGACACATTGAGTGTTATTCTCTTTGGCTGCACCCCAAATATCTTCGAGAGAAAAATTGTCAGCAAAGTAAACGGACTGGGAGAGTTTTCTTCTATTGATGAAGCATTGGGAATAATTCGAAGTTGTGTTGTAGATAGAGATATTACGCTTGTTTTGGATACGGGAACATACGAGCAGACAATAGATTTGACTAACATCTCTGATTATTTGGGACAATATTCTTTAACGATCACTTCCATAACCGGTAATCCCGAAGATGTTATTATCCGACCCGCTACCGGAAACGGTATTACTTTAAATAATTCGAATAACATTAATATAAAAGCCATAACGGTGGACATATCTCAGACCCCAGGTTGGGATGTATCTGCTATTTACTTTAGGGATGGATGTGACAATATCCTTATCCGGGATTGTCATCTACTTGCCAGCAGAACGTCAGAATGGGACTATAGCAAACTTATTAATAAAGCAACTTGGACAAACAAAAGCGCAAACAATATATCCATTATTAACAATCTGATAGATGGTGGGCAATTTGGTATTCATTTTTCCGGTTGCACCGAATGGTCTTTGGTATATGGAAATAATATTGTTATCGACAGCAATACAATAACCAACTGGAATGAAAGTGGGATGGTGGTCTCTTATGTGAATTTGAATAGTTGTTCGTATAATACAATTGAAAGTCGGAAAGAGACCATAGGCAATATGTATTCTATATCTGTGGCGGTATCCCTTGATCGCATAAATGGCCCTGTCATTGGCAACCGCATAAAAATGCACGAATATAGTATGTACACCGATTATTCCACAATCGGGGTTTCTTTGGAAAACTACAGTACTGCATATACTACCGATACGGGTTTGTTTGCCAATAATGAAATCATAACTCATAACAATGGAACGTGGAGGGATTTTGGAGGATTATTCATAGGAGCCAATACAAGGGTTAATGTCATCAATAATTCAATTTATGTAGATGGAACCGGAAAGGAAAAAGGAATTTTCCTTTCCAATAGCAATCAAAACAGTGTAAATATACGCAATAATAATATAGTAACAAAAAACAGGGAATCGTATGCTATTTATTTAGCCGGAATAGATAACCTCTCTCATTGGATATTTGATTATAATAATATGGTGTCGCCTGTTTTTATAGGATATACGGGAGGAGAAAGTCATTCTAATATAGCTTCATGGAAATCGGTGGTAACCTCCGATAACAATTCGGTAAGCATTGCCCCTGGTTATATCAATGTAGAAGAAAATTTGAAAATTACCAATTATAACGATTTAATATGCCCTTCCATTCCTCCTGTGAACACGGATCTAGAAGGTAAATCAAGAGCAACTGCTACAACGATGGGCTGTTACAGTCTCCCTGAAGCAAGTGTCAATGGAATATTGCTTAAAATCTTAGGTTTGCGCAGCGGACCGGTTGCCAATCTGAGCGATAACCTGGAATTGGTAATAATCAATGGAGGAACAACTTCTATCAATTCATTCAATATTGAATGGTCAATAGATGGAATATCACAAGCAAATGGCGGAATAACACATACAATAACCTTGGCAGAAGGTGAAACAGATACTATCCCATTGGGGGTAATAGATTATACTTTAGGAGAAATGAAAATAAAGGCATGGATTAATAATTTAGGTTCTCTTACTGATGATATCCGGGCAGATGATACCCTTTCTGTTTCTGTGGCTGTCTGCAATACGAGTCTTAGTGGAACTATTTATATTTCCGACACAAGCCTCTATTCAACGATAGGAGAAGCTTTGGAAACAGGATTGAGATGCGGAGTAAGCGGTGATATTACTTTCGCCCTGGATGCGGGAGTACATAACGAAAGTATAGACCTCACTAATCTTAATAGTTATTTTGGAGGTCATTCTCTAACCATTACCTCCAAAACCGGGCGGGCAGAAGACGTTATCATCCGTCCTTCTTCCGGAAATGGTATTACGCTGAATAATTCCGACAACATAACAATACAAGCCGTTACGGTAGATGTAAACCTGACAGGATTGAGCGCCATTCACTTTGTGAGTGCATGTACCAATGTTGTTATCCGGGATTGCCGTTTGTTTGCTGACAGTACTATTACGGAACAATCCTTTGTAACCTCCGTCATCTATAAAGAGTATGAAACAGGGGTAGCAGATAGTATATTTATTATTAACAACCTGATGCATGGAGGATCTTACGGGTTGAATTTTTACGGAGGTACCGACGTAGCGTATTCAAGCCATGTTGTTTTTGACAGCAATACGATAACTAATTGGTATTACAATGGAGCAGCTCCTGTCTATGTGAATTTTGCAAGCTGTTCCCATAATACAATTTTAACCCGTACCGAAAATGTTTTAGCAAATACAACCGTTTTCAGACTTGAAAGTGTAAACGGATCTGTTATTGGTAATCGCATTATTCAGCGCAGTATCGATATTACCCGACCCTATCTAATTTATCTGGAAAGTTATAGTTCTAATCCTGATACGGTTTTATTTGCGAATAATGAAATTATTGGATATGCTACCTCATCCTCTGGTAACGGGGGCATATATGTGGGTTCTTATGCGGGAAAAATAAATATTATAAATAATTCCATGTACATGGGAGGTACAACAGGAAGAGGAATATGGATTAACTCTAGCAATAGGAATATGAGCCTAAACGTCCAGAACAATAATATCGTGACCGAAGGCACAACCTCGTATCCTATTTATTTAAATAGTACTACTCACCTTTCCCGGTCAACGTATGATTATAATAATATGTATTCTCCCAATAATGTAGGATGGGCAACCAGAGCTCATACGACCATAAAGACATGGCAGGAAGTTGTTACTTCGGATAAAAATTCCAAATCCAAATTGCCGGATTTTGTAGAGGTTTCTAAAAGCCTGGAATTGTCGGATTATGCCGATTTTCCCTGTCCGATACATCCGTTGGTAGATAAAGACATAAATGCTTATAATAGAATAAATATGACAACTATGGGAGCGTATAGTGCCGCAGGGTCTTTCGACTTGAGAGTGCTGGAGATAACCCGTGTTGATGACGAATTGATATACAATCAAAAAGTTCATGTCGGAACACAAATAATGAATGGAAGTACTGCCAATATTGACAGTGTTAATTTTAAGTGGAGTATCAATGATGTAGTACAACCCAAGTTATATGCATGGAAGCCGTCTTCCCCTTTGATATTTGGACAAGATGCGGAAGTGTTTATTGATACTTTTACCGTATCCTATACAAATGAAGTAAAAATTAGTATATGGGCGGAAAGTGTTAATGGAAGAAGGGATTCCATTGCATACAATGATACCGTTACCAAGATTCTGCCTGTTGTTCCTTTAGCCCGGTTTATTGATCCTTTAGTGCCGGATACCATTCAAAATCTTTCTTTTAATATATATGCAAAGATTATGGATGTGTCGGGAGCAACTATCCATGCCCCGAAGATAAATCTAAAAACAGTTACATTGAATAGCATAGTGTATGATACAATAGATATGATATACGGGAAAGATCTCATTTGGGTTGCTCATGTACCGCAACAGTATTATGATAGCAAGGTAATTTATTCATTAACGATAAGCGATACCATAGGTAATCGGCTGACATTAACCGATTCTACCGTTATCCCGCTTGTTGTCAATGATAGTGCTTTGACAGCTTGTAATTTGAGTATTGTTTCCATTGATAAGTTGGTGCCGGACAATGTATTATGTATTGATGACTACGCACCTGTAAGAATTACCATAGCCAATGCAGGATTTTTGGATTATGATTTTACTTTCCAACCGGTTAAATTCTATTTGGAAGTAAAACAACCGCGTTATTTTTATAAAGATACTATTATCTCGGAAGGGATTTTAGATTCTGCCGGAACAATGGTAATAGAATTAACAGACATGCTACCTATTATTACTGCCGGACAATACGATATAAAAACATGGTTAGAGAATCCGATAGATATTGTTTCACACGATGATACCTTGTTAACAGTTTATGTATCGGGCAAATTCGGTTTGCCTGTAGATGAAGATTTCAACTCTTTGATACTTCCCGATGTATTTAAGTCGGAGGAGACTATTGGAACATACAAATGGGAAGTTGTTTCTCAGGGTACAGGAGCAGATGCGAATGTGGTTCCGTACTCAGGAAATGGAATGTTAGCATTTTCGGGAAGCAGGGGATCCATGTCTACTTTGTACACACAGCAACTGGATCTGAGTAGTGCTATTCAACCGAACTTATCGTTTTGGTATTTCCATGATACTATTCCTTGTGATGATGATATGGATGTTCGTATTACAGTGGACGGAGGCAATAGCTACACTACCTTATTCTCTATTCCCAAATACGATCCCCATTATTATGGTTGGAAAGAGTATAGTGAAGATTTACCTCCATTTGCTATTAATCAATGTGTAGTTTTAGCTTTTGAAGCGATGGAAAGATCCCTCGGAAATGTTACGCAATATTTAGATCATATTATCATCAACGCCAAACAGGAAATAGCGATAACCGATATTTTTGTTCCTGACCTCTCCGTATGTAGTTTGGAGGGTAAAGAGTGGAAAGTAGTATTGGAGAATAAAACAGCACCTGCTTTGAATTATAGTACTACTCCTGTAGCTATTACCCTGGAACTTGTAGGAACACCCTATAGTTTTACCGAGATCCGGAATTCGGGTATTCTTCATGGATTTACTTCCGATACGGTAACACTGGCATCCGGCTTTGACCTTGTTCCGGGAAAGTATATCACCAAAGCATATATTTCATCCATTTTGGGAGATATATTTATGGATACGATTACGATTGATCCCAATTATACGATCCGCATTCACAACATAAGCAGTAGTGGAGGCCCGTTACAGGCTGAAATTGATTTGAGGCAAGACGTAACCATAAAGAATACAGGGAATATGCCGTTACCGCAACTCGACCTGACATTATCTGTGGATGCAGATGATATCTCCCCTGCCTATCATTTTACAGCAACAGAATCTACCTTCAACACATTAGCTCCGGGAGATTCGATTACCGTTACTTTCAATACCCCCTACTCTACTCCATGGAGTGCAGAATACAGGGTGCATGCCCTTGCCTCTTTGCATTGCGATCCCGCATTGATAAGCAAGGAAACGGCCATCTCCGAATATGTAGATATTGACAACATTGCCCTTATCCGTATCGATAAACCAGTTTTCGGACAGATTGATGCAGTCGGAAACAATATCAACATAGAGGTAACACTGGAAAACAAAAGTGATGTAACTTCTTACTCTAATGTAAATATCCATGCCCGGATAGAAGACTCCAAAGGGAATGTCAGAGCCAATGTATCCGGAACTGTCACTGAAGCGATCGGTACGTCAGATACTAAATCATATACTTTTGATTCTTCTTATCCTGTTCCTGAAGATTCGGTATATTATATTACCGTATTTATTGATCAGCAGGCAAAAGACAATTACCGGAATGATGATACCATACGAACAAAACGGACTACGGATTATAATGTAGGCATAGAATCTATCAACCCGTCAACAATCAGTATGAGTCAGAATGTTCCAAATCCGGCGGGTAGCATTACCTCCATCACATACAGTACTCCTGCAAGCGGCAAAGTGATATTTACCATTTCTTCCATAAACGGACAGGTATTATACAATAAATCTATAGAAAGTGAGTTAGGTATACATTCAATAGACATGAATGTATCTCATTTAGCTGCCGGAATCTATTTCTATTCCATGGAATTCAATGGACAGAGGATTACAAAGCGAATGAGTATCAAACGATAAAATCTTTTTCATAATTCATTTAGGCTGCCACCCGGCAGCCTTTTTTATTTTCGTGGATTATAAGTAAATCCTATATGTCAAAATCAACACATAGTATACCCGAAATCGTATTCTAACGTGAATTCGGGGTATAAATTGAAACTTTTTCAAACACGAATAATATCTGCATAGTATCGTCCGTCTGCTTGTTTTATAGGTAGAATTTCATTATATAGGGAAGAGCCTTTCCCGAAAGCACTTTATTGAATAGACCCAATTATTACTTTTTTAGTCTTGACACACTTTATTGAATAGACCCGAATAGACCCAAAAACTTTCATTTGGAAATTTCAGGAAAGCCTGAAAACATCAAAACTTGGGTCTATTCAATAAAGTGTGTCAAGATTAAAAAAAGTATTAATTTTACACAAAAGAATAAGAGATGAATAAAGAAGACTTTGATTATGTCAAATTTGAGACAGAGGCTCTCAAAAAAATAGCATCGGGAGTTCCTTTG
>JAVBLM010000003.1:0-85829 GCA_031553535.1 Bacteroidales bacterium | reverse complement strand
ATCTATAATAACTTCAGACCACATCTTAGTTTAAATATGGAAACTCCTAATAATGTATATAAAAAAATTAGTGAACATCAGTCCACTAATTTTTGTAATTTTGTAGTATAATTAGGTCAACCTATTTTAGGACGACACATCGTGGGTTATAAGTAAATCCTATAGAGATAAAACAACCGAGGTCAGGAACTTCAACCGGAGGGTCTATCCACACCTATAAGTGTGGACTGTCCACTCGCTTGCTATTGTTCCATACGATTGCTTGGGAGGGAGGGGTTCACTCATATGCTTGTAAATCGTTCACAAAATAAGTCTTTTTTTAAGAGGCCGATAAATATACAAATTCAATTAATCACGAAGCAAATAAGATCATTCTAATAGTAACAACAAACCGATTACTGTCAACAGATAACCATAGATTGTAGTATATCTTGCTTATATGCGCCATCTGCTTCTACTTCATGGAATTCGAGGAAGAGTTACTTTGTTGTCGATTTTTTATTATATTTGTATTTCATTTTAAATCTACTGCTATATAATGAAAAGGAGATCTGTTGCTACAATTCTGTTACTTTTCTTTATGCTGTTTACGTATGGGACAGGATATGAAAGTAGCAATACAAGAGAATATTGCCAAAGACTTTTAGATTCTGCCAAACAAGAACGCACACGGGAAAACTTTGCAAAATACATAGAAATATCGACTGAAGCCAAAAAACTGGCAGAAACAAATAATTGGACTGATCTGAAAGCAAAAGCATTAAATAGCTTAGCTGTCGCTTATCAACTTATGGCTGATTATGAAAATGCAATAAAGTATTACCTGGAAGCATACCAAATAATTATAAAAGAGTCAAGTGAAGAATACAAACTAGAAGAGCTCAAGATATTGAATAATATTTCTGCTTTATATTTCCTGAATAAAGATTTTGATAAAGCCAAAGAATATGTAAACAAAGCATATCAAGAGGCTATTCAACTGCAGGATAGTTTGAAGACAGGAATATATGCGGCCAATTTAGCTTCTCTGGCAAATAAAACAGGGGAGTTGAAAGAAGCAGAACAATATTTGAATATAGCTGTTACCATGCTAAAAAATAAAGAAAAAGACCTGGATTATTTGCTGAAATCAGTACGGATGGAAACGCTATATTTGGAAGGGGAATACAACAAAGCCGAAGAACTGGCTTTGAATATCCTTCATTTGAAAAACTTAGAGAATGATTTCAAGGTAGAGACTTTATTGTATTTATCCCGGATATATCAACAAGAGAAAGAATACCCAAAAGCAATCCGGGTAGCAAAAGAAGCGTTAGCTGGTTGTTCCAAGTTGCCCCTTACCCTTGAAATATATGAACATTTGTCGAAACTTTACTTGGATATAAACGACCCCTATTCGTCAGTACGATATCTTGATTCTCTAATAATTGCAAAAGATTCTCTGGCCAAGATAATGGAGGAAAACAATATCATGGCCAACCAGGTGAAATTTGAATTATTGGGGTCGGAGAAACTGTTAGCAGAAAATAAAGCCAAACAAAAAGCAGAACGTATTTTATTTATCTTCGTATTGGTTTTTATGCTGATCCTTACGGCTATTTTAATCTGGATGTTTCGTATCCGGTCTGCCAAAACGAAGCAACAAAAAATAATTATGGAAAAGGAACAATTGATTACCAAACTGGAACTTGAAAAAGAAAAGAGCCGGAAAATGATTCTGGAACAACAGTTAAAAGAGCAGGAAACCTCCGCATTGTTAGAGCAGGAAAAATCGGACAATGAACGTAAAGAAAAATTATTATTGGAACGGAAATTAAAAGAACAGGAGGTTTTCGCCTTGTTGGAACAGGAACGGTTAAATAATGAAATCGATGCAAAAAACAAACAGCTTACTGCTGAATTTATGATCCAATCGAGTAAGAAAACACTGATCGATGACATTACGGCTCAACTTTGTGACATCTCTCCTCATGTAAAAAGCCCTTTGGTAGATTCGATGATACGGCAATTAAAAATACAATCGAAAGAACTTATCGGATACGACGGATTCCTGATCTATTTCGAAAAGATCAATCCCGTATTTTTATCCTCCTTACGGGAAAAGCACCCCAATTTGACGGTTAACGAGATTCGTTTTCTTTCTTATATATACCTTGATCTGGAAATGAAAGAGATTGCTTCCCTGATGAATATCTCTCTGGAAGGTTGCAGGAAGAAAAAACAACGCCTTGCCATTAAAATGGAACTGGAAACAACAGAATTATATACTTATCTGATCAATCTGTCTAATGATTCTACAGGGGAAAGAAATTAAGAATTAAGAAGTAATAATTAATAATTAAGATGTTACGCAAGTTAAATGAAGTTATAGAAAGTTAACTATATTTATGAATATCTTTGAATAGCTTTTGTAGTTCATTAATGATTCCCTTCTGTTTTTATTATTATCCTGAAAACTTTACAGATTTCTTAGGAAAAGAAAATATTTTACCACTTGGTATAAACATTTTGGGAGAATCTGAAAGCATTTTACCATTTAGTTTGGGTATTTCCGGAAGATCAGAAAGCATTATATATATTATATCGAATCTTAAGATAAGCTATGAATGATTTTCCGAAGAGGTTTATTCTTTATAGGGTTTGTGCATGGAGACGTATCAAACGAGCAGGCGGATATTTGTGAAAGGATATACGAGGGAGGATATTATGCCTACTTGAAAAGGTTCAATTTATTCCCCGAACTCACGTTAATCAATATATTACTGCCAAAACAACGATACTCTTTGTTTTCGTAATTCGTAATCTGTATAACTCGCTACACCTCTACAACGCTCTATTTGACTCTTGAATCCCGGACTTTGAATCTATCTATTTATCACTAATTGATAACGGGTTTTCGGATTTTCTAAAATATTCAATAAATATTCTTTTTTAATTCATGAAACAATCATCGCATTATAATAAAATGTTAGGTTCCAATAATTCGTATTTGTTAGGAAAACTGTCCCGTATATTCCTGTTTTAGTCCTGTATATTCTGTAAATTGATATTATTGATAATTGTATTTTTGTCTCGTCATTTTAAATATAAATTGAATTATTAATTAAAATTTTTATACAATGAAGAGGGTTTTTATTTTGTTAACAGTAGCTTTGCTGTATGTACAGCAAGGACACGCACAACAAAAGCAAATATGGACAGAAGATTTTGACGGTGCTTTGCCTCCCTCGGGATGGACAGCTCCTCTCATTTCTTTAAGTGGATCCTGGCAACCAAATACCATTTATTATCAACCGGGTTCATCAACAACAAATCCCCAGTCTTACCGGGGAAAAGTCCCCGGTAACCCGGGCGATTCTATTGTTTTAACGACACCTGTTTATGATTGTAGTAATTATGACTATGTCTTTTTACGATTCAGTCATATTTGCAAGGTTTCTCCCAGTGATATTGCTAGGATTGAGTATAGCATTCATATGGGAGGGAGTACGGGTCAATGGGAAGTCTTGCCATGGGATGGCTATTTAGGTTCTGCAACAAACTATCGCAGTACAGGCTTTAATGCAGCCAGCTATCCCCAGTGGTGGGGAAATGACAGCACGGTGTTTCCGGCCCAGTCCTGGTGGAAAGAAGAATCATTCGATCTGACCGGATATGCAGAAAAGATGCAGGTGCAATTCCGCTTTGTTATCAAACGCGGCAATATAACAGGAACAAACGCTTCTTACGGATGGCTTTTGGATAATTTCCGCCTGGAGGCATCCAATAATATAATAAGCCCGCCCATAGTAGAATTTACCGGCTCATATCCCAAGGATACGGTTTACAATACAAGTCCTTGGACAATAAACGCAAAGGTAAAGACCACTACGAATGCCCCCCTCAAACATCCCTGGCTGAAATATACGGTAATCGAACCCGGCAAGCAGGCTTTAAGGGATTCTACCTTAATGACGCATGTTGGCGGAGATTCTTTATGGAAAGCTGCCATGGGGCAATACAGAGTGGGAACACAGTTTTCCTATTCCATTACCGGAAGGGATACTATGGGTAATGAGGCAACCGTAAATTCCACCTATACAATAAAGTACTATTGCGGTGACCAAATTGCTTCCGTTGTAAACTACCCGTATACGGGAAATGAACAAAGGGTAATGCTTCCTGCGGGAGTCTATCAATTAGAATGCTGGGGGGCACATGGCTGGGCAGTACAAAATACGAACCAGGGTAAAGGAGGGTATGCAAAAGGCACACTAACAGTAGCTTATTTGCAACCTCTTTATATTTATGTCGGAGAAGGAGGGCAGGTTCCTACTTCGGTGTCACCCAATACATGGACATTCAATGGGGGCGGAACGGGATACCCTGCAAACAACGATTATTGCGGTAATGGAGGCGGAGCTTCCGATATCAGAACCATCGGCGGAACTTGGGATAACATAACCGGTTTGTCAAGTAGAATTATCGTGGCCGGTGGTGGTGGCGCCGGAAGAAATAACCCCGGCGGGGATGGCGGCGGAGAAACAGGCGGCAATGGCAGCGGCGGACCAACAGGAGGAACTCAAAGCTCCGGTGGAACCAACAGCAGCTATGCATCAGGGTTGACAGCAGCAACATTAGGCAAGGCAATGACGTGGAACGGCTCATCGTTATCCCAGAGTCTCTTGATTGGTGGCGGTGGCGGTTACTATGGCGGCGGCTCCGGTTATTCTACCGGCAGCGGCGGCTCCGGCTATATAGGCGGGGTTACCAATGCCTCCATGAGATCAGGCGCAACCAATAATCCAAGCGGAAACAATAATGGATATATAAGGATAACAACGATAGCCACATTCGATAACTGTTCGGATTATTCCGCAGCCACCTCTTCCATAGATATGTCCGATACGGTAGCCGTGTTGCCGGCAAAACAATTCCCGGTAATAGCGACGATAAAGAATATTGGTGTGCTGGATATGGATTCGGCAAGGGTTTCATATAGTGTTAACGGCTCTGTTCCCATTTCTAAAAGTTGGCATTTTCCCGTCTTGCCGTGGGATTTTAGCTATCAGGATACGATAGGGTATTATACTCCCAAGGTAAATGGCTCCGATACGATAGTTGCCTGGGTAAACTTCCCCAACGGACAAACAGATAACATTAGCCGGGACGATACCTTGACAAAAGTCATCTACGGTGCTGCTGATATGTTTGTAGAATTTGTTGATCCTCCTGCCGACACAGTATATTCAACAGGTACGTATGAGATAAAAGCAAGGGTATCCTCTTTGTCGGGAACAGCTGTCAATCAGGTATCCTTACAGGTTGCCGGTACATACGGAGGAATAACCGCCCATGATACGTTAACCATGAATCTGGACGTATCGGATAATCTATGGAAAACAATTGTCCCGAAGAAACGTGCCGGCACGGATGTAGTTTATTCCATCAGCCTGGTAGATATTTCAGGCAATACGATACCCATGTCCGGCAGCTATTACATCAAACATGTTGATTGCGGAATCGGCGGCGGCGACGCTTGCCCGAATTATTCCGCAGGCACCTCTTCCATAGACATGCCCGATACGGTAATGATCTCACCTGCAACCCAATTTCCGATAATAGCATCCATACAAAATGCAGGTAGATTGGATATCGATTCCGTGATTGTATCCTATTCTCTTAATAATGCTGCCCCGGTATCCAGGAACATATATTTCAACCCTGCCTTGCCCTGGGATTTTAATTATCAGGATACGGCAGGGTATTATATCCCCAAGGTAAACGACTTTGATACGGTAGTTGTCTGGGTGAGTCTACCCAACGGGCAAACAGATAACATTACCCGGGACGATACCCTGAGAAAAGTTGTTTATGGTGCTGCTGATATATTACTGGAATTTGTTAATCCTCCTGCTGATACGGTGTATAATACAGGCCCCTTCGAAATACAGGCAAAGGTATCCTCCTTGTCGGGAACGTCTGTTAGCCGGGTATCATTAAATGTCTCCTGTACATACCAAAACGCTACGGTAAATGAAGTGTCGTCCATGGAATGGGATGCAGCGGACAGTTTATGGAAGACTACTATTCCGCAGAAACGCTTTAACAACCATATTGTATATTCCATTGATTTGACGGATGTGTCAGGTAATACTGTTCTATTGTCAAAGAGTTATTACATAAAACGTTCCTGCGAAGAAACCGATAGTGGGTGTGATACAAATTCTGTGGGGCTGGCATCAATAGATTCCCCGGAAGAAGTGGGAATGATGGCGGGTAATACGATACCGGTACGGGTAACTTTACGCAATAAAGGGATGGCAGACCTGGATTCCTGTTATCTGAACTGGAGCCTGAATGGCGTACTGCAACCTGGAACGACCGTATATAAAGATTCTTTACCGGATGATTTTACCGATACGATAACCATCGGGTCATATATCCCTGGGGCAAACCGTCGGGATACCATAGCCGCATGGGTAAGCATGCCCAACGGACATGGGGATCCCGTTACAAACGATGACACATTGCAGATATCCCCTTTCGGATGCCCGTTTATTTTCTCCGGGGCTTATTTGATAGGAACAGGTGGAGCATTCCCCACTTTGGCTGAAGCCCTGAATGCAATGCGTAACTGCCAAGTAAGCGGTAATGTTGTATTACAATTGAAAGGAGTAGATACAACGAATGTCGATTTGAGTAATATATCGGATTATATGCAGAGGCATACATTAACCATTACTTCGTATGATAATAATGCCGACAGTGCTGTTATCAAAGTTAGTAAAGGTGTAGGAATAACCCTGGGGAACAGCAATAATATTGTAATAAAAGCAATTACGGTAAATGCAGCAACGGCGGCATCTGCTTCGTATGGTATCCGGTTTATGGGGGCATGTACCAATGTAGTGGTTCGCGATTGTAAATTACTGAGCCATACAACAACCGGTACAAACACTGTGGCGCCTGTCCATAAGGGATCCGGGACAGGAGTGGTAGACAGTATATTTATTATAAACAATCTGTTAAACGGAGGATATTACGGATTCTACTTCTATGGCGGGACATCTGCTTCCAAGTATGGAACCAATGTAGTATTTGACAGTAATAAGGTTAGCAATCAATATTCCCATGCTGTTTATGCTTGTAGTACGGCATTTAAAAGTGTTTCCCGCAATATGCTGTTAAGCAGGGAATCGAATATTTCAACCTCCTGGTATGGCATGTGGATAGAGTACTGTAATGGAAATATTGTTGGGAATAAAATCAGGCAACACAGTACGTCAATAACACAGCCTACGGGAATATCGCTGCAATATTATAATTACCGGGACACTTCCAACCCGGGGCTGATTGCTAATAATGAAATCATTTTATACGCTGAAGGCGGGTATGGTGGAATGCATTTAGATGCAGCTACAGTTGCCCATATTATTAATAATTCGATATATATAGACGGTAGCGGTGCAAATAGAGGTATGAATATACAAGGTTCCAGCCTTACCTATTTGACTGTTAAGAATAATAATATTGTAATGAAATCCTCAGGAGCGTATCCTGTTCGTTTGACTTCGAGCAGTTATTATCGTTATTATGATTTTGGTTATAATAATATGTATGCTCCCGTATATGTGGGCTATGCAGGATCAGGCCGCAGGGATATACCAGCATGGATATCAACGGTAGGCAGCGGCCAAAATTCCACGAAAGTACTCCCTGATTTCGTAGATCCTGCTATTAATCTGAACTTGACCCATGATATAGGCTTGACATGCCCTGTGATTTCTTCTGTTCCGGAAGACATATCAGGTGTTGCCCGGTATAATACAACAACAATGGGAGCCTATGGTATACTGCCGATGAACGGCAACGGTATACTTACCGCAATCATAGGCTTAACCGATGGCATAAATACAGGACAGACAGAAGACGTGAACGTTGTTATACATAATGGAGGATCGACTGCTATTACTCTGGTTAATTTAGGCTGGTCGATCAATGATACACTACAAGGCAACGCCGATTATCCGGTATCCTTGCAAATGGGCGATTCCACAATAATTACTGTAGCAAGCATAACGTATCCTTCCAAGAATGTAAATATAAAGGTATGGATAAATAATCTGAATAATGGCGTATTGCCGGATGAAAAACCGGAAGATGATACGGCGAACCTGTTTGTAAGAGTCTGCCCGGGAGGTTACGGCGATACATTAACCGTAGGACAAGGGGGAATGTTCCCGGATATACAAGCCGTATACCGTGCATTGGAACTGTGTGGGATATCCGCAGATATAACCCTTGCATTCATGCCGGGAACATATACGGACAATTTAAATCTGTCGGATAACTCAACCTTGTTTGGCAATCACAAGTTAACGATAACATCTTCAACCGGAGATGCATCCGATGTGATTATTCAACCCTCCTGGGATGCAGGAATTATATTAAACAACACCAATAATGTAAGCATTGAAGCGCTTACTGTTGACGTAGGCACAAACGGGACACATGGTGTTTATATCTCAGGAGCTTGCAGTACTGTTACGATTAAGGGATGTACTATTCTGGGATCATTGGAAAATACAGGCTATCATCTTATTATCAAAGAGATGCCTGATGATGTGATGAGCGGTCTTTGTATTACCAATAATGTGTTGGATGGAGGTTATTACGGCATTTATTTGGAAGGCAGCATGATAAATCATGTAGGGAATGTCCGTATAGACAGCAACCTTATCCAAAACCAACGCAATTATGGAGTATATGCCAATGCATGGGTGGATTTTATAAGTTTATCCTATAATACCATATTAAGCCGGGATGCCGGCACATTGGACTGGATTTGGTACGGACTCTGTTTAAAAGACAGTCGTGGGCCTGTAATTGGAAATAAAATCAAGCAACGCAACACGACAACTATCACTGCTTCTTACGGTATGTATTTAGAGAATTATAATAATACGGCTAACGGGCTGGATTTGGTTGCCAATAACGAAATTATTGTTTTCAGTACAGGTGCCTATGGAGGGATTTGTGTAGCGGCTTCCAGTAATATCAGTTTGTTGCATAATTCCATACAGGTAGGCGGTACCGGTGCCGGAAGAGGGATTATTCTACCCAATAGCAATGTTTACATGGAGGTTAAGAATAATAATATTATTATGAAAAGTCCCTCCTCCTATCCTATCTATATTGAGGGTACCAATTATGTATCCCGTTGGGATATTGATTACAACAATATGTATGCCCCTGTTTATGCAGGTTATGCAGGAGGGAACAAAACAGACATAAATACCTGGCAGCAAACAGTAACTTCCGATGCTCATTCGGTACGTGTCTTGCCGGCATTTGTAGATACAACAACAATGGAATTATTGGTAAATAATGATACATTGGAATGTCCCAGGGTAGAAATCCTTACCGATATCCGTGAGTATAGCCGCCCGCCCCTTACCACTATGGGCGCTTATATACCACCGCCGGCAGGATTGGATTTAATGATACGGAAATTATACCTGACAGAACAAAAAGCCGTTACCAATCAAGCTGTTTCTGTAAGTATAGATGTATGGAATACGGGCAGTACTGTCATAAATAACGCTACATTTGGCTGGAGTGTAAACGGACAGGTACAGCCAACAACGGTCTCACATACATTTACATCTCCTTTGGGATCATACCGACAGAACAATGTACATATTGGAACATTCCATGCAAGCGGAAATACCGGCGATATAGATGTTGTCGTATGGGTAAAAACTTTAAACACGGTGCCTGATCCGGTGAATTGGAACGATACGGCAACTGCATCGGCGCAACTGGTTCCATTGGCAGAATTTGTAGCCCCTTTTGCAGGAGATACAATTCATTCTTTGTCGTTTGATGTGTATGCAACTATATTTGAAAACACAGGAGCAGTTCTTACCCCGCCGAAAATGTATATAGAAACAACCATGGATGGATCAGGAGCATGCTATATACATGCTTATGATACGGTTGACATGGTAAAAGAAAACGGTAAGTGGTTGGCACATATTCCGAAACAGTATTATAACAGCAACGTGATATACCAATTGCATGTGTCTGATACTGTCGGCAACAATCTTGTATTGAAAGATTCTACCACTATAGCGTTTGGTAGCAGCATAATCGACAACGGTATTGATTATCCACACACAGGAGGAATACAGGCAGTAACACTTGATGAGGGAACTTACCTGCTGGAAGTCTGGGGCGCTAATGGCGGCCTGGGAAATTATAACTCCGGAACACTCTCTCAAGATAGAATCAAAGGGGGAACCGGCGGATATTCTGTTGGAACGATTACACTTGACTCAACCACTACATTTTATATCGCAGTCGGCGGCAGGGGAGCAGATGGGCTCCGGAACGCTACCTCGCCTGGTGGGTATAATGGCGGTGGTGACGGAAATACAAGGGGCGGACATAAAGGTGGCAGCGGCGGTGGAGCAACGCATATTGCTACGGCAACAGGCCTCCTGAGCTCGTTGGATAAAAACAGGTTAGCCGTAATGATCGTAGCCGGTGGCGGCGGTGGCGGTGGAGACCAGTCTATCGGTGGTGACGGTGGTGGTATGAATGGCATTCAACCGGCATCCAACACACAATATATGAGTAGGTCGGCTGGTGCTGGCGGAACACAAAATGCTATTGGAGCATGTCATAATAGTGATTTCGGCACTGGTTTTGGACAAGGTGGAATGACACAAAATTACTATTCCGGCGGCGGTGGCGGCGGCTGGTACGGCGGCTGTACGGGTGAGACCTTTACCGGTGGTGGCGGTGGTTCAGGCTACATCGGCGGAGTAATAAACGGGACAAGTGCGGATGCAAGTCAAGCAGGCTTTGTTGCAAACCCCGATACCTCCGGAAATGGATATGTAAGAATAACAAAATTCGGTTATGAGCAGTATGAGGTCAGCAACAATTTAGCTATTTACGATTTACTGTCCCCGGTAAATACAGAGAGTGAAGTATGTATGGATGCTCACAAGCCGGTAAAAATCAGGTTATCGAATCTGGGAGAAAACGATTATGACTTTACCAAAGACAGCATTACCATAGGATATGAAATCACCGACTCACGACGGACAACCTATAAAGGAAATCTAACTCTAAATACAGGCGAGCTATTGTCCGGGGCATCCAAAGTCATTGAATTAATTCCTGCCATGCCTGTATATGCCGGAAAATATACCATTAAAGCATGGGTGACAAGTGTTCTTGATAATTTTATATGTGATGATACGCTTGCGTGTACGTACACATCGGGCAAGGTTGGTTTGCCGGTGGATGAGGACTTCAGCAATGCCGCCCTGCCTGCCGAATTTGTGTCTCTGCCTATTATAGGAGGGCATATTTGGGAACATTGCCCCGATACAAACTCCCGGGTAAAAGCAGTTTATGGCGCCGGAATGCTTCGTTATGGCGGTACTCACGGGTCTATGGCACGGTTGAGCACCCGTCAACTTGACTTGTTCGGAGCTGTCAACCCAAGATTGATATTCTGGTATTATCACGATACGGCAGCCTCTGCCCTGGATGATTCCTATACGAATGTGAATGTTGTTGCTGATGGAAATTCCACTACGGCGTTATCATTACTCCGAAAAGGCAGTGTAAATGGCTGGAACCAGTATCTTGTGGATTTAAGCCCATACACAGGAAATCAATGTGTTTTCATCCAGTTTGAGTCGATGAATGGAATGGATGCACAATCCGTGCAATATATCGACCGTATTCTTATCACCTCCAACCAGGATCTGGAAGTATCGGATGTCATTATAACCCCCAACATAACAGCTTGCAGTTTAAAACATAAAGAGTTGAAGATTGTATTGAGTACAACAATGAATCAGGCTATCGACTTATCGCTTTATTCGTCAAGTCTGGTAGTGGATGTTCCCGGTTATCCTACATTTGATCACCCTCTTCAAGGCATCATGCGTGGAAGTAGCTCGGATACGATTTTAATATCCTCCGGTATTGATCTGGTGCCGGGTACAGGTAATATCAGAGCCTACCTGACTGTTCCTGTTGATAATAATCCATGGAATGATACGGCAAACATTCCATTGGATATCCGTCCTGCAATATCCGTAACAGCTAAGCCTATATCAGGAGGGACAACGGATTGTCTGGCAAAGGGAGACCCGGTGCAGCAAAAAGTGACGGTAAAGAATACGGGTAATCTGGCAATCCCCGGAATTGAATTACGGTTGAATGTAATGGCGTCTTCCCAGCAAACTCTTACAAAGTCGGCAGGAAGTTTGAATCCGGGAGATTCTACAGATATCCTCTTCGATGGGTATATCATTCCTGCCGATGCGCAATACCAGGTACAAATAACAGGGTATATGGGATGTGATTCGGCTTTGGTAAACAGCAGTACTTCTGTCACGGAATGCGTAGATATGGACGACCTTGCCCTGACCCGGTTTGTTAAACCGCAGCAAGGAGAAACAGATACAGTGGGTAGAAGCAACGAAATCGCAGTCTACTTGAAAAACCTGAGTGACGTGAAAGATTACACCGATATAATTATCAATGCTTTGATCGAGGTAAATGGTAATGAAGTGGTAAGCTACAGGGAGATTGTATCAAAAATTGGCGTTTTAGACAGTATCCTGTACGTATTTGACGCTGAATATACTGTTCCTGATGCGACAGAGTATGCTATCAGCGTATTTATAAACAGTAAGGACAATTATCCGGTAAATGACACCTTGTTGTTGAAACGTGAAGCAGTAGATGGGGATGTAGGGATCAGAGTGGACAAATCCGGCATATTTACCTTGAAGCAAAATATACCCAACCCGGCTAATAACAATACGATAATAGAGTATATCATTCCTCAATCGGGCGAGGTTGCCTTCCGTATCCATAGTCTAAACGGTCAGCTATTGTACAACAAAGCCGTACAATCGGAAGGAGGAACAAATACGATAGAGGTCAATACTTCTACATTAGTAACAGGGATCTATATGTATTCCATGGAATACAAAGGCCAACGAATCGTTAAACGGATGAGTATTATACGATAAAATCTTTTTCATAATTCACATTGTGGCTGCCTCCCCGGCAGCCTTTTTTATTTTTTGCTTCTTTTTTATTTTTTGTTAAAATTGTTCGTATATATACTTAATAATTTGAGAGGAATAGATACTTGAAATTTCTTGTATGAAAGAAGGGAAATCTATATGGGATTTATCATCTGCAGTGTCGGAAATAGTCCTGATAATGGTAAAAGGAATTTGATACTCAAAGCATATTTGGGCAACCGCAGCCCCTTCCATTTCAACACAAAGGATAGAAGGCAATTGTTTTTGCAAATGTATTTTTTGTTCATTATTGGCGAAAAACTGATCCCCACTAGCAATATCCCCTACAATTAATTTGGGATGAGTAATGTTAAATGCAGAAAGAACATTAGAGGGAATAGTATGATGAAGGTTTTTGTTTTCTAATAATTGTTCAATAGCTTTAGTGGCAATCTCTATCTGGAGGTTATTTGTTTCAAGAAATGTTTTGTTTAACAATGGGACCTCATATTGTTTCATCATAGGACGCGGATCCATATCGTGTTGTATTAATCGTTTTCCTAGGACGATATCTCCGATATTCAACTGAGAACTAATGGCACCTGCAACTCCGGTGAAAATGATTTCAGTTACTCCGAACTCAAGGATTAGTGTTGCTGCCGTTGCTGCAGCTGCTACTTTTCCCCATCTGGAGAATACAACTGTTGTTTCTATATCATTGACCTTTCCTGAAAAATAATCTCTCATTCCAATCGTTTCGTGTTTTCTTGAATTGAGAAGGTCGATAATACCATTTATTTCTTCGGGCATAGCCCCCATAATTCCGATCTTTTTATTTGAAGCCATATTTTGATTTTTTACAATTCTATCTTATATAACATACGTTGTTTTTATTGCTTTATTACATGCAGATAATGTAAATAATAATAGAAGTTGTCAAAAGTTGATATAAAATGAATAGAGACTAACTTCGTTAAACTCGCAGGTTCGCTACACTTCGTGGCTCAGGTGCTTCGTTTCTCGCAATGACGCTTTTAACCAACATGTTACCGTCATTGCGAGGAGTGAGGCACGAACGACGTGGCAATCCCCAACAAAAGAGCGATTTTTCTTTTCAGTTACTGTTATTTCCCACTGTTTGGTTGTTTATTATTGGATACTTAGTATGATGGTTGCTACATCGCTCGTGCCTCACTTCTGCCAATGACAACATTTTTGTTTCTGTACGCTGCATATAGCATGTTGCATTCTGGTGTCAATAATGTCCGGCTGTTCGGAAAATATCCCGGCATTCGCTTTGGAGGTTTCCGAAGAGTCGGAAAGTATCCCGGCATTTACTTTGGGAGTTTCCGAAGAGTCGGAAAGCATCCCAGCATTCACTTTGAGGGTTTCCGGAAGGTCGGAAACCTTCAAAGTAAGTACTTTGCTTGTTTCCGGACGTCCGGACGGTTTTTACAAAGTAATAGAATGACAAAAAGGACAAACTTTTCATTTCAAGATGTATTAAAAGGAATAAGTAAAGGAAGTGGGTAAAAGGATTTCCGCATTATTTTGCCGTATGTTAATATGACAATCATTAAAAAGAATCGCTCTTTTGTCAGGGATTAACTTTGTTGAACTTGCAAGTTCGGTTGCCACGTCGCTTGTTCTTCACTCCTCGAAGATGACGGAAGTGCGTCATCCTCACAAGGGAGGGGATGCTGAAACAAGTTCAGCATGACGGCAATATGCTGGTTCAGAGCCAGTTATGACCTCTGTCATTGGTAACTTGTTTCAGTATCCCCGTTTTTAAGGAGATAACCGAGCTTGCAAGTTCAACAAAGTTAATCCCTGACATTGATAAGGACGAAACATCTGAGTCACGAAGTGTAGCATTGAAACGTAGTGAAGTAATTTCCTGGGTTAGCTTTTGATAACTTCATAGAATAAAATTGTCTCATTGTATTTAAAAACAATTTCTTTTCATTTTTCCCGTTTTATTCTTTAAAATAGATAATATTATATGAGGTATTTATCAAAAGCAATTAGCTGTTTGTTTATTGTTGTTTTTTTATTATTTGCTTCATGTGGCGGAGGTGTCAATACCATACCATATACAAAAGTTAATTTTACGGTACCTGTTTATTCTACTAATTTGATTCATGTTGGCGGGTATGAATATTTTACAGGAGGAATCAGCGGTGTTGTTGCATACCGTTTGGATATGAACAACTTTTGTGTTTACGATAGAGCCTGTCCTTATGACTGGGACGATGATGGATATGTTATTTTCGACCCGGGTACATTGCAATTAAAATGTGAGGCATGTGGTTCCACATTTAATATTTTGAATGGTTATCCTATGAGTGACAGTAAAGCCGATATTTTTTTACAATCTTATCAGTCAAGATTGATAGATGAGATAACGTTGCATGTATACAATTAATAATTACGCGCTAAACAAATATAAAAGCACCCGAAGGTGAACCATGTGAGAGTATCGAAACTTTAGTTGAGATAATTCCTCCTTTCGCCAGAACGAAGCGGGAGCATGAGTACTTATTAATGGTAAAAATATTTATAAAAAGTAAGTAATATGAAGAAAGGTATATTCTTTATAATTGTTTTTTTTACTGTAATTGCTTTTCCGCTGAAAGGGCAAGGCAAATATCCTTGTGATGTAGAGCTGAGTAAGAAAGCAGAAAAACTATACAATCAGGGACGTGCTGCTCAAAGCAAGGGAGAAAACGACAAGGCAGTAGCGCTCTATAAGCAAAGTGTTGCCGAACAAGAGGATTGGGCAGTCCCGTATTTTCAATTAGGAATGCATGCGATACGCAGGCTGGAACAATCCGTAGAAAAAAAAGACAATCTTTATCAGACTGCAATTGATTACTTTGAAAAAGTAGTTGAAATCTGTCCTCAATATAATGTACAGGCATATATACATTTGGGAAAATTATATTATTCTATAGGGCAATATGGAAAAGCGGTTCAATATCTGGAAGCATTCTTGGAAAATCCTGATAAAATAAAAATTCCAAATCAACAGGAAGAAGCAGAATGGTTTTTGGAGTATTCCATTGCTTACGAAAAGCTGTATAGCAATCCGGTACCTTATGATCCTACTCCTGTTAAAGGTATGTCTACCGCAGAAGATGAATATCTGGGAACGATATCCCCCGATGACGATTATATGTTTTATACAAGGAGAAAAATAATTACTACTCAACAATACGGTTCAAAAAAAACGGAGATCAAGGAAGTATTTACGGTGAGTTCCCGCCAACCGGATGGTTCGTTTTCGGTAGGGACGCCTATGCCTTCCCCTCCTTTTAATATGACGGATAACGAAGGGTCTCCTACAATCACTTTAGATAATAAGTATATGGTATTTACACGTTGTGCGGATGTTGTCAAAAGTGATTTGGAAAATTATTATAACTGTGACCTGTACTTTTCGGAATATAAGGACGGGCAGTGGAGTAATATTCAGAATATGGGCAAGGCAATCAACCGGGAAGACACTTGGGAGTCGCAGGCAAGTATAAGTTCGGATGGGAAAACATTATTTTTTGTTAGTGACCGTCCGGGAGGATTTGGAGGATATGATATCTATTATTCGACCAGAGATGTTAATGGCAACTGGAAAAAAGCAGAGAACATAGGGAATGTAGTTAATACCGACAAGGATGAAAAGTCGCCTTTTATACACAGTGATAATAAAACGTTGTATTATTCATCCAAAGGTTTTACCGGCATAGGGGGATTTGATATTTATGTATCACGCCTGTCTGAAAAAGGGACATGGTCAAAGCCGGTTAATATAGGGTATCCGATCAATTCGGAGAGAGATGATGTTGGTTTGTTTGTCAATACCCTGGGAGATAAAGCTTATTTTGGCACAAATCGTCTTTCTGGGAACTTTGATATTTGTGAGTTTGATTTATATCCGGAAGCACGGCCCCAGAAGGTGCTGTTGATTAAAGGGAAAGTGGAGAATGTAGATAAAGAAAATAAAACAACCGTAGAATTAAAGAATATTCATACAAAACAAATAGAATCGATTGAGATAAATGACAATACGGGTAGATATGCTGCTATTATCAGGAATACGGGTGACGATTATTTATTGACGGTAAAGCAGCAAGGATATGCTTATGAGACAAAATACATAGAGTCTAAAAAATTAATCCTTGAAAATAATCAGTTGTTAGTTGATAATAACTTCGAGATGAAACCTGTTCAGGTGGGAGAATCATATAATATTAATGATATTTATTTTGCAACGAATTCTTCGGAGCTTACTTCGGCATCTAAATTTGTTTTGGATATTTTGATTGATTTTATGCAAGACAATCCCAATGTCAGCATTGAAATACAAGGGCATACCGATAATATCGGAAACAGGAAAGATAATCTGGCATTGTCTGAAAATAGAGCGAAAGAAGTGTATAATTATCTGATAGAAAATCATATTAAAGCATCCAGACTGAGGTACAAGGGTTATGCCGATACAAAACCGATTGCAGATAACGCAACCGAAGCAGGAAGGGCAAAGAACAGGCGGACGGTTTTTGTCATTTTGACTAATTAACCCGTTCGGCAGAGATTATATCTCTTTCAGGGTAAAGATCTATAATAGATGTTGAGACAAGGTTCTGCCTTGTCTCGTTTATTTTTACACGTTCTGCCTGTATATTGATTTTTTACTGTTAAAAATCAATCCGTTTAATTTCCATACTATTCTATTTTAAGGGTTAAATATTTTGTTTTATGTTATTGTTTCGATCGAAGATGCAGAGGATTTTTTCCAAAACTTTCATGCAGTAGTATAAAAGGTTTTCAGGCTTTCCTGAAATCTTCAAACGAGAGTGTAAAACGTTTTCAGGGTTTCCTGAAATCTCCAAACAAAAGTGTAAAATGCTTTCAGGGTTTCCTGAAATCTCCAAACAAAAGTGTAAAATGTTTTCAGAGTTTCCTGAAATCTTCAAACGAGAGTGTAAAACGTTTTCAGGGTTTCCTGAAATCTCCAAACGAGAGTGTAAAATGCTTTCAGGGTTTCCTGAAATCTCCAAACGAGAGTGTAAAATGCTTTCAGGGTCTCCTGAAATCTTCAAACAAAAGTATAAACTGTTTTTAGGAAATACCGGATGGATAAAAATCTTTAAAAAAGTTCCATGCAGTATCAATAATGTATTTTATTTTCCTTTCTTTGGAACCTGAAACAGTCACTGGACTTGTCGAAATACTATGGAAGTGTGAAAGGGCAGGGGAATGTTGTTTTCCTTTTTTGCATTCTGCTTGTTGTATTATGCCTATTTTTACTCCCGTTGAAATTACGTTTTTCTCTTTATCATAGAGAAGGATAAAATAGGATTCATTACTTTTTTAACTTAAACGTATTTAAATTCTGTAAAGTTATTTCCAGGTGAGATAAATTATGGACATAAAAAAACACCATGAAATCATGGTGTTTTTTTATGTTTACAGAGTGTTTTTGAATGACTTATTTCAGAAGCAACTCTAATGTGAAACTTTCTACTTCACCATCTTCCCAAGTAATTTTATAATCTCCACTTATTAGATTATATTGAGTAGACCCTTTTTGATAATTTACTTTTCCAGCTATGGTTCCTGTAGTACCATCCTCAGCTAGAATATCAAATGGAATAATTGTTAAAACAGTTGATGCTCCATCACCTTGAAGAACGGCATCCCAACCCTCGCCTCCAAAATTAGTTATAAGTAACTTTGCGATATCAGATCCTGATTTTTTAGCTTCTACATTATACCCTGATGTTGCTCCATTTTCTTTAACTAAATAATTTCCGAATAATTTGTCAGTTTTAATTGTTACTGCTCTTTGTGCAGTTCCAACGTTGTTAGCATTATCTTTCGCAGAATAAGTTAAACTTCCAGTTCCAACATAATCTAATCCTGATACTGTTAATGAGTTAGTAACATCTCCATCTTTCTTATCTTTCGCTGTTACGCCTTCTAATGCAGCTGTTTGATCTCCTAAATCACTAATAAAGGTAGATGCATCGGTTGGTAAAGTAATGTCAGGTGCTGTTGTGTCGTCACCACAACTTGTGAATGCTAAAACGGTTGCTATTGCAACGATTGATACAAATAATTTTTTCATTTCTATTCTTTTTAAGTTTAAATTAATTTTTTCAGTTTGCAAAATTACATAATATTTCTGAATATAAAAATGTTTCGATAAAAAAAATACATACAATTTAAGTGCCAGAAAACATAAATATATTTTTTAATCTGTTAAACAATTTTATTGAATAAATGTTTACTTTTGTAGAAATTTTTAACTCAATATAAAAAGAATAGAAATGAAAAAATTATTTGCATTATTACTGTTAGCAGGTATGTGTTTTGTAGCCTGCGGACCAAGCGCTGAAGAAAAAGCGAAAGAAGAACAACGTATTAAAGATTCAATTGCACAGGTAGAAGCAGACGCGAAAGCGGCAGCCGATGCTGAAGCAGCAAGATTAGCGGAAGAACAACGTATTGCGGAAGAACATGCAAAAGCAGAAGCAGAAGCACAAGCAAATACGAAAACAACAACTCCGAAAAAATCTACAACAACAGCACAACCAGAAAAGAAAGCAGAACCAGCTCAACCAGCTCAACCAGCAGAAAAGACTTCTAGGAAGTCAGGTGCAAAACAAGTTAATTAATATTTAAACTTGTTTAAATAAAAAGCCATTTGAAAATAATCAAATGGCTTTTTTGTTTCTGAGTTTATTACTTAAGCTGGCTTTCTTGCTTTACTTATTTACCACAATTTTCTTGGTAAAGGTCTTTCCTTCCTGGGTTTGTACATTAATTATATATATACCGGGTGCTAAGTCCGGAACTTCTAATTTAAAGCTCCCTCCTTTATAAGCCTTATTGTGTATTAGTTTTCCGTCAAGGGAATATACTTTTACATCAACAGGGCTGTAATAGTTTCCGAGAGAGATGTTTATTTGTTGATTGGCATTGATTGGATTGGGGAATATGTTTAATTCAATTTTATTCTCTACTTCCAATTTATTGTCATTATCAGAATAAGGATTATAGTTTTTGTAAAATGATGGGTAAGCAGGACACATCCCACATGTCACCTGATAGCAACCTAAATCAATAACTTTTATTACTGTGTAAGTCTGTCCTACCCACTCTAAGTAGTTTCCTATACGAGGATATCCTTGTATTTCTGTAGTTATTCCAGATAAATCAGGGATCATTCCTGAACTAAAATAAGACCTATTTCCAACTTCCGCACAAGGACTATTCCATTGAATTTTATAACTACCTGACTCAAACATAGGATTGGTATTTCCGCTAAGGTTATTATTTGTGCCAGCAGTTGTGAATCCATTTATTAAACTATATTCACAATAGCTTACATTTAAGCCAGATGCATTGACAGAACCTGTGTTTCCATAAATAATACTATTCTGAATTTTAACAATATGCTGTGCTTGGTTGTTACAATAAATCCCACTTCCTCCCGAAGTTGCAGTATTTCCTGCTATAGTAACATTCGTGAGAACTGCTCTCGTATTCAACATATATATTCCTCCTCCATAATTTGAACTATTGTTGCTTAACTCCACATTTGTAAGAGTGGGATTCCCTCCCACCTCGCAAGCAATTCCTCCTCCTTTTGAGCCATCGTTTACAGTAGAATTATTGCTGATCAATACATTTGTAATAAAAGCATTGGAATTTTGAATATATATTCCTCCTCCGGCTGATATTGCGGAATTATTTATAATTTTCAGGTGTTTTAAAGTAGGGGATGAATTAATTAGATATATTCCTCCTCCATATTGTTTGTAAATGTTTATACCATTTACATTGATTCCACCACCTTCATTTGCATTTCCTCTTTCAATAGTAAAACCATTTAATACTGCATTCCCTACATCTCCGACTGAAACAACAACGTGATAGGTTCTTGTTGATGGAGCTGTTAGACCATTCTTTTTTAATAATCCTCTCAAAATAGAAGGATTAGCATTTATGTCCCTTAAGTGAAAATATGCAGTACCTTCATTTCCTGCAAAACCACCATATACTCTTACATTTGGTCTTAAAACAAACGCATTGTCAGAAGATATAGAGGTTCCACTAGTAGCCGTGTAATTATTAGCTAAACGCATTGGAATATAAACACCTGCTGCAACCCATACTTCTCCACCTCCTCCATCATAAGCTAGATTCATCACTGCTTGTAAATCACCAGAGGCATTTGCCCATGAACCAGTTCCGGTTCCGGTTCCACCTTGCTTTACATAATATATTGTTTGAGCGGAAAGGGATAAAATGCCCAAACATAAAAATACTGCAATTAAATAATTTTTCATAATAATTAACTTTTATAATTTAACATTTGATTTAATTCGTGCACCCAGCGTTTTCATTACTCCGTGAGCATATATATTAATGCCCCTGTTGTACGCTTTTCTGCACAATGTCTATTTTCTGTAGTTGTTTACAACCATTTACCTGTTTTGGAAGGATTATTTTGCGGGTTAGCCCCGCCTGAACTTGTCAAGGATGGCAAATAAAAGCGTTAAATTTACTTGTATGACTCTCATGTTTTTCTCATTTTTGCGACACAAAGTAAAACAATTTTTTAATATGAATTACATTTACTGTTATTGTTTTGTATTTATATTAAAATTATATCTTTTCACTCCAATAAAGAGTTCGTTAACTTTTAAAGTTGATTCATAATTTTTATACCTTTGTAATGTTATAAATATCATTTCAATATTATGATAAATTCCTTTTCAAAAGTCAGGTTGGATGAAAACAAATATTTGATTCTCGGGCATCTAACCTTTTTTGTATTATTTGTTTTTTCTTTTGTATTGGCAAATGAGCGTGTGCTTTTTATGGACAGTGCCTATCAGGTATTTGAAATGATTAAGCGTTGCGGATTTCAGCAAAATGTAAGGCGTTACAGTATGTTTCTCTCTGAGCTATTGCCCCTGCTTGCTATTAATTTAAAACTCCCGCTCAAGGTAGTCATTCTTTCTTATTCCGCATCCTTTACATTGATTGCATACGGTTTTTGGTTGCTTACGACGTATGTACTAAAAAATAAACAAGTAGGCATAATAATGTTGTTTACTATGATAGGCATGCGACAAACTTTTTTCCATGCCATATCTGAAACATTTCAGTTGATGTTTTTTGCTGCATTTCTGTATGCATGGTTAAACAGCCGGTTTGCAGAAGGAAAAGAAGCCGGTAAAAAGATCCTTTACTATTCAATAGCCCTACTGGTAATGGCTTTGTGTGTGTTCATACATCCGGTAGCATTGTTCTTTCTTGTATTTATATTGGGGATTTATATTCTTGATAAAAATTATACAGTAAAACAGAAAACAGTTATATCTCTTCTGGCTATAGGGATAATGATACTAAAAGTTCTGACAGTGGAACAAGGGTCTCACGACACCGATTATAACATGAACCTCATGGAGTTTTTGGGTTATTGTAGAAATATACATCACTTATCCAGTACGGAATGGTTTCTGATCCATCTGTTAGATTTCTATTGGATGCCTTTTTTGCTGTTAACGCTGGCCTTGATTCAATATAAAAGGAAAAAGCAATATTTGAATTTTATATTCTTTCTGGGTTTTGCCCTTTTCTTTATGTTGATTACACTTATTATATACCATGGTCCGGATAGTACCATAGGGCGTGAACGTTCCTTTTTGCCTCTTATGTTTTTTTGTGGGCTTCCGTTTATGAGAGATGTTTTCCCAAATATGTCTTTTAAGTGGGATAAAGTGTTTTTTATTGGTTTAACATGTTTACTAATAGCAGGATTTATAAAAATTGCAGTTGCCAGCGGGCCTTATTCCGAACGCCTGCGGAAAATAGATGAGATGGTGAGCTTTGCCAATAAAGAGAATCAGAAGAAATTGGTAATGGATAAGGAATTATCACATACCATTATCCCTTTTTACAATTGGGCAACAGGATTTGAATCCATGATGTATTCAGCTATGATAGATATTGATTCAACGGTTAATTTTTACATACAAGAAGATCTGGATAATCAAAAATATAACGATAATTTCCTGAATGAAGATTTGTATATGGCTGTCCCTTGGTGGACTTTTTGGGAGATAAAAGAATTGAACCCCAATTATTTTAAATTGCCCAAACAACCTGCGAAGGAATTGACCATTGAAGATGGGGGATTTGTTATAAAAGACCTGAGGCCTTAGCGGTCTTCTTCTTCAAAATTTTCATTTTCGATACTAAAAGGATTATCTGCACTAATGTCATACTGAATGGCAGCAAGTATCATCTGAAATCCCAATACTAAGCTGATTACGGCAACCATAATCGTTCCTGTAGGAGAAGCAACATCTAACCGGGCATAGTGAACCCATTTTATAATACCGAATATCATACCGAAAAAGAACAACGGAACACCAAAAAATATATATAAAGATCCGATATTGAAGTCGTAAATAAAATAACGTAACCAAATACGCCTTAAAAATGACATGAACAACTTGGGCGGAAAAGTAAAAAATGTTTTCCAAACAGAAAGATTGGATTTCTCTTCAGCATAAATGGCAGGCATGGCAATGTCTTTAATCTTTGCCCCTGTATAATATAGTTCGATTAAGAGTGAACTTTCAAAGAAAAAACGTTTAGACAGGCGCTCAAAATCAATCCTTTTTAATGTAGAAGCATGGATGCAAAAAAAACCGTTTGTCGGATCGAAAACATTCCAATATCCGGAAGCCATTTTAATCAAAAAGCTCATCCCTAAATTTCCAATTCGTCTGATTGCGGGCATTTTCCGCAATGTTTTCCGGTCAAAAAAACGATTTCCTTTCGCAAAGTTATAATTTTCTTTAACAATAGCCTTTAGCATTTTGTCAAAATAAGCAGTATTCATTTGTCCATCCCCGTCAATTTTAATAACAACTTCTTGGTTTTGTTTTATAGCTTCTTGAAACCCGGAAATCATGGCTCCGCCAACACCTTGATTTTTGGAATGATGCAAGACGGTGATTTTTGGATTGTCATTCGATAGCTGAGTAAGTATTTCACCTGTTTTATCAGGTGAAGCATCATCAACTAAAATAATAGAAGTTATGTAGTCAGGAATTTTCGCAACAACTTTTTGGATTTGGTTTTCCACTTTATAGCATGGAATAACAACTGCGATAGAATGATTTTTTACTTTCTGCATTTGGAAGATGTATCAATTAAAACAGGTTCTACATGTAATCGTTGTCCTGGTATAATGAATCGATACGGTGCAACTTCGTATAAATTCCAATTTTCTAAATCAACAGGTTGAAGATCATTGTTCTCTTTGAAAAAAACAGGAACTTCATTCCCTTTTGTCCACACGATAAAAGTGAATTTGCAATGTGCATGTTTGCCTTTATCATTATCCGTAAACCAGTATTTATTGGATACATGTAACCATGGGTCACCACCGGGAAAGGCACAATGCAATCTAACCCCTTTTTTCGAAAACATGGTAGCTTGTCTTGCAAGCCAGTAGTCGTCAGTGATCCCATATTTAAGGGTTTCATCTTCAAAATAACTGTCAATAATGCTTGTTCTTTCCGGATAACAATTCAAAAATCGGTTAAATCCGTCATTAAATTCTTGTGGTGGAAACTTAAAAAACAAATATCCCAACATTAATAATGAAAGTGTTGCATTTAATGTTATTCTGATTAATTTATTTTTATTCAACCAATTACTTATTAATATAGCAGAATTGAAAGGTAATAAAATATAAGGGAAATAGTTATAGCGTAAAGAGACGGAATTGTCGTAGCTACCTGCCAATATCGGAGTAAAAACAACGATGGGCGTAAAAAACAAGACAAATAGCTCGAATGCAAATAGGGTATCAGCAGTTCCTTTTTCTTTAATTAGTTTGTAAGTTCTTACAACAACATATATAACAACAGCAATATAAGACAATATAGAAAACCATGTAAGAAAAAAAACAAATGAGAGATTGGTTAAATACCCGTACATCTGTTCGGAAAAGTCTCTCCAAGATTCTTGAATGAGGGCTGACGTAAACTCACCGTAGGGTCTTGTCAGTGAAAAATAAGGATTATTTTTAAAAAATACCCATAGAGTTACTCCCAAAATTGTGCCTATGGCTAAAGAAATTAAAAGCTTTGTTAGCGTTTTTCGATCTTTATTAAAAAAATAGAGTATAACTACTACCATAGATACCGGAATAGTAAAGCAGACAAAAAACAGTTTATCACAAGCTCCGCAAAGCATGGATAATACTATTATGGAGATAAGTGTTTTCTGTGATTTAGAATTCAAGTACTTGCAAAACAAGTAAATGCAAATCAATGACATTGCAAATGCGCTGGTATGCCAGGAATTATGCATTAAAAGCGAAGATATCCAGCTTCGATCAATAAAAAAAAGAAACAGAAATGATGCAAACAGAAGAATAGCCGGGACAAATGTAGAAAGATGCAGATTTGGTTTTAGTTGTTTGAAAATCAAATACATTACAAGGATGATGGTAAAATACTGTATAACAGAGAAACAAAAAGTTGCTGTAATAAAATCACCTGTCAGGGCATTCAATATGAAAAAGAGTAACATGTCCGGAAAAAAATTGGATGCCTGGTTTAAAGTCCAACCATTCAAACTGTATCCATCTTGAAAAAAATCTCTGTACAATGCCGGCAAATATAAGGAGTCTGAAGAAAAAAATTGGCTCAACTCCAAGTCTGTACGATAAGCAAACCAAAACAGTAAGGCTACCAATGCTACAATTAACGCCCATATTATTCCTCCGTAAGCAGTACAAAATTGTTTAATTTTTGTTATCATATTTTGATGGTTTTATTATTTATTGGTTGTCATTCTATGTGGTAACTTATTCTTTTAATATTACAACAATTTGATTATCGTTCCTCTTTATTGTATGGTAGTAAGAATCAAAAATAACGGGCATTGTTTCTTCAATAAGGCCATCATCATTATTCAACTTAAATTTATAGTACTGAATTAAATAATAATTTCCAAAAGGCCAACCTCCTTGCAAATTTATAGGTACTAATTTTTTTATGATAGGACTACTTTTTGCAGCATTTTCTACTGCCGGAGAAAATCCTTCGTTATTAATAATTTTAATAGAATAAGGCTCATCTGTTTTCTCCGGTAATAAAGAAGATAAGTCTTTTAATAATAATTCGGTTCTAAAATCATTATACCTTTTTTGGTCTGCTAAAGCATTGCCATAAGAAAAATATAACACAAAAAAACACCAAACCAAAGCAATTACAGGAATGATAGCTATTTTTCTTAATGAAAAAGAAATATCGATACATAAAATGGCAATAAAAACCCCAACGCCATACATACCTCTTGGTGCAAATAAAGGATCTTTAAGCACCAAATATAGTCCGAAACTTGAAAGAAAGAGTAAAAATATAAAAATTGTTGTTAAGAAAAAAGAAAGGACTTTATTGATCTTGGAAAAAACAATTGTTTTTATGTAAAATATTGCGATGATTATATAGAGTATTATTTTCCATGTAAGATTAAAATCATGATAAATAATTGAAGAGAAAATTTGTGTATTTCGCATAAAAACTGAAACGATGTTCTCTGAACTTGCGACATATGTAGAAACATAACCGAAATCTATAGGTTCCATGAAACATACCCGAAATATGATTATTGCAGCACAATAACTAAATACAGATATTCCCAAAAATATGAAATTGTTTTTTAAAGTGATTTTTTTATAAATCAGGTTAGAAAAAAAGATATAAATGGTTATCATAATAAAAACACCTGATGCTGCTTGATAGGTCATGGTCATTACCAGAATTGATAGTATGCAAATAAAAGAATATAACCAGCGGTTTTTTTGCATAAAAAGAAAAGGAACAATACTCGCCAAAATTGATAATGCCATATAAGGAGCATCAAATTTATATGAAAAACATTCCAAAAAATATGGAGATAAACCTATCGGCAAACTTGCTATTAATAGTAATTTATTGGTTTTATTGCAGATTGTTTTCACTAAAATAAATCCTGCCAATGCTAAAAAGCAACATGCTATTAATTGGGGCAGGGGAGAAATATCTGTTATGTGACTGCTTGCATTTACAAGATAACTTAAATATTTTGAAATGTGTCGAGAAAAGACACCATCCAAATCATAACTATCAATGCTTCTACGTAAATCATCAATATAATTAAAATTTGCACGAATAATACTGATTATGGATAAAAAGTATATTACAAATAAAAATAGAATAGAAAAAACAAATTCTTTTTTATTGTCTGATTCTAATATGTTTGCTGAGAAATTTTCCTTTATTTTCTTATTGATCTTCATTCTTAAACTCATAAATATCATTTACAATATAAGGTGGGCGACCTTTTACTTCTTCAAAAACATAACTTATATATTGTCCTATCAAGCCGGTTACAAAAAGCTGAATACCAGCAAAAGCACTCATGAAAATAACTAAAGTTGTATAACCGGGAATAGTTTTTCCAAGGATCCACATGATTAGAGAAAATACGATCAAAACCACACTAATAACACTAAAAATCAACCCTGTAATAATGCCTAATTGCAAGGGCAGTTTGGAAAAAGAGGAAATAGCGGTAAATGAAAGCTTTAAAAGTTTAAAAAATGAATATTTACTTTTTCCGGCAATTCGTTTTGGAGCGATATATTCAATGGTGGTTTTTCTAAAACCTACCAATTGTATAATTCCGCGTAAAAAACGGGTACGTTCTCTGAAATCGTTCTGTAATATTTTGCAAACTTTTTTAGAAATCAAGAAAAAATCCGAAGCATTTTCAGCTAGCTTTACGGAAGAAATGCTATTGATGAATTTATAAAATAGTTTCGAGTTCATTTTTTGTAGCCATCCCGCATCTTTTCTATCCATTCTCACCATATTAATTACATCAAAACCTTCCGCTTTTTTCTGCAACATTTCCAGAATCATTTTCGGAGGATGTTGTAAATCACTATCCATGCAGATAACGGACTCTCCGTAGGCATGGTCAATGCCGGCAAGCATGGCTGCCTCGTGTCCGAAATTTCTTGAGAAATCAATAATTCGTACGGCATTATTGGATGCTGCGATACTTTTTAACAGGTTCAAACTGTTATCGGTACTTCCATCATTTACGAAAATAATTTCATAGTTAATTTGCAAGGAGGCAAGCGTATCCAATAAAGATTCGTAAAACAGCTTTATACTTTCTTCTTCATTAAAAACGGAGGCAATAATCGAACACTCTACTTTTTTTGAGGAAATTTCCATATCCATTTACTTGTGACTCAATTTTACAAAGATATAATTTTTTGCTTGATAACCGGAGATTGAAAGTCTACAATAATGAGATAACTTCTGAATGAGTGTAATGTCTATTTTATATCTTTCATTTTTAATTTGTTAAAAAAACACCTTCTTTGTCTCGGAGGTTAACTTTCGATAAATACAATTTCCAGCTATTATTTCCGAATTGGGAATCCCGGAACTATATACAAGTAATGTTTTTATATTCATTTGGATAGTATATCTTTAGCAAAAGCTGATGTATTAGTTATATGCTAAAATGTGTTATCTTTGCAGTTTAAAATTCGAATTATATTAAAATTCATGAAGAAAATCATAGTATCCATAATATTCCTTTTTTCTTTAGCTAATCTGTTTTCACAATCGAACAATGAACAGTTGGCCTATCAATATTATAGGAATCAGGAATTTGAAAAGGCCAATGAGTTATTTGCCGAACTATATAAGCAGAATCCGAACAATCATTATTATTCTTTTTATCTTCAAACATTACTACAGATAGGGGATGTAAAAGAGGCTGAGAAACTTGTTAAAAAGCAAATGAGACAATTCCCAAACGTACAGAAATATAATATTGACCTTGGATATGTTTACGAAATGCAGGGAGATGCGTCTAAAGCGAAGAAACAGTATGAAAGTTCTATTACAGATATTACGGCTAATACCACTATAATTATAGAATTGGCCCGGGCTTTTCAAGCGTACCGGTTGAATGATTATGCGGTAAAAACGTATCTTCATGGTCGTAAACTGAGTAATTCCCCAACTACCTATGCGGCAGAAATTGCGTCTATATACGAAGCGAATAACGACTATGAGAAAGCCATGGGAGAGTATATTATTCTTTTGAACGAGAATGAAGATATGCTTAACTTTGTGGAAACAAGGCTTACCAATTGGCTGATTGGCGATGATGAAAATCTACGAAGTGAAATAATTCGTGTGCAATTATTAAAAGCTGTCAGCAAATATCCTGATAATAAAGCATATTCTTCTTTGATGATATGGTTTTCGATGCAAAGGAAAGATTTTGTTGCAGCTATGAGGCAAGCCAAAGCAATGGATAAGCGTTATAATGAAGATGGCCGCCGTATTTTTGAACTGGCCAATATTGCTGCGGAAAATTATGATTTTAATACGGCAATCGATGGATACAGTTATATTATCGGAAGAGGGGAAACCACTGTTTTTTATTATGATGCGCAAGTGATGTTGCTTAATACCAAGCTTACCCAGGCTGCTGTAACTCACCCTACGAATTATCAGCAAGTACATAACATTGATAGGGAATTGGCGCAATATTTTCAATCTAGATCAGTAAACAACTCTAACTTTGGATTGTATCGCAGATGGATTTCCCTGAAAGCCGTACAATTGAATAATATTGAGTCTGCAACAGAAATGATAAATCAAAATCTATCGTCTAATAATATTGGTCCCAAAGAAAAAGCCCTGTTAAAACTGGATATGGGAGATATTCTTCAATTGGAAGATGATGTATGGGAAGCAACGTTATTGTATTCGCAGGTAGAGAAAGATTTTCCCAATGATACAATCGGACAGATGGCAAAGTTTAAAAATGCAAAATTGTCCTTTCATATGGGTGAATTTGAATGGGCAAAAGCTCAATTGGATGTTCTGCGGGCTGCAACCTCCAAGCTTATAGCAAATGATGCAATGTATTTTTCTTTATTGATTTCCGACAATCAGAATGAAGCCGATTCCATGGATATTTCGCTTAAGCAATTTGCCGCGGCTGATTTCCTAATGGAAGTTCATCGTTACGATGAGGCATTGAGATTGTTGGATACTATTGAGAACCAGAATTTATACCATTCCTTGTTGGATGATATTTTATATAAAAAGGCGAAGATAGCGATGGCCCAGCAGAATTATTTCAAAGCGGATAGCCTGTATGGAATACTTGTAAAATCATATCCGTACGATTTATTGGCAGATGAAGCTCTTTTCGAGCGTGCCAGGTTGCAGGAGATTCATTTAAAAGATAGCTTTAAAGCAATGGAATTATACCAGCAATTGCTTCTTGATTATCCTGATAGTATTTATACGGTGGAGGCCAGAACCCGTTTTCGAATATTACGCGGTGATATCTTGAAAATGAGTAATTAACTAAGTAGGGTATAATACTGTCTGTGATTTCTTTTGGTAATAACTGGCCGAATATTACGATAATACTTTTATTTTTATTATTAGTTGAATCTGTGTATTCCTCCATCTCTCTAAAGGAAGAATTGTTTTGTGAATCCCTCACTAGCCAGCAATCGAATTGCTATTACTAACGTGAATTCGGGGTATAAATTGAAACTTTTTCAAATACGAATAATGTCTGCATAGTATGTCGTCCATGGGCTTGTTTTATAGGTACCCATATATGAAACTCACAAATAATAGGCCTTTTGGGAATCGTTCATAGCATAAATTAAGACTTAGATATAAATATATAATGCTTTCGGGCTTTCCCGAAATCTTCAAACGAAAGTTTACGACGTTTTCGGGTTCTCCCGAAATCTCTAAATGAAAGTTTTTGGAGACAAAAATAAAAAGAAAGAGTAGAAAAAAGCAAAGAAAGTAGCACCATCTTGTGGCTCTAGTGTATCTTCTGTAATCATGGAAATAATTATTATACAAAAGAATACTAGAAATAGAGAATCTTTAAATTTTCCTAAAGCAAGAGGAGGATAAAAAAAAGAAAATAATATGAGCAATAATCCGATTATTCCAAATGCAATTGAAAATGTAAAATATTGATTATGACTCCGCATATTTGTTCCTGCTAAGGGGGAATCCTCCAATTCTAATTCTTGAGCGAAAGCATCTTTAACATCTCCTGTTCCAACACCTAACCACGGATGTTTTTTTATTAGTTGGATAGAGTGTTTCCAAAGTTCGATCCGTTGTGGTACGGAATAACCGATAATACTACCGGTATAATAATAATCATTCATTTCCCACATCAGGCTATACATTCTATTTATGATATTTAATTTATGTGTATAGGCAATGTTGGCTATTCCCTGTTCTATATTGAGAATATCTTTTTCTGATAAAGATTCTACTCCTAACCGGTCTTTATGTAATCCTTTGGAGTTAAGATAACGGATTAATGTACTTTTAATGGGAAATCCATTCTGATCGGAATTATTGAAGTTGATTTCACTTCTTTTGTTCCATGCTTCTTCCAATTCAATATCACATACATAAGTATATATATAACTTCCATTTTCTATATATCGCTTTTGCGGATCATGAAAATACGGGTTACCATCCGGAGTGTATTTTGCCGCTGTTTCTATAGAAAAATCAGCACTAAAATAGTGTTTTACAGAATAAAAAAGCATAGTTCCGATACATATTAAAATAAAAGCGAAGAAAGAAGGCACAAAATAACGGAAAAACTTGTTCCGGTTATTAGTAGCCGTTTTAATAATGATAATGGTTCCTACAACAAAGAATAGAATAATTGCTGTTATAGAACCTGAATAAATCAGGAAAAATAAAAACCAGCATAATGCTGCTACAATAACAATTTTATGTGCATTACCCATTTTTCCTTTAAGGAGCAAGAACAGACACACAAAACAGACAAAGCAAATATTTATTTCAAAACGAACATAGGAAATAAACAACGCCATCTCACGTTTATCTGTGAGATTTCCTGTCAAATAAGTAATAAATCCCGAGAATGAACTGATAAACGTTCCCAAGAGATAAACTTGCAATAAAAACTGAAATTCTTTTCGGGATAAAGGATCACTGGTGAAGAAAACAATGGGAATGAAAAACAAGGGAATTTTTATCCATAAATCATGTAATCCATAATTTATATTTTGAGATGGAATAAGCCAGATTAAATGAACTAAATATAAGATTAAACAACTTATTGCGATTTTGGATTGGAAAATACTTTTTACTTTCTTTACAAGATTTCCTTCTAAAAACCAATTGATAACGAGGATAGCTCCACCCATACTCATTAAGAAGCGGGAAAAGGGAATCCCTAACAATAATAGAATCAATGCAGATAAAAATACAATTCGACTCTTTGAATGTGAATCGATAAAGCTAGTTAAGGCTTCTCTTACCTGCATGTATTATTTCTTATAAGTTCCTTTCAGTATGGAACTATATATTTTGTTGTCTTTTAATAGTTTTGTTGCTTCCGCAAGATCAGGATCTATTTTTAGTGATGCTTCAATTTTTCCTTTTTGATAGTAGTATCTTGAGATTATTTCAAGTGCAAGCAGTTCGGATATTTCTTTTTTAAAGCGTATCAGATCAGTACTTTTGTCTTTCAAGACAACTGCTTCCAAAGAAGCGATGGCCGCATCAACATCTCCTGTAAATTTATCCGCCTTTACACTTTCTTTCAGTTGTTTAATTTGTTTTTCTGTAAAGGTTTCATATTCCAGATGCTTATCGCTTACGTATTTTAGAAAATCATCATACATGGCATCTGTAAATACAAATTTATCAACAGGGAGGATATTGTTATGTTTGAGTTTAAATTCATTCGCATAGTTGAAAATAATATTTTTCTGGAACATAGCTAATAAGATAGTACTGTAAGCCTCATTAGAGAGAACAATATCAGGTTCCACACCACCGTAATCATATACGGTTCTGCCACCTTTTGTTTTAAAAGCCATAGCAGAAGAATCTGATTTTGAAGAATTATTCCCAGTACTGTCTTTATGGGAATAATCCACATTTTGAATGCATCTTCCTGATGGGAGATAGTATTTTGAAACAGTAACTTTTAAGCGTGTATTATAGCTTAATGGAAGAATATTCTGAACAAGTCCTTTTCCAAACGTTCTCTGACCGACAATAGCTGCACGGTCTAAATCTTGTAATGATCCGGCAACGATTTCCGATGCAGAGGCGCTCATTCCATCCACTAGAACGATAATAGGTATTTTGGTATCGAGGGGAGTATTTTGTGTATAAAATAGTTGATTCCTTTCGGCAATTTTTCCTTTTGTACTTACAATCAAATTTCCTTTGTCAACAAACAGATTTACAATATTGACAGCCTCGGATAATAATCCTCCTCCATTTCCCCGTAAATCAAGAACAAGGTCTTGCATACCTCCTTCTTTTAATTTCAGGAATGCATTCTTGACTTCCAGGCTGGCGTTATCCGTAAATTGATCTAAGCGGATATATCCGGTAGTAGTTCCTTCCAACATGCCGTAATAACTTACGGGAGGGAGTTTTATTTCTTCACGTAAAATGTCTTTTTTCACAACTTTTGTTGACCCATAAGGAAGGATGCTGATAGATACGGTAGTTCCGGGTTGTCCTTTTAGCATTGTGCTAACATCAGATACGGATTTTCCTTTCGCATCTTTCCCTCCGATTTCCATAATTTTATCACCGGGTTGCAACCCGGCTTTAAAGGCGGGCCAATTATCATATGGTTCGGAAATCATTACATAATCATCGCCTTGCTGTATAGTTGCTCCAATGCCTCCATATTGACCGGTTGTCATTAATTTGAATTCTTCCAAATCAGATTCCGGATAAAATACCGTATATGGATCCAGCTTATTCAACATGGCATCGATTGCTGTTTTTGTAAGATCCGTAACGTTGATATTATCTACATAATTTTCATCCAATTGTTTTAATAGAGATGAATATATGTCGAGATTTTTTGCTATTTCGAAATCATTACGGACAAAGTTGCATGTGAGTAATCCGGCAAAAACAAATCCTGATATGATAAGCAGATTTCTTATTCTCCTTCTTTTCATGTGTGATATAAATTAGTGTCTTCTCAACGTATTTTGTGCTCAATTTATTGTATTTAAATAAACTTAAAGGGGAATGAAAAACAATTTTTATAATAGTATTTATATTTACATATCATTTATAAAATTTATTTTAACTTAACCACCACCCGCTATAAGCAGGGTGTGTGTATTTCGGCTAAACCCGACCGAAAGAATAGTCGCCTAAAGGCAGTGTTATTAAACTATATAATTTGAAAATAAACAAGAATTCAGATGTTTGAATTTTAGCTTTTAAAAATAATAATAAGAAATGGAGAGAAAAAAAGACAGCCAATACTTGCAGGCAAGCTTTTCCATATTAGGAATCTTTTCTTTAATTTCAGATGGATATCTTTCATGGCGGGCTTGTTTGCCGCGGAATTGCGACAACCAATCCCGCACCCGTTCTTGGTTGCTGCAAAATTGCAACAGCCAATCCGCATTCGTTCTTGTCTGCCGCAGAATTGCGACAATCAATCCACATTCGTTCTTGACTGCCGCAGAATTGCGACAGTCAATCCGCATTTGTTCTTGCCTGTTGCAAAATTGCGACAGTCAATCCGCATTCGTTCTTGGCTGTCGCGAAATTGCGACAACCAATCTATATCCGTTTTAGTCTGCTGCGAAATTGCATCTTGGAGTAGCTTTCCATATTTCCGGGGTATAAAGTTTTGACTGGCTGTGTAAAAATAAAAAATTTCAGCAAGGAAAAAAAATGAATACCTTCTCACATCCTTTTCTCAAAGGATAGAATATGATTTTGTCCATTTTCCGGTATAATAAAGGGTTTCATTTGAAAATCCTTTGAAGATAATTAAAATCATATTCACTATTCAACCTGCAAATATACAACTATTTTATCGACGGTATGCCTTTTAAATTTTTTATAAAAAAACATTCAATTATCGATTACATTTTATTTTGAGGCGACGGGACCCCTATGATTTCTTATGTGATTATATTTCTATTATATGTAAAAAACAGATTACTTCGTATATTTTTTGGATGTGTACTTCATTATTTTGTAATATGGATTCTCGAGAAGGATTGGTTATATATGGTAATTAATTTACTTTCTATATTTATCATAATTTTACTTGCTTTTTTTTCAACGCAGAATATTCCCTGATTACAGGTATTGGCGGCTAAAACGAAATGAAGGTGGTTCGCCTGTTTTGGAGGATAATAAAAATAACGAATGCGGGATATATTTTTTGCGGAATAACCCTTCAATGTTTTTATTATCAAAAACATATAAAACGGCATGAAATAAAAAAAGTAAGGGTTGTTCAAAATCCGAACAACCCTTACTTTTCATTATAACAATTCTAAAAAAGGTTTATTTTTCCAGAAAAGGATATTTATAATTAGTTGGAGGATTGATGTTTTCTTTGATAGTACGAGGAGATGTCCATCGTATCAGATTAAGATAGCTTCCTGCTTTATCGTTGGTTCCTGAAGCCCTTGCTCCCCCAAATGGTTGTTGCCCTACAACGGCTCCTGTTGGTTTATCATTAATATAGAAATTTCCTGAAGAATAACGTAAATATCTGTCGGCAACCATTACTGCATATCTATCGTGTGCCATAATTGATCCGGTAAGTGCATACGGAGAAGTTTCATCACATAATTTTAATGTTTCTTCGTATTTTGCATCCTCATAAACATAAATAGTAAGTACCGGACCGAAGATCTCTTCTGCCATACTTTCATATTTAGGAGTCTTTGCTAAAATGACAGTAGGTTCAACAAAATATCCTTTTGATTTATCGCATTTTCCACCGGCGATAATTTCAGCATCATTCGATTTTTTCGCACGTTCGATATATCCGGCAATATTATCAAAAGAAGCTTCATCAATTACTGCATTTATAAAGTTTGAGAAGTCACGAACGTCTCCCATTTTTATCTCTTTGAGCATGTCAAGCATGTATTTTTTTGTATCTTCCCAAAGAGAAGTTGGGATATATGCTCTTGAAGCAGCAGAACACTTCTGTCCCTGGAATTCGAATGCACCACGAACAAGCGCAGTTGCCAATTCTTTAGAATTTGCGCTGCTATGGGCAAATACAAAGTCTTTCCCGCCGGTTTCACCCACTAATTTAGGATATGTTTTGTATTTTCCTACATTTTCTCCTACCGTTTTCCAGAAACTGTTGAATACTCCTGTTGATCCGGTGAAGTGGATTCCACCAAAATCAGGATCATTCAATACAACGTTGCTTATAGTAGAACCGGAGCCGGGAACAAAGTTGATAACTCCATCGGGAATTCCTGCTTCCATCAATACTTCCATTGCATAGTAGCTCGATAATAAAGAGGTTGTTGCCGGTTTCCATACGGTAACATTGCCCATTAATACAGGACTGATGTTCAGATTCACTGCAATAGCCGTGAAGTTGAAAGGAGTAATCGTATAAACAAATCCTTCCAGAGGACGATATTCCACCCTGTTTATATTTTCTCCTGAAGACAGGGGTTGGTCTGCGTATATCTTAGCTGCAAAATGCGGATTGAAGCGCATAAAGTCAATCGCTTCGCATGCCGAATCTATTTCTGCCTGCATTGCATTTTTTGCCTGCCCCAGCATACAGGATGCATTGATTACATAGCGATATTTTGTTGCAAATAATTCTGCCGCTCTTAAAACGATGCTGCAACGTTCTTCCCAGGGAAGATTTGCCCACGCATCTCTTGCTTTCATGGCTGCATCAATAGCCATGCGTACTTCTTTATCTGTACATTGATGGTAAGTAGCCAATACATGTTGGTGATCTGTAGGCATTACCACTTTTCCGATTTTTCCTGTTTTTATCTTTTTACCACCAATAATGAGGGGTATTTCAATTTGAGTATTAAATTGCCTGTCAAGTTCTGCTTGTAGAAGACGACGCTCTTCACTTCCGGGGGCGTACGATTTTACCGGCTCATTTTGAGGCTCTCTAAAATTAAAAATTGCATTATTCATAATAAAATATTTTAAAATGTTTGTATCTTATATAATTTAAAAACTGAAGGCAAGGCCCACATGCAAGTCGAAAACGCCAAATTGTGTTAACTCCTTGGTTACTTTTATTTCCGGAGAAACCCATCCTTTTTCGTAAGAGAATCGTAAATAAGACCAATCCAATCCTATACCGAATTCCATGTGGTTCGTAAGTGCGTACAGTAATTTTGTTCCGATAGTTGCAGAAAGTCCTATTACAAGGTCATTATTATAAACATAGTGATATTGTATCTCTGCGTATGTTCCGTCACTCTGAATATCTTTAACATAATATTCGGCTTCGTATTTAGGCACCATAGCCAGTACAACACCTATATTTCCTTTTACCTGGATGTTAAATCGCTGTGCAGGATGGAAATTCCCCATGAAACTTACTTGAGCCGTGGGAAGCATCCAGTTTCCAACCGTTACCTGTGCCTCTTTGGAAGTGGCGGTTGCCCCATCACGGGTAGACGCCGTCAAGGTTTCCTTGTATTTTTGTTCATTTGCCAACAAATAGGTAAATCCACCCTCAAGCCCTATGGCAAGTGTTCTGGTGTTTGGAATAATGGCATGGACAAAAACGGATCCTTTCGCTCCGACAAATGCTTTTTCCCTGCTTAGTGCATCCATAAGACCAAAGGAACCTCCTAAATCAAATCCGAAATTAATTATGCGTCCTTCTATCCCGGTGGCCATTTTCGATCTTCCGCCACGGGGGGGGAGGTTAGAAAAAGAAGATCTTTTAGCTTTGCAAAAAGTGGTGTTTTTGCCCGCACTGCTATTCGTGTTTTGTGCAGAAGCCTGAACAGGGAACAAAAAGAACAACGGCAAAGTTAATAATATGGTTAAGATTCTTTTCATTGTATTGTTAAATTTAATTGTAATCATTCATGTACAATAATAACATAATAATTTTTCTTCCCTTTTTGGATTAATAAATATTGTCCGTTAATTAATTCTTTTACACCGATCACAGAAGAGTCGGATACCTTTACTTTATTTACAGATATTCCATTTTCTTTCAACATGCGGCGTGCTTCTCCTTTGGAAGCAAAGATGTCTGTCTCTTCAACAAGTAATTCTACGATACCTATTCCTTCTTTAAATCTCGAAAGAGGAAAATTGTATTGAGGAACACCTTCAAAAACGGCAAAAAACATTTCTTTGGATAAAGCCGAAAGATTTTCAGCAGTTCCTTTTCCAAAAAGAATCTCGCTGGCTTCCAAACTTGCTTCATAGTCCTTTTGTGAATGGATGCGGATAGTCAGATCTTTTGCCAGTGCTTTTTGCAATATCCGCAAATGTGGAGCTTCATTGTGTTCTATTTCCATACTTTCTATTTCCTCTTTGGAAAACAAAGTAAAAATACGGATAAACTTCTTTGAATCCTCATCCGAACAATTAAGCCAAAACTGATAAAAAGCATACGGCGATGTTTTTTCGGGGTCGAGCCAAACATTGCCTTTTTCTGTTTTGCCAAACTTTCCGCCATCGGCTTTTTTAATCAATGGGCAAGTAAGCCCGAAGGCTTCTCCACCTGTAACACGGCGTATTAGTTCCACACCGGTAGTAATATTTCCCCATTGGTCGGAACCGCCCATTTGCAAACGACAGTTTTTTGTCTGATATAAATAGAGGTAATCAAATCCTTGTAATAATTGATAGGAAAATTCGGTAAAAGATATTCCTGATTCAATACGTCTTTTCACAGAATCTTTCGCCATCATATAATTGACGGTCATATGCTTTCCGATATCACGGATGAATTCCAAAAATGTATAATCTTTCGTCCAGTCGTAATTATTGAGTAACTCGGCAGCATTGTCTCCGGAGTTGAAATCCAGAAACCTGGAAAGTTGTTTTTTAATACTGGCTACATTATGGTTAATTTCATCATTGGTAAGTAATTTTCTTTCTTCTGATTTGAAAGAAGGATCACCAATCATTCCTGTTGCTCCGCCGACAACAACCATCGGTTTATGTCCCGAACATTGTAAATGTTTTAATAACATTACACTTACCAGATGCCCGATATGCAATGAATCTGCAGTGGGATCTATTCCAACATAAGCAGAAACCTTTTCTTTGGATAACATTTCTTCCGTCCCCGGCATGATATCCTGTACCATACCTCTCCATGTCAATTCTTCAACAAAGTTCATTTTCTCCATTCTATTTGAAATGCAAATATACGATTTTTTTGGATGTTGTTTCTTTTTTCGTAAAAGAAGTCTGGCAAAAGAAATAAAAGATAAGATCGTAGCAAACAAGAATTTGAGCGACTGACAAATTTTTTCATCGTATCAAGTTTATTCTGCCTTGTTTTTTGATTTTCTTTTCGGGATCATTTATGCATGAAAAATAGATAATGTAAGAGTAAGAGCCTGCCGTGGCATATTTTCCATTTGCGGTTCCATCCCATGGCGTGTAGGAATTTGTTTTAAAGACCAAATTACCCCATCTATCGTAAATGGACATCGAAAAGGTGTTTAATATTTCTGTTGGAATCGGAATGAATATTTCGTTGGTATTATCATTATTTGGAGTGAATGTATTGGGGATCCAAAGATTGCAATCGCAGAAAACAGAGATATATTTTTGAGTAAAACATCCTTCAATAAAAACAGTTATTGTATACTCACCTGAAGAATTAATTATAATGGATGATGTTGTATCTCCCGTATTCCAAAAATAATCAGCATTCTCAACATGAACAAATACTTCCATATCATCCTCATAGCAAATATCTCTGGATGTTTGTATCTTGAAAGGAGGGATGATGATTTGCCGAACAGAAACAGTGTCCCGCCCCAAACATCCTCGATCGTTGATTTCCACACAATATGTTCCCGAAGATGAAATGGAGATTTGGCGGGTTGTTTCCCCCGTATTCCAGGAATAATCCCCGTAAGGATAAGTTGTTGATATAGTTATAGGGTCTGTGCACAAAACCGTATCTTCCGGCAGATTTGCGTCAATAAAAGAAAGAACATGGACTAAAACAGTGTCGGGGATGGCATCGCAATGATACAATGTGTGAGCTTGGACAATATAACTACCGGAATTTTTACTTGAAGCACTTTTAATAACAGGATTTTGATCTTTGGAAGAAAAACCGTCAGGCCCATCCCACTGATAATTTTGTAATTGTCCGGGATTTACTATTTCCAAATATATGGTGTCTTCGTAACAGAAGAGGGCTTTATTTGTAACAGCGTCTATTTTAATATCCGGATATACACTGATATTGAAACTTTTTTGTGCGCCTGAACAGACTAAATCCCCGAAATAGGATTTCGGAATTACACTTATCGTTGTTGTTAAAAGAGAATTTGTTGAATTAACAAGTGTATATCTTTCAAAGATATCTTTTCCGGATAACGGCATTCCGTTTATGATATCTCCACTTGCTGTCCATTCGCACATATTCCCGCTTCCTGAAAAAATAATTTCGGATGTATTTGTCCTGGAACATATAGTCTCATCCGATAATATGGTATAAAGTTCCGGTATTGGGTTTACATGCATAACCAGCTTATGTATACTGTCGCAAGCACACTCAATTGTTTTGAGGCTGTCCGACATTGTAAACATTCCTGTTTGCGAAGTTGTTAATTGTTTATTATGCCAATTTATATTATCGTATAGACACACATTTATCGTATCGATAATAAAATAATTTGGTTTTACGGTTAAAATCAAACGGTATATGCTGTCGGTATTCCAATAAATCGTTTTTAGCGTATCGGAGAGAATGAATATACCTGCATTGGCAGTCTCCATCTTTTTGTTTCTCCAATATATTTCTCCAAGCTGGCAAATAGTTACGCTATCGGTAAATAGATATCTTGGCTTAATGGTCAGGGATAATATATGTAAGCTATCGCAATTAAATCTATTGGTTAGCAACAGGCTGTGTGTATTGGTTCCAATGTATGTCAAGTTATTTTCCGACAAGTTGAATCCCCATTTATTATATGGTTCTCCCGATAAAATCGTATCGGATATAATGCGCAAGGAAGTGTCTAAAACAGTTAAATATAAAACAACAGTGCTGTCACAACCATGAGAGCTTATTAAATATTGAGTTTTAGATGTGTTGTGTAATGCTGTAATGTTTAATCCATGTTTATTATATATTTCTCCATAGCATACAGTATCTCTGATAGTCTCGTTAATATCCTGGATATTTATAATTCCTTTAATGGTATCATAAATACTCCCGGTACAATTTTGATAGCGTAATTTTACGATTGCTTCTACAAAATATTTTCCGTTACTTGCATAAGCGTGAATGATGGAATCCCTGCCATAGATAATGGTTCCATCTCCGAGTTTCCAATTAATAGAATCAAATTCATAATTTATATTCAGTTTGAGATGCAGTAATTCGTTCTTGCAGAAAAAAAGAGTGTTGGCAATATCATTATTAAGTGTATGAATTTGATTGGCAATAATATTTCCCCTTAGATCTATAGCACTTGAACCAATGGAGTAAGCATAGCCTCTAACATTTCCGAATCCGTAAACAAAAGCGGTAAATCCTGTATTACTTCTGAGGGTGTGTGCTCCATGCGATATGTTAATCCTTGCAATGGAAAGAGTAGAATTCCCATTCAACTGTTGAAATTGATTGGAGATATTTACATTATCCAACCTAATGGAATTTATATCTGTTGTTGCGGTAACAATATTTATATAATGATTAACAATAGTATTGGTTGCCGTAAAAGTGCCGAAGGTTATTTCTTTTACCTGCTGTTCCACAGGTGTAATCCATACCATGGAGGGGTCTCCATTTGTTGAACTGTCGAAGGTGTTGGATGTCTGATAAAGAAAAACAGCACATGGTTCGGAAGTCTCAAGATAATAGGAACTATTGGATAGGAAGAATTCATAAGTATTACGTTCATTAATTGTTGTTTGGACAATATTGTTAATCTTGATTTCTGTATTATTATTTAATGCGGTAACACGTATATAATCGCCATTCCTTGCCATAGACGCTGTAATAGCAAACTTATTCCCCCAATATGAGACAGGCATTGCCTGTTCGAAAATATGGTCGAATCCGTCAGTTATTGATTGTGGAATACCTGTAATTATATTTCCATTGAAAACAGCAATCCGTTTACAATCCCTTGCCTGGATTAAAGATCCGGAAAGGTCACCCGCGGTTCCCTTATCATTTGACATTACCTGATAACTCTGGCCTTTATTCAATGCAATTGAAAACGATATGTTCGCAGCTTTTCCCCCCTTGGTATTGCATGTTGGAGTTATGTCGATAATGGTATTATTTTCTGTAGCAATAATTATAAAAGCACTTCTGACATTCGTATTACACGATCCCGTTACCCCACTTGGAGAAGGAATATAATTTTGTGTAATATACTTATCTCCCAATGTTTCCAATGGTAAAACGTTAGAGGCATCAAATGAATTTAGTGCTTCGTTGGCAATAAATAACGAAATCGTATCGGTAGCGGTTACTATTAATCCGTAGTTTTCGGCTATTTCGGAATTTGTGCTATAGGATTGAGCCATAGGGATAGTAATTGTGGTAATACCATTGGCAGTCACATTGAAATTGATACTCCACAATGTATTCGGATTGGAAATAGTTCCCGAACAGGCCCTTTTTGCACTTATGATACAGCTCAAAGATTCATAAGTAGTGCTTCCTCCCGAATTACATGTTCTATATCCATTTTGCATAAAAGAAAAGTAGAATTCTTTTCCTTGTGTGGTGGGGCTTTGGGCAAAAACACTTTGCTGGATGCTATTGTTAAAACATCCGGAAAGTAAAACGGCAATGAAAAAAACATGAACAGATTTTTTCATATGAAGAAAGTATTATATAATCATTGTGCAAATATAAATGATTTTTTTACTTGATTACATATACATAAGAATTAAAAACATCACTTTGTTTTCAATTCAAGTATTTATAACGACAGAACTGTCGAGTAATGCTCTTACATTAAAAGATAATATGGGAAAATAATTCTTTATAGGTTATTTCTTTGTGTAAATTGAACTCGTTAATTTTAATTGATCTAGATTTAGCCGGGCTTTTAGCCAATTTTCCAATCGCTCGGCATCTTCTTTTGCCGGTTTTTTCAACCAAATTACATACGCCGTCGGAATAGTATCCGATGTTAATGTTTGTATATCGGTGTAAATCATCCTTGAAATGGAAAAGGAATGAATGTTATTGAATTGTGTTTGTATTTCTTTTGCAATTTGTTCATTCGGGATGATTTCTCCTTGCAATTGGATAATTTCATTTTTGTATTCCGTAATTTGATCCGAAAGTATTACGTTCTTCTTATATAAATCTTCCATAAGTTCTCCACTGATATTGATATCATTATCACTATCACTCATAAGTTGGCGGATAATAAGATGCGTGTTCTTCAATCCGAATTCCGGTAATTTCTGTTGCAAATTCTTAATTTGTTTTTCTTCCAAAGGTTTCCCTACCAATGCTATTGTAATAGTTGAGGAATCCCGGGAATATTCTCGGGAGGAGTTGATAATCTGAACATTTTCAAGCAATGGATTATGATCCAAATCGTTCATAAAACGGATGGCACTCGAATTAAATGAAGATTCTTGTATCATATTAACGGCCATAAAAATACTCGGCACACATACGATCGTTGTAAATATGTAGATGGATCTTTTTACTTTTTTAGCTTTTTGCGGGTTTATAAAAGAACGTTTTGGCAGTTTTAAATAATAAGACATCAATACCGTAGCTAATGCGATGAAGAATGAGTTAATAAAAAACAAATAAAACGCTCCGAAGAAGAAATTGAATTGCGCTGTGGCTAACCCATACCCAGCCGTACATAGGGGAGGCATTAAAGCTGTTGCAATGGCAACTCCCGAAATAATCGTTATCTTTTCTCCTTTTCTTGAGTGGGCAACTATCCCGGCCAGCCCTCCGAAAAAGGCAATCAATACATCATAAATAGTAGGGCGGGTACGGGCAAGCAATTCCGATTGGGCATCACTTAATGGAGATATGAAAAAGTATAACGTCGATGCGATGATACTGATTAATACCATCGCCCCAAAGTTCCTCAATGACCGGCTTAACATATTATTATCGCTTATGCCTACCGCGAGTCCTATTCCCATGATAGGCCCCATTAAAGGGGAGATTAACATTGCCCCAATAATAACGGCCGTGGAATTTACATTTAATCCAATCGAAGCAATAATAATGGCAAAAGCCAATATCCATACATTCGCACCTCTGAATTCTATGCCTTCTTCAATACGGCTGATTGTAGCATTGTCATCGCTATCGATATTCAGGCTGATGAATTTCTTTATTGTTACAGAAAGATATCGCAAAAAATATTTTTTCTTCGGTTTGCCGGCAGTATTTTTTTGAGTGCCAGTATTGACTTCGTCCATAATATATTGATTTATTTTGATGAAAAACAATTAATGATTCATGACTTGTTGTTGATTTGTTTATCTGTTATTTGTTGAGTTATTTAATGTCTATAGTTTAAATCGAACTTTATTCCGGTAAGTAGATAGCATAGATTAAACAGATTTGGCTTCGCCGAGCTAACGGTTCCGCAGACTTTTTCTTGAATCTATCATTATTCCCATAGCTTCTCATAACTTCCATAACTTCATTTTTTACTTCTGTTAATAGTTATATTTATCTTTCCAAAAGTGTTTAAGCCTGGCGCGTAATTCGTTTTCCCGGCTGTTATTTCCAGGATTATAGAAAGTGGTTCCTGTTAATGCATCCGGGAAAAATTCCTGGCTGACAAAATTTTGGTCGTAACTATGTGCATATTTATAGTCCTTTCCGTACGAAAGTTCTTTCATCAATTTGGTTGGGGCGTTGCGCAAATGCAGAGGCACCGGCAGGTCTTTTGTCTTTTCCACTGTAGACAAAGCATTATCTATGGCAGCATACGAAGCATTGCTTTTGGGAGAACAAGCCAGATATATGGCTGTCTGGGACAGAATAATCCGTCCTTCCGGCATCCCGATAACATTTATGCTTTGGAAACAATTACTGGCCAACAGTAGTGCGTTGGGATTAGCATTTCCGATATCTTCCGATGCAAGGATTAGCATCCTCCTTGCTATAAATAGAGGATCTTCTCCGCCGGCGATCATTCGCGCCAGCCAATACACCGCCGCATTCGGGTCGCTTCCCCGGATGGATTTGATAAATGCGGAAATTATATCATAGTGATTTTCTCCTTTTTTGTCATACATTACCAGATTTTGCTGGATAACCGTTTCCACATCTTTGTTGGTAATGGTAATATTTTTTCCTTTTTTTGCCAGAGAAGTAACCGCCAGTTCAAATGCATTGAGCAGCTTACGGGCATCTCCCCCCGATATACGGATCAGGGCTTCGGGTTCTTTGATAATGATCTTCTGTTGCAACTGGTCTTCCATGATAGATTTTGCACTGTCAAGAATCGCTTCCAGCTGACAACGGTCTAATGTTTTCAATACATATACCTGGCAACGCGATAGCAATGGAGAGATAACTTCAAAAGAAGGATTTTCGGTAGTGGCCCCGATTAATGTTACAACGCCTTCTTCTACCGCTCCCAGCAAAGAATCTTGTTGCGACTTGCTAAAGCGATGGATTTCATCAATAAACAAAACCGAAGGTTCTTCATTATTGCGTGCACTTTCTATTACATCGCGGATGTCTTTCACTCCCGAATTAATAGCACTTAGCTTATAGAAATTCCATCTCAGATTATTGGCGATCAGATAAGCGAGGGTAGTTTTTCCAACACCGGGTGGTCCCCAGAGAATCATAGAAGGGATCTGCCCTTTTTCCAATGCTTCTCTGAGTATGGAACCTTTGCCTACCAAATGTTCCTGGCCATGGTATTGATCCAGTGTTTTGGGACGCATTTGCTCCGCTAATGGGACATTTTTCATGAATTATATTTTTATTTTTTACAAAAATAATCTTTTTTTCGCAGGGGGAATCTTTTTTTCTTCTACAACCGGGAAGAATTGCCTTATTGAAGAAAAAGCAGAGGCGAAAAGTCAATGAAAAATGAAGAAAAAACAAACCAGCCGTGCTTTTATTTTAAATCACGCTTGATTTCACCCCGGAACAAGCCTGTCCTCGCTTCAGAACAAGCTTGTCCTGACCTCAGGACACACCTGTTCCCAACTCAGGACACGCCTGATTTCATGTCAAAGCAGGCCAAGGAAATATTTTCGCCGGGGTGTTGACGTTTTTCTTTCCTCTTAGGATAATATAAATTTAAAACAATTAATTTCTTATAAATAACAGAAGTTATACAAGTTACAGGAAGTTGCCGGAAATAGTGGTTAACTGTTAGTGGTTAGTTGTTATGGGCTTGGCTTCGCTGAGCTAACAGTTCCGCAGATTTTTTCTTGAACCGAGTTTGCGAGCTCAACAAAGTTAATATATCATTATTCCCATAGCTTCTCATAATTTGTGTAGCTTTGTCTAACTTCTATAACTATTAACTTCCCGTAATTTCATTTAACTTGCCTGATTTCCATAAGTAACTATGGATAATCAGGTTATTTTGATGGCAAAAATCGGTTGTACCTGTTTTTTTCCTAACTTTGCAAATTATTAAATAAGTTAAGGTATAGATAATCGATTTTAATCAGAAAGCAATTGTTATGAGCAATAAGGATGAAAAATTATTCTCGGAATTTCCACCGGTAAGTACTTCCCAATGGGAAGAAGTAATAAGAATAGATCTAAAAGGAGCTGATTATGATAAGAAATTAAAGTGGAAGACAGATGAAAATTTTGTTGTAAATCCCTATTATCGTTCGGAAAACACAAAAGATCTTGGCTATCTTACGGAATCGATTCCGGGAGAATATCCTTTTATAAGAGGGGGTGAAATAGCCGGCAATAATTGGAAGATTGTTCAAAATATTACGGAAAAAGATCCTCAAAAAGCAAATACAATTGCGATTGACAGTCTGAAAAAAGGAGCAAATGCCATTGTTTTCAATGCCTCCGCAATACGGGACATAAAAGCCATCTCGGTATTATTAAAAGATATTGACCTCTCTAAAGTTTTCGTGCATTTCAGCAATGCCGTATCTTATGTGGAATTGGCTAAATTATTTGTTCAGTTTTTAGATACAACTACGTTTGATAAGAAGCATATTCGGGGAGCTTTTTCTTTTGACCCGGTTAGTTATTTATTGCTGCATAATAAATTTTGGAAGACTCAAAAAGAGGATTTCGAAGAAATTATACAACTGCAAAATAGTATCGGAAAAGTTTGTCCTAACTTTCAATATATAACTGTTAACGGATGGTTATTACATAATTGCGGTGCTACTATACGGCAGGAGTTGGGATATTCGTTAGCTTCTGCCAATGAATATGTCTCATTTGCTACCGATAATGGAATAACAATAGACGAATTTTTACCCAAAATAGGGTTTGAGTTTGCTATCAGTTCCGACTATTTCATGGAGATTGCTAAGCTAAGAGCAGCACGTTTGCTATGGGCTGCGATAGCAAATCAATATAATCCTTCCCAAAAGGATATGGTGAAAATGAATGTATTCTCGAAGTCGTCCTTATGGAATAAGACGATTTTCGATCCCTATGTAAATATGCTCCGGGTTACTACCGAAGGGATGTCAGCGGCTATTGGCGGCGCAGATGGGATTGATCTGGAAGCTTTTGATACTACGTATAAAGAATCGGATGATTTTTCCCGCCGTATTGCCCGTAATACGCAAATCTTGTTAAAGGAAGAATCTTATTTTGGGAAGATTGTTGACCCTGCTTCCGGATCGTATTACATTGAGAATCTGACTGACTCTATCGCCGAACAGGCATGGTTGCTATTCAATGAAGTGGAAAAACAAGGAGGAATGATTCGTGTTTCCTTGGAAAGGAAAGTGAAAGAAGCGATTGTTGCAACCTGCCGGAAACGGGACATGGATATCGCAACGCGTAGAATGGTATTTGTCGGGACAAACCAATATCCGAACATTAATGAAGTGATGTTGGATAAAGTAGATACGGATTTACGGGAAAAAACATACGAAGGGCTTCAACCTTATCGCGGAGCAATGCCTTTTGAACGCTTACGTTTAAATACGGAAAAGTGGACGAAGAAGAACGGAAGAAGACCCAAAGTATTCTTATTAAAAATTGGTAATGTTGCAATGCGTCAGGCAAGGGCAGGATTTATCACAAACTTTTTCGGCTGTGCCGGATACGAAATTATAGACGGCCAGGCATTCTCAACGGAACAGGAGGGTGTTCAAGCAGCTGTCTTGGCAAAGTCAGATGTTGTGGCTATCTGTAGTTCGGATGAAGAATATGCTACATTGGTCCCTGCTATAGCACAAGGAATAAAACAGCACTTAAAAGAGATCAAATGTATTGTTGCCGGCAATCCGGTTGATAGCATAGATGCTTTGAAGGAGGCTGGAGTAGATGATTTTATCCATGTAAAGTTGAATTTATTGGAAACATTGGAGCGTTATAATATATTGTTAGGTATCTCATCTAAATAATAATGAACTTGTCAAAAGTTGATATAGGAAATTAACTTTTGACAAGTTCATTGTAAAAACAATTACAGTTCCCGCTGGCGTTGCAGAACTTCGCAGATTAATTATTAACTGTTAATTATTACTTTTTCTTCTTGTTGCATTCTTTCTTTTGAGAACTACTTATTTACTATCTATTTTTTTGTAACTTTGTAACCTTGATTTTAGAAGTAAAAACCAAAATAATTTTAAGAAATGAGTAACGTAAAGTATGTTTATACCTTTGGAGGAAAAACGGCTGAAGGTAAAGCTGACATGAAGAATTTATTGGGAGGAAAAGGTGCGAATCTTGCAGAAATGTGTCTTTTAGGATTACCTGTTCCTGCCGGTCTGACTATCACTACCGAGTGTTGTACGGCTTATTATGATAATAACTGTCAACTACCTTCTTCATTGATGCCTGAAGTGTGGGAAGCGATGAAAAAAGTTGAAAGTGTAATGGGTCTTAAATACGATGATGCTGAGAATCCTTTATTGCTTTCTTGTCGTTCCGGAGCACGTAGTTCCATGCCGGGTATGATGGATACGGTGTTAAATATTGGTTTGAGTTCTAAAACCATTCCGGGGTTGATTAAAAAAACAAACAATCCCCGTTTTGTATATGATTCATATCGTCGTTTGATCATGATGTATGCAGACGTGGTAATGGAAAAAGCAGAAGGATTGGAACCTGCACAAGGAAAAGGAATTCGTAAACTATTGGATGAAATGTTGGACGAATTTAAACATTCGAAAGGATATAAATCCGATACGGATATTACAGCTGATGAATTATTAGGGTTAGCCAATGTTTTTAAGGCGAAAGTAAAGGAAGCCCTTGGAACTGAATTTCCGGATGATGCCAGGGCGCAGCTGGAAGGTGGAATAAAAGCAGTGTTTAAAAGCTGGAATGGTAAAAAGGCAATCGCATATCGTCGTATAGAAGGTATTCCTGATGAGTGGGGAACGGCAGTGAATGTTCAGGCAATGGTTTTTGGAAATATGGGAGATAGCTCTGCAACAGGAGTGGCCTTTACCCGTAATCCGGCAACAGGTGAAAATCAATTCTATGGAGAATGGCTGATCAATGCCCAGGGAGAAGATGTTGTAGCAGGTATTCGTACACCGAGTCCATTAAACGATGCAACCAAAAATGAGCAGAATAAACATTTGCCTTCCATGCAGGAATTGATGTCAACAACATATAAGGAATTGGATGATATCCGTTTGATCTTGGAAAAGAACTATCGTGATATGCTTGATATAGAGTTTACTATTCAAGAAGGAAAACTTTATATGTTACAATGTCGTGTAGGAAAGCGCACTGGCGTTGCTGCTTTGACGATGGCGCTGGATATGATGCATGAAAAATTGATTACCGATAAAGAAGCTGTTATGAGGCTTTCTCCCGATCAATTGGATGAACTTTTACATCCGATTTTAGATTCAGTGGATGAAAAGAAACAAACAGTAATAGCAAAAGGTTTACCGGCAGGGCCTGGCGGTGCTGTGGGAAGAATTGCTTTGACAAGTGAAAAAGCAATGGAATATAGGAAAGACCATATTGCTAATATTTTGGTTCGTGAAGAAACTAATCCGGAAGATGTTGAAGGAATGCGTGCAGCAGATGGTATTTTAACTGCTCGTGGAGGTATGACATCCCATGCCGCTTTGGTAGCTCGTGGATGGGGAAAATGTTGTATTGTAGGGTGTGAAGCAATTCATATTAATCTTGCTGCCAATGAAATTAAAATTGACGGTAAAATATATAAAGAAGGAGATACTTTAAGTTTGAACGGGACAAAAGGTTGGGTGTATGATAAAGCAATTAAAATGGTTGATGCTACCGAAAATCCCCGTTTCCAAGAGTTCATGAATATTGTAGATAAATACCGGACTATGGGCGTACGTACCAATGCCGATACTCCCGAGGATGCACAAAATGCGATCAATTTCGGAGCAGAAGGAATCGGACTGTTCCGTATCGAACATATGTTTTATGGTAAGAACAGTGAAGAACCTTTAGCGAAATTACGTAATATGATTCTGGCGGATTCTACGAAAGAAAGGGTTGTAGCATTGAATGAACTGGAACCATTTGTTCGTGAAGTTGCCAAGGGGACATTGGATGTAATGGATGGGAAACCGCTTACTTTCCGCTTAATGGATCCTCCTTTACATGAGTTCGTTCCCCAGACTGAAGAGAAACAACGTGAATTGGCAAAAGAAAAAGGAATGTCTTATGAAGAGATAAAAAGACGCATAGACGCTCTTCATGAAGTAAATCCGATGATGGGACTTCGTGGAGTTCGGTTAGGTATTGTAAACCCTGAAATTACAGAAATGCAATTCCGTGCATTGTTTGAGGCTACTGCAGAATTAATGAAGAAGGGTAAGAACCCTATTTTGGAAATTATGGTTCCATTAACAATTGCTGTAACTGAATTAAAACATCAGAAAGCAATTGCGGATAAAGTACAGAAAGAAGTTGAAGCTAAATTTGGGGTTAAGATAAATTACCTATACGGTACGATGATTGAAATCCCACGCGCTACTTTAATTGCAGATCAAATTGCGGAGGTTGCTCAATTTTTCTCATTTGGAACAAATGACTTAACACAGATGACTTTCGGATTTTCACGGGATGATGTGAATGCTATTGTAAATACGTATATAGAAGAAAAGATTATTCCAAGTGATCCGTTTAATACCTTGGATCAAGAAGGTGTTGGACAACTTGTTAAAATTGGTACGGAACGTGGGCGTAAAACAAATCCTAAATTGAAAGTGGGAGTTTGTGGTGAACATGGAGGAGATCCTTCTTCTGTAGAATTTTTCTATAGAACCGGATTTAATTATGTCTCTTGTTCTCCTTTCCGGGTACCGGTTGCTCGTTTGGCAGCAGCACAGGCAGCTATCAAAGAGGGTAAGAAATAATTTTATGTATAACTAGATAAGTGCCATTAATTATTGACACAAAATAAATACTAGTAGAAGAAGCTGTCTAAAAAATATCTTTTAGACAGCTTCTTGTTATTTTTGAGAGCAGATAATTTGTATGAAAAATACTATTTGGATTATTTTGGGAAGTATTGCACTTGGATTGGGAACATTGGGGGCCTTTCTTCCTCTCTTGCCCACGGTTCCTTTTCTGCTTTTGGCCGCTTCTTGTTTTTTCAAAGGTTCCCCGCGGTTGTATGCATGGCTTCTTGCACATCCGTACTTTGGAAGAATTATAATTGACTATAGAGAAAACAAGGTAATTCCATTAAGAGCGAAGATATTTACGCTTATTTTATTATGGCTATCAATAAGTGTATCCGCATTTTTTATGTCCAAGTTATTGGTTTCCATTTTATTGTTTTTGATTGCTGTTGGTGTAACAATACATATCTTGTCTTATAAAAGCAAGAAATAACAACAAATTTAAAAAGAAGGATTATTATCTGCTACAATACTTAATGATCAACCAGAATGGGAACCATTAAGCAAAATAGTCATATTGTTTAGTTTATCGTTTTTATAAACGTTCTCTAATTCAGGAAGTTTTCGGCGGTCAGATAAATCTTCTCTAAGAACAAATATAGTCATATCCGATACTTTGTCTATAATAGATGCATCGGCAACTACGTCAAAAGCTGTAGTGTCTAATATTATATGGTCATATATTTTACAAAGTTCACTGATAAGTTTTTTGAATTCATCATTTAATAATAATTCAACAGGATTGGAAGGTATTTTTCCTACAGGGATAAAATCCAGATTAGTTTGTTGAAACGGTTCTTTTATGATTATTTCTTCCAATGAAGATATTTTATTATCAAGATAATTGGATAATCCTGCTTTGGAAGAATTAACTAAAGAACTTAAGGTTGCTTTTCGTAGATCTAAATCAATAAGAATTGTTCTTTTTTTCGTTAATGCAAAACTTATTGCAAGATTTAGAGCAACAAAGCTTTTACCGGCATTTTCATTGAAAGAAGTTAACATTATTGTTTTTGCCGCATCTTCTTTTGTTGTCATAAAGCTTATATTGGTACGGGCAATTCGAAGGGCTTCACTAACAGCATCCTGTTTGTTCTCTCCAATTATAATATAGTTGTTGATTTTCTTCGTTTCATTTTGAATGTTTGTTTTCTGATTTACTTGTGGAATCGATCCAATGAAAGGGATTGTCAAATTATTAGTTATATCTTTTGAATCCTTTATTGTAGTTTCAAATGACCTTTTGAAGAAAAAGAAAGTACAAGGAGCGAAAAACCCAATAAGAAAAGCAAACAACATAATTAGTGATGCTTTAGGTTCTACAGGTGTTGAGTCGCCTCCGGCAACATTAACTATTCTAAAGTTACTGGTTGTTATTGCCCCGGCAAGCTCGTTTTCTTCCCGTTTTTGAAGTAAATAAAGGTATAAATTTTCCTGTATCTTTAATCGGCGTTCTATCGAAATAATGTCCATTTCTTTTTCCGGTACACCGGCAATTTTTTGATTCGTTTGAATTTCTCTGTTTTTTATTCCGGCAATTTGTAATTCAAAGAGAACAATAAGATTATCGACAGATCGTATTATTGATTGTTTCATGGCAATAAGAGCATTGGTCAGTTCAATGACCGCAGGCGATTTTTCAGATCCATTTTCGATTAAACGAGCTCTTTTGAGCATATACGAGTTATATTCGCTTATTTGCTTTTCTAAAGCAATATCGTTAACTCCCGAATTGGAAGGGATTAAATTATTATTATTTGCAGGGTTAGTAAGATATTCTTTTATAAATTTTGATATTGATAATTGATTTTGTAGTTCAAATACCTGTTTATTATAAACAGAAGATTCCGTTATAAAAAGATTAGTAGATGCTTTAATATCAGCAACCATATTACTACTCTTATATTGTGAGATATCTTTATCTACCAAACCTAATTCTTCTTCTATAATTCCTATACGCTCATTTATGAAATTTGAAGTACTTGTAACTACCTGATTTTTATAGGTAATATTATCTTCATTATATACAGAAATTAAAGTGTTTAATATATCATCCGCTCTTTGAATAGAATTATCATATAAGGAGAGTTTAATAACTGTATTTTCTTTACTTTTAGTGACCTTAAGGTTTTTGCATAAGTATTCTGTAATATCTTTAGCATTTAATTTGGAAACATGGATTGGCTTTTCTTTAAAGTCATTATTGTAGTATAGGGTTGGAGATACAATTAATCTTCCGAGTGGAGTAGTAATAGTATCGAGAATATTTGCTTTGATTGATTTATCAAACGATCTGGCAAATTCCACTTTAAAAGAAGTAAGTTCTATCTCCTTTTCAGATAAGGGTGTTACAATCAATGAAAATGTTTCTCCTTCTTCCGCATCAAGAAACGTTACTTCTATTGGTGATTTGCTATATAATTCCTTATATTTCAAACCTGACCGTATTTTATAGCTTTTTTCCAGATGAAGTCTTTCAATAACTTCTTTCATTATTTTGTTTGACCGAAGAATTTCTACTTCATTGTTGATATTCGTTTTGGAAGAAAAAAAGTTAATTTCTTTCAAAATAGACATTTCATCTAACTCACTAATACCTTGTTTCGAATCTTCTTTAATCATTATTTGAGCAGTACGTTCATATGTTTTTGATGTTATTATAATATATACACCTGCAACAGTACAACATACAATTGTAGACAAAATAATCCAATACCAATTTTTAATAATAAGTTTCAAATAATCAGTAATAATTATCTCATTGTTTTCTATTTTTTCATTGTTTGTGTTGGACATTATATATGTATTAAAATAGAGAATAAAAATAGTTTTAAAAAGAACTTTATCATTTATTTTTAATTCGGCCTTCTTGCTTTGTATTTACTGGGCTCCACGTAAATGTAATCATTTTGTTGTAGATAATAAGCCGGGGAATTAAATAATTCTTTTGTTCTTAAATCAAGGTTGTAAATTATACGTTCTCCGTTTTTTTCTCGAATTACCTTAACATTATTTCTTTTTCCGTAAATAGTAAGGTCACCTGCCATGGCCAACGCTTCAAGAAGCGTTATATGGCTTTTGTTTATTTCGTAGATACCAGGTTTGTTAACTTCTCCGACTATATATATATTAAAATTTATGAACTGTACTGTTACAATTGGATCGTTTATGTAATCTTCCTCCATAAGTCGATTTTTTATTAACCTGGAAAGTTCTTCTTTTGTAAGCCCTTCTACATGAATTTTTCCAAATGTAGGGAAGTCAATATTTCCATCCTTATTTACTGAATAACCCAGGAGCCTCTGTTGCCCCATGGAAGGAGGAATTTCCCCTCCTACTTGATAGGAAGCTGTAGATAAATTAAAAGGGAAGGTTAATTCCGGGGTTCTACTTGAAACTATGATAGAGAGTATGTCTTGGGGTTGAATAGTTATTTCCTGATAATTTTGAATTTTTGTTAACTCATTTACAGTTGCATCTTGTAAATACACTATCTCTTTTTGTGAAATGCAGGAAAGCAATAAGACAGGACTAAGCAATAGATATTTTAATGAGTTGTTTATTTTTACTGACATTGTTTTTTGATATTTATTTTTATCAAATTCTCTTGATTCTTCTGTGGATGAATGAGTATTCTTTTTTTACAAAGATAATCAAAAATATTAATCTCATCAGGACAAATGCATTAAAACAACAATGAAAATATAAATGCATAATAACTACGCGAATACATTTTTATCATAAAAAGAAAACAAAAAAGAACTGAATTACTTCGTTACTCGCAATGACACTTATAACCAACGTATTACTGTCATTGCGAGGAGAAACGATGAAGCAATTCCTGACAGAAGAGTGATTTTTATATCAACTTTTGACAAGTTCTTTTATAAAAAAACAAATATATCTCTTTACTTCTATGTTTTCGTATTCTATAATAAAATCAAATTTATTTTATTCCGAATATATCTTCCTAAAGCAATAATCCATCTGGATTTAAGCTATTATTCATCTGCCTTTAATATAATCTTCTTATCCGTAAATAAAAAAATCATTCTGTCTCAAAAATTATATCATCTGATTTTTTATGTACAAACTCAAATTCAATTGTTTTTGCCAATCCTTCGGCTAAAGAGAATCTGGGAGTAAAGCCTGAATTAAATGCTTTTGTCGAATCGAATTGAGTTGTAGCACAAAACTTTTTAATTCGAACAGAACTGATAGATAATTTTTTACGAGTAACAATGGCTAATAAGTCAAAGCAATATCCGCCTAACATTCCCATCCACATGGGAATATGAACTGCAGGAATATGTTTATTCAATACTTTTCCTACAAGAACCACCAAATCATTTGTTGTAAAATCAGGCTTATCAGCATAATTAAACACATTATAACCTTCTTTTTTTTCTTTGATTAAGAAATTGATAAAATTTACAATATTGCCAACGTACGACATTGATTTTATATTTTTCCCAGAACCTACCATCAAAAAATTACCACTAGATATTTGTTTAAGCAGATTAAATACATTGCCTCTGTTTCGTTCTCCAAAAATCACAGTTGGACGAAGAATATTAATATTCCAATCAGAGTGTGTTTTATACCATTGCTGTAATGATTTTTCTGCTTCCCATTTACTCTTTCCATAATGATTAAAGGGTGTCTTTTCATAATTCTCATCGGGATTTTTTTTATTCAACCCATATACAGCGACAGAGCTTGTAAATACAATTCGTTTTATCCCATTAACCTCCATTGCTTCTAATGTGTTTTTCATTCCCTTCACATTCACATCGTAATATAAAGATATCGGGGTAACATCATCCCGATGTTCTGCCGCTAAAAGAATAACAATATCTGTTCCCTGTAACAACAAAGTTAGTTTATCTTTCTCCAAAATATTTGCAATTGTCGTTATTTCCGGATGGAATATGCTTTGCTTCTTATCTGTGTTTTGCAATTGAAAATTAGACTGTTTTAAAACATCGATTAACCGCGTTCCAACAAATCCCGAACCTCCTATAATTGTTATCTTCATTTATATTATTTATCTATTTTTTCAGTATATGACAAAATTTATTTTTTACTTTGGGCAATAGTCTAAGCAATACATAATAAAAAGGAGCATGGATGTTATTTTTCTTAAATGCCTTTAATACATTTTTATTTCCTTCAATTATTTTTTTTATTGAACCTGTGCTTTCTCCGCCATGGCGCATGGCGATAATAAAATCGTTCATAAAATAAGTAGAAATTTTTTCTTTTTCGATAAATCGAAGCATTAATTCAAAATCAGCAGATACCGGCAGTTCTATATCAAACAAACCATAATTATCATAACATTCTTTTTTTGCGAAGAAAGTAGGATGAGGAGGATGCCAGCCTTTACGAAAACTGCCTTCTTTATACGGAGAAGATTGCCACCGCCTTACGATTTTGTTTGTATTGTTATAGTCAACAAAATATAAATTGGCATAAACACTTTGGACATTTTCTGCCTCAAAGCAAGAAATAACATTCGATATTACATTTTCATGTGTGTAAAAATCATCTGAATTTAAAATTCCGACAATATCTCCGGTTGCCATTTTTATTCCTTTATTCATGGCATCGTATAATCCGTTGTCAGGTTCACTTATCCAACGCATACGGCCATTGAATTTAGGTTCGAATTCCTTAATAATATCGATAGTATTATCAGTAGATTGTCCGTCAACTACAATGTATTCAATATCTGAATATGTTTGGGAAAGAACAGATTCAAATGTATCTTTGATGGAGGAGGAACTGTTGAAAGAAACGGTGATGAGGGAGATTTTCATTTTATCGAAGAATCTTTTTTAAAAGAGTTTTTATAGTATAAGGTGTATATCGTTTAAGCGTATAAACAAAATTGTTGTTTTCTTTATTAAACGCTTGATCAAAGGAATAATCAGGTAAAATATATTTAGGATGTATCAAAGGAAATATCAATTCGTCTTTTGCTAAATATTTTTCACTCATTTTTTCAGTCGTATGTGTTGCCTCTTTTCCAAAACCAATATTGGAAACCAAACTTACTTTGGGAAAAATAGAAAGTTGATTTTGCGAAGCGAGTGTAAAATACCACTGCCAATCCCAAGCGCTTACATGTTTTTTGTCAATTTCGTTTAAATGATATTTCCAGTATCGTGTATCTTTTGCGAGATAACCCATATTCATTAATATCGATTTGGCAGAGTTCGTTTTTCTCCATTCCATGTTCATATCCATATTTTCCCATGCTCTTTTCCATGTTGCCCAGCCCCAACAAGCCTTATAAATTGAAAAACAATATGAATAGGTAATTGCTAATTTATTTAAACAATTATATCCTGCAATCATGCCGATTCTGTCGTCATTTTTATATTTGTCAAGTAGTTGCTCCATAAACGGAAAAAAGGAATCCTGTACCACACAATCGTCTTCTATTACAATTCCTTGTTCCTCATTTTCAAAAAGCCAGTTAATTGCTGTATAAACAGCATTTCCGCAGCCTAAATTTTTGTCTTGAAATAAAGTGTGAATTTCGCAGTCCCAATCAATTGTTTGCAAAATTGCATTTCGGATATCCTCAACGGTCGTGTTTTCGTTAGTTCTATTTTCCCGATAACCATCAGAAGCTAAATATAATTTTTGCGGTTTTACTTTTTTTATTTTCTCAAAGGCTGTCAAAGCGACTTTTTTGCGATTGAAAAAGATAAATAATACCGGAACAGAATATGAAAAATTATCCATTTTTTATTTGTTGTTTTTTTATATTGTGAAAATTTAATTTATTTCTGTTTTGCAGCGATTTTTCTTATAAATATTCATATTTTTCCTCGTTCATCTCTTTGATAACATCATCATTCCCTTTTACAAGAATAAACACAAAAATTCTTTTTTTGTTATTTCATTGAATTGGTTAATCTTATAAAATGAAGGAGAATTTGTTATAAATACTAAGTCGTATGATTTCATGTGCCTAATGAAAATTAGTTATTTCCAAATTCTTCAATTCCGCTTTTTAATGCTTCCAAATTTTGTCTTCCAAATTCCAGGTCGGGTTCCAAATAATTTCCTTCGCCCCATTCATTCCATGATTTGATAATAATTATTTGATTTTCTTTTGGCTTGTCCTTTACAATTGCCAAGGCTTTAATAACTACTTTTTTAAACAATTCAGGTTTTGGTTTGCTAAGAAGTATTGCTTTTCTTCCGGAACGAGGAGAATGATCCCAATTGGGAGCAATAACAGGAATTGAGTCAACGGGTTTATCTTTCTCCGTTACCATATAATTAATCGCTCTACTGTATTTAAAAACGGTAGGAATTGAAAAAATATTCCGGGTAATCCAATGAAATATTTTTACCAGAAGCGGTAATTCATGGTGAATGTTAAACACATCGTCATTATATACGGCATCGCATCCCATGCTTAATATTTGCTCCTTTTTCCGGTTATTTGCAGTTTTTCCGACAAAATAGAAGTCATTTATCCCGTTTTCTTTTGCTAAGGTTCTCCATGTTTCTATGAACGTTTTTATTTCCGGACTTGCCAACGGATCATGAATAACAAAAAACAGTTTGTCTGCCACTTTAATATATCTCTTATCCTTAAAAGCAGGCAAAAGTGTATAAAAATGATTTTTGTAATCTTCTACTCCCGGATACAATTGTTCCATCAGGATTTCCTGGGTGCCGTTTTTGTCCCATAATTTCTTCGCCCAAGAATGGTTTGCCCAAGCCAAACAAAAAGGGAAATCGGGTTTCCCTGTTGTCAATACCTCGTTGAAAGGTCGTTCCAACAATCGTTTTCCATTCCCAAACCAATAATGCCAATAACAAAATCCATCAACTCCATATTGTTTGGCTAATTCCGCCTGTTTAATTCTTGTTTCTTCGAGCCTTAAATCGTAAAATCCCAATTCGGAAGGAATATGCGGTTGTTTATGTCCGAAATACAATTTCTTGGCGTTGACAACGCTAACCCATTCCGTAAATCCTTTTCCCCACCACTCGTCATTTTCAGGAGTCGGGTGAAATTGCGGGAGGTAAAATGCTATGAATCTTCCCATTCTATTAAATGTTTTTAATCTTTATTTCGTTTGTTTTCCGTTTTTCATCCAAAAGCCATAATGTTAGATATGTGAGGCAATATGCAATAATCTGTAAATTTCCACCCACTGTCTTATAGGGGAAATAAAATACACCTCCGGCACAGATATTGAAAATAAGAAACAAAATTAATAATTTGCGTAATGGTATGTGTTTTGAAAATTTTGTTTTTCTCACAAAAAGATAAGATAAGATTGAAATGGCTACGAAAACAAAAACAGTACCAAAATCAAAGACAAAATCCCCAATAAAAGTATAGAATACCCCTTGTTTTATATTCATAACATTTCCCCATTTTTCTTGTCTTTCTATAAGATTATTTGATGCTTCAAGCCCTAATATCCTTCTAAATAAGGGCAAAGTATTATCTCCATTTTGTTTGATGTCAGAATTTAATCCATATTCATCAAAATAAATAAACGATTGTCCCGTATAACTTAGTATCGAAAAATTGCTATTAGTTGTACCAAAATATGTATTATTAGCGAATCGACTTATTGTAATTGCCCCAAAAGCAATAACGATCAATAAAACAATGACGATAAGTGTTTTATTTAGAATTTTGAGAATTCTCTCTTCTATGAAGGGTTTAAACAGTATATATAAAAAAAGACAAGAAAGGATAAATCGTGCTATACCGCTCCTTAATCCAAAAGAAAAGGAAGATGCAACAGCATAAAAAGATGAAAACCAAAGTAAAAATAATATAAATCTATTTTTCTTCTTCAGAGTCGTGTAATAAAAAGAGAAAAATAACGTAATTTCGGAAAACATGGCACAAAGAACCTGTCCAATATTTGATAAATTTCTTCCTGTTTGTTGAGATACGGAATCCATTGTTTCCTGATAAATATCTTCTAACATAGATGAATTTGTTACAGCTAATATTAAGTTTGGGAAAATTTTTATCCAACCCAATGTTGAAACTATAATCAAAAACAGAGCAAACAAATTTATAAATTCAAGACGTGGAGCGGTTATTAATTCTAATTCTTTCTGTTTAAATTTAAGTAAAGGTAGAAGTGCAATTACTAAAACAATAAATAAATAAATAAATGGGAAAAGAGAAATATTTCCCTTGTCATGAAAGTTGTCACTGGCGTCATGTTGAAAATAAAGTACACTGGCAAATGCACAAAAGAGATAAATGGATAAAATCAGACAACCGATTTTATTATCTTTATGTTTTGTGAAAAATATAAAAAATAAAATTAAATACAAAAAGAAATTGATGTAAACATAGAAAGTTTCCATTGTTCTTATTTTTCTATATAATTAGTGCAAAATGAATTAAAACATTGGAGTGCAATATCTCTCGCTTTTTCTTTTGCTATATAATCCGGTTGAACCGTATTTAAAAGGTGCTCTATCTTTATTTTGTTTTTCTGTAAATCAAAAGAATTGGTTTTGAACAAACTTATATCAATGCTTTGTTCCGTTTTATCTAAAATTTTCAATAAACCATTCATTTTGTGTTCATAAGAAAGAGAAATAAATGGGATATTATTATTAATAGCAAATACAATGGAGTGATAACGTGCCCCTATAACAAGTTTTGCTCCTGCAATAACTTTCTGTTGAATATCAGAACTATATTTATCCGAAACGATTATTAAATTATTAAAATTAAGTTTCTTTTTTAAATCTTCAAAGTATTTCCAGTCTCCATGTAATTTTGCATTAAAAAGTTGAGGTAGCATTATTATATTTGAATCAGGATATTTGTTTGACAATAGCTTAATAATAGAAAAATAAAAGTTGTCAATATCTGATTGATTTGCATTTTTATAGGCAGGATGCCAAGTTAATGAATTAGGGACAAAAATAATATATTCTTTCGACCTTATTAAGTCAATTAATTCATCTGGGAGTTTATCTACTTCCGGCGTATCTAAAAATGCAGTATCTATTGACGGAATATAATTTATATTTATTTCGTCGGCAATATCCATTGTCATTTTATCCCGTATTGATATGAAATTCATGTTTTTTAATAGAGATAAACTTGTAGATTTGAATATTTTGTCGTATTTCGAGTTCTCTAAAAATGGACCGAAAGAGCGGGAATAATATGCTGTACGTTTATTATATATTTGAGCTAATCGTATCCAATAGATGTGTGACCAATTTTGGAATAAACCCATACAGATTCCTCCTGGAGCAGTAATTACAAGGTCATTGTTTTTTATATATTTTAATATCTTACGTAATTGTGGATGTAAGTATCCAATTAGCTTTTCACATTTATAGGTAATTGCAAATCTGGGTATTTTAGTGTTTCCTCTTCGAAATGGAATGTTTACGTATTTGACATTAGGGTAAAATACGCTCATTTGTTTAACACTATCGCCACTTATTCCGCAAAAAATAACTGTAATTTTTGCGGAAGGATATTTTTTAATAATAGCTCTGATAAGACTGCGATGAGCAGCTTCATCGCCTCTGTTATCTGCCGGCTGATTGATTATTAATATATTCATTTATTGTTTTTTATAAATTTATATATTTTTTTCGTTAAGGGTATCTTTGAAATGAAAATCCTAATTTTTTCTTTTTTGTACTTTTTACGGTCTTCTTTCAAACAAATATTGCAACTTTGATGAAATCCTTTTACCGGATACATTTGTTTGAAGAGATTGTAATTTTTGTTTTTTTGAGGAGGCTTTTTTAATTGTTCATTTCCATCAATAGCTTCGGATAAAGGACGTTCTATCCAGTTTAATGTTTCTTTAATTAAATTAAAAAAAGATAATCCTTTTTCTGTTATTGGTAAAATTACAGATAATCCTTCATGTTCATTTACCGGAAATTTTTCAAATTCCTTAAATCCCCAAAAGTCTCCTATCGTAATATCAGAGCATCTCTCTTGAGAGGCATAATAGCAGGAATAGCAACTTTCCCTATTAAAAAGTCCATACATAAAACCTGTGGTATAATTGTCTTTAGGGAAGTCTTTTGAAGATATATTAGTCGAATTGTCAGAATAAAGATATATTCCAGTTTTTTGTTCTTTTTTCGATTTCCCTTTCTTCCGAAATTTGATAGAAATATTATTTGGAACATCAATATTTTTAATATTTTCATTTAATAATATCTGGGATGGTACACCATGACAGACTAAGTCAACTGTGATCAAATTTTTATATTCTTTTTGAAGAAAATTTTTCAATCCGGCAACTTGGCAGGGGGTTCCGATAAATAGAACTTTTTTATCATTCTGCAAATCGCTTAATAATTCTTTAAAACAAGAACTAATTTCGCTTTGGACATATTTTGATCCTTTTAACTTATATAAATCTTCATTCTTCGATACGCGAATATGGCGTATGTTTTCAGCGTTTTCTCCTGAGCAGCCGTAAATAACACCTTCGGTTTTAATTATATATTGAGAAAAAACAGATGCTGCGCCACCCGAAGTGCTACTTGCTCTATCATTTGGATTAGACGAATAAGCGGCGATGGCAGTTATTGCTTTTTGTTTAGGCAATGGGTTATTTGCAGGACAGATATTTTTACATAATTCACAATTGGTGCATATTACAGTATTTATGATCGGGTACAAAAATCCTAGTTCATCTTCTTCCATTGTAATAGCTTCTACGGAACAGATGTTCAAACAAGCATGACAGCCTGTACAGGTGTTTTTACTGCATATTTCCATATTTTTTACTGTTTGTCTTTCTCCATTTGGGTTGAAGTCCATTTTTCATCAATATTTCGGTTGTATATTCAACAACTGTTTTTAAATTATATACTCCATTATCTAATATAGAAGATATATTTTTATGATAATTTGCAGATTTTTCTATGGAAATATTAGGAAAATCTTGATGGATTTTTGATCCTTGAAAAGCCATAAACCTTTCAGTTGTTTCTATGTAATCATGAATAACTTTCCAATTATCATTGAAACATGTTCCAAACACAATTCCATATTGCGAAAGAACATACTTAGCCAACAACGAGAAAATACCTCCTGGAGAACTATGTTTTTGTATTGCTTCATTTTTATTCTTTGAAGCATAGATAAATAGTAGTTTTTGTTTGTTTTTCTGATTTATAATAGGACATATACCTTCATACAGTCCACAATTCATGCATAAATCTGTATCAATTTTCGGATAAGAGAAGCCTTCATTATCTTCATGCATACTGATACAATTTGCCGGACATTTTTGTACGCAGGCATTGCATCCGCAACAATCTTTTGCTTCATTCAAACGTATCATTTTCTTATTCTTTCTTTTAGATTTTGAATACTGGCAAGAATAAATTTGCGTTCCGTTTTTTCTAATCCGAGTACATAAATGGAAAGAGCTGTAAAAAGAACGGAAATTGTAGTTACAATAAGAAAACGAATAAAATTTTCCGGTAAATAATACCAAATCAATATAGGAAAAATGCAGGAAGCTACTACAACATAGATTATCTTTAAAATAACATTTTTGAAATAATTCCTCATTGGTAAACTTATTAAATGATGAACGATAAGCAATCGTGCAATCCAAGCAATACACGTAATGGAAAGATGTACAACAAAAACAATTTCAGGAGGAGATCCTGATTTTAAAAACAAATACGAAACAGGTAAAATTAATAATAGTATTCCTCCGACAACCAATTGATAAACACGTATTTTTCCTGTTGCCTGAGCTGCAATCATCAAGGAATTAGCAGAAGCATCTATCATGGATATCACAAGAATAATCCGTAAGAAATTCATGGTATGTTCGGGCACGATTTTTAGCCACCATGTCAATATTTGATTGGTTTCTAATAGAATTGGCAAAGAGATAATAAACAGTAAGAAAAAAGAATATTTAGAACTTCTGAATATCAAGGAATACATATTAGAAAAGTTATTCTGGGCGTATGATTTTGTAATTTGCGGATTTATTGCCATTTGGATGTTCGTGCTGAACTGTGCTACTGTATTCTGAACTTGAACGGCAATTCCCCGGGCTGCATTTATTGCCGTATAGAAAAATACATTTAGCATCATGTTTAGTCCTTGTGTATAGGCAATTGCGGCAAAATTTCCGAATAAATTCCAACCGGCAAAATGAAACATTTCCTTGAATAATAGATAATTCCAATACCATCGGTAACGGCATTCCTCAAAGCGTTTTCGGCAATATATTCTATATAGGATAAATACAATTATCTGAACGATAAGGATTAATATTCCGTACAATATCAATTTATCAAAAGGAAAATACTTCAATAGTATGACAATTACTAATTTTAAAGATACATCAATAATAGAAATAACGGCAAATGCTTTCATTCGTTCGTGAGCGACAATGGCAGCAATTTTAGGTGTATTCATAATGGACAAAACCGAAGAAATAACAGAGAAATGGAAAATCCAAACAGCAGCATCCATCCTTTCGGGCGGAATTGTCGACTTGCTATACAAAAACCATAATCCTACTGTTTCTGCCAATAGTACTATAATTATGGAAATAATGCCATGAATCAACATACTTATGGAATATATCCTGTTAAGTTGAACTTGATTTCCCTTCCCTAATTCAAATGTCAGATATCGTTGAGTAGATGAACTCATCGCTCCATTTAGAAATCCAAACATGGCCACAACACTTCCCACAAGATTGTAAATTCCATAATCATCAATTCCTAAAACATTTAATACAACTCGGGATGTGTACAACGAAACGAGCATTGTAAACAGCATGCGTATATACAACATGATTGTGTTTTTTGCTATACGTTTATTGTTTTGGTCCATAGGTTTTTAACTCAGACTGTATTTGTGATATTTTATGAAGGAGGTTTTCTGGATTTGGTCTATTGATTTTTATACTATGTAATATTCGACAATGTTTTTTTATTATTAATTACAGGAGAAAGAAGAGTTTATAATATTAATTATAGAAAATATTTTCCACTCTAGAAAATAAATTATTTCTGTATTTCTACACACTTCGTGTTATCTTTGGTATATCTATAGTTTTGAGCCTATGATTTAGCCATATATGTATAAGTAAATAAATAATAATATCAATTAATAATATCCATTTTATTTTAGTGTAATTGACAAGTATAAAATTCATCGTGATGAATAATATAGACATTCCAAGAATAATTACTAAAGATCGACGAGGGGAAAGACCTATACGCATCAGTTTATGATGAAGATGATTTCTGTCCGGTTTAAATGGGTTAGCTCCTTTTCGTATTCTATAAATTACAACACTTACTGCATCAAAACAAGGTATAATGATAACAGAGAATATAATAAGCGGGTTTGGGGTATCAGGTATATTGTCCATTTCTGCAGGAATTGTCATTGTATATCTTACAAGAAGATAGGTGAGAAGCATCCCTATAGCAAGACTTCCCGTATCTCCCATAAATATTTTCTTTTTACGACCTTTTCCTCTACCAAAAACATTATAATGAAAGAATGGAAGTAAGCAACCCAATGCCGTTACTGCAATTAAAGCGAAAGGCAAATAATCCTTTTGATAAAAAGCATACGCCAAAACAACAAAGGCTATTATACTTAATCCGGAAGCCAATCCGTCAATACCGTCAATTAAATTGATAGAGTTGATAATATAGACTACTAAAAAGACAGTGAAAGGATATCCAAACCATTTTGGAATACTATTAAATCCTAACAGACCATTAAAATCGTTTAACCATACTCCAGACATTACTAAGAAAATGCCGCATAATATTTGTACTAAAAACTTTGCTTTATATCTTACTCCGATTAAGTCATCCATAATTCCCACAAAATAGAGTAAAACTAAACTAGAAAAGAGAAAAGCAAACTCAATAAAGATTTGTTTCATGCCTATTTCAGGTATTTGTATCACTTCCATGCTGGGGTCTATGTATAATGATACTGTTATTGTTATGCATAGAGCAAATAGAATAATGGGCAGGAAAGTTACTCCTCCTAATCTTGGAACCGAACCGGTATGAAGTTTTCGTCCTCCGGGTTCATCAAATAGTTGCTTTTTGTAACTAATAACAAGTAATCTCGGGAGAACAATTAACTCCAAAAACGTGGATATTAAAAAAGCAATGATAAGGTAAATAAAGTACATTATAGTTATTTTATATTTCAATATTTAATTACTAGAAGTAAAATGTGTGTCATTTTATTTAAATTATAAAGATTAATCGAGAGGAAGAATGAAACGGGAAGGAAGGAATGTTGTTGCAACAGAAAATAAGTTAGGGATCCGAACAACCAGACGTCGATCTCCTCTTATTCTCATAAATATGCCTTCAACTCCTTCGAATAATCCTCCTGTGACTCGTATTCTTGTCCCTTTTTTTAAATTAACCTCTTCATTAGATAAATATAGTACTTGTTCTTCTTTAGAACCGGCTATTGCTATAAAGTTCAGCATCTGGTTCTCCGGTACAATTATTAACTCTTTAGTTCCTAAATTTCTATAATATAAATCTGATTGAATATCAAGTCGTAATTTGATATCTTTTAGGAACGGGTCAAGGATGTTCTTTGAAGATTTCACAAATATTAAGTTCCCTAACATAGGATGTAAAACACGTTTCGTTCGTCCTGTATCTTTGATTTGTTTTTCTTTATAATACATCGGGAAGAAATATTCAATATTAGCAGACTCTAAATATGGTCTGATTCTTGCTGCTTTTCCATTTGCGGCAAATAGAACATACCAATGAATATCTTTATTGTTATAATACATTTTATCTTTTATTAAAACATTTCAAAAGGACATTCCCTAGATTCCCCATTGTTACAATAGGAACACACTAGAAAATCTGATATACAAACAGATAACCTAGTAATTTTTAGGATTAAGACTCTATCTCTTTCCAAGAAATAGAAACATTAAATAGGTGCAAAGATAGTCAAAAAAAGTGTAAGCAGTTAAAATAAAATATAAATAAATACTTCAATTTTTGTTTTTTTAATTCTTGCTAAGGATTAAAAAAATAAGAATAGTATGTTTTAACTTGTTTAAGTGTCATAAAGTATTGATAGTTTTTTGTTTTAAATAGTGTATGAGTAAAGATTCCATTAACAGTCTTAGCATAATTCCATATCAAGATTAAATAGTTATCGAGTTGTGAAAACAGGTTTCGAAGTTGACGTTTTTGAAAGGCATGCAAGTATTGTAAGGAAAATAATAATACATTGTGAGGAATTTTCAATAATGATCTATGAATGGGGATATAAAGTCTCTAAACAGGTTTATTTGTTTTTAATAAATAATTGATTATTTGCCATTCTTGTTGTGTAGGACTGGGTGATTGCTTTCAATTTTCGTTCGTATAAGGCAACTTCTTTGGGCATGTTGTTCATCAGGTTATGCTGCATTAATATATCTGTCTTTATGTTGAAGAAGCCTATTGTTTTTTCTCCGTCAAATTGTAAAATAAAGTCGTTCGTGAAAAGTTGATAAACTCCGGATAAGTAATTTATGGCATAAGGAATATATGTCGAATCAAAAATATTGTTCCCGAAAGAAAATAAAGGTTCATTTATGTTGAGGTATGAAAAAACAGACGGCATAATATCGAGCTGTTGCATTATTGATCTTGTTCCGGATACCTCGGCTAGCGGATGATAGAAAAAGATTGGGATTTGATACAACATATACCTATTGTCAGTAATAGGAACTGCTCCTTCCCCTGTATGGTCTGCGGTAATAATAAATAAGGTGCTGTCATACCAACTATATTGTGATATTGTTTCGAAAAATTCCCGTAATGCATAATCCGTATATGAAGCGACTGTTTGCATGGGATGTTTTCCTTGTTTGATATTGAGTCCCTTTGCATCCTTCGGAAGCAGAAACGGATTATGCGAGGATAATGTAAACACTCCCGCAAAAAATGGTTGGCGGATAGAATTTAAACTTTGGGCAACATATTTTAAATACGATCGGTCGCTGATTCCCCAGACACCATCATCATCCGATAGGTGTGGATATTCATTTTTGCCATAATAAGATTCAAAGCCGATGGAATAACAATAGCTTTCAATATTCATGGAACCATTTTTAGCTCCATGGTAAAAAACAGTATTATATCCTTTATCCTTTAGCATCTCTACCGGAGAGTAAGAATAATTATTGGCAAACGGAGATTCCACATAGCTCATATCCAATAAAGGGGGGATTCCTCCAAAGATGGCCGGAAATGCTTCAATAGAACGTCGTCCATTGGCAATTCCGTTAAAGGAGATGGATTGATGGAGTAAACTGTCTAAGAACGGGCAATATTTCTGATAGTGAATGTTTTTTTTATCTAAATCCATACCTTGGATAAGGTATTGTGAAAAACTTTCCAGAACAATGATAATTACATTTTTAGTCGGATAACAATTTTGTGTGCAGGGAGTAATATGACTGATTACCGGACTAAAATAAAACTCAGCTTCTTCCAAAGTTTCAAAGTAATGTTTCTCAATATTATGCTGCATTCCCAAACTATGTGTCAATGTAAAGGGGGTATTAGAAACCAAAGCGGCATTTTGTATAGAGGCATACTTTCCTGTATCGATTAATGAAAGGGGCCTTAATTGGAATCCTCCCCGCATGCAAATAACAGAAATAGCGATAAATCCGGACAAGATCATAATCTCAGATAAAAAAGTCTTCCATGAAAATGTCTTGAATATGGGATTATTGTTAATCATCCGGTTTGTAAACCTTACAACAAGTATAATTATAAACAGGGTAGCAACAAATAGTAAAACCAGGTACCAGAATTGTTTCAAGAAAGAAGGTAATAATGTCCGGAAATCGAATCCGATCTGCACATATGAAAAGATATCAGCAGTCATCCGTTTTAAAACATAAGGATAATAGGCTACATCTATATAAGAAACTAATGCGGCGAGGCTATTAATAAGAATAAAATAGATGTCGCATATTTTTCGATATATTTTTTTATAATAAAAAGAAAAAGGAACTAAAACGGCAATAACATATAAGATATTTGTATAAAAAATGGCAGATAAATCAAATCGTATTCCGTAAAAAAACAATGATAAATCCCCGTTAGGAAAGTCATCAGCATTTACTAAATAAAACAGGATTCGAAAAATAGTATATATCAATATAAGTGATAATATACGGATACATAATGGGCGCAGTTGGGAGCTAAGATAATCTTTGAGGAAAACCATAAATTAAGGTGCAGGGTGTAAGGTATTAGGGCGAGGGGGTAGTTGATTTTTTCGATACTGGATTAAATTGTAGAGCATTTTCGAAATAGTATTAATTTCTTTGCCAAGTGTTTCATAATGAGCCGTAGATATATAGTTTAACCTAAATGAAATATATAGTTGTGTTTTTAATTCTGCACACGATCCTTTTGCGATATGCAAAAAATGGATAAACTCTTTATTTGTTTGCCTGTCAAATCCTTCAGCGATATTGGATGGTATGGAAACGGATGCCCTTTGTATTTGATCTTTTAATCCATAATCTTTGTATGTATGAATACAGTCATATACTTTAACGGTTAATTCAACAGCATATTTCCAAACTTCTAAATCTTCAAAACCGCTAACTTTTTTCACAACACATATTGTTTTCCATTATACAAATAACAACGATTTTATCTGATTTTTATTTTACATTTTAATTCAAAACGACAAGCCCTAGAATATATTAAAAAGAAATCAAAAAGGATGGGAAAAATAGAAAACAAACAAAACAATACAGAAAAAGCAGATATAATTTCCTGTACAGATTCCCGTATCTCATACCCCGTACCTCAACCTTACACTTCGTGTGCCTATTTTTTTCTGAAATATATTTCCATAGGGGCTCCGGAGAAATCCCAGTGTTCCCGTATTTTGTTTTCCAAAAAACGCTTGTATGAATCCCTTACATATTGAGGAAGATTACAGAAAAAGGCAAAGGAAGGTGCTGAAGTCGGAAGTTGGGTAATGTACTTTATCCGAACCACTTTATCTTTCTGTATAGGAGGAGGATTTTCTGAAATAATCTCCAGCATGGTATCATTAAGGGTTGATGTTGATATTTTGCGTTTGCAGTTATTATAAACAGAAACCGCAGTTTCCAGAACTTTGAATATCCGTTGTTTATTGATTACCGATGTGAAAATAACCGGTACATCATTATAGGGAGCTATCTTGTTTCGAATACTTTTCTCGAATTCAAGGTGTGTATTTGCATTTTTTTCCACTAAATCCCATTTGTTGACAACAATTACTACTCCTTTTTTATTCCTTTGGGCTAAACTTAGTATATTCAGGTCTTGTGCTTCAAAGCCATTGGTTGCATCACACATAACAATACATACATCCGAATTCTCGATAGCACGAACTGTCCTCATGACGGAATAAAACTCAAGGTCTTCTTCTACGCTTTTCTTTTTGCGTAGTCCGGCTGTGTCCACTAAATAGAAATCGAACCCGAATCCTTTATACCGGGAGTAGATGGAATCCCTTGTTGTTCCGGCCAGAGGTGTTACAATATTTCTATCTGTTCCCAAGAAGGCGTTTACAATGGAAGATTTTCCCACATTGGGACGGCCGACAACGGTAATCCGGGGAATGTCCGCATCCAACTCTTCTTCTGTTGTTGAAAAATGTTTTACTACTTCGTCTAGGAGTTCTCCCGTACCGCTTCCTGATGCAGATGAAATGGCATACAGTTCAGGTAATCCTAAAGCATAAAATTCCATTTGGTCGGTATAATTGGAAGGAGAATCAATCTTGTTTACAACTAAGAATACCGGCTTTTTCGAAGGCCGTAGCATTTTGGCAATATCTTCATCCAAAGAGGTTACTCCGTCTCTTCCATCTACCATAAACAAGATTACATCCGCTTCATCTATGGCAAGATTGACTTGTTTACAGATTTCATTTTCATAGATATCTTCGGAATTAAGAACATATCCTCCGGTATCAATTACCGAAAATTCGATTCCGTTCCAATCAGCTGTTCCGTAATTCCTGTCGCGGGTTACACCTGATGTAGCATCAACAATAGCATTGCGCGTTTTTGTAAGTCGATTAAATAATGTGGATTTTCCGGTATTTGGCCTTCCTACCAGGGCAAGGGTATTTCTCATTTGCTATTGTTTTATTTTTACAAAGGTACAATTTTTTCAAAGAAGATAATGAAAAAGCCTACTTTAGCTCCAGGATTGGATTTTGTCCGGTAATCTTTCGTTTCATGTTTTTGTAATGATAATATAGCACAATTATGGTCAGTATGGAGGCGATAAAATCCGAAGCAGGCAAAGCCATCCACACTCCCTGTAATCCGAAAAACCGTGGAAAGATAAGCAATGTCGGTAATAAAAACAGTATTTGACGGGATATGGATAGAAAGATCGAAACTTTAGGTTTCCCTACTGCCTGAAAGAAACTTGATGCCACAACCTGGCTTCCTATCAATGGGAAACACATGATTGCAATGCGCATTCCTTCTACGGTAAGCCCAAGCAAGGTTTCATTATTTGTGAAGGCACGAGCCAGGTACCAGGGGAATATCTCACCAAGTAAAAATCCGAATGTACTGATACATGTTCCGGTAATTAATGCATACCGGAGAGTTAATAATACTCTGCTGTATTGTTTTGCACCATAGTTATAACCGGCTATTGGTTGCATTCCCATATTAAACCCGAAAATAATCATGACAATTAATCCCATGATGCTGTTAATTATCCCATAAGCACCGATAGCTAAATCCCCTCCGTGTTTTTTCAGGCTATAGTTTAATATAACAACAATAATAGAAGCACAGAAATTGATCAAAAAAGAGGACATTCCCATTTCGAAAATTTTGCCGATAACACTTGCCCGTAGTTTGAAGAATCCTTTCCGGAAATATAGCGTATTGTTTTTGTTAAAATAATGTGTTACCACTGCAATTGCACCTATAATCTGGGAGATAACTGTTGCCCAAGCGGCTCCTTTTATCCCCCAATGGAAATAGAATATAAAAACAGGGGCTAACAGTAAGTTTATCACCACAGTTCCTATTGTGATAATCATTGCCTTTTTGGGATAGCCTGTCGCCCTGAGTATATTATTCAGGGTAAAGAAAAAATGTGAAAACAGATTTCCGTAAAGGATAACTCTCATAAAATCGCGGGCATAGGGAATGGTATCTTTACTGGCGCCAAATGCATATAAAACCGGATCCAGGAAATATAGGCCAAGTGAAGTAAATAAAATCCCCAAGATGATATTAATTATAACAGCATTTCCTAAAAACCGTGTAGCAGAATTTATTCTCTGCTCTCCCAGCCGGATAGAAATCATGGTAGAGGCTCCCGATCCTACAAGAGAACCAAAGGCGGCAGCGAGATTCATTACAGGAAATGTTAATGCCAATCCTGCAATCGCTAACGGACCTACTCCCTGGCCAATAAAAATACGGTCAATAATATTATAAAGTGATGCAACTGTCATAGATGCAATTGCAGGAAGTGAATAGTTTAGCAATAACTTTCCGATATTGCTATATCCGAGTTCATCCGTTGCCCTTTTCTTTGCGGTTATTTCCATAAAAATATAAAGTTGCAAAGGTAGTTCATTTTTAGAGAAAAAAAGGAATTATTTATAAGAATAAATTCCGCAATAAACTATTGGGCTAAATCTTATTTTGAGGCGCCGGCAAAATATTTCACAGAAGTTACCCGGGTTACAAGTAACGATTAATGGTAAATCAATTATAAATTCAAAATTATAAATTATAAATAGTTCTTCTGCATTTTATCGTTTTTATCCTTTCTGCTTGCTTGCTGTGTTTTTGTTTTTCCCGCAGACTCCGCAGACCTTCTGCAGATCTTTTCTTGAATTGACTACTGAAAGTACGGTATCTTTTGTCTGTTTATTTTTCTATCTTTTGAAAAGTTTTAAACACTTTTCCTGTCAGCCCGTTTCATGGGAGGACAGTTCGTAATGTATAATGTATAATGTATAATTCGCAATTGGAAACAACCTTTCAGAACTTCCTGAATTCTTGTCCGAGATTGGGAACAATCTTTCAGGACTTCCTGAATCCTTGTTTGGAATTCGAAACAATCTTTCAGGAGTTCCTGAATCCTTGTTTGAGATTGGAAACAACCTTTCAGGGGTTCCTGAATTCTTGTTTGGAATTGAAAACAGTTTTTTAGACCTTCCTGAGTGCTTTTTCCCGATGGATAGCTGTCATTGAAGACTTTTAAACTCTTCCAAAAGCGTTTGCGGGACATATTCCAGCGTCTTTACATGTTTACTTGTATGTTCAGGATATGCTTTATCCCGTAAAATACGTTTGCCTGCGGAGAAGATATCTTCAAAATAAAAATCTCTTTCCATAAAAATAAAAATGATCTTTCTCTATCCTTGAATCAGGCATTAATTTTTAATCGAAAATGAACAATTACAGCGTATATTTGGTTAGAAAAAAGATGTACTTTTGCCAGTAGAAATTATAATTTTTTATTTATGTTTTCACCCCTTGATTTGACACAAATATTACAGCACGGGATATCTAAAGACTCTGCTGAAAGACAACAGGATATTGTAAATCAAAATAAAATAAATGTAAATATTATTAAACCGGCCCTGAAACAGGATGGTTTATTTTTGTTTGGAAAACAAGATATTAATAACATTATTTCGGGTTATTCCAAGAAAATAGCAGGACAGGAAATTGTAAAGTTTGTTCCCGCTTCCGGTGCGGCAACACGGATGTTCAAGGATTTGTTTATTGCATTGGAAGAATTGTCCGGGGATGAAATGTTTGACAATTATACCGATGCCGTATCAACCTTTTTTGAAAATTTACCCCGATTTGCTTTCTTTGATCTATTAAAGGAGCGTTTAATGAAGAAAGGGCTGGATATCGATAAACTATTGGCGGAAAAGAAATACCAACCTGTTTTACTTTGCTTATTAACAGAACAAGGGTTAAATTATGCGAAGCTCCCTAAAGGGTTATTGCTTTTTCATCGTTATGTTCAACATACGCGTACTGCTTTGGAAGAGCATTTGACGGAAGCCGCGGGATATGCTTGCGGGGATGATAAAGTTGCCCGTTTGCATTTTACGGTTTCTCCCGAACACATGGATCATTTTCAGTTGCATTGCCGACAGGTTGTTCCCCTCTATGAAAAACAATTCGGCATTACCTATAAAATTGATTTCTCGACACAACATAGTTCTACCGATACGATTGCTTTTACGAAAGACAATGAGCCTTTCCGGAACAGGAAGGGAAGTTTGGTTTTTCGTCCGGGTGGTCATGGCAGCTTAATTGAAAATTTAAACAATATCAAGGCGGATATTGTTTTGATTAAAAACATCGACAATGTTACCCTGGACAAATATAAGCCGGATACGATTGAATATAAAAAATTATTGGTGTCCTTTTTGCTCTCCCTCAGGGAACAGGTGTTTGCCTGTTTAAACAGGTTTGATAAACAATCTCTTTCTTCGGAAGAAATAAAGAAAGCAGAGGATTTCCTGCGGGATAAGTTTTTTATCCGTTTGGAAGAAGGATATGATAATCTACCTTTGGCAGATAAGCAGGTTTATTTATACCGGATTCTTGATCGTCCTATCCGGGTATGCGGAATGGTTCAACGGGAAGAGGAACCCGGAGGAGGTCCGTTTTGGGTAAAGGATTCGAATGGGAAATTATCGTTACAGATTGTAGAAACTTCGGAAATGGATCTTTCCGACCTTAGCCAGCAGGCAAATTTAGAAACTTCGGAATTTTTTAATCCCGTTGATTTGGCTTGTTCTGTAAAAAACCATCGGGGAGAGCCATTTAACTTACTTGATTTTGTAGATTATTCCCGTTATTTTATATCTGAAAAATCGCATGAAGGAAAAACATTGAAGGCTATTGAAAACCCGGGCTTATGGAACGGGGCGATGTCGGATTGGCTGACAGTGTTTATTGCGGTTCCGCTTTCAACATTCACTCCCGTAAAGACAGTGAATGATTTATTACGGAAAGAACATGTAAATTCATAACAGTAGAACTTCTTTATTTATGCCGTATATGATCGTAGAAGTTTGCATTATTATTTTATCATAATTAATTTATTATTTAGAAATGCTTTCATTTAAACTTATAAAGTTGGAAGACAGATCTGTTTTACATCCTATTGTGTCGCAGATCCCTTATCAACTGTGTAATTTCACATTTGCCAATATGATTATATGGGGAAGCACCTATTCCCCTGCTTACAGTATTATTGATGGAATGCTGGTTGTTGTTTCGCAGCCGAACGGGAAACAATATTTTAATTTTCCTCTTGGAACCGGAAAGATTAAGCCTGTAATTGACAAATTAATACAGTATGCCGGAAAAGAAGGGATACCTTTCAAGATGATTAATATTACCGATGAAATGAAAGTACTCCTGGAAGAATATTACCCTGATACATTTACATTTTCCTTGTTACGGGATTATTCGGATTACCTGTATAATACACAGGATTTAATATTTTTGCAGGGAAGGAACTACCAACCCAAAAGGAACCATATCAATAAATTCAAGAAGTTGTATGATTACCAATATACAAATATGAACCACAATGATATCGGGGAATGTTTGGAGATGCATCAGCAATGGTCGTTAATACATTGTGAAAAAGGTAATTCTACATTAGAGAACGAAGCCTGCGCGACCCGGAAAGCGTTACAACTATTCGATAAATTGGAATTGAAAGGGGGAGTGCTTCGTGTGGATGGGAAAGTAATTGCTTTTACACTTGGTCAGCCTATTAATAATTCGACATTTGATATTTGTATAGAGAAAGCATTGCCCGATTATGATGGAGCATATCCGATGATAAATCAACAGTTCTTAAAAAATCAGGTATCGGGATATAAATATGTTAACAGAGAAGAAGATCTTGGAGAAGAGGGGCTTCGTAAAGCAAAGCTATCTTATCATCCGGTTAAACTTATTTCAAAATATTCAGCTAAGTTATTATGATTACATTCGCAAAAGAGGATCAAAAACAGAATATTATTCATATCTGGCAAACGTCTTTTCCGGAAGATTCACAACGTTTTATCGACATGTATTTTTCTGAAAAGTACAGAAAAGAAGATACATTAGTTTATACTATGGAAAATGAAGTAGTATCTTGTCTACAAATGTTGCCTTACGGTGTTACATTTTATGATAATCTTTGTAAGATGTCGTATATTTCCGGTGCGGCAACGCTTCCCGGTTATAAAAATAGAGGTATTATGGGACAGTTGTTGTCTCAATCTTTTCTTGAAATGCGGAATAGGGGGGATATATTCACTACTTTGATTCCTCAAGAGCCATGGTTGATTCAATTTTATCAAAAATATGGATATACGATTTGTTTTGAGTACTCACTAACTCCTGTCTCCTTAGATTTAGATAAGGTTTCTTCCGATTCTTTTTCTGTTTTAGAATCGGATCATACAAATATAAAACCTGCATATTATTTTTATAATCAATATTGCAAAGAACAGAATTTGTCCATAGCAAAAAGCTTTGATGATTTTAAAATTATTTGGAAGGAATTAAACTTATTCTCCGGAACAATTTTACTTTGTTACGAATCGGAAAAGATTTGTGGGATCTGTTTCTGTTCCTCTTCGGAAGAAGAAGTAATAATTAAAGATTTAATAGCAGATTCGGAAATTATAAAAAAACAATTAATAAGGTTCGCGATGAAAAAATATCCGGGAAAGAATCTTTACTTATATGAACCTGTTTCTGATAATAAAAAGGCTATTCCATACGGAATGGGTCGCATATTAAATGTGGAAAAAGCATTGCAGTTGTATGCTTCTTTTTATGCTTCTTTGGATATTACAATAAAGGTAAATGATGACCGGATTTCGGAGAACAATGGAGCTTTTTATCTTTACAAGGGAAATTGTATCCGAAAGCAAAATGAATATTTTGACTTTGAAGTAGACATAAATTTGCTTACGCGATTATTGTTCGGTTACCGGATTGATGATTTATCATCCGATTATCATATCTTTCCGCAGCATCATCCTTATATGAGCCTGATGCTGGATTAACTCAGATAGACATTATGCAATACGGGGAAGGGAACAGGTAAAAGGGATAAAATAGATAAAGCCGATAAAATGGATAAAAGTTGTATTAACCATTTATCATGAACCATTAGCCATGATTTGTAACTTGTGTGGCTTCTGTTAGTAAACTGTAATAATATATATCTATGATTTTTCCATTTTTGATGGCACCCTTTTTTAATATAGCTTCCCGCTGGAAGCCTGCTTTTTCCAGTACCTTCTGAGATGCGATATTGAATTCAAATACGGGAGCATATAGTTTTAAGATCGGAAAGTGTTCGAATACATATTCCGTCATTTCTTTTACAACATGGGTCATTATTCCTCTATTCCAATATGCTTCTCCCAACCAATATCCGATTTCTGCGGTTATTCTTTCCACATCCGGATTTAAAACTATTCCTATTCCACCTACGGCTTTGTTCTCAACATCAATAGCGAACTCGGTATGAGGTTTTGGTTTTTTCATTACCAGGTTTATATATCGTTCCCCATCGTTTACGGTATAAGGATGTGGAAAATAATCCCTGACATTGTTCCAGATATGGATATTATTGGCATTTTCGGTTAAAGATAACTTATCAGATAATTGCCATGGCCGTAAAATGAAATTTTCAGTCATTGTCATCCTATATTTATACGGCAAAATAGCATTCCAGTTCTTTGAGGGTATCCGTACCGGTTTTTATGTCTTTAACGACAGTCCCTTTTTCGAGTACTACGATGCGTTTACATACATCAGTGACGTGATTTAAATCATGGCTTGAGATTAGCATGGTTATATCTGTCGTTTCCTGTAGTTGATTTAACATACGTTTTAATCGGATCTGAGAAGAAGGGTCAAGAGCGGTAAAAGGTTCATCTAGTATTAATATTTTAGGGTTTCCAAGTAGCGCTGCTACAATTCCGATTTTCTTTTGGTTTCCTTTGGAAAAATCCCGGATTAATTTCTTCGTTCCTAATACCTCACCATTAAAAAAATCTTCCATGGATTCCAGGAATAACATGGTATTTTCCTTTGACTTGTTATATAATTTGCCTACGAATAAAAAATATTCTTCTGCGGTTAAAAAATCAATCAGAAATCCTTCATCCAGAAAAGAACCGACAATTGATTTCCATTCATCATTTCGCTCTACTTTTTTGCTTTCAACTTCAACATATCCGTTTGATGGTTCGATTAAATCCAGGATTAAGCGGAATAGAGTAGTTTTGCCGGCACCATTGTTTCCTACCAATCCAAAGCTTTCTCCTCTTGGAATGGCTAATTCAGGAATATTTAATACTGCGATACCATTATAAAATTTCTGCAGGTTGAATAGTTGTATCATGTTTGGTTCTGTTTAAATTCTGTTATTCTCTTTCTCGAAACCCTTGTGTTAATATATATTTCCTTTTGTTGAATTGCTTTACACATAGATTAATAATGTATTTATAAACTAGAATACCTAATAAACCGATTCCGGCTAATATATATAACCCGATATGCGTATCGCTCAAAGTTAATGATAATATCAAAGTGAGTATCATTGGAATAATTAAGATAGGGATCATGATCAGGAAATGCCTGAATGATGTTCCCTGGTAATTAAAAGCAGAATTTTGTGCCAACTCAAGGCGTTTTGTGCTATAAGTAGCAAAGAAAATCATAAGAGGAATATTTACACCTATGTTATATAACAATGCAGCAGTGTGCATATATATTATTTCCCTGCTGATAAAAAAACAGGGTATGGTAAAAATAAAAGCACATACCGTAAATATTGATAAAAGAAAATAATTTGCTGTAAGATAATTATTTATTGAGACGTTCTTGGTCATTAATCCATCGAAATAACTTCCGTCGCAGCTGATAATCCATTGTCCGAAATTCATCATGGGGAACCCTACGATAAGTATAGCCATAAAAAACATATATCCGTAATTCAAATCGTATTGTCCGCTTGAATAGATGAAGAACCCAAAAAAGAGAGGGAAAATGGCAGACATATAAAGAACAGACTTTGTCCGTTTGTGTCTCAAAATTAATTTCAATTCCAAGGAAATCAAATTGCCAATTGCTCCAAAGCGGGTTAAGAAAGATAAATCGTTTTTTGCATTATTCGGATTATCTTTAATAATCTTTTTATTGAATTGTTCGGGATAATAGTTTCTAGAGAAGAACAATTTGTTCAAAGCTAATGCAATAACGGGCAATGTGAGCATTAATAGACTTCCGAACAGGTTTTGAGACAAGAAATCAAAGACATGTTGAGAAGTATTAAATAAAGAAAATACTTTAAAGTATTCCAATACAATGAACAGGATTATTATGCCAATCAGGATCAAAGATACCAATATGCCCGAGTTGAACTTACGTTTTAAAAGGGAAGTAAATAATGAATCAAACCAGATAAGGATAATAAAATTAAAAATAAATTGAAAAGCAGTACTTGTTCCGTAATAATCTGAAACAGTATTTATTGCAAATGGAATTACAATCAATAAAGTCAGATAATTAAAAAGGGAAAACAAAGGTTTAGCTATTATGAAATTGACAAGGGTAGAACGCTTGATAGGAAGTGTCTGGTAAAATTGTAAATCTATCGTATTTAGCTGCTGCATAAAAAAACGAAACAATATCGCTCCCAATATCAAATATAAAGTTGCTCCATGAAATATTTCTACAGGATTTAATGGCAAGTTAAATTGCTCGAGAATAGTTCTTAACCCTAGGCCTAATATAAGAAACATCACAGCGAGATATAGTGCGGATAACCCCAATATGATATTTACAACCAGATTTTTATGAAATGCTTTTGAACGAATATTCTTCAGCCAATTATGTTTTATTAAACGAAATATGATCATAGTTGATTTTATGTTCGATTTTAGCAAAGGTATAATTTATTATCTGAAAATAGAAGTTGTCTTATAATAAAAGTAAACAGATAACTACCTAAGACAATATATTACTCTTGTTTAGGTTTTTAAAACAGTATGACTTTTTTATTTGAAAGCATGAATTGCCAATCGGCATATAGATATTCCTTATCTATATGGTATTAATGATGTTTTAATTCCATTGAACGAACAAAGTAATTCAGGATTCTGTAATATAATTCATCTCCCAATATAGCGTCTTCTATTCCGTGATCAATACTCGGATTGTCATTTATTTCAATAACTATTGCCTGCCCGTTAACTACTTTTAAATCGACACCATACAATCCTTTTCCTATACATGCGGTTGCCTTAATTGCAGTCTTAAGTACATTTTGTGGAACCTGATATATGGGAATAGTATCTACCAGACCGGTTTTGTTTTTCCCCGTATCGGAATGATTGTATATCTGCCAATGTCCTTTGGCCATATAGTACTTACAGGCAAAAATGGCTTCTCCATTGAGTATTCCGATTCGCCAATCGAATTCCGTAGGAATAAATTTCTGGGCAAGTAAAATAGCTGATTTTTCGAACAGGACGCTTAACGCATTATTTAATTCTTCCTCATTTGTTATTTTTTGTATTCCATGAGAAAAAGACCCATCAGGAATTTTTAAAATGAATGGTACACCCAACTGTTCACTGATTTTATCAAATGAGTTTTCGTTGGACCTGAATATTAACAGAGATGCCGGCGCCGGGATTTTTTCTTTATCTAACAACTCATTTAAATATACTTTATTTGTGCAACGTATAATAGATAGAGGATCGTCAATAACTACCATATCGTTTAGTGTGGCCTTTTGCGACAAATGGAATGTAATGTGATTAAGGGAAGTAGTCATACGAATGAATAATGCATCAAATTCCATTAAACGCATGGCATCTTCTTCCGTAATCAGTTCAGCATGAATATTCATTTTTTTTGATATTTCCAGAAATTTATTCAATGCTTTTTTATCACTCGGTGGAAATTTTTCTTCCGGATCATACAGGATGGCAAGACTATAGCGAGTGGACTTTGGAATACGTGGAACTCTCCAGACTTTTTTATTGAAATTGTCAAGTGCATTGGCAAAATAATCCTGTTCCTCCTCATTTAGCTGTTTGAGCGATAGTGCTTGTATCGTTTCGATTTGATTCCGTGGTCTTGTATTAAATCCTATTTTTAATAAAGGACAAGGATAATTATCGAAGATGAAGCGGGCGATTTTTCCCAATCCTTCTTCTTTACATGTCCCGAAATAAATATTCAAATACCAAATATCGTCTGTTATATTATTCTTCTGGATCCATTGATAACACAACTTTTGTAAATTCCGATCCATGCGGATTCCCGTGCCGGCCTCAAGTTTGTTGATTATTTCAACACCCGGTATAATTTTATGACCTCTGGCTTGAGCAAGTAATGAACAATAATATCCTTCGGAGTTATAGCTATAATCATTACTTAGGTTGATAACAAGTTGCGGTTCTTTCCCATGTAGTTTGTATTTTAAATAATCGGAAACGGTTACAATACTGTTGGTTTCATAATATGGTTTCCAATCATTAAGGCTATCTAGCAGAATTAATACGCTATTCATAAAGTTATTATAATAAGGGCACAAAATTACTTATTAATCAAATAAGATTTATAAAAGTTCAAACAGAAAAGAAAATATATTTCAAATAAATGATAATGAATGAATTAAAATATATTTGTTTTTTATTTTTATGAGGTTGGAAAGAGAATAAAACAACTGATATAAACTTTATGTAGCATGCTTATTATTACATATTTAGACATAAATCATTTTGGACTTTTTCACAATTGAAGCAACGATACATTTCAGGAAGAGTGTATCTAAAATATTCTTTTGTCATTTTAGATTATATAGTTCCGGATTCTTTTAGAATCTGAGTAGCTTTTTCAACATTCGATTCTTCGACTTGCAGCTTAACTCCCCCGATTGCAGTGGAATAGATCTGGGCAGTCAGTTCATCTTGTATAAGAACGTCAATTCCTTCAGATTCGAGTTTTGTTTTAGCAAGATGAGCTTGAAACGGATGCATAAAAGTTGCTATTGTAATCCAGCTATTCATAATTGTTGTATTTTAGTTTTTATTTGTTCTATTTCCATCGGGCGGGTTAAGGAATAAAGCGTACTTGTTTTTTCAAGATACTCATATATTAGTAAACATTTTTGATAGATCATTTTACTTTCTTCTTTCCTATTATCCCTATCGGAATATTCGTCTGCAATCAGTATTAAAATCTCTACCAGCATAATAAGATTTTCATCACTAAAGCTTTTTTCTGTTTTCAACTTATCAATAAACTCATCCGGTGAGAGGGCAAGCAATGCATCAAAGTCGAAATTCAGTTCACTTTTCAGCGTTTGATCTATTATCTCGATATTTCCAATTACCTGGCCTTTACTTTTTAAATTAAGTAAATTTGCCAGGATCTTTCCTAAGATTTGTCCTAATTGTTCAATCTGCCGTTGAAGATAATCTCTTTGTTCCATTATTACTACAACGGTTTGGGCGTTTTTTTTATTTTATTTAACACGAATTCTTTTCGTTTTTCCACCGTATCTTTAGGTACTTCTATCATTTTGTAGCCGAATTGCTTATAGGCTTCTTCCATCTTTATATAAGTTGCTTTTGCTTCTTCCCAATCCTGTTTTCTTTCGGTATCGGTTAGGTAGATTTCTCGCCAGGGAGGAAGAATAAAAACATATTGATTATATACAAACTGTTTGACATACAACTTCATTTTTTCAGAAATGTCTAATCCGATCATTTGTGCATAGCAAATGCTATCTATGATTCCCCGGTCAAAAAATACAGGGATTTCAAAAGCTTTGTTAAAAACATCGATATAGCTCTTCACAGATCTTTCCAGCATTAAATCAGTGTATGATTCTTTGTCCTTCCAAGGTAAGCTGTTTCCTTCTTGTGCTATCTCCTCCTGAATAATTTCTCTGGCAATTTCCGGTACAACAGGATATTGTTCTTTATGGAGTTCTTTCAGTAAAGTTGTTTTTCCTGCACCCGGGCCTCCCGTTATAACATAAAAGTTTTCATTATAAAACATTTTGGAATGTTTTTAAATAAGTTCTTTAATTAACAGTTTTTTCCATAGCCTTCTTTTTCAACTCGCCGGGCATCTTTTCTATGGCATAGCGTAAAGCGGTACGGGGCATGGTTCTTTTGTTTATCATGACATAATTAAAGATTTCGGTTTGATGTGCTTCGCTGGCGGCTTTCAGCATCCATCCATATCCTTTTTGAACCAGATCATCCGGGTCGAGCAACAGGATGTCTGCAATTTCCAGTATATCATGCAGAAATAATCCTTTTCTTGCCGGAATAATCAACGTTACGGTAGAAGCCCGTTTAGTCCAACGATTATTTGATTTTGCCCATTTTTTTAACTCTGCAATATAATCGGGATACATTTCAACAAATGTTCCGATCGTATGATTACACAACGTATCGCAGGATGCCCAATTTGTAACATACTTATTTACCCAATGCTCAAAAACATTAAAATCGGATGGGGTGTATTCTTTATGTATATAATACGACCAGTTACAGGCAATGTACGATTCTTCATTATATCCTGATTTCCATAATTCTTCGCATAAGTTGAATATATCTTGTTTGGAATAATCTTTTAATAAGTCGAAATATTGTTTGCTGATTTTATTTACAACGGGAACTTTAACTCCATACATTTTGATATCTTCTTTGAAGAAGTTTTTCCCTGTGGATACGGTCTTTTCATCTATATTATGTTCTAATGTCTGTCTGATTTCTGTTAATATAGTTTGTGTTTTCATGAAATATTGATATATGTTGAAATCGTTTATTCAATAAATGTGGTTGATGCAAATGTTCTTTTCAGTCCTTTTTGGTATTTGACTGCCGAATAGCCGAAAATTACAAAGATACCTTCTCTACTTTTAAATTTGATGCCGTATTTCTTTCTGAATTTTTTTGCCTCTCCGCCATGTTGAATGAGTGGGTGTATTGCGCCGAGCATACAAGTTGATAATCCTAACGACTCAGCAGCATACATAGCTGTAGTGGCTGCTACAATCGGGTCGGCAGGATCGGCAAATGGCGAGCCGTAGAAATAGATTGTCAACGGTGCATCGTAAGTCACCACATTAATACCTTTGTCCATTTCGCCGATGTAAATATTAAAAGCCGGTTTGACAAAATTTCGGAATGTTTCGTCAGTGATTTTTCCCCAAAACGGGCGCATCAGAGCCAGGAACCATCCTGACACGAGCCACTTCATACCTTTTAGATACGTACAAAAATCCCCGGCAAATTTATGGTTCTTTTCCTTCGTGTCCAAGACAAGGATATTAACATCAGATGGAGGATATCCCATAGGAGACGTTTTAGCTGCATCAAGTATCTTTTCGATAATTTCGGGTTCTACTCTTTTGTCGGAAAATTTACGGGTACTCCGTCTTCTTTGCAGCAATGCCAAAAGGTGGTTGTAATCGGCCATACTTTCGGCAGATGGTAAATCGAACATGTCATCCGGAGACAATGTCCTGCCGTGAATGCTTATCGCTCCATGAGGACAAACGGCCATACAGTGTCCGCAAGCAATACATCCGAAAATGGGATTGCTGTTAACTTTTGCCTTTTCATTTTCAATGATCAAACTGTAATCATTACAGGTGTCTACACATTTACCGCAACCGGTGCAGCTATCAGCGTTTATTTTTATTGTTGCTTTTTCTTTTGTTCTCGATGTCGGGATTCCCATATTGTTTTAGATACTTTATATTACTTGTAATAACTTTTGGATTAAGCTAATCACTTTGTTTCTATAATAACGTGAGTTCGGGGTCAAAATTTAGTTTGTTTAAACAATATCGAAATGATTTATTATGATATTATGATTGGGAATAAGATTCTATGTTTTATAAATGAAGCCTCCATCCGATTTATATAATAAAATTTCAATTATTAATATAACGTGAATTC
>JAVBLM010000002.1:0-156560 GCA_031553535.1 Bacteroidales bacterium | reverse complement strand
ATCTATAATAACTTCAGACCACATCTTAGTTTAAATATGGAAACTCCTAATAATGTATATAAAAAAATTAGTGAACATCAGTCCACTAATTTTTGTAATTTTGTAGTATAATTAGGTCAACCTATTTTAGGACGACACATTCATTCCGCAATATATTATGTCTTTCTTTTCCGGCTAAATCTTATCCTGTTTCTCAAAAAATGCAAGATAAAGAGAAAAAAACAGGCAAAAGTTTCGTACCGGCATTTAACCCTATACAATTCACTTCCAAAGCTTTTGGACAGTCTATTGTTAACCTACAATCCATTGCCCAGATTTTCGGGCAGGCCATTGTCAACCGACATTTTATTGCCCAGGTTTTTGGACAAGCCAATGTCAACCGACATTTCATTGCCCGGGTTTTCGGACAAGCCAATGTTAACCGACATTTCATTGCCCAGGTTTTCGGACAGGCCATTGTCAACCGACATTTCACTGTCCAGGTTTTCGGAGAGGCCATTGTCAATGTACAATTTCTGTAACAGAATTACAGGTAGACCTTTTGTCAGATTGAATTAGCTGTCAATATATTTAGATCATCTTTTATTCCGGAAAACACATTTGTTGGAGTCCGGCAGGGGACCGCGATGAACGAAAAACCTCCTTCCATAAAAAAGAAAGAGGTTTTTTTTGCTACTATCTGTAATATGGCTATGATTCTGCTCCGGTACAAATCTGTCGATATATACGGGACATAGCGTTTGTCCCGATTATGCAACAGTAAAAATCCCTGTATAAAAAGAAACGAATACCTTTTACCATCTGTTTCTCAAAGGCCGGAAGAGGATTTTATCTGTTTTCCGATTCGATAAAGGTATCATTTGAAATTCCTTAAAGATAATTCAAATCGTATTCATTATTCGACCTGCAGATATATAAATATTGAACTTGTCAAAAGTTAAGATAATCCCTGCCATTGGTAAAGTCTAATAATAGAAAATGAAACCGCTGGAGATAACAATAATTAAACAAGAAAAATCGCTTTATAATTGTTTTAATATCGTCAGTTTTTCTTGCAGTTTCTCACTGTTTATTACTATAATATTTTCTATTTGTCCTTCTTTGAGCAGGATAATACCTGATCCAAGAAATAATCCCAAACGATAAAAATCATTGCTGAAATCCTTGACTACATTGGTAAGTCCTTCTGATAAAAACGGATGTATATTCAGTTGCTGCCCTTTTGCATTTAGAATAACCAAAACATTATTTTTATTCAGAATAAACTTCTCTATTGTATTAGCGAAACTTTTATTACACCCCGGGCATCCGCTTTCCGACAAAAATAAGACAGCATCATAATTTTTCAACAATAGCGTATCCGACAAAGAAAGTAAATAATTTTCCAATATTTTGTAATCATTCTCTTCCTGTTTTACTTCCTTATTGTCTGATTTCGGATTTTGTCCATTACATTGCGAAAAACACAATGAAACAATTGTAAGAAGTATCCATATCCTGGTATTATTATTTCTTGAGTTCATATAAATCATATTTTGTTACTTCGGGATTATAATCCTTTTTATTATCATTATGCTTGATCAGTAAACCCTGTTGAGTGACCATGCAATCACGTGCGTCATACTGTTTCCCTTCAAAGTACTGTTCCTGCAATTTCTCAAATCCGGAATTGTATATTTGTACGGAAAAGGGTTGTTCGCTAAAAAAAGGAGCCTGGTCTTCGGATGCCGCCCCGTGACGGATAGTCACATAATATAAATCATTATATTGATCATAGAGGACACTCAAAATCTGCCCTGTAATCAATTCATCAACATTAAATTGACCTTGATTACCCCTGGAATAGGGCTTGGCCCCTATTTGGGTATAGTTGGATTTGATCTTGATAATATCTTTTATTTCCATGGTCAAAGCATCCGCCACATATATATCGGAAGATATATTAGAGCTAATGAATAACAGGCCATTTTCACATGTAAAACGTATCCCATAACTAAAAGATAGATTTGTATCCGGGCAAAAGGTGCGCCACATCTCCCGGAAGGCCTGTTTACATTCCATTGTTTCTATATTGTATTGCACTACGGGAGGATACTGATATGCTTCCCTGTAAAAATGCTGTATCCTTTCAGCCTCGTTTTCTATTCTAGGTTCCCCTATTCGACGATTCCAATGAGAAGAAAGGTACAAATAATTGCCATAGAGGGAATTGCCCAAAGGAGAATGTCCGTATAAAAACATGTCCCAGGGATTATCTTTAAACACAGCATGATTAAGATTAATACGCCTCAGTAAATGCCCCCTGCGGTCGGTAAAGGAAAGGCGGTTGTATTCCGGAGGAGCTTTTTCAATAATAATAATAGTATCCCAGCCTTTTACAACCACACCGTTTACGGTACGGCCGCTTAATACTTCTTTAATTGGAACTTCCTGTTTCAACTCTCCATCCACGGTAAAAAACATGATTTTGTCTTTTCCTGTAGTAACATCCGCAAAATAAAGATACTCCTGCTTGGTTTCGCTGTCAATAAACACACCGTTATTTCTCCACAAAACCGATGTACCCGTTTGATAGGCTATTTCTTTTACTTTTATAAATTGGGGAGCCTCGGAACCTGTGCAGGCAAAAAGAATAATCAAACAATAAACAAAAATTATTTTCATTGGAATTCATTTTATTGATAAATTAAAATAACTATTATAAGAGATATGCTAAAAAACAGCATATCTCTTATCTCAGATTAAAAAACCCCTAATCAATACTTACAGGTTCGGGGTCTAGCGGATCAATAATTATTGTCACTAATTCACAAACAAATGGAGTTGCACGGTAAAATGATTGATCATCTGTTTTCCGGAATTCAAAAATAAACCTCGACCATCTATCACCTTCCTCTTCTTCCTTCACTGAAGAAATATAGAATTCTCCATTGATTGTCCCATTTACCAATTCTTCTCCGAGAATATCTGTAAATAATCCCTGGTGTTGGGATAATACATCAATTACCTTTCCGTTATCACCATCATTCACACCTCCGCCGATATCCCTAGGCGGGTTAATTATCTCAATCTCAAAATCACCGACATTACAATCCTCACATCTTTCTACATAAGTTACCGTAACCTCGGCAGCACATCCATTGCCGGGCCCATCACAATCTGTTAACGCTGGTTTCCATTCTGTTGTATGGTCTGCAATTGTAATTATAATTTCCCCCTCTTTGTGGACAGGCGCTACAGAAGCCTGTTCTGTCTGTTGGCCGGATAAGCCGGGTTCTTTTTCACAAGCATAAAAGAATGCTACACCTCCTATTGCAATAAGTATACTTATTGCGTAAAAAAAATTCTTCATATTCATAAAATTTAAAGATACTGTCAATAATTGGCATGACAGCTTTGCCGTCTGATTATTTTCTTTGTTTGTATGCTTACCTTTATCCACATTTGTTTTGTTTTACCGGAACAAACAAAAACTCCCGATACGATACATTCAGTATCAACCCGTTTAGATGAGAAAATCTTTTTCAATTCGCAAATTTATACATTTTTTTATTATATGGATCATTTTTGTGTACTTTTTTTACAAAAAAGTCATACTGCAAATAAAAACACTATAAACCAACGTACTAATAAACAGATCTCAATAAATAAAACAACCTACCATTAAATTTTGTAACTTTGTATCCTTATAAATTTTCAATTCTAAACATTAAACACAAGTAATGGAACCAGCTGTAAGTATAATCATGGGAAGCACATCCGATTTTCCCATTATGGAAGAAGCCGTAAAATTTCTGGAAGAAATGGGTGTCTCATATGAATACAATGCCTTATCTGCTCATCGCACGCCGGAATTGGTGATGGATTACGCAACAAACGCAAAGCATCGTGGGGTAAAAGTTATTATCGCCGGAGCAGGAGGGGCAGCGCATTTGCCTGGAGTAGTAGCCGCTTATACATCTATTCCCGTAATTGGTGTCCCCATTAAATCATCGAATTCCATTGACGGATGGGATTCCATACTTTCTATTCTGCAGATGCCCTCAGGAATTCCGGTTGCTACCGTTGCGTTAAACGGCGCCCGTAATGCGGCAATCCTGGCAACCCAGGTTATTGCAGCCGGAGATGAAGCTTTATATGCAAAATTAACTGCGTTCAAAGATTCTATGAAAAAGAAAGTAATAGAGGCAAATGCCAAATTACAAACTAAATAAGTTTTTCATCTGAAAGCAACACCATGGACAATTTCATTGTATCGGCAAGAAAATACAGGCCCCAGACATTTAAATCGGTAGTGGGCCAGAATTCAATAACCACAACGTTAAAGAATTCTATTTTACAACAGCAAATAGCACAGGCTTTTTTGTTTTGTGGACCACGTGGTGTCGGAAAAACTACTTGTGCACGTATTTTTGCAAAAACCATCAATTGTCAAAATAAGACCGAAGATGGGGAAGCCTGCAATGAATGTGAATCATGCCGGTCGTTTAACGCATCGGCTTCATTTAATATCTTTGAATTGGATGCTGCGTCCAATAACAGTGTGGACGATATTCGCCGGTTGGTAGAGCAAGTCCGTATTCCTCCTCAAGGAGTTAAATATAAAGTCTATATCATTGATGAGGTGCATATGTTATCTTCGCAAGCGTTCAACGCTTTTTTGAAGACACTGGAAGAACCCCCTGCATATGCTAAATTTATCCTGGCTACCACCGAAAAACACAAAATATTAGCAACCATCTTATCCCGTTGCCAGATTTTTGATTTTAAAAGAATCAAAACCGAAGATATTGTTAAGCACCTGGAGTATGTCGCAAATCAAGAAAATATAGGTTTTGAGGATAATGCACTACATATTATCGCCCAGAAATCGGACGGCGGCCTTAGGGATGCCCTTTCTACTTTTGACCAAATTGTAAGTTTCTCCAATGGAAATCTGACCTATGCCAGCACAATCGAAAACCTTAATGTGTTGGATTATGATTACTTTTTCAAAATGGTTGACTTTATATTGGCAGAAAACACGGCTGAGGCTCTCCTACTCTATAATGAAATACTGGAGAAGGGATTTGACGGACAACATTTTCTTACAGGGATCAATGAGCATTTGCGTAACTTATCGATGTGTAAAACACCATCTACGATAAAATTAATAGAGGTTAGCGACAACGTTAAAAATGAATATCTCAACCAGGCAAAAGCAGTTCCCGATGATATACTTATCCGGTTACTAACATTATTTACCAAGTCCGAAAGCGATTATAAAGGTTCCAACAATAAACGATTACACGTTGAGGTAGCTTTGATGCAAGCATGTTACCTCAAACGTGCAAAGGTCAGGCAATCATGAGGTCATAGAGGACGAAAAAACAGATTCACAAGCTCCCGAAGCTCTTAAAACGGAGAAAAAAGATACACCTCCTTTTAAGAAGCCTCCTGCTTTATTGCAGAGCCATATGAAGGTTACCTCCATCAAAGAAACGTTGGAAAAACACAAGCCAGTCACTTCTGAAAATGATACGAATACAGATGAACCCCGCATTGATACTGTTCAAGTAAATATAGATTCGGAAACTGAAAAGATAACCCAACAAGAACAGCAAGCAACAGTATCAGAAATACAAATACAACCTGAAGAAAAGTTTGACGATGATATCGAAACAGATACTGTAAATGAACAGGAGACAGCTCTCTCCACACTGCAAGAATGCTGGGTGGAATCCATTAAAGAATCTTCAACTCCGAATACAATTATTGCCGAGGAATTGTTGATGAAGCAAGTACCTGTGGAAAATGAAAATCATATTATTGAAATAGAAGTCCCTAATGAAGTTGCTAAACAGGAAGTCAGAGAAATAATTCCAAGCCTGACCCATTATCTGACTAAAAAAACAGGAATCCCCTACTCTTTTGAGATTAAAGTTGTAAAAGTAATCCAAGAAAAACAGGTGGACAAAACCAATCCTGATGAAAAATTCATGCATATGTGCAAAGAAAATCCCAAATTAATGGATTTGAAACAACGGCTGAATTTATCGATTTCATAAAAAACACCTATCTATTATCACATATTTCTAGTAAACAAATATTTACTTCCTCGCAAGAAAATATCATGTTTTCCAAAAGAGTTTACAATAATTTATGATAACTTTGCCATCTGTTAACTATTTATAACAAAGGGAAAAATTATATAAACCAAATATTATACAGATGAAACAAATTATAGGAATGTTTGTAGTGCTGTTTTTAGCAAATGTATCTTGGGCACAAACTACAAACTTAGACAAACCGATTCCCGTAGACCCGAAGGTGAAAATCGGAAAATTGGATAACGGATTAACGTATTACATCCGCAAAAATTCCAAACCGGAAAACAGGGCGGAATTACGCCTGGTTGTAAATGCCGGATCGATGCAGGAAGATGAATCGCAAGTTGGGTTAGCTCACTTTACTGAGCATATGGCATTTAATGGAAGTAAGAATTTCCCTAAAAATGAATTGGTAAAATATCTACAATCAATAGGGATGCGTTTTGGCGGTGATTTGAATGCCTATACCAGTTTTGATGAAACGGTATACATGCTAACTATTCCTACCGATAATCAAGAACAATTGGATAATGGTTTTCTGGTACTGGCAGATTGGGCAAATGGATTGTTGCTCGAGGCGAAAGAAATAGATGCCGAACGCGGAGTAATTATTGAGGAATGGCGTGGTGGCTTAGGTGCCGGTGATCGTATGCGTAAAAAATGGTTTCCTGTAGTATTCACTAATTCACGTTATGCCAACCGCCTTCCGATCGGTACACTTGAAAATTTAAAAGCATTTAAACATGAAACTCTCCGGAAGTTTTATCATGATTGGTACCGGCCGAATCTACAAGCTGTAGTCGTAGTTGGGGATATCGACGTGGATGCAACGGAAGCAAAAATTAAAGAGCTATTCGGCAGCATTAAAAATCCGGAAAATGCACCGGAAAAGATCATGTATCCGATCGGAGAAAACAAAGAACCGTTGGTTGTTCAAACAACAGACAAAGAAGCTACAAGTACGGTTATCATGACTATTCGCAAACACAAAGGCAGACAAATGAGCACTTTGAATGATTTACGTAATGAATTCATGATCGACCTTTTTAACACTATGTTAAACGACCGCTATGAGGAATACCGCCAGGATACCGCTTCTCCATTCATTGCTGCTTATGGAGAATACAGTGATTTGGTAGGAACTGTTGATGCTTTTTCAGGGCAAGTTGTAGCCAAGGAAAACCGCATGGAAGAAGCTTTTATTGCTTTGATGAGAGAGGAAGAACGAGTAAAACAATATGGATTTCTACCTACGGAATTGGAAAGAGCGAAAGAAGAGTATCTTTCCCTTTTAGAAAAAAGTTCCAATGAGGCCTCTAAAACAAATTCATCCAGTTTTGCATCCGAGTATGTAGATAATTTCCTGCAGCAAAAGGCAATTCCAGGTGCGAAAATCATGTATAACCAGGCTAAAAAACTTTTAGAAGATATTACGGTTGAAGAAATCAACGCGTTGGCAAAAAAGGTAATTACGGATGAAAACCTGGTTGTTGTTATCATGGGACCTGAAAAAGAAGGGATACATGTTATGACGGAAGCAGAGGCAAAAGATATATTGACAAAACAAACATATAAGAACGTAACACCATATGTAGACCATTTCAAAGAAGAGCCTTTACTGGATAAAGAATTACAAGGCGGAACATTGGTTTCCAAACGTGAATTATCAGATATTGATGCTACCGAATACACATTAAAGAATGGTGTAAAAGTAGTGGTAAAGGTTACCGATTTTAAAGATGATGAAATAACAATGATGGCCATGAGCCCGGGGGGAAGCAGTCTGCTATCTGATGAAGATTTTCCCTCATCCGTATTTGCAACAACTATATTGGGGCGTTCCGGTTTAGGCAATTTTGACAAAGTGGAATTAGAGAAAAAATTAAAAGGTAAATATGTAGGTGTTGCTCCTATTATCAGTGAAACGTATGAAGGCTTTTCCGGTTCATCTACTCCTAAAGATATCGAAACCTTAATGCAATTGATTTATCTGTATTTTGACAATCCGCGTATTGATGAGAATATGTGCAACCTTGTGGTCTCGGAACTAAGAAATCAAATAAAATTACTTGCTTCTAATCCGCAAATTATCTTTCTAGATACACTAATAAAAATTGCATATCAAAATGATATTCGTAAAACACAAATTCCTGACGAAAAGTTTTTAGATGCGGTTACTTACGAACGGGTTAAAAAAGTGTATTTAGATCGTTTTGCCGATGCGAATGGTTTTGTTTTCACTTTTGTCGGCAATATTGACGAAACCACATTCCTGCCTATGGCAGAAAAATACCTGGGAAATCTTCCTACAAAAGGACGTGTTGAAACATTCAAGAATGTTAATAAACCTTTCTCTCCTCAAACCAAGAGCATTTCTATTGAAGCCGGTATGGAAAACCAAGGATCTTTAGCGATTATTTTTGAGGAAAAGATGGACTGGAATGTAAAGAATATTCTTAGTATCGATATATTTAGTGAAGTGGTTTCAATGGTTATCCTGGAGGAAATACGGGAGAAAATGGGCGGTGCCTACTCTCCCAGCGTACAATTCTCAACAGAGAAATTCCCTTCTTCCCTATTTTCAGGAATGGTTTATATTTCATGCGATCCTAAAAAGGCAACCAAAATCAGCAAAACCTGTTTCAAGATATTCAATAACTTGTTGGCAAAAGGTATGAATGATGATCATTTCTCGAAAGCTGTAGCACAAATGAAAAAATCAAGAGAAAAATCTGCAAAAGAAAATTCATACTGGAGAGGTTATATATCCGGAAAGTTATTTTACGGAGATGACCTTAAGGACCGGGAGACTTATGATAATCTGTTGGGAACGATAACAAAAGAAGAAGTAATGAATGCCGTAAAAACAGCATTCAACCCCAATCATTATGTAGAAGTGATACAATATCCTGAAAAGAAAGCTAAAAAATAAAATACAGTCAAGGCTAATTTAGATAGACTTCGAATTATCCGTAAGATTAATTTCTTACGGATAATTTTTTTTTGTCCTCAATCGAAAAAAAATCATTTTCGAAGCTGTAGAAATAAAAACATTCGCCAAGAATAATTGCAGAAAGCCTATTTTGTAAAGATAGATATTCATTCAGGAAGAAAAAAGGAAGGGACTAAATATACAAGTCCCTTCTAAATCACAATGACTTAATCAAGATCGATTAATTTATATCTGTCTAATTAGACTACGATATTATAAAAAAATCACACTATCTGTAATTATTTTTTTATACTACTAAGATAAATCAATACCGACACCATGTTTATATTTGCTTTAAAAATAAGATTTCCAAAACAAAACTAAGAGATCATATTAATTTAAAAGGTTTTATCCAAGAATCAACAACAAAACGAAACAATTGTTTATTTTTATAGTAAACTTAAATAATATCCATATAATGCATACTATATCTTTAAAAAATTATTCAACTATATTTGAATAAATCTAAAGAGTAAATGTTACTTTTGCATAAAAAATAGAAAATGGGACAAATTACGGAAAATATAAAACAAATACGTGAAAGCATTCCAACATATGTTACATTGATCGCTGTCTCTAAATTTAAGCCTGTATCTGTAATTAAAGAAGCATACGATGGAGGACAAAGGATATTCGGAGAGAATAAAGCTCAAGAAATGACGGAAAAACACCAACTTCTGCCTCAAGACATACAATGGCATTTTATCGGTCATCTGCAAACCAATAAAGTGAAGTATATCATTCCGTATGTAACCATGATTCATAGTGTTGACAGTATGAAGTTATTGCAGGAAATTAACCGGGTATCCGAACAGAACAACCGGATAGTAGATTGCCTGATACAATTTCATATTGCCGCCGAAGAGTCGAAATTTGGATTTTCTTTCCCTGAAGTAGAAAAAATGATATCCGGCAACGAATTTCAAGCATTGAATCATATTCGTGTATGTGGTGTAATGGGAATGGCTACCCTTACGGATAATCAAGAATTAATACGATCGGAATTCAAGACATTGAAAGAATATTTTCTCATTTTAAAAGATAGATACTTTACAAACCAGGATTCGTTTAAAGAAATATCCATGGGAATGACAGATGATTATAAAATAGCCATTGAAGAAGGATCTACCATGATCCGGGTGGGAAGTGCTATCTTTGGAAACAGAACAAGCAACAACTAATTTAAATAGATTTTTAAAGATACTAATATGATATTCGAAAAACAAATAAAAGAAGCTGTCTTAAATATTGTTTCATGCCTGTATTCATGTGAATTATGTGAAGATAGTTTGCAGATCCAGAAAACAAAAAAAGATTTTACGGGTGACTTTACCGTAGTTGTTTTCCCTTTCGTTCGCTATTCAAAAAAATCTCCGGATGCAACGGCTGAAGAAATCGGAGAGAACCTGATGAAGACCGTACCTTTTATTAAAGATTATAATGTAATTAAAGGATTTTTAAACCTGTCTATTCATGATGAAACCTGGCTTAATTATTTCAATAATATACGTTCCAAAGAACTGCTTTTAAACATAAATGAACAAGATCAATCGCCCATTGTAGTTGAATATTCATCTCCTAACACGAATAAACCCTTACATTTGGGACATGTCCGTAATAATTTGCTGGGAGATGCGGTTTGTAATATATTACAAGCTAATAAATACAATGTAATCCGTGTTAATCTGGTAAACGATAGAGGAATCCATATCTGCAAGTCGATGTTAGCCTGGATAAAATCAGGGAAAGAGGAAACACCGGAATCATCCGGATTAAAAGGAGATAAATTAGTTGGAAAATATTATGTTGAATTCGACCGGCTATATAAGCAAGAGATAAATCAACTGGAATCACAAGGATTATCTAAAGAACAAGCCGAAAAGCAAGCACCTGTTCTATTGGAAGCGCAACAAATGCTCCAAAAATGGGAAGAAGGTGATGAAGAAATACGGGCATTATGGGCAAAAATGAATGCCTGGGTATATGAAGGATTCGATAAGACGTATAAACAAATGGGAATCCGCTTCGATAAAATCTATTACGAATCGAATACTTACTTATTGGGAAAAGAAATTGTTGAAGAAGGCCTGAATAAAAACATATTTTATAAACATGAAGATGGTTCGATTCGGGTAAACCTGGAAAATGAAGGATTGGACGAAAAGGTATTACTCCGTTCGGATGGGACATCGGTATACATCACTCAAGACCTGGGTACGGCAACATTGCGTGCCAATGAATTCAACCCGCAGAAAATGATTTATATTGTAGGAAATGAACAAAATTATCATTTCGACGTGCTTAAACTGATTCTGGATAAAAAGTTAGGTTATACTTGGGGAGAAACAATCTATCATTTATCCTATGGAATGGTTGAGCTGCCGTCCGGAAAAATGAAATCCCGGGAAGGGACCGTTGTGGATGCCGATGATCTGATGGAAGATATGATAGCTATTGCAAAAGAAAATACGGAAAAATTAGGTAAAACAGACAACTTTACGACAACACAACTGGATCATTTATCATCCATGATAGGTATAGGGGCTTTGAAATACTTCATTTTAAAGGTGGATCCTAAAAAGAACATGTTGTTCAATCCCGAAGAGTCGATTGATCTCAACGGGAACACGGCTCCTTTCATACAATATACACATGCCCGTATCCGCTCCCTATTGCGAAAAGCGGAAGCTCAGGAAATAAACATAAACGATTCGGTATGCGTATCATTGATTCCCGAACAGGAAAAGGAATTATTACGGACATTGTATGAATATCCATCTGTGGTTAAACAGGCAGGAACAGAACTAAGCCCCGCCTTAATAGCAAACTATACCTACGAATTAGTTAAAGCGTATAATCATTTCTATCAAGATACACCAATCTTACGGGAAGAGAATAAAGAATTACGAATATACCGATTGCAATTATCTTTATATACTGCCGATATCATTAAACATGCAATGAAATTATTAGGAATTGACGTTCCCGAACAAATGTAATATGCAAACATGATAAACACACTTTGTTGAATAGACCCCTGAAATCTCCAAACGAAAGTGTAAAACGTTTTCAGGCTTTCCTGAAATCTCCAAACGAGAGTGTAAAATGTTTTCTTTTTCCTGCGAAATCTGTAAAATTTTCAGGATAATAAGAAAACAGAAGGATAGATAAGAAGGAAAAAACAGTATTTTTGCAATCCAGATAGGAAACAGTCCCTAAAAAATAGATTATCTTACTTTATTGGATACTCTTATTATATCCGGGAACTTTATTTTATTGTATTTTGTCTCCATATAATGGGATTCTATATTTGTTTGTAACTTTTACCGGTATTAAAATCCGATAAATTATTGACAAAAATGATATATAGATCCATAACTCATGTTAATTAAAGAAATTGCTCTTTTATTGAAAACCCTGAAGGTTTTGGAAACCTTCAGGGTTTGGAAAGTGCGTCATCAGTAGGAGGCACGAAATATTCTAATAAACCACTATTTTCTCATTATAGACCTGGTTGTCATCTGTAAGTATTCTCAGAACATAGATTCCCGGAGCCAGATGTGCAGTTTCAACTTCAACAGTATTACCATTGATCTGTTGTATTAAGATCCTCTGGCCGTTTGCATTGAAGACTTCTACACTTACCAGATTTGTAGATTTGGAACCCTGATCGAAGTTCGCCTTTATCACATCTCCCTGTTTGATCGGATTCGGATATATCGATAACGATAATGATTTTACTTCTTTCTCGAAACATCTTTCGCAAGAACGTATCTTACCGCCACCATCCATTGTCAGATCAACACTATAACATCCATTTAATCCACCTATCTCTTGATAGAACTGTTCGGTAGCGCCAACAAGCAAGATACCATCCCTATACCATTGATACCCGAAAAATTCATAGGTGGAATTATCTACAAGGATAACATCATCCCATTTTTGCACCAGCATTTTTGCACCTCTTACATCAATAAGAACCGATGAACTTGTTGCATCTCCACAAGATCCCGATACTTCTACATAATAAATCCCACTATTACTTCTGGATGTAGAAGGTACATTATATGTGTTACTTTGTTCTCCCGGTATCATTGTTCCATCATGGTACCAGCGATATACAAGATTCCCTCCCGAAGCTTGCGCCTCGATTATCAACTCATCCCCTTCGCAGAAGAAGTAGGCATTGGAAGTTAATGAAATTATGGCAGTAGCCGGATTTACGGTTACTTCAAAATTCTTACTTACTCCATCACATACCATTGAGTCCGCTGCATATTTCGGAGTTACCGTAATAACAGATTTTAACGGGCTTGATGTTTTATTGGTTAATGTATAGGTTCCGAAGTCTCCTGTTTGAGTACCTGCAGGCATACCCGGAATTGCCCCGGAAGCAGTCCACTCATAGCTGGTAGCTGTTCCCATAAAAGAAATAGAGGTTGTCTGCTCACCATCGCATAACGACTCATCCGATAACGTATTGTCCAGCACCGGCTCGGGGTTAACAAAAATAGTGAAAAGCGTATCCTGTTTCTGACAATTCAATCCATTTGCATTGTAGAAAAGATCGATAATAATACTTCCATCTATCAGGTTAGCTGTCTGATTTTCGACGGTATACTCTCCAAAATGACCGGTTTGAATTCCCGTAGGAACACCTGTTATATTTCCGGTTGCTATCCACTGGTAGCTTGTAAAAGTACCACTGAAATAGATCTCGGATGTCTCACTTCCGCTACAAAGATTCTGGTCAGGTGTATTGTTGTTTATTGACGGTTCAGGATTTACCGTAATTTTGAAAGAGGTATCCTTCACCGTACAACTCGAGCCGCTATTGGTATATTGCGGTGTAACCGTAATGATCGCTGTTAATGGAGCCGCAGTTTTATTTACAAGCGTATATACTCCAAAATTACCGGTTTGCACTCCTGTTGGTAATCCATCAATAATATCACCACTTACTTCCCACTCGTATACCATAGAGGTTCCGAAAGTGACACTTGTTGTTTGATCTCCACTGCACAACGCATAATCCGCCGGAACAGCCCCCATATCCGGAACAGGATCTACCGTAATTGAAAATGTAGAATCCCTTCCTAAACAGGTTTTACCGCCATTTACATAGACAGGAGTTACGGTAATAACTGCCGTTAATGGAGCAGCTCCGTCATTGTTAAGCGTATATGCTCCGAAGTTACCCGTTTGGGTACCCGTAGGCAATCCATTAATCACATCTCCGCTTACATTCCATTGGTAAGATGTTGCAACGCCACCAAAAACAAAAGATTCTGTTGTTGCCCCACTACATAATACCGTATCGCGTGGTAATTGATTTACCACCGGTAATGGGTTCACGGATATCTCAAAGCTGGTATCAGGTACTGAACATATTAAACCATTCGCATATTGCGCTTTTACGGAAATTATTGCAATTTGGACAGTATCCGTATGATTCACTAATGTATACTTTAAGAAAGTACCCGTTTGAACTCCTGAAGGCAAGCCTGTCAATGCGTCTCCGGTATTTTCCCATTGGCAGGAAGTAAACACTCCCGTAAATGTAACGCTATCTGTTTGCTCATTACTACACAATGTATAATCTAGAGGCAGATTGGTAATTACAGGAAGAGGATTCACCGTTATAGAGAAGCTGGTATCTTTACCATTGCATACCATTCCATTATATATAGACTGAGGAGTTACGATAATTTTGGTCGTCAACGGTGCAGTTGTGGTATTTACCACTGTGTATTCTCCGAAAGTACCGGTTAGTTGTATCCCTGTCGGAATACTATCTATCTGAACGCTACTCTGCCATTGATAACTATTGGCGGTACCTGTAAAAGTTACCGCAGTTGTCTTTGATCCGTGACACAAAGTATCATTAGCCGGAATATTGGTAATCTTAGGATCAGCAGGTAGTACCGTTATCTTGAAGCTGGTATCTTTTCCGGTACAGGAAACTCCATTGTATATATACTGAGGAATTACTTTAATATCGGTAGATAAAATAGATGAACCCTTATTTACTACGGTGTATGCTTCAAAATCACCGGTTCGTACCCCTGTAGGAATACTATCCAGGGATGGAATAGCTTCCCATTGATAATCTGTTGCTCCTGTAAAGGCAACCGGTGTTGTCTTCGATCCATTACATAGTGTATCATTAGCCGGAATATTAGTAATGACAGGATCAGGCAATACTATTATCGTAAAGCTGGTATCGTTACCATTACATAGCTTTCCATTATAGGGCAAAGGAGTTACAATAATTTTGGTTGTCAAAGGTGAACCTGTTGTATTTATCACCGTATAAGATCCAAAATCACCCATTTGTGTCCCTGTGGGAATACTATCTATCAGATTACTGCTTTCCCATTTATAACCATTTGCCGGTCCGGTAAAAGTTACCGCCGCAGTTGTCTTTGACCGATGACACAATGTGTCATTATCCGGAATATTGGTAGCTACAAGATTAGGCAATACGCTTATTGAAAAACTAGTATCTTTCCCATCACAAATAAATCCATTATATATATACTGGGGAGTTACTGTAATATCGGTGGTTGCAATAGACGAACCTGAATTTACCAACGTATATTCCCCGAAATTACCTGTTTGTGCCCCTGTGGGAATACTATCTAACAAAGGAGTCTGCATTTCCCACTGGTAATCTGTTGCTGTTCCAATAAAGGTAAATGGTGTTGTTTTCGATCCATAACACAACGTATCATGACCAGGGATACCGGTAACATTAATTTCAGGCAATACTACTATGGTGAAACTGGAATCGGTCCCATTACATATTTTTCCATTATATGCTGCTTGGGGAGTTACAAGAATTATGGTTGTTAAAGGTGAACCTGTTGTATTATATACGGAATACTCTCCAAAAGGAACGGATTGTAGCCCTGTTGGAATACTATCTATCTGAGCAGTGCTTACCCACTCATAACCATCGGCTGAACCGGTAAAAGTGACAGGTTTTGTCTTTCCCCCGTGACACAATGTATCATTTTCAGGAATATTGGTAACCTTGGGATCCGTTAATACACTTATTGAGAAACTGGTATCATTCCCCGAACAGGAAACGCTACCGTATACATACTGGAAGTGTACGGTTATGTCCGTAGTTAAGAAAGTGGATGGGCCTGGATTTACTACGGTATACGTTCCGAAATCACCCGTTTGTAGCCCTGTAGGGATACTATCTATCTGAGTGCCCATTTCCCATTGATAATCTGTTGACGCTCCCGTAAAGGCAATCATCGTTGTCTGCGACCCATAACACAGCGTATCTTTACCGGGAATATTGGTAATTGTAGGATTAGGCAATACTGTTATTGAGAAACTGGTATCGTTACCAGGACAGGTTATACCGCTATATGATGATTGAGGGGTTACAAGAATATGAGTGGTTAAAGGTGCACTTGTTGTATTTACTACCGTATAGCCTTCAAAAGGTCCCGTTTGCGACCCTGTGGGAATACTATCTATTTGAGTAGTACTTTCCCATTGATAACTGCCTGCTAATCCGATAAAAGTGATAGCAGATGTTGCTGAGCCATGACACAATGTATCATTAGCCGGAATATTGGTAGCTACCAGATTAGGCAATACACTTATCGAAAAACCGGTATCCTTTCCATTACAAGTAACTCCATTAAATAGATACTGAGGGGTTACTTTAATATTGGTAGTTAAAAGAGAGGATCCCGGATTTACCACCGTGTATGCATCAAAATTACCCGTTTGTGTATCCGGAATATTATCTATATGCGTACCGCTTTCCCATTGATAATCTGTTGCTGTTCCTGTAAAGGCAACCGGTGTTGTCTGCGATCCATAACAAAGTGTATCATTAACCGGAATATTGGTAACTGTAGGATTAGGTAATACCGTTATATAAAAACTGGTATCATTGGCACTGCAAGAGATTCCATTATATATATACTGAAAGCTTACTGTAATTTCTGTAGTTAAAGGAGAGAATCCCGGATTTACTACTGTATACGCATCAAAATTACCCGTTTGTGGCCCCGTGGGAATACTATCTATATGCGTACCGCTTTCCCATTCATAATCTGTTGATGCTCCCGCAAAGGCAACCGGCGTTGTCTTCGATCCATAACAAAGTGTATCATTAGCCGGAATATTGGTAACTGTAGGATTAGGTAATACCGTTATATAGAAACTGGTATCATTCCCCGTACATACTTTTCCATTATATGACAGAGGAGTTACCATAATTTCGGTAGTCAAGGGTGAATTTGTTGTATTTACCACCGTATAGGATTCAAAAGATCCCGTCTGTGGCCCAGTTGGAATACTATCTATATGTGTACCGCTTTCCCATTGATAACCAATGGCCGGGCCGGTAAAAGTTACTGCGCTTGTCTTTGATCCGTGACATAACGTATCATTAGCCGGAATATTGGTAGCTAACATATTAGGTAATACACTTATTGAAAAAGTGGTGTCTTTCCCAGAACAAGAAACTCCACCGTATACATATTGAAAGTGTACTGTTATTTCTGTAGTTATAAGAGACGAACCCGGATTTACTACTGTATACGCATCAAAATTACCCGTTTGTAGTCCTGTAGGAATACTATCTATGTGAGTGCCCGTTTCCCATTGATAATTTGTTGATGCTCCCGTAAAGGCAACCGGCGTTGTCTTTGAATTATAACACAGCGTATCATTAACCGGTATATTGGTAACTGTAGGATTCGGTAATACCGTTATATAAAAACTGGTATTATTACCACTACACACTTTTCCTCCATATGGTTGAGGGCTCACAACAATTTCGGTAGTCAAAGGTGAACTTGTTGTATTTATCACCGTATAGGATCCAAAAGATCCCGTTTGTGACCCAGTTGGAATACTATCTATATGCGTACCGCTTTCCCATTGATAACCACTGGGTGCCGAACCGGCAAAAGTTATAGCGCTTGTCTTCGATCCGTGACACAATGTATCATTAGCAAGAGTATTGGTAATTGCCAGGCTGGGCAACACACTTATCGAAAAACTGGTGTCTTTTCCATTACAAGTAACTCCATTAAATAGATACTGAGGGGTTACTTTAATATTGGTAGTTAAAAGAGAGGATCCCGGATTTACCACCGTATATGCATCTAATGAATCTGCTTGTGGTCCTGTGGGAATACTATCTATATGCGTACCGCTTTCCCACTGATAATTTGTTGCTGTTCCCGTAAACACAACCGGTGTTGTCTTCGATTTGTTACACAGTGTATCATTAGCCGGTATATTGGTAACCGTAGGATTCGGTAATATCGTTATCATAAAACTGGTATCCTTTCCGGGACAGGTTATCCCATTAGCCACATATTGATGGGCGATGGATATTGTTGTTGTAATTGGAACAGTTGTATTATTTACAACAGTATATTCTCCAAAATTCCCGGTCTGAGACCCTGCGGGGATACTATCAATGGATGGATTGCTCTCCCATTGAAAATCTGTTGATGTTCCCGTAAAGACAATCGGTGTTGTTTTAGCCCCATGACATAATGTGTCATTCGAGAAAATATTCGTAAGCACAGGTTCCGAAGGTACCATTATTTGAACACTATCCAATAGAGTAACCTTACAATTAACATCGCTTAATTGTACAAATTTATAGGTTGTGGTATCGGTTGGGCTTACTTTCCATTCAAGCACACTGTTTGAAATGGATTTTACCGTATCGTAGCTTACTCCGGCATCTTTTGTATAAACAAGCTGCCAGGGAGAAGTACCGTCAAAAACAAAAGAAATAGTAGCGCTATCTCCATAACATATAGTGGTATCGCCGCTAAGTACCAGGGATGGCAGAATACGTGCAGATTGGTACTCATACGCGCCCAAATCTACCGTGCCGTTGTTATAAAAGCGGTCATTACTATCCAGGTCTACTGTAATTGAAGATAAATCAGGAGTCTCCCCAGCATCGTAAAAACTATTCCTCCCCGTATCTATCGCCTGGCTGCAATAACTCAAACGATAGTTACCGTTTGCCGTATCAATAAACAAAGGATCGACATTTAAAATAATTCCTCCCGGAGTGATTGTTGCTCCTCCTACCAAACTGGTAAGATAAACAGGACTATCACCTTCTACATTACTTTCCGATGCAGAACCATTTCTATTACCCCAAATAATAGAATTCCTGATAGCAGGATTTGATGATGGAAAATTATATATTCCCCCACCGGAAGTTCCCGCAACGTTTCCACTAACCGTAATATTAGTCAGTACAGGAGAAGAATTTTCATTATATATTCCGCCTCCTACATTAGCTGTATTTTTAATTACAAGCACATTTGTTAATACGGGGGAAGATGATTGACCATTTAGAATTCCACCGCCATAATAGCCCGCATTATTCCTGATGACAACCACATTCGTTAATAGGGGAGACGATGAATTAATGTTATAAATTCCACCGCCACTTCCATTTACTCTATTATTTGAAAGAGTTACATTGAGTAATACAGGGGAAGAACTTTCGTTATACATCCCTCCTCCCCAATTCGTTGCAACATTGTTATCAATAATATCATTTGGCAATGAAAGAGAGGAAGAAACAGTATAAACCCCTCCTCCTGAATGATTCCGAACTTTTAAAGTATTTACTTTTATGCTATCGATACCATTTGCATTTCCCCCTGTAATAGTAAAGCCATCCAGGGAAGCTATTCCGATATTACCGGTAGATATAACTACATGGTAACAGTTGTCACTATTGTCATTTTCAGTCCCTATATCTCCGCTTAAAATAGTAGGATATATTCTCCAGTTACGTGTATTACGTGCCTGCTCCATGGTAAGCATAGTAAGGCTATTATAGGGAGCATTATTTGTATCATTTGCATTCGTAGGGAAACCGCCGTATACCTGTACATCCTTAACCATAACAAAGGCATTATTCCTGCCACCATAACCTGTGGAATCATCTGCTGCATTGAACATGGGGAAATAAGTAGCTTCTGCTACCCATATTTGTTTAATACTATCTTGTTTTACCGCATTCGATGATTTTGCCGCTTGCAAAGCATCCCCTAATTCCACAGCTGCATTAAACCAACTATTACCACGCCCGTTTCCTGTTGTTACATGCTTATTGACATATACGATGCCGTTTGTATCAGGTATAATAGAGACGTCCTGGTATTCATACGCACCTATATCAGGATGTGAACCGGAAATACGGGGATCCCCTCCCAAGTCTACCGATACACCTGTAAGATAAGATGTATTGGTACCCGCATTTACTGCAGGACTGACACTCTGTAAACGATAATCTCCTGCCGCTGCATTTCTAAAAAGCGGGTCAGATGTGACAGTAATACCTGGAAAATTATTACTTGTTGGCCCTACTAAACAAGTCGTAAATGCTGGGCCATTGCTATTCTTTTCATAGTTTCTTATCTGAACATAAGTATTAGATGAATTTCCCCATATAATCGTATTATAGTATCGGGAAAAAGCGTCAAGATCAAGAACTCCACCAGTACCGCTCCCTGCTGACCCATCTGTATGATTTCCCGCTATCGTTGTATTAACGAATACCGGATATGATCCATCATTGTTTACCCCTGCTGCCGACTCATGCGAACGATTGCTGTATATTAACGCATTCACTATTACAGGAGAAGAAGTAGACATACGAGTACATATTCCCCCGCCATATTGTTCTGCATAATTATTGCGGATAATCAGATTAACCAATTTAGGAGATGCCTGATAACAATGAATCCCTCCTCCTCTATTACGTGCGATACTTGAGATGTTTGATGTTCCATTTGCGTAACCGCCCGTAATAATAAAGCCATCCAATACTGTCTGAGCGCCTACACTTGAAGCAACAACAACATGGTATGCAGCCTGTGCAGAATTATTGTTTCCTCCCAGATCACCACTTAAAATAGTAGGGTATGTTTTCCAGTTACGGTCTTCAAGGAGAGGGCTTCCTGTATTGGGAAAACCACCCATTATTACCACTCCATTTTTTAGTAAAAAGGTATTTTCTCTGCTACTGGAATCCACCGTTGATATGTTATCAATACGACGAATAGGAATGTACGTTCCTTCTGCCACCCATATAGTGTCTCCTGCGATTGCTTGATTTATCATCTTTTGCAAATCATCAGACGCATCTAACCAGGATGTTCCATTATTTGCTCCGACAGCAACCTCTTTCACATAATATATTGTTGGTTGAGATATTGCCGAAAGACTAAAAAGCAATAAAAAAGATAAACAGATTTTTCTCATATACAATTTATATAATAAACGTGCAAAATTACAAAATTTAGCTATATATTTACAAAACAAAACAAAAGATTTTATTTAAAAAAGATTAATATTCTATATTAAAGAAGAAAATTCATTTGTCTGATTCTTTCTAAGAATAAATAAAATGTCTTTTCCATATAATCACCAATAATAATTTTTCCCATTTCTTTTCGTCCAGGATTTCTTCTAAAAATTAATCGGTTATGTTTCAAAACAATAAAAGATACCATATTCCATGAGGGGCTATTTAAAATAAACAAAAAATATTCAAAATCACTATTTTAATACATAAATTATACCCAATTATACTTTTTATAAAAAACAAAAAACAACAAAAATCATAATAATATTTAATATAGATGAAATATCTTTTTCAATTAAAAACCGTCATGCTTCCATATGTGAATTATATTATTTATAATCAAATTAATATAATTAAATATTTATATTGGGGGATTCAAAATTATATATATAATATATGTTAATTATTCGTATTGTCAAACAATGACCGGAAACGAAATATTTAATAAATCAAAAACATGTAATTCCGGCATTAAGAAAAAACAATAATTTATACATGAACCCGTTTAAAGTTATCGTAATAAGATGATAATAAAAGAATAATATTGAAGGTTTTCTAATGCATAGATTTTATTTAAAAGCAAACGAACAGGTAGTGTATGATTTTCAGATTCGCCTGCATGTATTTATTCATTTTCCATCCGGTAACCATTAATGGATTATTCCTTCCGCTATTGTTTTTGATATAAAAAAACAGCAGTTTTCCCTAATTTCTTTTTGACCAAAGTCCCTTTCATTATTGCATGGAGCTTTCCGAAGTTCCGGAAAGCATTTTACACTCTTGTTTGGAGATTTCAGGAAAGCCTGAAAACATTTTACACTCTCGTTTGGAGATTTCAGGAAGACCTGAAAACGTTTTACACTCTTGTTTGAAGATTTCAGGAAAACCTGAAAGCATTTTACACTCTCGTTTGGAGATTTCAGGAAGACCTGAAAACGTTTTACACTCTTGTTTGAAGATTTCAGGAAAACCTGAAAGCATTTTACACTCTCGTTTGGAGATTTCAGGAAAGTCTGAAATCATTTTACACTCTTGTTTGGAGATTTCAGGAAGACCTGAAAACGTTTACACTTTCGTTTGAAGATTTAAAAAAATTAATTCGAGTGTCATATTTTACTTCATTGAATGAATTCACTATCGTTCAATTCAATGTCTGATGATTTTAAGGTTGTTTTTCCGCTGATCTCACAGATTTTCATGGTTTTTCAATCACAAAAACACAAGGAACCACATTATTAATTGCTTGTTGCCTTAAATTATTCCGGCTGCTTTTAGTTTCTACAAATTTAGCATAGGTATATTTAAACAATTTTGACATTCGTTTGTTAAACGTATATTTCAAAAATCATAGAAACAATCAATCATTTGAAAAACATTACAGTTTCTTATTAGAAATGAATCACATCATAAAACCCCTTTTACCAAAAATCGAAAATATATGAATAACACAAAACACAAATTGCTCATATCCTGCTTGTTGCTTTTGTTTGTCGGAACGGCATGTTCTCAAAAGAAAGAAATCAGCAATGTGGCTGCCCATTACTTGAAAGCCCTTGTAGATTACCGTCTGAATGACGCAAAAAAGTTCGGGGACGAATCTGCCATACAGTTCTTAGACGCACAACAGGAAATAATCGATAGCTGGACGCCACAAGAACGGGAAAGGGCACGGAAAGACCTTGAAAACATAGAAGTAAAAATCATGGGTATCGAGATAAAAGACACAAAAGCAACGGTACAATACGAGTATATAAAAGACGGAAAAACTTTACAATCCGAACGATTACATCTGATAAAAAATGCTACCGGTTGGCAAGTACAAGAGTTTATGTAGTCTATACAATAAAAGCTATAACTTTATCTCTTGTAAAGGATCCCAAAAGACAACCTTCCAGTTCTTTATCCTATTATTAACGACTGTGATTCCCTCTTTCTCGAGCAATTTCTGCATTTGATTGGAATCCCCAAATGCTGCTCTTCCGGATAATATTCCCTGGCTGTTTACAACACGATGAGCCGGAATCCCGGCATCTTCCAGATTGCTCATAACACGCCCTACCATTCTGGACATATTGGGATGACCTATTGATTTGGCAATTGCAGCATAGCTGGTTGCATGTCCAAAAGGAATCGTCCCTACAATTTCACGGACTGCCCGTGCAAACATCTCCTTGTCCTTCCTATCCATAATCTGCAATTTTTCATTACAAAGGTATACAATTATTATTTATGGGTGATTGCTCATCTACAAGCGAAAGAAATAAGTATAATAAAAAAAGTTGATTTACTTTTGAGGCAAGAACTGCTCAACAACACAAAACTATTGACAAAATGTATAAGTCAATACAAACAAGAATAACAAAAAAACCAAGATCCCGGCCTAATCAATAAAACTCTTCACTTGTTGTGACAGTACATTTTTGTCCATTCCCCCTGTATTTCGCCAAACAACCTCCCCTTTCTTAAAGACAACAAATGTCGGGACAGCCTGTATTTGATATTTAGCTGCTACAACCTGATTTTTATCAATATCTATTTTCAAAACACGAACCTTTCCTTCCAGTTCTTTTGCGAGAGACTCAATCACAGGGCTCATCGCCTTACACGGGCCACACCATGTTGCAAAAAAATCAACCAGAACCGGTTTATCTCCATTTATGATTTCATTAAAAGTATCCATTTTATACCAATATAAGTTATTAAATACAGAAATGTAACACTCCACTCCAGGAAAAGTTTTACAAAGCTAAAAAATTTTAGGATAGAATCCGCTTTTTCCTCAAAACCTTCTTATTATCAGCTATAACCTTTAGCGCTTCGTTATATCCCAGATCAAAAATCTCCTTCGACAGTTTTACATCAAAGATAGAATATTTACTTACTTCCGTCGGACTTATAAGAATATCACATAAAGGCACATCATTCACCGTTGTCGCATCCAATACATAGTGAATACATTTTTCAATCACACCGATTAGGTTATCTTTTGCATACTCCGGCGCCAGTGGGCTAACATTGATCCCAATAACGTTTTTACATTGCTTCCGTATAGATGAAACCGGAAAATTTTTAAATAATCCTCCGTCTATATAATTCACTTCATTGATGACCGTCGGAGCAAAAACCACAGGAAACGAACAAGAAGCAGCCACCGGCTCATATAAGAAACCTTCCGAGAAATGAACTGTTTTCCCTTTATCAAAATCGGTAGCAACAACAATCAAGGGAATATTCAGGTCTTCGAATCTTTTAGCCTTAAGATGTTTTTTAAGAAACGCTTGTAAACGGGTAGTTTTGGAAATTCCGGAATAAGGAATCGTGAATTCCGTAAATTCTCTGAACTTCATTTTACCAAAAATGTCCATAATCTCGGCAGGCTCAAAGCCATCAGCAATAAAAGCACCCGCTAATGCTCCTGCACTTACCCCGGAAATAACATCCGGTTTAATATCATTATCTATTAAGACTTGAATCGCCCCCAAATGCGCAAAAGCTCTCGCACCTCCTCCACTCAAAGCATATCCTATATTATATTTCTTGTTTATCATTATAGCAGAACATCTCAAATTCTAAAGAATCAATCTTATATTATAATCAACACCAATCATTTTACTATAAGAAACTAAATGCAACCGGATCACTTCAATAATTCCAACAACTTCTGGGTTTCGAACTTCAATGGTGCATTTTCGTATAATATCTTGTAAACAGTTTCCAGGATAGGAATATCTACTTTATAATTTATATTCAATTCATGGATACAACGAATTGCATGGAATCCTTCCGCAACCATCTTCATTTCTAACTGGGCTGTACGGACAGAATACCCCTGACCAATCATAAGCCCGAAAGAACGATTACGGCTAAATTGAGAATAAGCCGTAACTAAAAAGTCTCCCAGATAGGGGGCTGAATATATATTCCTGTTCTTATCAGGAAAAATAGTTTCTATAAAGTGAACCATTTCGTTGAGGCAATTCGTATTGAATACCGCTATAAGATTATCACCGGCACCTGTACCCCGTATAATTCCTCCTGCCAGAGCATAAATATTCTTTAAGACAATCGAGAATTCAATCCCTTGCATATCGGAAGAAGTATGTACTTTTACAAAGCTTGTACTAAAAATCTCAGCTACATATTTGGCAAACTCTAAATTGGAAGATCCGGAAGTAAGATATGTCAATCTTTCCGAGGCGATTTCCTCTGCATGGGAGGGCCCGCTGATAACGCAAAACTGCTCCATCGGAACACCAAACGTACCTATAATATAAGAGGAAATTGTCTCCATCCGCTCGGGAACAATTCCTTTTATTGCAGAAACCACATTCTTCTTATGAAAATGTTTTTCTGTCAAGGCAGACAAGGTAGAATAAACAAAAGCCGAAGGGGTAACTAATACTAATGTATCCGCCTTTGAAATAACACTCACCAAATCGGTAGATATCCGTATCCGTTTATTGTTTAACAGGACAGAACTTAAATAAAGAGGATTCCTGCCTTTGGTTTTTATACCCTCTTCTATTTCCGGTTCTCTTACCCACCAATATACAGTTGATAAATTCGTAGTTAGAATCTTCACAATTGCGGTAGCCCAGCTTCCTCCCCCAATAACAGCTACCTTATGTTTAAAATAGTCCATATCTCTCAATGTAAATAATGTGCAAAGATACATCTTTTATAGAATCATTTTGATGAGGTATTCCAAAGAGAATATTCAAATTATTTTTACAAAGAAAAAAAATTAACAAAAGCCTATATCTAAACTATTATTTTGCTACCTTTGCATCCGGAAAATGCCCTGTTGTGTAATGGTAGCACCGCAGATTCTGGTTCTGTATGTCTGGGTTCGAATCCTAGCAGGGCAACAAAAGGTAAACAACAAACAGCACAATAGTGTTTTTCCTGTCATATCCACCTTTCTTTTTTATTGCCCTATAAACCTTGCAGGCTTCGTTAAAAGGCAAAAGGCACAAGCACGTCTATTTCTGCATCTAATCATAATTTAAGCTATGAATTATTTCCTGAAGATGCCTCCTATTTATGAAATTCGCACATGGACATTTGTGAGACACACATCTGCAAAATGCACATTAAGCTCAGGGTACTATTGATGTGTTAAAATCTTTGAATTTATATCCTGAATCTACGTTACAATAAGTTCCTATATAAACAAAAAAGGATAGCTTTTGCACTATCCCCGGTTTTTAGTTGTTGATGGTGGATTAGTTGTTCCAATATCGTATATACAGCATACACTCATATGATATTGTAAATTCAATCTTAAATTATTCTATATAAACCGAACATTATTCTTTTTCGGTTTTTTCCCTGATAATATATTTATTCCTGTCTGATGATACACGGGAAATCATTTCCCCCAAAAATCCCGCAAGAAACAACATCAATCCGAATATCATTGCCAATAAGGCAAGATAAAATAAGGGTTGATCGGTTACCTGACGATAATTAACGGCTCCTGTAGACAAATGTATTAATTTTTCCACAATCAACCAGATTGTAATAATAAAACCGATTAAAAAAGAAAGGGTTCCTCCCAGTCCGAAAAAATGCATGGGCTTTTTACCAAATTTGGAAACAAACGATATAGAAATCAAATCCAGGTACCCGTTTATGAACCGGTTCCATCCGAATTTTGTTGTCCCGAATTTCCTTTTCTGATGTTTCACCACTTTCTCTCCTATATTACCATATCCTGCCCACTTTGCAATTACAGGAATATAACGATGCATCTCTCCATATACTTCAATGGACTTTACTACATTGTTTTTATAGGCTTTCAACCCGCAATTAAAATCATGCAGGTTGATTTTTGACATTCGTCTCGTTGTCCAGTTAAAAAACTTGGAAGGAATGTTTTTTGCAATTTTGGAATCATAACGTACCTTTTTCCAACCGGAAACAAGGTCATAACCGTCCTTTTTAACCATGTGGAACAATTCCGGAATCTCATCAGGTGAATCCTGCAGGTCTGCATCCATAGTAATAACAACATCACCTTTAGCCTGCCCGAAACCTACATTTAACGCCGCCGATTTCCCATAATTCCGTTGGAAGCGAATTCCCTGAATATGCTGATTGTCTTTACGGAGTTGCTCTATCACAGACCAGGATTTATCCGTACTGCCATCATCTACAAATATAATTTCATACGAAAAGTCATGCTGTTCCATAACTTCACGAATCCACGCTGCCAATTCAGGAAGAGACTCTTCCTCATTCAGCAACGGTATTACGATTGATATATCCATTAAAATTACGTATTAAAGATTTGTTAATTCATTTTCCGCCGGCTCTTCCTCAACCACATATTTCCGTTGCATGCTTGCTGCAATAAACAGCGCAGCCATTACCGGAAAAACCGCACTTCGGATAAAATTTGTAAGAACAAAGGAACTAAGTGTTAGTTCATCTATCATTTGTAGTGATTTTTCCTTTTCCTGACTTGTTCTTTCACTATTTCTTACAAATTCCGATTGTTTAGCTTTGTAATTATCCAGAAAATCCGTATCTGCAAAGTTATAAAGAATGGCCGAATAAATCAAGAATAATGTACAAAAAACCAACACGGTTCCGATTCCTGCCTTCAAACCCTGTAAGAACAAAAAAGGTTCCCGTTTATCACACGCAGATCGATATTCCTTAACAGCTTTGTAAATACAGAAAAAGGAAAACAACAAACTTCCAATTTCCAGACCGTTTTTAAGGATCTGATTATCTGTTACTATATAATTCGATACAGCATGAGCGACACCATTTACTATCGCTGCAATAATTCCCCACTTACATATTATTTTCAGTATAACAGTATGCATCAACGGGTAAATTACATATGCATTCCACCGTCACAGCTAATCACCTGGCCGGTAACATATGCAGACAAGTCAGAAGCTAAATAAACTGCTGTTTCAGCCACATCAATCGCGCTTCCGCCACGACGTAATGGTATACTCTGTATCCATGCATTCCGGATATCTTCATTAAGAGCATGGGTCATTTCGGTTTCAATAAAGCCCGGAGCAATTGCATTGCAACGAATATTCCTGGATCCTAATTCTTTGGCTACAGATTTGGTAAAGCCCAGCATCCCCGCCTTTGAAGCCGAATAATTTGCCTGTCCGGCATTCCCCTGCAAACCAACAACAGAACTCATATTGATAATCGAACCTTTACGCTGTTTCAACATAAACGGCTGTACCGCCTTCGTTAAGTTGAAAACCGATTTCAAATTCACTTTTAATACCAAGTCGAAATCATCTTCACTCATACGTAGAAGAAGATTATCACGTGTAATACCTGCATTGTTCACCAAGATGTCAATGCTTCCGAAATCTTCCATCACTTTCTTTGCCGTCTCTTCAGATGAAGAAAAGGAAGAAGCATCGGATACATAAAACTTTGCCTTTACTCCAAATCCTTGTAAGTTGGCTTCCACTTGTTTTGCATTATCATCTTCCCGAAGATCGGTAAATGCAATATTGGCCCCATGCTGTGCAAAAACAACAGCAATTTCTTTTCCTATTCCACGTGAAGCTCCTGTAATAAGAGCTGTTTTTCCTTCTAATAATTTCATATCGCTAATTAGTTATATAAATAAATTTGAATCTGCAAAGATACAACTTTTCATTTGACGGTTTACTCCCATTCTTTTAGAGCAATAATACAATATTAATCAATAGAAAAACCGTTCCGAAAAGCTTCGACTTGTTTTAAAAGCCGGAATTCCGGAACGGTTTTGTATAATAATTAAAAGAAATTACAGGAAGTTACAGGAAGCTATCGCAACAAGCAGAAGGCAGAAAGGATAAAACCGATAAAATAGATAGAGCCGATAAAAACAAACGGCATTAACCATTATTTTATAACTTCCTGTAACTTCTGATTAAAAATCTATTCTAATACATGTATTGCCAAGCCCGAACGAAGCTTAGGTTCAAACCAAGTTGTTTTCGGAGGCATAATATTACCTGTGTCGGCAATGTCTATCAATTGCTTCATCGAAACCGGGTATAATGCAAAAGCTGCTGCCATCTCACCGCTATCAACACGGCGTTTCAACTCTCCCAATCCACGAATTCCACCCACGAAATCAATATCTTTTGATGTGCGTAAATCTTTTATACCTAAAACCTTATCCAGAACAAGATTTGATAAAATGGTTACATCCAACACTCCTATCGGATCCGAATCATCATAAGTTCCCGCTTTAGCCGTCAGTCTATACCAGTTATGATCGATATACATACTAAATTCATGCAATTTATTCGGTTTGTAAATATCTGATCCCATTTTTTCAACAACAAAATTCTCTTTCAATTTTGCCATAAACTCTTCCTGGCTCAAACCGTTCAGATTTTTAACAACACGGTTATAATCAATAATCTTTAATTGATTGTCCGGGAAAATAACTGTCATAAAGTAATTATATTCCTCTTTCCCTGTATGGTTAGGATTATTCTTACGTTTCTCCTGACCAACCAAAGCTGCTGCTGCAGTACGATGATGCCCGTCCGCTACATATAAATAAGGAATTTCGTTTTTAAATATCTCCGTTATACGATTGATGGTAGCTTTATCATCTATCACCCAAAAATGGTGACCGAAACCGTCATCTGCTACGAAATCATAAACAGGTTTATTTTTTACTACTTCGGCAACTATTTTGTCTATATTTGCATTTGCCGGATACGAAAAAAATACGGGTTCCACATTTGCATTGGTAATACGGACATGAATCATCCGGTCTTCTTCCTTATCTTTCCTGGTTAATTCATGTTTCTTGATATTATTATTAAAATAATCATCAATATGTGCCGCTCCCATAATACCGTACTGTGTTCTCCCATCCATAGTTTGAGCATATACATAATATTTTTCTTCCGGATCCTGAACCAGCCAGCCCTTATCCTGAAACATTTTAAAGTTTTCAACTACTTTATCATATACTTCCTGGGAATGCTCATCTGTTCCTGCCGGAAGATCTATCTCTGCTTTGGTAATATGCAAAAGTGATTGAGGATTTTCAGCTGCTTCTTTACGAGCTTCTTCTGTATTTAACACATCATAAGGACGTGATGCCACTTTTTCTACAATATCAACCGGTGGACGTAAGCCTTTAAATGGTTTCAATATAGCCATATCATTATTATATTTAAAAATTAAAAATGTTGAATTTCAATAATCTAAAAGCAATGCATTTCACTGAATACATTTTTACAAATGTATATGTTTTTTGAATAATTAACCAGCTTATTGAAGAAAAGTTTTTTCAATGATCTTTCATTTCACAAATTACGAAAATAATTGCAGAAGTTATGCAAGTTAAATGAAGTATAAATAATGGTTAATGATAAATGATAAACGGTTAATGACGTTTTGTTTTATCGGCTTTATCTATTTTATCCTTTCTGCTTGTTGCGCTTTTTATTTTTCCTGCTACGGTTCGGCAGATTTCTTGAACTGTTAACTTGTAAACCCGTAAACTTGTAAACGATGAATCTATCCTCGTTTCTGTAACTTGCGTAACTTCTCTACTTGCGTAACTTCTGATAATTATTTGAATATTCTAATCCTATCCTTAACGGGTAAAAAATCTTTCCGGCTTGGAGGAGCTGTCGGAAGGCCAAAAGGCATTTCTGCGATCAGTTTCCAATCATGGCTTATATTCCATTCTTTTTGAACATCTTCATCTATTAGCGGATTATAATGCTGTAATGAAACGCCAAAGCCCATTTCTCCCAACAGCATCCATACTGTATACTGGTGCATAGCCGAAGAATGGTTTGACCAAACAGGAAAATTATCTTCATAAGGAGGAAATTTCTCCTGTAAGCCTTTCACTACAGACTGATCCTCATAAAATAAAATCGTTCCATAACCTGCTTCGAATGAATTTATTTTCAACTCTGTGGGCGGAAAGGCTTCCGCCGGAAGTATTTTCCGAAGATTTTCCTTTGTTATCTGCCATAATCTCTTATGATTATCATTTAATAAAAGTACCAATCGAGTCGATTGGGAATTAAATGCAGACGGTACATTCAGAATTGCAAAATCAAGGATTTCTTCAATCTTCTCATCCGAAACAGGACTTTTATCTGTTATTGTATAACATGTTCTACGATGCTCAATTGCATCCCTCAATGATTTATTCATTTTAATTTTCTCCTATTTTTAATTATTTATACTGAAATTATCAAAAGTTGATGTAAAGGTCGCTCTTTTGATAACTTCACTATTTAAAAACAAATTTAATAGTCTTTTTATTATTCATGTAAATCAAAAAGTTAAAAAATAATCTGTGAAGTTGTCAAAAGTTAAGATAGGGGATTGCTTCTTCCTACCAATGACGCTCTAAACAAACGAAATAGCGTAATTTGTGAGTATCCAATTATAAACAATCAAACAGTAGGAAATGACAGTAAGCATAGGTTAATAGCGTCATCCTTAAAAACGGGGATGCTGAAACAAGTTCAGCATGACGGCAATATGTTGGCTAAGAGCGTCATTGCGAGGCACGAAGCACCTGAGCCACGAAGTGTAGCGAAAGCATCGAAACGCAGTGAAATAATCTCTGTCATTGGTAGGAGGAACGACGAAGCAATCTCTATCCATTTTATCTTAACTTTTGACAACTTCTGTAATAATTTCACAGGAGTTACGCAAGCCAGATAAATAAAATCTGTTCGGAATAGTATGACTGAGGTATTTCACAGTTTTTGCCAACAAGAAAAATTCCCGAAAGGATCAAACGCTTTTTCGGGAGATTTCGGAAGGTATCCGAAAGGTTCAATGTATTTGTTTTGGAAGGCTCGGAAGATATTTCAAAGACTCAGATACTTTTTTAAGCAGTTTCCGAAATACCCGAAAGGTTCAAACCATTTGGTTTGTGAGTTTCGGAATTTCCGAAAGACCCAAACCATTCGGTTTGGAGGTTTCGGAACTTCCGAAAGAGGCAAACCATTCGGTTTGGAGGTTTCGGGAACTTCCGAAATAGGCAAACCATTTGGTTTGGACGGTTCGGAAACACCCGAAAGCGTCTTATACTTTTATATCCGACCTTAATTTAACATGAGCCAGGGGGTCAGAATTTAGTTTGTTTAAATAAAAGAAATTACGCAAGTTACAGGAAGTTATAAAAGTTAAGTAAAGTTACAGGGGAATGGAGAAAACAAATTCTTTTATTGATTTGATTATGTGGAAAAAAATCACATAATTTCGTGCCCGAACCTTAACAAGATTACAGAAAATTATCCTACAAGAAGAATTATTCGGACTTGTTTTTCCGCTAAGAATATCCGCTGTTTTAATACCTGCTATCATTGCAGAGGGATATCGACGAAAAGGAAACAAGGAAAAGCACTGTTCTTAATATCGAACCTGTTAAAAACAATAGTGGAAAAGAATACCCACTAACCATTACCGGATAGAATACAAAATCATGTATAGAAGACTGATAATATGCTCTTTTTCATATTCAAATCCATGCTTGAAAACTATATTGAAAGATAAGATAAAAATATTAAAAAATCAATGGATAATTTTTGTACTTTTGCCATATATAATCTTTATAATAAAAACGGTATGGGAAATTCTCTAAAAGTTATACAAAAAGGTTTAGGCATATTTTTATTCATAATTACATTTCTTGGCATCCAAACCATCGAAAACAATGCTTACGGACAATCTAACAGGAAAGGAAAAAAAAATAACTTTTCCAGTATAGGCAAAAGTTTTACTTACATCAGGCATGGATTGACATTTAATTTTGGTGCGGGTATTTCTGCCAGTCTTAAACAACCCGTTAGTGTAGTGCCTATGGTTGGGATAGGATACGTTGCCAGCCAATATTATGGAGTAGGAAACAGATTTATGCAGCAAAGTATTACCTATCAATTCGGACTTGGATTTAGCGATGGCGGTTATCAAACCCATAATCTTGTAGGAACATTTCATTGCAGCTATATCGGCAGTTTGGATATGAATCCTTTTGTTTACGGAATAGCCCTTCAATTTGCATATGCAACAAAAAGTGATATATCCTCCGGCTATTCTAATTTCTATGTACGGCCTGAAGTAGGGATTGCTTTTCCTGCCCAATATTCCGACCGGACAAAAAGCATACAACGTGTGACAGCAATGATAACATACGGATTTAATATACGGACATTTTATAATTATAATCCAGAAATGCAAGAATATCAAGAAAACCAACCGGAGGCTGATGTTACATATCCATGGACAGCTATGAACCATCATGTTGTTACTGTGAGATTAAATATCAATCTTGGAAACATACGAGAAATGAGACGCTAAACAATAATCAATATATAACCATCTAAAAATATAATAAGATGAAAGATTTCTTTAAAATGCTTTTGGCAACCATTCTGGGTTTAATTATAACACCAGTGTTAATAGGGTTGATTTTTTTGATTGTTGGAGTTGCTGCATTATCGAAGGACAGCGTACCTAAGATTTCTTCCGAATCAGTATTGCACCTGGACTTAAACTGTACAATATCCGAACGGGCAAGTGATAATCCTTTTGAAAAATACGTTATGCCTATGCCTGTCTTTGCGCAAGAAAAGACAATAGGGTTAAATACGTTATCTTCCATATTAAAACATGCCAAAGATGATAAAAACATCAAAGGTATCTACTTGGACATATCTTCTGTTTCGGCTCCTCTTGCCATTATTGAAGAACTCCGTAACCACCTCCTGGATTTCAAAGAATCGGGAAAGTTTATCTATTGTTATTCGGAATCTTTATCGCAGGTATCTTATTATCTGGCATCGGTTTCAGATAAGATTTTCCTCCATCCGCAAGGAATGATAGATCTCAGGGGATTAGCTTCAGAAGTATTCTTTTTCAAGGGATTACTTGATAAAATAGATTTGGACATGCAAATTATCAGGCATGGAACGTACAAAAGTGCTGTTGAACCCTATATGCTTAATAAAATGAGTGAAGCAAATAAGGAACAAATACAAACTTATTTGAATTCGATGTGGAATCATATGGTTGCGAATATCAGTGCAAGCCGTTCGATTGATGTAAAAACGATTAATAATAGTTGCGATAGCTTGTTATTTCTTGCTGATGTTGAAATGGCTGTAGACAGAGGTTTTATAGATCAATTGGCTTTCAAGGATCAATTCGAAGCATTCATGCGCTCGGAACTGGATTTAGACTCAACGAAAAAAATCAATTTGGTTGAAACCAAAGACTATAAAAAAACACTCCCTCCCCATAAAGTAAAAAGTGATAAAATTGCGGTAATTTATGCAGTAGGAAATATTATGGACGAAGAAGGAGGAAATCAAGTAATCGGAAGTTCTACCGTAGAAGAAATTGCAAAGGCGAGAAAAGATAAAAATGTAAAAGCTATCGTGCTGCGAGTAAATTCCGGAGGAGGAAGCGCCCTGACGTCCGAATCTATATGGAGAGAGGTTGATCTAACTCGCCAGGAAAAGCCAATCGTTGTTTCCATGAGCGATTATGCCGCATCAGGAGGTTATTACATTGCATGTGCAGGAAGTTATATTGTTGCCCAACCAACCACTATGACCGGATCGATAGGCGTATTCGGCCTTTTTCCGAATGCGGAGAAATTAATGGCAAATAAACTAGGAATCACGGTAGACCGGGTTAAGACAAACCAGCATTCGGATGCAACAACCATGAACCGTGCTTTGGATCTTTATGAAAGAAGTGTTCTTCAAAAGAATGTAGAGAACACATATGCCGTTTTTGTAAAACGGGTAGCCGATGGAAGAAAGCTGACCGCTTCGTTTGTTGACTCGATAGGACAAGGACGTGTATGGTCCGGAACCGATGCTTTACGCTTAAACTTAGTTGACACACTTGGAGGATTGGATATTGCTATTGAAAAAGCGGCCAATCTTGCAGATATTTCAAATTATACTGTTAGCGAACGGCCTGCATTGAAAGACTTCTTTCAGGAAATTACAGAATCGTTCCTGGAAAGTAAAATCTCATCAAGAATGCAAAGATCCAACTTGTATCAGACATATGCTTACTTCCAGTTTATAGAATCTGCGTTAGAACTAAAAGGGATACAGGCACGTATTCCATATATTATTGATATATATTAATAAAATGCTTAGCCGGAGGGAAAAACAAAATCTTTTGTATTTGGGGATAGGTATAGTAACGGGTGTTATAATAACTGGCCTTATAATGTATTTTGGAGTAATTTCCAACTTCACAAAGGAAAACATTGTGAAGATATATAAGATTTTCCCAAATTCAGACTCTACAAAAGTAGCGACAGAAGATCTCACACTCTACAAAGGAAAACAACAGGAAAAGAAACCAAATACAAAATCAGCAGACACTTCTTTCATATTGATAGAAAAAGAAGTAATTGTGGAGAAAGACACCATATTTTCCGAAGAACCCTCTATAACAATAAAGGCTGACATGAAAATAGCAGAAGCTATTATTCCTATTACATATTCTACAAAGGACACATTGGCAGATCCTAAACCGGCATCTGCTAGAAAAAATGAATTGCTTATTGAACAGTGGGACAATCCTACCAATTTTGCGGGTTATCGTAAAACCCAGAACAAACTCATTGTGTATGGCATAGATATTGATAATATTGAACTACAGTCAATCGACGATAATTTATATTTGATCTTTAACAACAAGAAGCTATTGTTAAAAGAATCGGATAGCTTTTTACATTATCCATCTGATTTCTTAAAATAGTATTTATTAAAACCATATATGCAGACTGAAAATAATAATTCGAAAAATAGAATTCGGCTACCTGTTTATTTATCTCTAGCACTCATACTAGGCCTTCTTATTGGAATTTTATTCGTCCCGTCCAAGAAAAACATTCCCCTTATTAATATCCAAGTGGGAAAAGATAAAGTGAGTGAGGTATCCGACATTATATATAAATATTATTTTGAGGATGTGACAAAAAAACAATTGGATGAAGAAGCCATTCGCGGAATGCTGACGAATCTGGATCCTCATTCTTCTTATATGACAAAGGAAGAAACCGAACAGGCAAATACCGTGCTTATGGGTGAATTTGAAGGGATCGGTATCCAATTCAATATGCATCAAGACACGCTGTTGGTAATTAGCGTTACAACAGGAGGACCTTCCGAAAAAGTAGGCATTCTTGCAGGTGACAGAATTATTAATGTAGATGGCAAGACAATTGCAGGAGTTAAAATAGCAAACACGGAAATCATTCAGCTTCTACGTGGAAAAAAAGGCTCAAAAGTGAATGTGGAAATTCTTAGAGGTGATCTAAAAGAATTAATCCCTTTTCAGATTATCCGTGATAAGATACCTGTTCACAGCATAAATATTTACTATAAAATTGCGCCAAAGATTGGCTACGTCAGTATTGACAATTTTACTTTTACTACAGAAGAGGAGTTCCATAATGCGTTAGCTAACCTGATTTCGGAAGGAGTGGACAAACTCATTTTAGACCTACGGGGAAATCCGGGTGGATATCTCGGAGCAGCAATTGCTGTTTGTAATGAATTACTGCCAAGTAAAGAATTGATTGTTTATACTTATGGGAAAGCCGTTGGAAAACAAGAGTATCTTTCTTCCTCCAAAGGATTATTCAAGAAAGAAAATCAGAAAATCGCAGTATTAATAGATGAATATTCTGCCTCCGCCAGCGAAATAGTTGCAGGAGCAATACAGGATCTTGACAGGGGAACGGTATTGGGCAGGCGATCATTTGGAAAGGGACTGGTTCAACGTCAGTTTTATCTCAGCGACAGTTCCGAAGTGCTAATTACGGTAGCTCGCTATTATACTCCGACGGGAAGATCTATTCAACGTCCTTTTAATGCAAATAACAATGACGAATATTATTCCGATATAATCTCCCGGTATGAACGTGGGGAAATGGATGACAAAGACAGTATTCATTTTGCAGACTCATTACGCTATTATACCCCCAAGGGAAAAGTAGTCTATGGAGGAGGAGGCATTATGCCCGATGTTTTTATCCCGATAAAGAAATCCGATAGTGTTATTTATTTCAATAAAATTGCAAACCAGGGAATTTTATTTTCCTATGCAATGGAATATGTTGATAGAAACAGAGCTCGATTAACAAAAACATACAAAACCGTTGATGACTTTCTTGTTAATTTCAATGTTAACAGCTCCATGATTGCCGAAATAGTCGCAAAAGGAAAAGAGGCAGGTATAACACCTGAGCTCTCTGTTTATTCCACCAGAGAATTCAAGAAGTGGACAAAAGCATATATTGGCCGGAATCTATTCGGAGAAAAGGGATTTTATCCGGTCATCAATGCTGACGATGAAATAATTGAAGCTGCAATTAAAGAGTTGAACAAGTAAATTGTCGGGGTCTTTTATATTTATCTGCTTTATTTTGTTTAAGTCGTGATATAAGAATATTCCAGCAATTCCCTATCCTACCCATATAGGTATCTATTACATCTATGTGACAAGCACGATGCAAATACAGAGTATTATTCTGTTTGCAAATTGAGTAATAATCCTCCGAACGAAAGAAGACCTATTCAGACAGAAAGGATTTCGGAAATCATTTTATATTAGATGGTGAAAACGGCAACGCTTTTTGCTCCTCTGAAACTTCAGAGAGAAACATTAAATCCAAAACTTCAATGATAAAAAAATGAGGCTATTTAAAAAGAAAGCCTCATTAATTATTTACTTTTAATCTGATTAATTAATCCCTAATTTCTTCTTCAAGTCTTTCGGAAGAGCATCTTTGTGGATAACAATATTTAATGTTTTATATTTCACAAAAGGATATGAGGCATACAAATAACCTTTATAATCTCCATACTCACCCCAAGAATTTTTCACAATAAAATATTTATTCCCATTCTGATCTGTTGCTTTTCCTATTGCATGCATCCCATGATCATCTGTAGTTTGATAATTATCAAATGCTTCCTGACGCATTTCCTGGGTTATTTCTTTTTCTTTTCCCGGATTTTTAAGCCATTCTTCCATCTTTTTATTTTTAGGCATTGCTGTCCATTTTGCGATTTCAGCATCTGCCATTTCAACATTATCAAAATCCGGAACAACTGCAACACTACCACGGCGAACAAAACCATCTTCTGAAACATCAGATCCCCAACCAAACGTATATCCGTTATCAATTGCTTTATCCATAATACTCATCAGTTCATCAATCGGAATATTATAACTTCTTTCACCTATCCAATTATCAGGAACCTCTATTGGAAATGAAGTATAGAAAGGATGATGTGTAAAAGAAGTTAAACTAACATAATCATCCATATTTAATCCTGTAGCATCTTTATAGAAAGTAGCAGGAGTATATTCTTTCCCTTTATAAGTAAATTTCTCCGGTTTAGGCCCTAAGTATGCATCCAATACGGCATCATATCCTCTTAGCCATGCCGTACTTAATTTCTTGTTGGGATTCGAAACGACAGCATCCACATATGCTTTCAAAATAGCATCCAATTCCCCATGTGCATGTATCTCTTCACCATAATTTAATCCTGAATATACCGACAATGGAACTATTCCATAATTTTTAATTGTCCATAACACATCTGCAAAAGCTCCACCTTGTCCGAAATTCAAATTTCCATGCATCCGTACATAACGTTTTGCTTTTTCATCGTATGTGTTCCAAACAATATATAGAGGAGCAAGGCTAACCGAATCTTTTCCTAATCGAATAATTTCCGATTCCAAAAACGAGATAGTTGACCATGACCAGCATGTTCCTGCCCTGTCTTGAGACTTTATAGCAGTTACAGGTAAACGTTTAATCTCGGTAAATTGAAATCCTTCTTTCTTTTCTTCACTATTTTGAGCATTCATAATATTTGGGAATGCAAACAATAAAGAAATCGCAAAAACTAATATTTTCTTCATTTTCTTTTTATATTTTTATTCATTAATAATTTATTATTTCGCTGCAATTGTTTCTATTTCTACCAAGACTCCCATCGGAAGGTCTCTAACAGCAAAAGCCGCCCTTGCCGGACAATCTTTAGTATAGTATTTTCCATATACTTCATTCATGGATTTAAAGTTAACAATATCACTCAACAAACATGTCGATTTTATAACATCTTTGTATTCATAGCCTGCTTCTTTTAAAATCGCTCCTATATTTTGCATTACCTGCTCAGTTTGAGCTTCTATTCCCTCCGGAACCTGTCCCGTTTGAGGATTTACCGGAATTTGTCCAGAGATAAATAACATTCCGTTTGTTTCAATAGCTTGACTATAAGGACCTATTGCTTTCGGAGCATTGTCTGTATGTATTATTCTTTTTGACATTTAATATTAAAATTTATTGATTATTATTCATTTATAATAAAAATAGATAGGAAGCAAAGGTACACTTTTTTTATGAAAAAGTAAAGTACAATTATACTTTATCAATTTCTTTCGTAATATATACTGATTTAACTTATTCAACTATTACCACTTGTTATAGTGTATTTTGGATTCATCGTATTTGTCTTTTGGCTTTTGTTCGCCTTGAGGATATCCTATTGGGATTACGGCAAGAGGAAGTATATGGCCGGGAAGATTTATACTCTGGATTACAGCATTCATTCTATCTTCATAAGGATATGCTGCTGTCCATACAGCACCTAATCCCAGGGATTCCACTGCCAATAAAATATTCTCCGTCACTGCCGAACAATCCACATACCAATAAAATGATTTTGTTGTGTCACCACAGACAACTATTGCTAAAGGGGCATACTGTAACATCTTGGCATAAGGCAATTGTTCAGCCATGCCATTTAATACATTTCTATCATCAACAACTATAATTTCCCAAGGCCGTGCATCTCTTCCTGATGGCGCTGCCATTCCTGCCTTTACTATAGTCTCTATATCCTCTTTACTAATCGTCTTGTCAGGAATAAAATCCCGTACACTCTTACGGTTATGAATAACAGAAAGAACAGATTCTTTTGCCGATATTGTTTTCATGGGTTTTACCGTTTCAGTTTTGTTTTGTCGAACAAGTACTATGATCAATGCTATAACTAATAATAAACAACCTATTTGATAGATAATTACATTTTTACTTCTCATATTATATATAAATCTACTGAATTATTACTATATTATTTTTTGACTTTCTATAAGTAAACAAAAATTAAAATCAACCTACTCTCAATCCATCTTTCGTTTTTCGTTCGGTAGTTAAAAGTGTCACGTCCCCTTCTTCTCCAAGAACTCCCAATACTAAACATTCACTCATAAAGCTTGCAATCTGTTTTGATGGAAAATTAACAACGGCAATAATTTGCATCCCTATTATTTCATCAGGTTCATATAACTTTGTTATCTGTGCAGATGTTTTTCTAATCCCGATTTCTCCAAAATCAATAACAAGTTTGTATGCCGGCTTTTTCGCCTCACTAAAAATTCTTGCCTCAATAATTGTACCCGTCCGAATCTCAACCCTTAGGAAGTCATTCCAACTAATTTGGTTCTCACTATCATTCATTCAATCTCTCTTTTAAAAGAATATAAATGTATCTGAATAATAATTATGAACGAATATTTTTGTATGAAATTGCCTTAAACATATCTAAGAATTGACCTGTAGGGCAGAAAAAACGACACCATGGCCGTGATATAAATGCAAATAATAATAAAATGAATAAAAAAACAATACCGGCTATTTTAATGAGATATCCCCGTATGTCAGATTAAACACAGCTCCCAATTGTACATCAAGGTTACTGTAACTTCCTAATAATAGTTTCCCATTATTTATTATTGTGAGTTCACTACCACTCTGTGCAACAATAGTTCCATTGTCGATAGTTCCTCCTGTAAGAACTAATTTTCCACCGTTTTTAATGGTTATTGTATGGTTTGTTAAAAATACAGTTGCCGGGGCTGTTATAGTTAACGTAACACCTGATTGAATGACAATATTTCTGCATAATGTTCTGCTTGAGCTCCAGGTTTGGGATGTGCTAATAACATCAAACATAGGTGAAATGGAGCGACAATATCCATATTGATCCATTGGACCCTGATATGGATTGGAATCATCTCCATCGGGTTCGTCCGGAGCGCAGGCAGGGCAATGTGCGGGCTTGGGTCCTATACCCCAATAATAATAACCGTCTCCATCCCTGTCTTCGCAAATAATATCAGCGTTGGTATACCTGAGGCTTGTAATCGGGGATAATAATGCATCTGTGTTTCCTAGCCCTATATTGATAATATTCGTTTTAAAATACCCGTAACCATTCATTCCCCAATCCGCTCCATAACTGTTTTTGAATATCCAATACGTTGTGCCTATTCTTGGGTCATTTATCGGTACTACAATCGAATTATCAAATCCTTCATAAATAATATCTCCGGCTTTTATAGTGCCAAATCCAGTTAAAGTCATTGCATGATGTAAATTACTAATACCGCTACTTAAGGGGCCATGTTTTATTAGCATTTTTTTTAATGACTCTTCCGTTGGTGGATAATCCCATTCCGGATCCGTTGAGGAAAAACCGAAGGGAATATAACCGTTAATTTTAATCCTTTCAGCAGGATTAGGACACTTATAACTGCAGACAGCATTGCAATTACCATTTAAAAAACATTCCTGATTTACAACACCAGTAGAGGCAATATAATCAAGAATTTGATAAGGCTCCCTTCCATTACAACCATTTGTGTTTTGACATGCAACAATATCTCCTTCAGATAAATCCATATCTAATTTTTTATTGTAGTACAAATTTACAAGTGCTTCCGTTGCTGCAACTGTGCTAAATGTCGCACAAGTCCCTCCAAATTGAGTTTTCACCGGGGTGTTCCAATTAATTCCATGCCTATTCCTCCAATCAAAAGAAGATACATAAGATGATTTTGTTGTACTTTGTATATTTTGAGTAGGTGTTACACTACTATCGCTATACAGTTCAAAAACTCCTCCTGTATAATACTCGAGTCCCTGTAAATCGGGAACTTGTCCGCCGAACAATCCTTTCTTTTCTTCATAAGTCATTCGGGAAACAGGCGTTTCCCCTGCTACCCATAATGCATTTCGGGTGCGAAGATTGTTATTTATTAAAGCAATTCTATCTGTTGTGGCTTGCTGCTGAGCTTTGGAAAGGTTTCTTTCGGATACATTTACCGATAAATTTTTCAGTTGAGCATTTTTTATTTCTATCCGAACTTTTGTTAATGCAAGATGAGAAGGGATATCTACGGTTTCCATTGCTGCACTGCTGAAATTATCTATTCCATTAACAGTAAACAGCGGAGAACTTTCATAGATCAATAAATCATACCCATAATCATCGGAAAGCAATATCCTGATATAACCTGACTGGGAAGAAAATTCTGCCTGCCCTGAGGCAATGACAGTTTTAGAGCTTAGATTGTTTTTTTGGTTTATAGGAAACAGGGTATCACTGATTATTGTTTTATCTGCAGAAACCAGAACCTGTGCATACAAGGAACTTATTCCTAATGATATCCAGACTGAAAATATTATTATTGTTTTCATAATACACTATTGTTTAATAAGTTTAAATAAAGAAACCTGTCCCTTTGTATCATACACCTTGAGTATGTACAAACCTCTTGAAAAAAAACTCATATCTATAACATTCCACCAGGGTTGGCAGTACCGCTTTCTTCCCAGAATATCATAGATCTCAATTTGTAATATGGAGTTGCCGGAAGATGATACGGTCAAAAGGTTTTTTACAGGATTGGGATAAACCGTTATATCCCGCTCATTCGATATCGGTTGTACGGAAACCGGTTCATCGTAATAACATTCCAAATAGTCAGGATTTTTGTAAATCAAGTCATTATTTTCAAAATAACATAATAGTGTATTAGAAGGGCCGGGAACAAGTGTGCCGGCCGGAAAAAGTATTCCTTCCAGACTACCCAGGTTTTCAATCCAGACAGGTTTAAGGTGGCTGTAACGGTAAGGATACAAAACGGCCAATTGTATTCGCTTTTTTTGAATGCCGCCTATTTCTACAGAATCGACCCGTTCTACAGAACATGATATCGTATGAAGAAAAAAGAAGTCTATATATTCGAAATGCATGCCTTCCTCCAACGAAAAATCATACAGTATGTATTCGGTTATGGAATCTACCGGAATAAAATAGGTTTTTTTATCCTGCTCTCTCATAAGCCCTTCATATTTTATAGCTTCCTGTGAGTGACCTTCATACGAAAACACTTTTTTATAAACTTGTTCCCCGACAGTAGAATCGCCATTAAAATAAGTATAATATGTCCATTTTATATTAAGGACAGGGACAGAAAATAATGTTGACCATGCACGTTGTTCCCTAACAATAGTATTGGTATCTGTTGTCTGAGCTTTTGTTTGTAAAACCAGGCAAACAAGAACGATAATAAGACTTTTTGTTTTCATAATACACTAATTTTTAATGATTTTAAATACCGAAACATGTTCATTTATATCATAGACTTTAAGTAAGTATAAACCTTTTGAAAAAGAACTCATATCAATTTTATCTTTATCTGTTTGATTATAAAGTTGTCGCCCAAAAGCATCAAAGATTTCGATTCGCAATATTGTGTTATTTAAGCAAGAAATAGTCAATCTGTCATCAACTGGATTTGGAAAAACAGAAAAATGGTTTTGTTCTATAGTTGGCATTATTGACACAGAAAGGTTATTATAATAACATTCCGAATATTTTGGATTTTTATATAACAATTCGTTGTTTTGAGTATAGCACAATAGTTCTCTAAATCCGGTATTATCATAGTATAAAGGGGATAATAAACCACTAAAGCTACCAACAGTTTCAATCACTGTATCAACATAAGAATAGTGAATTGCTAGTATCATTCGTTTTCTTGGCTCTCCATTGAAAATTACCGTATCACATTTTTCAATACGAAAATTTCTTCCATCTATTTTTAGGGTATCGCCTGTTTTCAATGTAAAATCATATAAAATAGATTCTTCTAAAAGGGAATCAAGCGATACTTTGTAAGGGACAAAATATGTTTTTTTGTTTTCTTCTCGTATCAAACCTGCAAAAAAGCATTCTACATGTTGTTCATCGTTGTATTCAAAAACTTTTCTGTAAATTTTTTCATTAAAAAGAGTATCTCCATCAAAAAAATAATAGCTGGTACTATTGTAAAGAATAACAGTGTCGGCAAATCCCCACCAAGAATATAATGTTGCCCACGAACTGTTGTCGTTAACAATAGTATTGGTATCCGTTGTCTGGGCTTTTGTTTGCAAAACGATACAAACAAGAACGATAATAAGAACTTTTGTTTTCATAATATTTCCTATTTTGTTAAAATCATTTGCTTAGTATCGCTGGTTTTACCATCACCTATTAACAAATAAGTATATATGCCTGCGGCTAATTGTCCCGCCTGTATTTGTATGGTTGTTGTTCCACGTTCTGATATAAGAAGACATTTTATTCGGGAACCTTGCATATCATACACACATAATTCTGCTTTTTGTATAGTTTCGGGTATATAACAACGAATAAATGTACTCTCATTAAAGGGATTGGGAGCATTCTGGTAAACTTTCATTTCTTCCGTAGCGGCATCTGTTTGCCCTTCAAGATCAAACTCCTGGATATTCTTTTGATTTTTGCTGTTGCAACAAGTTATTAATGTATTTCTTAATGTTTCCATTTCTTGTAGTAAATTTTCAATAATGTTTTGTTGTTTTTCAATTAAAGATTGCTGCTCATTAAATCCATTGATAAGAATAGGGATAAAACCATCATAATTAACCAATTTTTCTCCATCCACGGTCAGTACCAGATCTGGCAAAATCGTTTCTATTTCTTGAGCCAATACACCATAATCTTTTTTCCTGGTTTCGTCTATTTTAACAGGAGTTGACTTGAAATAATAAGAATACGTTTTTATTTTTTTAAGAATAGCTGTGGAATTTTCTAAAAGAGTAATGTTTTCTTTTAAGTTACTGTCTGATGCTGTTCCATAAGCAGCAGCACCTAAAATGATAAACACACCATTTGAATTCTTAAAATTAATAAGGCCTTTAAGTGTCCCTATCTCGGGTACTGTACTAAATCTAAATGTCAGATCCACTCCTCCACTTAAAAGATGTAGTTTTGACGTGGGATTATTTGTTCCTATACCAAAATTTCCGGGGTTCATAAAATATGTATTACCCTCCGAATTAATTTGTATTTTTAATGTTTGTTGATTAGGTGCGGTTGCTGTATACATCCTAATCTGAGAATAAAGCGTTCCTTGGCTTGCTCCTCCCGGTTTCAAGTCAATGCTATTATATGTATATTTTCCAGGTGGCGTACCCATCACAAGATTGTGTGATTCCCATTGTAAATAACTATGACCCCAACCATTTACTGTTTCTACATTACTTAGGAAAACTTTACCATCATTGCTTACTTTTAATTGTGCATTTGCACCCAATACCATTACCCCAAGGGCAAACATTAATAAAATTTTTTTCATGATAATTCTGATTTTATTGGCTTCTATTTATCTTTAATTGATTCAATTTTAATAGTAAACTTTATATTTCTACTATAATATACATTTAAATTAATGCTTACCCATCAAAGGATTTTCGGCTTGCTTCTGTCTATTATGTCATTTATTTTAATATTCAAGTAAAGTCCTAATTTTGCCTGAACAATATACAGACTTTGCATTTGTTGATATATGTATATTATTTTTCTATCAAAATACGGACTTCGTGTATGTCAATATATGTTTTTGGAGGAACTTCGAACTCTCGTGGATTAACCCGTTCTACTTCATTGTAAAATAGTCTCATAGGTCAATTGTTTTAGTTAAAAAATTGAATGAAGTCTTTCTTTCTCCCTGCTTTTCAAAATCCTTCTTCTTCTATGGAAAGACATGCAAATGTATATAAAAAAATTAAGGCAAAAACAAGAAGGCAAAAAATAGCAATAAAAAAAACATTAATAAAGCAAACAATGGGGCTAGATTGCTAAAAAATATGTCTGTCCATTAACTACGGCCGAATATTTTTGTATGAAATTGCCTTAAACATATCTAATAATTGACCTGTAGGGCAGAAAAAACGACACCATGGCCGTGATATAAATGCAGACAATAATAAAAATAATCCGGCTAAAATAAGTACAAAATTAGATGCAGACCGAAACGTGAATACCGAAAACGGTTCTATATTGGAAAGATCCGGCATCATTCCAATCACCAGTAAAAATATAATAAATAATAAAATAAATTTTCGCATGGAAAGTAACACTTTTAATGTCACTCGTGAAATAGTAATCTTACGCTTATTCGATTTACCAATCAATTCCTGTAATGCTCCAAAGGGACAAAGCCACATACAATAAAATTGTTTATTGGTAAATAATGGCAAACAAATAGATAAAATAAGAATAATAAAAAACGTACATTGTGCAAAAAAAGGAATGCTATTGACCAGACTCGCATGTATTTTAGCCGTAGACAGAAAAACTCCTTGCCAAACACCCAATACTATTACCGATAATCCTAAAAAATACAACCGGTATGGCTTCGCTGCTTTGGGATTAAAAAAACAAAAGAGAGCGATAATAATTACCAATAATGCACAAATCCTCTTTACTATGGGCCCAACCCCATAATGATAGCAATAGGTTGTATTATTCAAAATACTCATCCGCTTGTTAAATGATTTTACAACGGATTCAGATGTACGTGTAGCTCCGGATATTGCATCAACTTGCTTTTCCATCGCATCTTCTATCGTCAAACCATTCCAACTATCAAACAATCCCTTACTCGAAACATATTCAATATAGCTGGACGTCTCGTGATTCACCAGTAATTTTGTGCCGATAATTTTTTGTTTTTCATTTAATGCTATAATCAATGGGGTATTTCCTCCAAATCCATAAATATCATTCGAATACGGGGCCGAATAAACCACATACCCTATTTTTTCATGTTCTTTATCATACACTTCAACCCATGTGCTATCAACAATATTCAGCGATGCGGCCTGGGGGAAGAAATTATATATGTCATCATTGAGTATTGCAAAAGAAGATTCACTAACAGTATTATTTTCAACTGCTGAATATATACGCCCCTGTAGGGCTATTATAATTATAAGCCCTAAAATAATAGTAAGGTTTAAACTATATCTTACAATCCTCCAAAAATCCATACCTTCATATCTTCTATCTCATCCAACAATTTACAATCCCTCCAATATAGAATTTATGATATTCAGACATTTCATTATATACCGATTGTGCAGGCCCCCCAGCACCTTCTTTACCTATCATAACAACTTCCGCAGCAAAATTCTCCGCTTTAAACTGATCGGAGTACAGTTTTTTACATTCCAGTACCAGATATGCCTCTTTAAAATAAATAGATCCGTTTTCTGTATACATAGGAGTAAGGCCAGCCTCCTCGGCTTTATTTTTCCCTTTAAGATCTCTTCCGGAGGTAGCACCACAATATCTCAATTTTGATCTATAATTACGATCAAAAAAGCATAATGTATAATATTCACTTTTTTCTATAAAATTAAATGTATAACGATCAGGGCGAACATAGCAGGTTATGACCGGATTTCCCCAGATATCTCCCAACGTTCCCCAACCGACTGTCATCGTATTATATGATTCTTTATTGCCTGCCGTCAAAAGCATCCATTCTTCTCCTATTAATTCAATAGGGTTTCCAGGAATTTCTCTGGGATCGATTTTTCTAAATTCATCACTTCTTACAATTTCGGTGGCTTCTACTTCTTTTTCTTCGTTTTGGTTGCTGCTACTGCATCCAATAAAACATACGGCAAATAACAATAAAAATTTAAAATAATTCATACGTGCAAAATTTTGATACATAATTATACTCTTTAGTTCATCTACAAAAATAAACATGAACTAACATTTCAGATACATAAATTCTTTCCAAGGAATTGTTCGAAAAAATTAATTATCTCACAGGACGAAATATTCACAAAAATGAGACCATGTTTTAAAAAAATAACTTATTTAAAATAAATAATAGTTATTTTCCTTCTTTTTATCCTCTATTATTTATTCTTCACACAAATCGTTTGCGATCTTTCTTCCATAAATATAAATTTCCATGTTTTAAAAAATTAATTGTACTTTTATTGTAGAATTTTGTCCCCTATCTATCCTATTTTCAGAAAGCAAAATAATAAAGAATAGGCAAACAACCATCGTTCGAATTGCAAGGAATTATACCCGTGAATTATAACTTCCGTAACTTCCTGTAACTTGGATAACTTCTATTAAACATTAACACTAATCAATATTATTCTGCCTGCAAGATTTGCATGAACCTTTCCGGACTTCCGGAAACCTTCAAATAAGAGTGAATATATCTTTCCGAATGTTCGGAAACCCTAAAACGAGAATGAATATACCTTTCCGAAGATTCGGAAACCCTCAAACGAGAATGAATATACCTTTCCGGAAGTCCGGAAACCTTCAAACAAGAGTGAATGTATCTTTCCGGAAGCTCGGACACCTTCAAACAAGAGTGAATATATCTTTCCGAAGATTCGGAAACCCTCAAACGAGAATGAATATACCTTTCCGGAAATTCGGAAGACTCCAAACAATGGTGAATATACCTTTCCGGAAGTCCGGAAACCTTCAAACAAAGAGTTAAAGTTCCTTTTTGCTAAAAAGAAGTCTACCCGGAAAAACAAGACAATAAAATTTGTACTTTTGTAAAAGTATGAGCATATATATTTTAGCAATAGAATCTTCCTGTGATGATACTTCAGCAGCAATATTAAAAGACAATTGTTTATTATCTAATATAATTGCCAATCAGGAAATTCATGCACAATATGGCGGGGTTGTTCCGGAGTTAGCGTCAAGAGCCCATCAACAAAATATAATTCCCGTTGTACATGCCGCATTAAAACAAGCAGGAATAGATAAAAGGCAATTATCCGCACTCGCTTTTACCCGCGGTCCGGGTTTATTAGGATCTCTACTTGTTGGTGTTTCTTTTGCAAAAGCTTTCGCTTATGCCCTGGATATCCCTCTTATAGAAGTAGACCACTTACAAGGGCATATTTTATCTCATTTTATTCAAAAGGAAACTCCCTCTCCCAAATTTCCTTTTTTATGCTTATGTGTTTCGGGTGGGCATACACAGATAATCAAAGTAAATGATTATTTCGATATGCAAATTATCGGAAACACTATTGATGATGCGGCAGGAGAAGCTTTCGATAAAGTTGCTAAAATACTGGGATTTCCTTATCCGGGAGGCCCCATTGTTGATAAATTAGCAAAAGAAGGAAATCCTGATGCATTTACGTTTAGTCAAGCCAACATCGCTAATTATGATTACAGTTTCAGTGGATTGAAAACATCATTTTTATATTTTCTACGGGATCAGCTTAAAGAGAACCCTAATTTTATTGAAGAAAACAAGAACGATCTTTGTGCTTCTATTCAAAAATCCATTATCAATTCATTGATGAAAAAGTTAATAAAAGCATCGAATGATTTAAAAATTAACGAAATTGCGATTGCCGGAGGAGTTTCTGCTAATTCCGGATTGCAAAAAGAATTAACACAACTGGCTCATCAATACAATTGGACAATACATATCCCATCTTTACAGTTCAGTACGGATAATGCCGCTATGATCGGCATTGTAGGATACTTGAAATATATTCGCAATCAATTTAGTGATATTTCATCAAAACCCTACACTCGTCAAAACAGATAATAAAATTCACTCCCGAATCAAAGGATCCGGTAGTTTCTGCATATTTTTCAATTGATAAACATATACATTTTTACATACTTCATTATTGCGAATAATCTGCAATGTATCAGGAGGGGATATTTTTTCAAAATAAACGGCAATTTTACCGGGATCATTAAAATCATAATCATCCGTTATAAACCAGGCATCCATACCAAGATAAAAACCTCCTCGAGAAGCATTGATCCATGCATATTTATGAATCCTTTCCATATTCCCGATAGCCAGTAGTTTTCTATTTGTCGGTTTGGCTACATACATATCCAAATTGGCAGCAGGAAACCACCTCGATGCAATAATAGGAGCATTGGGATGTATCTCTCCCTTCTTCTCAGCGTTTTGCGAGAACTCTTTAAAGACGTCTCCTGTTTTTCTCCATGTAGATAATTCTATAGTAAAATCCTGTATGCCATACTTTTTGAATTCAAAAAGACTGTAACGTAAGTGCAATAGAAATAAAATAGCAACAAAAGCCAAAACCCCAGCCCATACCTTTGTTTGTATCCATAACCCTTTTTTGTCTTGTTTCAGCTTCTCTGTAATATAAATTGCTATAGGGAAAATCAATGTGGTATAGCCGGGAGCATTCCAATGAGGCAAAAGGTTCCGGAATAAAGAAAAAACTAAAAACAATAAAACAATCGGAAATCCAACACAATAGAACAACCTGTTATATGCTGAAAAAAAAGTTCTATTTTTCTGAAAACAAAAGCTAAAAAACACAACGTAAATCATTACAAAGATAAAAGGATTATTGTAAAGAAATTCTCCCAGTACTTCTTGAAGAAAACAAGGAAAACAAATTCCTGAGAAAAGACTTACCCGCTCTCCTTGAAATGCAAAACTGATAAAGTCGTTATTCATATTCCAATACAATACAGGAAATAAGCAGCACAGTGTTATGAGTATAGCTGCATATAATTGCCATTTGCGAAACCAACTTCTGCCATACAATAGAATATACAACCCTATCCCAATCCATAGGAAAATTGCCGTATATTTCGATAAAACGGCTAATCCGACTAATAATCCCAACCCTAATAAGCGGTTAGCTTTCTTATTTGTGATTTCTCCTTCGAAGATATGAACAGCCATCCATAATACCAGCATCCAAAAAAACATCAGAGGAGTATCTGGCAAGATAAAAATCCCTGATATTAAGAATACATATGGAGAAATACAAAAAAGGAAAGCGGCTACAAATCCAGCCTGATCGCTATGGATTTTCTCTCCTATTTTAAACGCTAAAATAACATTAATACTCCCTAATATAATCGCCCCCAACCGGATAAAAAACTCCGAATCGAACAATAAATTTAACGTTGTTAATTGTATTAACCATCCAACCATAGGAGGGTGATCAAAATGACTAAAATCAGGATATAAAGCATACAACCGATAATATACTTCATCGTTGGTCAATTCCAAATCCGATGCAATAAATATTCTTACGATCGTTGATAAGATTATAAGGATTAATAACTTTAACCTGTATGGCCGTTGGAAAAAAAGCTTGAATCTTTCGTTATAAATTTTTCGTTTTCTCCAATAAACTCCGAAAATAGACAACACTATAATAGTTAACATAAAGATCCGCTTAAAATTTGTTTTACCCCAATCTACCTCTGCCCGGTATGGATTTACTACGTATTGATCATCTGTTCGCACAACCGGATTAAACAAATACAGGTTACTATCCACATCCTCTATTTCAATCCGTATATAGGTATCCGTCTGTTGAAAAATATAATATGTGTTTTTTGCAGATAATACCGAATCTTTCAACTGCCCTCCCTGCCCTATAAACCGGATAACCGAAGCCACCGTATCCAATCGAACCAAAAGAGTATCACCTTTCATTTCCATAAAATCCGGATGAATCAAATTAGCGATTCGTTTTGCCTTGACCTGATAACTTTCATCCGGTTTAAGATGAATCTTTACTCCATAGTGCCGTCCTGCTTTTAATGCTTGTATGATATCATACCGGGAAAGAGAATCTGTATTTACTACGGTAAAGTTCACTCCGACTTCATCCATTTTATCTAATTTGTGCATGTCATCATTGGCCAGCAACACTGCATAATATCCCGAAGAGAGTGCACTGTCCCAATGAGGGATAGAAGTCCGGTAATGATTTAATACTTCTATAGCATCATAATTAGAGAGATACGAAAAATCGGATTCTTCAAAACCATTAGAAAATTTCGGATGATTGATTGCCAGGAAATCGGAAGTAGGTCTTAATTTATTTAATACAAATTGTTTATGACTCAATGTCTGAAAAAAGAAAAAATCCAGCCAGGAAACATTATCCGTTCCCAAAGGCAAATGATGTCTCTTTTTAATATTAAATCCATGTTCATAAACAGGAATAGACAGAATATTTTCTTTTTCAATATGACTTATCTTCTGATAATTAGAAATTCCGATGTGTGAATAACCCATCTTCTCATAAACTTCGAAGATGGTATCTATATTGGTATTCTTTCCGTCGGTAACTCCCCCCCAACTCCGGCTATGTGCATGAAAATTACACACCTTCCATGAACTATCCATTTGTTGATATGGATTATAATACCTTTGCCCTGAAAATAATTCCGGCTTGGAAAAATTATATATCGGTGAGATTAAATAAGGGATAAGTAAAAAACTTATCAATAATAAAACAATAGTTAATAAAGCATACAAACCCTGTTTTTTCAGCTTCTTCAAAACTATGTGTTATTTTATTTAATTGTTATTTTTCTCTGCTGCTACTTTAATATAGTCAACCAACATATCAATAAAACGCTGTAAAGAAGATTTTATCATCTGAGCCATAAAAAAAGGCACATCCAAATCTGCCTTTGCTTCCAGTTCACAAACATTTTCTTTTCCTCCTATCTTACTAATTGAAAAAGTTATTAATGCAGCTTTAGTTAACTCATTTCCTATTGAATAGGAAACCGAAGAATACGGATTTTTTTCTTGCGCCTTCATTTCTATTTTTCCGGCTCCTTCAACAGAGAAAGAACAACTATCTTCGGTAGAATGCCAATTTTGTATTTTATCACCAGGAATATATTTTTCAATATTATTACAATCAATCAACATATTGAATATTGTCCTGTCAAACGCTTGTATCGCTACTTTTTTACTTATTAACTCCATCTTATTTATATTGTTCCGCCCATGCCGCAGGATCTCTACTCCATCGACTCAACGTTTCTATTTCATCTGCTTTTATATATCCCTCAGCCGCAGCTTCTTCTACTAACACAGGGTAACTGGTCAATGTATGTAAGGAAAGATTTGATTCCTCAAACCGCTGCGTTGCTACCGGCAAATTATAAGTAAAAATAGCAACCATTCCTAATACATCACAACCCATATCTCTTAAAGCATTGGCTGCTTTTAAGCTACTTTGTCCGGTGGAAACCAAATCTTCAACTACTACTACTTTTTGCCCCGGTTCCACAACTCCTTCTACTATGTTGGTCAATCCATGTTTTTTTTCTTCACTGCGAACATAGACAAAAGGTAAGTCCAAAGCTTCGGCGACCAATGCCCCTTGTGCGATTGCTCCTGTGGCAACTCCTGCAATAACTTCCACTTCCGGATATCTTTTTTTTATCATCTCTACCAATCCATCCCGAATAAATGTTCTTACCTGAGGATAAGAAAGTGTTTTACGATTATCACAATAGATAGGTGACTTCAACCCTGATGCCCATGTAAAAGGCTGTGTGGGATTTAATTTTATTGCTTTGATTTCCAATAAATACTTCGCACAATTTTTAGATAAATCCATTCGTTATGTTTTAAAATTTCCGAATGCAAAGTTACAAACTTTTTTACAATCAAACTGTTCTGTCAATAACAAGATTTGAACATTATAATCAAACGACTAAAGAAGATAAAAATTGTTTTCTTTATGATATTTCATTGGATTGGGATCAAATAATTAATCGTTTTCTTTATGATCAAGAATCTGTCTGCATACTGTATAAAAATCCGGAAGAAGAAAATACCATTCTGGAAGATATAAAAAAGAGATTTCTTTTCCAAAGAGCTGCCGGAGGGCTAATAATCAAAAACAATGCGATATTAAGTATTTATCGATTTAACCATTGGGATTTCCCCAAAGGGCATGTAGAGGCAGGCGAGACAGATAAAGAAGCAGCAATACGAGAAGTTATTGAAGAAACAGGTATTGATGAACTCTCTATAACTAAAGACTTAAAATATACATACCATATATTTCCTTACAATAATCACTTTGTGTTGAAAGAAACACATTGGTATGGAATGCATACGGCAAGTAATAAAAAGCCTACGCCTCAAGTAGAAGAATCAATTCTTAAGGTAGAATGGATTCCATTAGAAGATATTGATATAATACTTCAAAAAACATACCCTGCATTAGTGGATTTAATTGAAAGATGGAATAATCCGCAGTAAATTATTAATTTATGTACTTGTCAAAAGTTGATATCACATGAAATGAAGAAGGAAAAGACAGCCAAATACATGCAGGTACACTTTTTCTCATCAGGAAATTACTTTCTTTAATTTTAGACGAGTATCTTCTATTTCGGGAATTATTGTCAGCGTTTTCGTTCACACGTCCCCGGCTTCTGGGATGGTTGCCGACAATTGGATTCATACGTCTTCGGACTTGAGAATGGTTGCCGACAAATGGATTCATTCGTCTTCAAACTTGGGAATCGTTGCCGACAGTTGGATTCATACGTCCCCAGCTTCCGAAATGGTTGTCAGCGTTTGCGTTTATCCTTCCCCGTCCCGGAAATGGCCAATAATAGAAAATTAAACAGCGGGAAATAACAATAATTAAAAAAGAATCGTTCTTTTGCCGGGGATTATCTCAACTTTTGACAAGTTCTATCCTTAAATATATTGATTATAATACACCATTAATCGTACTTTAAATACTTGTATTGTCTCTTTTCGATGGGAATCGAAGAGATTCTTCGCAGAATGGGGAAGCGCCGGGTAAGTAACGGATACGAAGTTGCACATGGGAAGAAGAAGAATAAAGAATAATCAATTATAAAGGGATAGTAGATAAATAAAGGTATAATTCTTGACACTTTACCATTAATTACAAGCATAACCATTCTATTTTCTCATTGAAAAATTATATCTTTGCAAACTTGTAAAACATGCATATTAAATAGATGAGTACCTTATTAGATAAACTGGAAATTATATATAAACGCTGGGAAGAAATTGGAGAGCAAATTGTTCAGCCGGATGTTGTTGCGGATATGAAACGGTTTGTGAAATTAAGTAAAGATTATAAAGATTTACAACCTGTCGTAGAATCATACAAACAATACAAAAATATCTTAAGTAATATTGAAAATGCCAAAGAGGTTCTTGTCAACGAAAAAGACGAAGAATTTCGGGCAATGGCAAAAGAAGAATTAAACCAGCTCACACTGGATTGTGAAGAAATGGAGGATAAAATCCGTTTGTTATTAATCCCTTCCGATCCCCAAGACAGTAAAAATGCTATTGTAGAAATACGCGCCGGAACAGGAGGAGATGAAGCCAGCATTTTCGCAGGTGACCTTTTCAGGATGTATTCCCACTATTGTGAATCCAAGAATTGGAAATTAGATGTGGCATCCATGACAGAAGGAACAATGGGGGGATTCAAAGAAATCGTTTTCAATGTTATCGGGGAAGGGGTTTACGGTTTATTAAAATATGAGTCCGGAGTACATCGTGTCCAACGTGTTCCCCAGACGGAAGCCCAGGGAAGAGTTCATACCTCTGCAGCATCGGTGGTTGTGCTTCCAGAAGCGGATGAGTTCGATGTAGAACTAAAGCAAAGCGACATTCGCAAGGATACATACTGTTCGTCCGGTCCCGGAGGGCAATCTGTGAACACTACTTATTCTGCTGTCCGGTTAACACATGTTCCAACGGGTATTGTTGTTGCTATACAGGATGAGAAATCCCAGATCAAGAATTTAGAAAAAGCCATGCGCATTTTACGTACCCGTATTTTTGAGATGGAATATCAAAAATACCTGGATGAAGTTTCTTCCAAACGAAAAACCATGGTTTCAACCGGAGATCGGTCCGCAAAGATACGCACATATAACTATCCGCAAAATCGCGTTACAGATCATCGCATCAATTTAACGATGTATAATCTAACGGTTTTCATGGATGGAGATATTCAAGATACAATAGAAGCATTACAAGTAGCAGAAAATGCAGAACGATTAAAAGCTGCCGTAGAAGCTTCATAAACCTAATCATTAAAAAAACCCAAGGTTTGTGCAAACAAATTCTCATATTGAATCCATTCTAGAAATACTACCGGACAAAAGCGGTGTGTATCGATATTTCGATAAGGATGGGACTATTATTTACATAGGAAAAGCTAAAAACCTCAGGAGAAGAGTATCTTCTTATTTTCTAAAAGAACAAACTCACCCCCGGGTACGCCTGTTGGTTAAAAACATTGCCGATATTCAATATACAGTAGTAGATACCGAGTATGATGCATTGTTGCTGGAGAATAATCTTATCAAAGAATATCGTCCTAAATACAATGTTCAGCTTAAAGACGACAAAACATATCCCTGGCTATGCATTACCAATGAGCCTTTCCCCCGGCTATTTCCTACACGAAAAAAAATAGAGGAAGATGCCCGCTATTTCGGCCCTTATGCCTCCGTGAAAGTGATGAACGCTCTTTTGGAAACAATTTCAGAATTGTATCCATTACGTAAATGCAAATTAAACTTAACGGAAGAGAATATAAAAGCCGGTAAATTCAAGGCCTGTTTGAATTACCATATTAAGAAATGCCAAGGCATCTGTATAGGGAAACAAAGCATTACATCCTATAAGGAAAACATCCGTCATATTGTAAACATCATACAGGGAAACACATCTCTTGTTATCAATGAACTAAAGAACAAGATGATGGCATATGCCAACGATATGGCGTTTGAAAAAGCCCACGTTGTAAAAATGCAACTGGCGTTACTGGAAAAATATCAGGCAAAATCAACTATTGTTAGCTCCAGCATCAATAATGTAGATGTCTTCAGTATTATTGCAGATGTTTCTACTGCCTATGTCTGCTATTTCCATGTAGTAAACGGAGCAATTGTCCAAACTCATACATTATCTGTCAAACAACAGCTAAACGAAACCCTTGAAGAAATTCTATTATATGCCATAGTCGATCTACGGGAAACATTTCAAAGTAAAGCTAAAGAAATTATCGTTCCCTATCAATTGGGTTTTGATATTGGTAATGCAACAATTACCGTTCCCAAACAAGGAGACAAATACAAACTTCTACAATTGGCTTATCGTAATGCTATGGCATACATGCACGAAAGCCAGAAACAAAAAGAACTCTCCAATCCGGAATCACACAAAAGGCAACTCCTGGAGACGATGCAAAAAGATTTACAATTACCGCATCCCCCCGCATATATCGAATGCTTTGATAACTCTAACATACAAGGAAAATTTCCTGTTTCCTCCATGGTATGTTTTCGTAACGGAAAGCCTTCTAAAAAAGAATATCGGATTTTTAATGTGAAATCGGTAGACAAGCCTGATGATTTCTCTACCATGGCAGAGGCCATCACACGCCGTTATACAAGAATGCAGGCAGAAGGAAGCCCTTTACCCGATTTAATTGTTGTAGATGGTGGGAAAGGTCAAGTTTCGGCAGCTTATGCCGTACTTAAAAAATTAAAGCTTGAAGACAAAGTACCTCTTTTAGGCATTGCAAAACGATTGGAAGAAATTTACCGTCCTAACGATCCTATTCCTTTATTTGTAGACAAAAAATCCGAAACGCAACGAATAATACAACATCTACGGGATGAGGCACATCGTTTTGGTATAACACATCATCGACAACGGAGAGACAAAGCATTGATGCAAACAGAACTAACCAATATACAAGGCATAGGAGAAACTACCGCAGCAAAATTATTAAGCATATTCCGTTCTGTTAGTGTAATAAAAAATGCATCCCTGAAAGACTTGGAACAAGTAATCGGAAAAGCCAAGGCGAATACGTTATATAATTATTACCACACAAGCATCCCCTCATAAGCAGCTTGAATGCTTTTATATATTTTAATCATAGTATTGTAGAAAAGAACACACATATTCAGTTACTAGTTTGATTTTTATAGGCAAATGAAAATACTTTAGAGAGTTCAAATTCTTTTTTACATTAAATAGTAAGATTCATACTGCAAAAAATAATATATTTGCATACTTTTTGTATTTTACTAAAACAATATGGATATAAATACATTTTCAAAATTAACATACGGAGTATATATTGTCTCTTCAGGGGATAATAGTAAAAAGAATGCATTTATTGCTACTGCCGTATTCCAGGTAACAGCAATACCGGAAAAGATTGCCGTTGCCTCCAATAAGGATAATTATACAACACAATTTATTCAGAACAAAAAGGCATTCAGCGTATCCGTTTTAAAGCAAAATTATACTCCTACTACCCTTGGAAATTTTGGATTCCGGTCTGGTAGGAATTTTGATAAATTTGAGAAATCCAATTACATTATAGGGGAAAAGACAGGCGTTCCTATTGTATTAGATGACACAATATCGTGGTTTGAGTGCACCGTTGAACACGAAATAGACTTAGGCACCCATATTTTGTTTGTTGGCAGGGTTGTTAATTGTGAAATGGTATCGGAACAGGATATTCCATTAACATATCAACATTATCATGAAGTGAAAAAGGGCATTACTCCAAAAAATGCGCCTTCTTATATTAATCCGAATAAAGATAGTAGTATTAACCAAAATAAATGATTATTATGAAGTATGTATGTAGTGTATGCGGGTACGTTTACGACCCTGCAGTAGGAGATCCGGACGGAGGTATTGCTCCGGGAACAGCGTTTGAAGATATCCCTAATGATTGGGTTTGTCCATTATGTGGCGTTTCCAAAGATCAATTTGAACCTGAAGGATAAAACAATATTGGTCTGGGACAAGTAAGTTTCCAGACCGTTTTTTTTAGAATAAATTAATGTCGAGAAATTATGCAAGTTACAGATAACAATTCCAACAAGTAAAAAGGATAAAACTGATAAAAGGCAGAAAATCATTAACAACTAACCTCTATTTCTGGTAACTTCCTGTAACTTCATTTAGCTTGTGTAACTTCTATAAAAAATAAAAATAAATTATTGAATATGTATAATAAGAAACCTATTGCCGAAAATATTTTTCATGTTGGTGTGAACGATCGTCAGAAAAGTTTTTTTGAAAACTATTTGCCTCTACCCGAAGGTGTTGCATATAATTCTTATTTAATTATAGATGAAAAAGTAGCCCTCATCGATACCGTTGATGTTTCTTTTGCAGATGTCTATTTGGCTAAAATCGATGCGATCCTTAAGGACAGGCCTGTGGATTATTTGATCGTCAACCATATGGAACCCGATCATGCGGGGTCGATCGGATTATTAAAACAGAAGTATCCAAACATTCAAATCGTAGGCAATGCCAAAACATTCGATATGCTGAACGGATATTTTCATATAAACACACAGTTACATGAAGTAAAAGAAGGAGATACACTATCACTAGGGAAAAGAACCTTAACCTTCTATATGGCACCCATGGTTCATTGGCCGGAAGTAATGGTCGCTTATGAAAACAAAGATAAAATATTATTTTCTGCCGATGCATTCGGAACATTCGGAACCATTGATGGAGATTACCTGGATTCCTGCATCAATACAGATAAATTTTGGAACGAAATGCGCCGGTATTATGCCTGTATTGTCGGGAAATTCGGAGTTCCTACCCAAAACGCATTAAAAAAGTTAGCGACATTGGATATTAAAACCATTTGTTCCACTCATGGCCCTGTTTGGCAAAAAGAAATATCAAAAGTAGTAGATCTATATGATAAATGGAGCCGGTATGAAGCGGAAGAAGAAGGAGTGGTAATCGCTTATGGGTCTATGTACGGACATACCCAGCAATTAACCGAGGCTGTTGCAGAAGGAGTTGTTGCCGGAGGAATAAAAAACGTTGTTGTTTATAATGTTTCGAAAACAGATACTTCTTTCATCCTTTCGGATATATTTAGGTACAAAGGCCTCATTATAGGAAGTCCGACATATATGGGAGGGATATATCCTTTGGCAGAAAAATTGCTTTCTGCTATCGAACATCGTGGAATCAAGAACCGGTTATATTCTTGTTATGGTTCATTCACCTGGGCAGGAGCTGCCGTGAAACAATTAAACACTTTTGCACAAACCATGAATTGGGAACTAATCGGGACCCCTGTTGAAAACAAACAATCTGTCTTTGAAGAAAAATATCAAGCGGGTTTTGAATTAGGGCAAGCAATGGCTGAAAAGTTAAGGTCATTACGATAATGAAGCGGTTATTCATTGCTATTGATATCATCCCTGATAATACCTTTCTGGATATTTATTCTAAAATCAAGTCCACTTCCACAAAGCTGGATAGAATAAACTGGGTAAAACCGGACTTAATGCATGTGACATTAAAATTTCTGGGAGAAACCCCGGAAGATAAAATACCTTCTATATTGCAAGGAATTAGCTTTGCCGTATCGGATATTTCATCTTTTGTTATGACAATCGAAACCGTCGGCGCTTTTGGGAGTCGATATCAACCGCGGGTTTTATGGTTTGGGATAAATAAAACCAACGAAATAGAACAATTACATACACAACTCCAAAAGGAAATGAAAAAATTAGGGTTCAAATATGATTTCGGCAATTTTGTCCCTCATATCACTGTTGCCCGGATCAATAAAGTTGACAACAAACAAAAATTCTGGAATTCAATAGAATCTATGCAGACCTCTTTTATCCAAGAAGTCCAGGTTGGAAAGGTCACTTTATACGAAAGTATTTTAGAAACCCATATTCCCAGACATGAAATAATAGGTGAAATCGTTTTGTCTTGATAAGGCAAACGCATTAAAATTAATTTCTTTGGATTACTTCGTTCCTGCCAATGACAACATTTTTCTTTCTGTGTCCTGCATATAACATGTTGCATTCCGGTGTCAATAATGTCCGACTGTTCGGAAAATATCCCGGCATTTACTTTGGAGGTTTCCGGGAAGTCGGAAAGTATCCAGGCATTTACTTTGAGGGTTTCCGAAAAGTCGGAAAGTATCCAGGCATTCACTTTGAGGGTTTCCGGAAGGTCGGAAAGTATCCAGGCGTTCACTTTGGGAGTTTCCGGAAGATCGGAAGCTTTCAAAGTAAATGCTTTGCTTGTTTCCGGACGTTCGGACGGTTTTCCAAAATAATAGAATGATAAAAAGAAGAAACTTTTCCTTTCTAGAGGGATTAAAAGGGATGTGCAATGGAAGTTGATAAAAGGATTTCCGCATTGTTTTGCTGTATACTAATATAACAGAGATTATCTTATTGTCATTTCTCCCGGCTAATTTTTTATTATTGGTCATTCGCAATGGCACTCTAAGCGAACAAAATAGCGTTATTGCAAGGAACGAAGTAATCCAAAGAAATTAATTTTAATGCGTTTATCCTGTTTGCCTTGATAAGCATATCTCACAAAAGTGTAACTTTGCGTAATAAATTCTAGCAATGAAAAATTTAGTCGTACTTACAGGAGCCGGAATCAGTGCCGAGAGTGGAATTAACACTTTCAGAGATACGGGAGGATTATGGGAGCAATACAGTATTGATGAAGTTGCAACACCGGAAGCTTGGATAAAAAACAAGGCATTGGTTACAGACTTTTACAACCAGCGAAGAAAACAATTGCTGGAAGTCAAACCAAATTTCGGACATATCGGTTTAGCAGAACTGGAAAAACAATTCAATGTTTCAATCATAACACAGAATGTTGATAATCTCCATGAACGAGCCGGAAGTTCTTCTATTGTGCACCTCCACGGGGAACTGGTAAAAGTCCGTTCGGAAATAGATGAAACCCTTATTTATGAACTTTCTCCCGAAAATTATGAAGTGCGTATAGGCGATTTATGTGAAAAAGGATATCAATTACGTCCACATATTGTATGGTTCGGAGAATCTGTCCCTATGATGGACAAAGCTATTGAAATAACAGAAAAAGCGGATATTCTGGTGATTATAGGAACATCACTGAATGTATATCCTGCAGCAGGGTTGATTCATTATGTCCGGCCTGACGTCCCTATTTATCTGATTGATCCGAATGATATTCCTATTAGCCGGAAAAATGTGCATGTTATCAAAAAAGGGGCATCAGAAGGGGTAAAAGAATTGATGAAATTAATGGTTAATAGTTAATTGCAGAAAGCAACAGGGATAAAATAGATAAAGCCGATAAAACCGATAAAATGCAGTGTCCTCTTATGAAATAGGTCGAGAATAAAAGTCTTTAAAAGTTTTTAAAATGTAGTAAAATAAATGGACAAAAAACGTCGTACTTTCAGTAGTTAATACAAGAAAATATCTGCGGAAAGTCTGAGAGGTCTGCGGGAAAAATAAAAACATAACGAGCAGGAAGGATAAAGCTGATAAAACAGGAATAAATAAACAAAGTTAATTGCAGTAAACGGTAAACAATAAATAAAATTAGTAAGCTATGGCATTATTGATCAAAAATATAAAAGAATTAATACAAGTTGAAGAACAGCCCGTTTTATATCGTGCAGGAAAAGATATGAGCACTATGCACACCATTAAAAATGCATGGTTGCAGATTGAGGATGATATAATTGCTGACTTTGGTGAAATGGGAACTTTTTCTCCCCAAACAACAGATACCATTCTTGATGCGGAAGGTGGAATGGTTTTTCCTTCATTTTGTGATTCGCATACCCACCTGGTATACAAAGGCAGCCGGGAAATCGAATATATCGATAAAATAAAAGGACTTTCATACGAAGAGATTGCCAAACGAGGGGGAGGTATCTTAAATACGGCAAAACGAATCCATGAAGCATCCGAAGATGAATTGTTCAGCGAATCCTGGCCACGACTGGAAGAAATAAAACAATACGGTACAGGAGCCGTGGAAATTAAAAGCGGATACGGACTCACATTGGAAGATGAACTCAAGATGCTCCGTGTTATCAAAACACTTAAAGAAGAATCGGAACTCACTATTAAGGCTAATTTTTTAGGAGCACATGCTGTTCCTATGGAATACAAAGGAAGGCAAAGTGAATATGTCGATTTGATAGTGAACGAAATGATCCCCAGAGTAGGTGAAGAAAAACTGGCTGATTTCATTGATGTATTTTGTGATAAAGGCTTCTTTACCATAGATGAAACCGACCGTATATTAACGGCCGGTAAAAAATATGGACTCATCCCTAAAATACATGCTAATGAACTGGATTATTCCGGAGGTATCCAGATCGGCGTAAAACATAATGCCCTCTCTGTAGATCATCTTGAATATACGGGGGAAGATGAAATAAAAGCATTACTGTATTCAAAGACAATGCCTACCCTGCTACCAGGCGCCGCATTCTTCCTGGGAATGGTATACGCCCCTGCCCGGAAAATGATAGAAGCAGGCTTGCCCTTAGCAATGGCGAGCGACTTTAATCCGGGATCAAGCCCTTCCGGCAACATGCAATTTATCCTCTCCATGGGGTGCATCAAATACAAAATGCTACCGGAAGAAGCAATCAATGCCGTCACAATCAATAGTGCTTACGCCATGGGATGTAGCCAAACCCATGGAAGTATTGCCCAGAATAAGAAGGCAAATGTTTTTATTACCAAGCCGATCCCCACATACGAATTCATGCCCTATGCTTATGGAAGCAACAAAGTAAAAACGGTTATATTGAATGGAAAAATACAATCATAATGCACAAAGTGTATCTTTTGGTTGGAGGAAATCTGGACAATACCTGTTCCAAATACGAGCAATTATTTTCTTTGCTGGCAAAGCATATAGGAACAATAGCTGCTAAATCTCAATTCTACAAATCCCCCCCTTGGGGGTATATTTCTTCTAATCCGTTTGTCAATATGGCTATCGGGATTGATACCCATCTGGATCCGGCAACACTGATTAAAGAAACACAAAAGATTGAGTCGTTCTTCGGAAGAAAGAAAAAGAAGAAGAATCAATATGAAGACAGGGCTATGGATATTGATATTATCTTTTATGATACTATTTCTATAGATATGGAAGATCTACAAATACCTCATCCCAGAATGCACTTACGCAATTTTGTTCTGACTCCATTAAATGAAATCTGCCCTTCTTTCATACACCCCATTCTAAAGAAGAATGTAGCAGCCTTGCAAAAAGAATGTATTGATAATGCAGTTATTACATCAGCCAGATTGCTTGAATAATTTAATATAAGATTTAAAGGTTATTTAAATTTAATTGAAAGCAATTAAGAGTGCTTTCTTGTTTTTCACAATAAAAGAAATCTCAATACAAGACCGTAATATTAATGCTGTTTTTCAGCATATTAATCCCATAGGCAAATTTAACAGTTAATAACTGTCGAATTACCGGATAAGAGAGTTCTGGAAGAATTTATTGGAAAAGAATTAGAAAGCTAAATTTGTTTTCCATCTTTTTTCTACCTTTGTAAAATATAAAAACAGAAAATATATGTAGGAATATTATAGTAATAAACATATTGATAAAAAAGCGTTAGCTTTTGTTCTTGCTTTTAGAAATCTGCAAAATTTAAAGGTACAACAAGAATAAGAAAGTTGAGCGCTCACGTGCTACGTGGGCTTTTCTTGTTTGTTGTACAAGGTCTGCAGAACCTCTAAAAGCAAATATAGGTTAGTCCACGTTTTTTTATTGTCAAAAATTATCATTATGAGTGAAGATATACATATTGGAAAGTTGATACGCGAAAAATTAGATAAAAATGGACAGTCTGCCTCATGGTTAGCTAAAAAAGTGCACTGCGACCGGAGCAGCTTTAATAAGCTATTAAAAAAAGACCACATTGACACAAAGCTGCTTTTACATATTTCGAAAGTTTTGAATTTTGACTTTTTTAGTTACTACTCGGATTCTCTTTATAATAAAATCATGAGGGAAACACCAATACAAAACAAAGAGAATAATGCCTCAACATGAGGATTTATTTGCCACGCAAATAGATGAATAATACATGCTTATATTTTATTTTTGCAACTAAATAATCTAATCAATTTTTGTCTGCTTAAAGGAAAAAATGATAAAGGGTTTTTTATCCAATCATATTAATTAAAACCGACGAGTCCGATGGAATATAACAGGGCAGAATTATCTTGAAAAAAATTTTAATGTTTTTTTGTTTTATGGCAATTGCTCTGAGTTTTAGTTCTTGCAATAAAGACAAAGGAAGCAATGGCAATAGCAATATTGACAGACAATTAGGAAACAATATTGATGATATTTTTTTTATTAAAGAATGTATCAAAGACTGGGATTGTGACAAAGGAATAATGTATAGTCAAGATGGTGATTCGCAAAGCAATACTTATTACTGTGATGAGTTTAAGGATGCCACATCTGATGCTATTTTTGCAGGAATGGGAAATTTCCAATATGGTTCATATAACTATGGTAAAAAAACAGTAACATTACAGTTTGAATATAAATGGTTAGATTACGGTGCATGGGCTTATCGCTGGGGAAACAGAACAGTCTCATTTTATACAAAAAAACAACATTAATAAACACTGTCCAAAATGTTGTGTAAACAAGGGTGTACAGGATTCAAAACTTGTTCTTTTACCGCAATTTAGCTCCGAGTTCCCTTTCGTAAGCAAGAATAAGCTTATCCATAATACGATTTATCTCATCATTTGTTAATGTTTTTTCTTTGTTAAAAAGGATAAACCGGACAGCATAGGATTTCTTGCCTTCTTCCAGATTCTTTCCTTCATAAACATCAAACAAATTGACAGACTTCAAATATTTCTTTTCTGTTTTAAATGCTAAATCTTCAATCTCTTTATAGGTTGTTTTTTTGTCGACCAAAAGAGCCAAGTCCCTGTTTACTTCCGGGAATCTATTCAAGTCTGTATATAGTATTCTCTTCCTGGGTAGTTCTTTCAATATATCACAATCAACTTCCGCATAGAAAACAGGCTGTTGAATAGAGAAGAATTTTAATAATCTGTCATTAACTCTTCCTATTGTTACCAATGGTTTATCTTCGTGAAGGTATTGCAAAACGTTATCCATCGTATCGGAAGAAGATTCTTCTGTCATTTTAAATTCCTGCAAAGAAATATTTATTCTATCCATTGCATTGTGAACCATATTTTTCAGGTAATAAAAATCAACGTCTGCCTGCTTAACCTGCCAGGATTCCGCTTGTATTTTTCCGGTAATACAAATCGATAACCTTTTGAGTTCCGAGAATTGTTTTATAATGTCTTCTTTCTTATCTACATCTGTATTTCTGGAATAGATTGTTCCGAATTCATACAATTTGAGATCAGTTGTCCCGTGATTGATGTTATGAATGATATTCTCCAGGCTATTAAGCAATAATGTTTGCCGCATATTCTGCAAATCCCGGCTTAAGGGATTAAGTAAACTTACCGTTTGAGTAGAATCAATAAAATCGAAAGACTCCACATATTCTGCCTTCGTAAGAGAATTATTCATTGATTCATGAAAACCATTATTACTTAAATAATCCGAAATGGTTTCCTGGATATTGATAAGGGCACTCTGAGGCAAAAAGGACATACTGTAATTGAATTTTTCTTTAATTTCAATGTTGTTATATCCATAGATACGTAAAAACTCCTCTGCGACATCTGCCGGGCGGGTAACATCAGCCTTATTGGTTGGAACACATACAGTCAAACTTTGCCCGGATTCGTTTACAATATCTATTTCTATTGCAGATAATACCTTTTTTACGGTTTCTTTCCCTATTTCTTTTCCAATTAACCGATTCAGGTAATTGTAATCCAGAACTATTTCCTTTTTCTCTATTGGAGTGGGATAAAAGTCATCTATTTCCGATATCTCTCCCCCTGCCAGTTCCTGTATCAACATTGCCGCACGTTTAATTGCATATGCCGTTATATTGGGATCACAACCACGTTCATAGCGAAAAGAGGCGTCTGTCTTCAATCCATGCTGTTTCGCTGTCTTACGAATCCCGACCGGCGAAAAATACGCACTTTCAAGAAAAATATTTTTAGTCTCATCCGTAACACCGGATTCTTCTCCCCCAAAGACTCCTGCAATACACATGGGCTTAACACCATTACATATCATCAGATCATGTTGAGTTAACTTCCTTTCAACACCATCCAAAGTAACAAAAGGAGTTTGGTCTGCTACTTTTTTAACAACAACACGCTCTCCGGTTATCTTATCCGCGTCAAAAGCATGCAAAGGTTGTCCAAGTTCAAATAAAATATATTGTGTGGCGTCTACCACATTATTAATCGGACGAACATGAATCGCATTCAATTTATTTTTAAGCCAATCCGGAGACTCCTTAACCTGAACATTACCGATATATAAACTCGTATAATGCGGACAGGCATCTACATCTTCTACTTCAACAGCTATAGGAGATTTCTTTTTGTTGGTATGAAAGTTATCAACCGAAGGATAATTCAATTCTATATTTTGATGTTTGTGTAAATTCAACAAAGCAACCAAATCACGCGCAACTCCCATATGCGATGTTGCATCGCTACGATTAGGAGTTAGCCCTATCTCGAAAATAATATCTTGCTCTACATTAAAATATGCTGCTGCCGGAGTTCCGATAGTTGGAGAATTTTCTAAAACCATAATGCCTTCATGAGAAGAACCAACTCCGATCTCATCTTCCGCACAAATCATCCCTTCGGACTCAACACCGCGAATCTTTGACCGTTTAATCTTAAATGGTTCCCCCTCGGTCGGATATAATGTAGCCCCTATTGTTGCAACAACAACATATTGTCCTGCTTTCACATTGGGAGCTCCGCATACAATACCCAAAGGTTCACTATTACCAATATCTACTTTAGTTAAGCTTAATCTATCAGCATCGGGATGCTTTTCACACGCAATAACTTTTCCTATTATCAAACCGTCCAAACTGCCTTTGATGCTTTCAAATTGTTCTATCGATTCTACTTCCAAACCACAATTTGTAAGAAGGTTAGAAATTTCTTCCGGTGCCAGATCTGTATTTATATATTGTTTAAGCCAGTTATATGAGATTTTCATTGTTTGCTGTTTATTTTTTCTTAGAAGGGGTAATGATAAAAGATAAGGACTCTACCTTGGGCAGGTCATAGTATTGTGTTCTGTTTTGGATGGTAACAGAATATTTACCTTCCTCTGTGAACTCTTTATGAGAGTAAATAATCTGCTGGACTGTCCATGTATCCCCATAGACTTTTCCAATATGATTATCTTGCTCGTCTTTCATTACCAAAACTTTATTGAGAATGTTTTGTTGTCCCGATGGTGAGGTAATAACAATTTCAATAGGAATACGGCTATGCTCAAATCCATTTAAAACACTCAGTTCCACTGTAACATCATATGCCTTTTTTATATTGGAAATAGTAAAAACCGTATCCATAGGTTCAAATCTGTTCCAAATACAATTGGAAAACTGTACTTTTATATTTGTTTCATGTCTTTTTGAAGAGCAAGAAGATACTACTACCACACAGGTAAAGAAAAATAATATCACAGAAAATCTACGCATAATTATATTTATTTAAAGGATAATGAAGATACAAAAATATAATTTTTACCCTTATGTTTGCCGTAAATGGTCTATATTTTTAGCACACGAATTTCTTTATCATCTAAAAATAAATAATTTAATCCGGTAAAAGTCTTTAAAAAAAAATTGTACCTTTGCAGCAATTAAATTTTATAATTAATAATCTAAAGAAAGAGGTATTTTTTATGATCATTGTTCCTATTAAAGAAGGTGAAAACGTGGACAGAGCGTTAAAGAAACTAAAACGGAAATTCGAGAAAACCGGCGTAGTAAGAGAATTACGAACTCGTCAAAAATTCACCAAAAAGTCAGTTCTTAGACGGGAACAAATGCGCAAAGCAATTTACGTTCAGCAATTGCGGCAAAAAGAAGAAGAATAGTTTTATTTTTTTCTTTCATTTTAAAAAAAATGTTATCTTTGAAAACTCAAGGATAACATTTTTTTTATGGATTGGATCTGTCAATTTTTAGATTATGTGAAATATGAGAAACGGTTTTCTCCTCAAACATATATTGCGTATAAAACAGATCTTTATCAATATATGGATTTTCTCTCCTCCAAAGAAAAAGAACTACAGCAGGCAACACATCAGGACATCCGACTGTGGATCGCCGGGGAATTGGAACAAGGAAAATCTTCCCGGACAATTAACCGGAAAATATCTACATTGAAAATATTCTACAAGTTTCTTCTTCGCAATAATTATGTTTCGGTAAACCCGACAAGTAAGGTAATCGCACCAAAACAAAAAAAATCATTACCTGTTTTTGTATCGGAAACGGAAATGAATAATCTATTCGACCATATTACTTTTCCCGACACTTTCGAAGGAACACGGGATAAGGCAATTATTGAATTATTTTACGCTACGGGCATTCGATTAAGCGAATTATCAAACATTAAAAGGAAAGATATCGACTTTTACAATCAGACAATAAAAATTCTGGGGAAGCGCAAAAAAGAACGAATCGTTCCATTCAGCAAGAAGCTGCTTCCTGTATTAAAAGAATACATGGCTGCCTACGAAAATGAATTTGGAGAACTCGAACAAGATGCTTTCATATTTGTTACAAATAAAGGAGAAACTATCTATGCAAAATTGATATATAGAACGGTAAGGAAATATTTGGATATGGTATCAACGGTAGAGAAACGTAGCCCTCACGTCATAAGACATACATTTGCCACTCATTTACTTGACAATGGAGCTGATTTAAGTGCAATAAAAGAAATATTAGGGCACAGTTCTCTTTCTGCGACACAAATTTATACCCATACATCCATTGAAAAACTAAAGAAAACATATAAACAAGCTCATCCACGAGCATAAAAAAGGAGGTCAATATGCAAGTAAACATTAATGCAGTGCATTTTAAAGCAGACAAACAACTGGAAGATTTTATTATTGATAAACTTCAAAAAGTAGGGAAATTCCATGAAAATATTATAAGTAGTGATGTAACGCTAAAGTTGGAGAACACGGATAAGCCTGAAAATAAAATTGCAGAAATACGACTAAAAGTAAGAGGAAATGATTTGATGTCGAGTAAACAATGTAAAACATTCGAAGAAGCATGCGACTCGGCAGTGGAAGCATTACGCAAACAATTGGAAAAAGTTAAAGATAAGAAAAAGTAATCCATATCAGAGATAAACTATAATAAAGGAAAGGCATAGCACCTTTCCTTTATTATTATATAAAGAACTTGTCAAAAGTTGAGATAAAAGGAATAGAGATTAACTTTTGAGAACTTCAATAAAAACAGCAGTTCTTGGTTGTCCCTTACAGGGAAAAGCCTTTTTAAAGATTTTTATTCATCCGGTATTTTTTAAAAGCATGTTACACTTTCGTTTGAAGGTTTCAGGAAAGTCTGAAAGCACTTTTCCATTTGGTTTGGCTTTTTCAGAGAAGTCTGAAAGTACTTTTACATTTGGTTTACTTCTTTCAGAGAAGTCTGAAAGCATTTTTTCATTTTGTTTGGCTCTTTCAGAGAAGTCTGAAAGTACTTTTCCATTTGATTTGGCTTTTTCAGAGAGGTCTGAAAGTACTTTCCCATTTGGTTTGGCTCTTTCAGAGAGGCCTGAAAACCTCCTGCATTACCGCATGAAAGTTTCAAAAGAAATAGACATCCTCTTGTAAAATAGCAATATAAAACAAAATAGTTAACCTTTAAAACAAAATGACATAAAAATTAAAAGAAATAATCTCAACCAACTTCGCAACAAGGAGCATTTCCAGTGCCATACTGAGGTCAAAATTCTGATTTGAGAATATGATCCCATAGTATTAAAGATTGAAAACCTTTACCGGCTTTATCAGTTTTATCGGCTTTATCTATTTTATCCTTTCTGCTTGTTTTTATTTTTCCCGCAGATCTCGCAGAATTTCCGCAGATATTTTCTTGAACAAATCTGTTAGCGTTATCCTATTTCAGTTTAGTTAAACCTTTTCCGGCAGCTTATCCCAAGATTCTGCAAAAAAAAGATTGTATGTTTATAAAACAAATTATTTCCCAAATAATAAGTCAAAAAATTATATCTTTGTAAGCATTAATTAACGTATTCTCAATATTTGTTTACCATTATAAAATTGACAAATCTGAATATATGAAATGTCCATGCACATAACGTGCAACAAACGTAATGATTATCCATGGACATTCCATCTGACCTAAAAAAATAAAATTATAAACAGATGAAATATAAAAGGATATTACTGAAGATTAGTGGGGAGTCTTTAAGCGGCGATACCGGGCAAGGAATTAATCCGGATATACTTCATTATTTCGCATCGGAAATAAAATCCATCCATGATATGGGAGCACAAATCGGAGTTGTTATCGGGGGAGGAAATATTTTCCGCGGGTTACAGGGAGCAAATAAAGGATTTGACCGTATTCAAGGTGATTATATGGGAATGCTGGCAACGGTAATTAACAGTATGGCCTTACAAGGGGAGTTGGAAAGTATGAATGTTAAATCAACTATTCTATCCGGACTGGCAGTAGATCCTGTTTGTGAGAAAATGAGTAGCAGAAAAGCAATTCATTTTCTGGAATCCGGACATGTAGTTATTATTGCCAGCGGAACCGGCAATCCTTTTTTCACTACCGATAGCGGAGGCGCATTAAGAAGCATTGAAATAAAAGCCGATATATTATTAAAAGGAACACGAGTAGACGGCGTATATGATAAAGATCCTGAAAAATACAAAGATGCTGTTAAATATGATAGGGTTTCTTTCGATCAGGCATATAAAAAAGAATTGCATATTATGGATTTAACCGCATTTACCCTTTGCAAAGAAAACAACATGCCTATTATTGTCTTTAATATGAACGAACAAGGCAATTTAAAAAAGATCGTTACAGGAGAAAATATCGGGACACTAATACATCAATAATTTTTATTTTCATGAAAAAAGAAGAGATAATGGAACAACCTGCATTGAGTCCGCAAGAAGAGAAAGAAATCGCAAACAAGGCAAAGAAAAGAGTTCGGTTTAAAATTCATATTACCATATATATATTAATATGTCTTTTGCTCTGGATATTCTGGAACTTTATATTAAAGGGTGGCAGTTCAAGCCAATCTGCCTTCAATGCATTTTTATTTATTACTTTGGTATGGGGGATATGTATTATTGCCCATTATTTACTTGTCTATAAATGGAATAAAACATACGTTGAGAAAGAAATAAAATCCTTGAAAGAGCAAAGAGAAAAAGAAAAAAAGCAGAAACAAAAGGAAGAACATTCGAAAGAGGATAAGTAATAAATTAATAAAACCGGAATTAGTTATGACAGAAAGTTGCAATTCATGCCTGGAGAGCATGAAAGAAGGGATGCAAAATGCATTGAATTACTTGGAAAAAGAATTAGAAAAAATTCGTGCGGGAAAAGCCAATGTGAGGATGTTGGACGGAATAAAAATAGATTATTATGGTACCATGACGGCTCTTGACCAAGTGGCCGGCCTTGCTACCCCCGATCCGAAGCAGATTACAATCCAGCCCTGGGAAAAGAACCTGATTCCCCTCATCGAAAAAGCAATTATGGCGGCTAATTTAGGGTTCAATCCACAGAATAACGGTGAAATTATCAGAATAGTGATTCCTGCGTTAACAGAAGACCGCCGTAAAGACCTTGTTAAAAAAGTAAAGCAAGAGGTTGAACAAGCGAAGGTAAATATCCGCAACATTCGCCGTAATGCCAATGGAAAAGGAAAAGAATTAAAAGATTCCGGAGTCTCGGAAGATGAAATCAAGAAACTGGAAGCGGATATTCAGAAAACGACGGATGATTTTATCGCAAAGATCGACAAATATATGGAGATCAAAGAAAAAGAAATAATGACGATTTGATATAACAACAGAAGTTACGAAAAGAATAATTGATTCAAGAAGGATTTCTGTGGAACCTTTAGCTCGCCGAAGGCAAAGTCTGCGAGGTCTGCGGGAAAAATAAAAACATAACAAGCAGGAAGGATAAAATCGATAAAGCCGATAAAATCGATAAAATGCAAAATTAACAACTAACCACTAACAGTTAACCTCTATTTCTGATAACTTCCTGTAACTTGCGTAACTTCTGTAACACAATTGTAAAGTAATATAATATCTTAAATATAACAAAGAAATAAATCGAAATGAGCATTACAAAATTGGATCAACTTTTGGAAGTTGTAAAAGCAAAACCTAAAAAACGATTGGTTGCAGCATACGCAAATGATGAACATACTATTGAAGCTGTCTATAAAGCTATCGAAGCAGGGATTGTGGATGCAACACTTGTGGGAGATGAAACCACAATTAAAGAAGTTTGTAAGCAACATAACTTTGATAGTAGTAAGTTTCAAATTGTTCAGGAAGCGGATGAGCAAAAAGCAGGATTTCTTGCCGTTTCTTTAATAAACAGCGGCAAAGGAGATATTTTAATGAAGGGCTTATTGAGCACAGACAAGTATATGCGTGCAATACTAAATAAAGAAACCGGATTAATGCCGGGGCCGAAAGCAATTTTATCGCATGTTACGGTTATCGAAACCCCTACTTATCCAAAACTTATGATATGCAGCGATGTTGCCATTATTCCTGCACCTGATCTGACGCAAAAAATTGCAATGGCTAATTATTTAATTCAAACCGCCAAAGCCCTGCAAATTGATAAACCTAAAATTGCTGTTATTGCAGCTACCGAACAAATGTTACCGGGAATGCAAGCATGTGTAGATGCTGCTATCATTTCAAAAATGGCAGATCGCGGACAGATTAAAGGAGCATACGTAGACGGGCCTCTTAGCTTAGATACAGCTCTTGACAAAGAAAGTGCTTCTATTAAAAAACTGTCAAGCCCGGTAGCTGGAGACGCAGACTGTCTGCTGTTTCCAAATATTGAATCCGGAAATATTTTCTATAAAAGCAATACAAAACTTGCCAATGGTGAATTGGGGGCGATGGTTATGGGAGCAAAAGTGCCATGTATTCTTACTTCCCGCGGAGATTCTGCAAAATCGAAAATGTATTCAATTGCATTGGCGGCATTAGCGGCTAAATAAAGGTATATAGTTAATTTAAAAGGTTATTCATTAAATGAATAACCTTTTTTATAAAAAACTAAAATAGCACTACTGATTTTTGATCTACGTTTTATGGTTTATTAGGAAATTAAAAATAATTATTTCAAAAGTATGTATTACTTTTTTTTTTATCTTAGCAAATTAAAATAATATAAAAGACAAATGCTATGGAGTTAGTGAGAAGATTAAGTTGTTTGTTTGCTTTGACATTGGTATTCAACGTTGTAGCAATCGCTCAAAAATCACCTTCGGCTGAAGCGGATAAAGCGTTTAGTACATTTCAATACCAAGTTGCTGCTGATTTGTATAAAAAAGCTTATAGTAAAGTTAAAAAGAATCCGGTTGAAAAACGTAGGATTATGTTTCGTATGGCAGAATCCTATTCCATGATGGGCGATCTTAAAAAAGCCGAACAACAATATCTCAGGCTGGAAAAAGTAAATTATCAGAAAGACAATCCATTGATACTTTTGCGACTGGGAGATATATATAGAATAAAAAAGGACTATCCAACCGCATTAAAATATTATGAAAAATATAAAAATGCCCGTCCTGAAGATCCTCGTGTGGATTCGCGTATAGAATCATGTAAACTGGCGCCACAATGGATTAATAATCCTACACGTCACGAAGTCGAAAACATGAAAAAATTTAACACTCCACAAAGCGATTGGTCTCCGTCATGGGGTGTTCCAAGTAAAGAAAACGAAATTGTATTTTCCTCCTCCCGCGAAGGAAGTACCGGCAAAGAAGAAGATGTATGGTCAGGACAATCGTTTTCCGATCTGTATGTATCCACTAAGCCAAAAAGCAAGTTAGTTGATTTTCCGGGAGAATGGACTACACCTGTTTTACTGGATAAAGACGGAATCGTTAATACGGATGCGAACGAAGGAGAATCTTCTTTGAATCCTAAAGGAACTACCTTATATTTTACCCGTTGCCCGAATGAAAAGAAAATAGTTTCTTATTGTAAGATCTATCAAGTAACAAAAAAAGGAAAATCATGGGGAACCCCGGAAGAAATCATAATAGGGCCTGATACATTCGACTATGTACACCCTACAATTTCCTCGGACGAATTAACACTCTATTTTGCATCTGATATGCCCGGAACTAACGGTGGGTATGATATCTGGTCTATATCACGGGATAAAAAATCCAAACCTTTTAGTAATCCAGTTAATTTAGGGTTGAATGTTAACAGCAATGATCATGAAATGTTCCCATCCCTTGAGGATGATTCGACACTCTATTTTGCATCAAAAGGACATGTAGGATTAGGGGGATATGATATTTTTAAAAGTAAATATGTCGACGGGAAATGGACTCCTGCCGAAAACTTAAAATATCCTATCAATTCCGAAGCTGATGATTACGGAATCTTGTTTGACCATACTCCCGTAATAGATCCTATTTCAGGATTTCCATTCATAGAAAAAGGATATTTTACATCAAATCGTGTCGGCGGAAGAGGAATGGACGATATCTGGACATTTAAACTCCGTCCGTTAATGTTTACTTTATCCGGCTTTGTAAGAGACAGCGTAACCAGGCAGTTTATTGATGGTGCCACTGTTACGCTTATAGCATCCGATGGAACTTCTTATAAAACCACAACAGATATCCGGGGATATTATACTTTCGATAAAACAAAGGTACTGGGAGACTTAACCTACACTATTTTAATAAAAAAAGATGGGTATTACGAGAACGAGAATTCTACAGGAAGAGAAACTACAGTGGGTTTAACCGAGAACAAAGATATGAAACGTGATTTTACTATCGACCCTATTCCGAAAGATCCTGTTGTATTACCGGATATTTTGTTTGAATTGGGAAAATGGGATTTGTTACCGGCATCTAAAGACTCCTTAATGGTATTATTAACGATTATGGAAAAGAATCCAACTTTCGTAATAGAGTTAAGGGCACATACCGATAGCAGGCCTATTCCAATGACAAATGATACTTTATCGCAGCGTCGTGCGCAATCTTCTGTGAATTTCCTTATCCAATCCGGAATTGAACCGGATCGTTTAGTCGCCAAAGGATATGGAGAACGTGTTCCCCGTACATTAGACAGAGACAGGGTTTCTAGAGGATATACGTTCAAAAAAGGAACGGTATTGACGGATGAATACATCAAATCGTTGAGATCGAAAAATGAACAGGAAGCTGCTCATGATTTGAACCGTCGAACGGAATTCCTTATCTTACGTGATGATTATGTTCCCAAGGGTAGTATCGATCCTATAGATCTAAGCAAGACGGTTGTCAGCATTGTGTCTCAAAATTTCATTCCTGTTGAATTACAAGATAATTTAGTATACGGAACAGGCTATGCTAACAGTAAAACCGTTCGTTTCATGATAGAACCCGGTACTACAAAGCTTACCATTTCTTATGATCAGGCAATGCGTTTCTTGAAGGATGCAATTATCACGGTAGGTGATTTTGATTTAAAAGAAAAAGCCATTGTTCCGGAAGATGGAACTATCATTGATAAATCTATCGTATATCTGAATACACTTCAAATCGGAGACCAAATACTGGAGAATGTTGAAATGACGGTAATAAAAGGGCAAAAAGAACCCATTGTTATCGGCAGTAAAACATTTGAAGAGGAATTCGGAGCCTATACTATAAATAAAGCAGAAGGAAAGCTTATCTTTAATAAATAATAAAAGTAGTTTGATTATTACCATATAGAAAGGAAGATGTTTACATGTCTTCCTTTTTATATAAAAGTTATATGAGTTTATTCTTTCAAGGGAGGAAAAAATATAAAGCACAATCATTACAAGCTATTGCCTGGCGGAAATTCCGCAAGAACAAGCAAGGCATGTTTTTACTTTGCTTTTTAGTTATCGTTACAATTATCGCTACGTTAGGTTATTTGATTACTCCTGACAGCACTCCCTATGCGAATGAACAGATATTAGAAATCCGGTTAATGAAACCGATGTCAAAAGTTTCCGTGTTACAGGTTTCAAAAAATCATCCTGTAGAAAAACGAAACATCCTAAAGAAAATGTTATACGGGCAAACTGCTTTTTATACATCCGTCCCTATATCCTCTTATCATTTCTCTGCTGATTCGATTGTTGTTGAATTACTGAATGAATCTCCTCCTTATAATATTATACCATATAGCCTTGCCGATGTGGTATATCCTATTAAAGAAGGTTCTACTGTTGAATTCGACGGAAAGAATTGCACATTCGAAGATATCGACAATAACAATCATACTCTCTCACTTGTTGAACTACAAAACAAAGTAAAACAACATATCAAAAATAAAACATATTATCTGGGGACAGACCGCTATGGCCGGGATGTATTAAGCCAACTTATTATCGGAGCAAGGGTTAGTTTATCTGTAGGATTTGTTTCTGTTTTCATTGCATTAATTATCGGTGTATTCCTGGGGGCTATTGCCGGCTACTCCAAGGGAGTTGTAGATGACGTTATCATGTGGTTTATCAATGTGGTTTGGTCTATTCCCACCTTACTATTAGTTATTGCGACCAGTTTCGTATTAGGAACAGGATTCTGGCAAATATTTATTGCCATCGGACTTACCATGTGGGTTGATATTGCCCGTGTAGTCCGCGGCCAAGTTATAAGCCTTCGGGAAAAAGAATTTGTAGAAGCATCAAAAGCATTGGGATTTCGCAATCTAACTATTATCTTCAAACACATCATTCCTAATATTACCGGAACTATCATCGTTGTAGCTGCCGCGAATTTTGCTTCGGCAATTCTAACAGAAGCCAGCTTAAGTTTCCTGGGTATCGGTGTTCAACCTCCTATGCCGTCATGGGGGACAATGATAAAGGAAAATTATGGATATATTATCCTTGATTATGCTTACCTGGCCATAATTCCAGGATTTGCCATTATGATCTTAGTACTTTGTTTCATGCTTATGGGCAATGTATTCCGTGATGTAATGGATGTTAAGGAAAACGACGCATAAATAAGTATCAACCTCTTTATAAATTAGAAGAAAAAAGAAAGACATTTATTTATATCTTTGCAGATTAAAAAGAAAAAATTAAAGTATAAATAAATAACGTAAACAAGAAATGAAAAAAGTAGTATTTTTATTAAGTAGTATCTTCTTTTTCAACATCTCCATCTCTTTAGCAGATGAAGGCATGTGGCTATTGTCCATGTTGGGAAAGAACTATGAAGAAATGAAACAGAAAGGATTTAAACTTGAATTAGATGATATTTATAATGTAAACAAAGGCAGTCTTAAAGATGCCATTATCGGTTTGGGAAGAGAAGGTCAACCATTCCGTCATTTTTGTACGGGAGAAATCGTTTCCGGTGAAGGTCTGTTCTTAACGAATCACCATTGCGGATACGGCATGATTCAAGCTCATTCCACTGTGGATCATGACTACTTGCAAGACGGATTCTGGGCATTATCCAAAGATCAGGAACTACCTAACGAAGGAACTACAGCATCTATTTTAATTAGAATGGAAGATGTGACAAGTCAGGTATTAGGAGTACTAAAGAATGATATGTCCGAAAAAGAAAGAAATGAAGCAATAAAAGCTATTTCCAAAGAGATTGCAGATAAAGCAACGGAAGGAAATTATTATGACGCTTATGTTGCAGACATGTTTAACAACAATCAATTCTTTTTGTTTGTATATGTTATTTATAAAGATGTGAGATTGGTAGGAGCACCTCCTTCTTCTATGGGCAAATTCGGTGGAGATACAGATAACTGGATGTGGCCTCGTCAAACAGCAGATTTTTCTATGTTTAGAGTTTACACGGCTCCTGACGGTTCTCCTGCTCCTTATTCAAAAGATAATGTCCCATTAAAGCCGAAACATTTTCTTCCTGTTAGCGCAAAAGGAATAAAAGAAGGCGACTTTGCCATGATCATGGGATTCCCCGGAACCACCGATAGATTCTTAACCTCATACGGTCTGGAAGAAACAATGAATATTACCAATAAATTACGTTACGAAATAAGAGACGTAAAGATCAATATTCTACGTAAGGAAATGGCATCTTCCCAGAAAATAAGAATTCAATATGCTTCTAAATATGCCAGCTGTTCCAATTATTGGAAATATTCTTTTGAGCAGAATAAGGCTTTAAAGAATTTAAACACAATGGAAGTAAAGAAACAAATCGAGGCCGATTATACAAAATGGGCTACCGATGCTAAATACAAAGAAGCTTTACCACTTATTCAAGCAGGATACAGTAGCCGTAAACCGTATATGGAAGCAAGAATATATCTATTGGAAGGATTATTAACAGGTCCGGAATTACCTCTTTTTGCCTATCAATGTTCGGGATTAATCGGAATATTGGAAACCAATGACCAAGCACAAATTAAAAGTCTTGCCGAAAAATTAAAAGTTGCCGGAGCCGGTTTTTACAAAGATTACAATCCTGAAACGGAAAAGAAAGTAATGGTGGCTTTATTTGAATATGCTTACAAGAATATGAATAAAGAATATTATCCTGATTTCTTTGCAATGGTAGAAAAGAAATTCAAAGGCGATTTCAATAAATATGTTGATCAATTATTTGCAAAATCATTATTTGCAACGGAAGAAAAATTCAATGCTTTTATGGAAAAACCAAACCTTAAAGCTCTTGAAAATGATCCGGCAATGTTAACAGGAATCAGCATCATGAATCAATACCGGGATGTATCTGTTCTTGCGCAAAAAGACGCGGAAGGCCTTGAAAAAGGAAAACGCCTGTTTGTTGACGGTATCCTTCAGATGAATAAAGACAAAGCAATGGCACCGGATGCAAACTCTACCATCCGCTTAACATATGGAAATGTCCTCCAATACGAGCCCAGAGATGGTGTTACGTATCATTATTATACAACACTTAAAGGTGTAATGGAAAAAGAAGACCCTGCAAGTACTGAGTTTATTGTTCCTTCAAAATTAAAAGATCTTTATAATAAAAAGGATTTCGGGAACTATGTCAATGATAAAGGAGAAATTGTTGCCTGTTTTATTTCCAATAATGATATTACGGGAGGAAATTCAGGTTCTCCGGTAATCAATGGGGACGGGCATTTAATCGGATTAGCTTTTGACGGCAACAGCGAAGCTATGTCCGGGGATATTGATTTCGAAGAAAATCTACAAAGATGCATCAATCTGGACGTTCGGTATATGCTTTTCATTATTGATAAGTATGCAGGAGCGAAAAATTTAATAAATGAAATGACAATCGTAAGGTAAATTTTTCATTTTTCTGTCTCGTCCTGAATAAACGTTACAGATAATTAATTCCGGTATAAATATTTTAGCGACAATGTCAGAGCCTGCTTTGACATTGTTTGCTTTTTATAGGCCTATTCCTTTATAAGGATATATGTTGGTATAGAATCTACTCATAAAGATTATAGGAGAATATATGACGGCCTAAAATCTATTCGGAAAGATTATATAAGAACAAACTATATTATAAAATATATCCGGAAAGATACTATAATAGCACATAGTAGCATAGCATCTATCCGAAAAGATGCTATAATATTATATATTGGTATAGTATCTATTTGAAAAAGATGCTATGATATTACATGAAGGCATAGTATCTATATGAGAAGATTATAGGAAAGGAAACCATGGCCCGGAATCTATCATGGATTATTGCCGACAATTATTTGCTTTTGGAGAAGATCTGTTCATCTACCGTATAAAATCAAAACAAGGTTCACCATCCTTAAAAAGGATATCTTCAAAAACAATCTATATTATCCAAGGCTGTATAAATTACATACTAACCCTCTTATCAATTTATAAAACCGGAACCACCCGGCAAAAACAAAAAGCTGCCTGCAATAAAAAAACAATCCGAAGTATATTTCATATCTACCGGATAGATGTTTCATTCGAAAAATTGTTTTAATATTATTCCGAGATGCTGGGAAAAGATGGTAATGATCGCTTCCTGTAACTTCATTCAACTTGTATAACTTCTGTTGTATAATCAATATGTTATTTTCTTATCTCACTTTACTCAGGTATCCGTATAAAAAATGTAATTTTGCATTCTAAAGGAAAATACATTTAATATGTTTGAAAATATTCGCGAACAGTTTCCTATCTTAAATCGTACCGTTAACGGTAAGTCCTTGGTATATCTGGATAATGCAGCCACAACTCAAAAGCCATTACGGGTAATTAATGCAATCGATTCCTATTATGAGGAACTCAACAGCAATGTCCATCGTGGAGTACATACATTGAGCCAGCTGGCGACAGATACATTTGAAAACGCACGAAAAACAATACAATCATTCATCGGAGCGAAACATTCTCATGAAATTATTTTCACAAAAGGGACTACGGAATCAATCAACTTAGTGGCAAGTTCTTTTGCAAAGGCATTTTTTAAAGAGGGGGATGAAATGATTATCTCCTGTATGGAACACCATTCGAATATCGTTCCATGGCAACTGGTTGCTGAACAATACGGGGTTGTTATAAAAGTTGTCCCTATCAATGCGGATGGAGAATTACAAATAGATGCATACAAAGAATTATTCTCACAACGGACAAAAATAGTTGCTCTCACCCATGCTTCTAATGTACTGGGGACAATAAATCCGGTAAAGAAACTGATTGACATTGCCCATTCCCATCATGTTCCTATCTTGATAGATGGAGCACAGGGAATAAAAAGCAGTATTGTAGATGTGCAAGCATTAAATTGTGATTTTTATTGCTTCTCCGGACATAAAATCTATGCTCCGATGGGCATCGGTATCCTTTATGGGAAAGAAGAATGGCTGGAGAAACTTCCCCCTTATCAGGGAGGAGGGGAAATGATAGAATGCGTTTCTTTTCAGAAAACAACCTTCAATAAATTACCTTTTAAGTTTGAAGCCGGCACTCCCAATGTAGAAGGAGCTATCGGGTTAATGGCTGCAATCGATTTTATGTTGGATTGCGGGTTAGAAAAAATAATCGAACATGAAAATGCATTGTTAAAATACGGACAAGAAAGATTACAGGAAATTGAAGGATTGAGAATCATAGGAACAGCAAATGAGAAAGCCGCTGTTATCTCCTTTTTACTGAAAGACCAACATCCCGCCGATGTGGGGACTTTGGTTGATTTAATGGGAGTTGCTGTTCGCACAGGACATCATTGTGCCCAGCCTCTGATTGACTATTTACATATTTCCGGTACAGTCAGGGCATCTTTTGGAGTGTATAATAATTTGGAAGATATAGATAAATTAGTAGACGCTTTGCAAAAGGCCAACACCATGTTAAATAAAAAGTAAGAATGAAGAATCTATTTAAATATATATTTGGAATAACAACATTATCAATTTTATTACCGGCTTGCAATGAATCGCCCAGGCAGGATACGATAAAACAGGATACACAAAAGCAAGTAACCATTCAGGCTCCTGATTTCAATAAAGATTCAGCATATCTGTTTGTCAAGCAACAGGTTGATTTCGGGCCTCGCGTTCCCAATACAAAAGCGCATAAGGAATGTGCAAAATTCTTAATAAACAAACTAGGAAGCTATGCAGATACAATTATTGCCCAACCGTTAGCAATAAAAGCTTACAATGGAACACTCTTGCAGGGGCAAAATATTATAGGAATCTTCAATCCGGATGTACGTAAGCGTGTTTTATTAGCTGCACATTGGGATTCGCGGCCTTATGCCGATCATGATCCTGACCCCAACAACCACCGTACCCCTATTGATGGAGCTAATGACGGTGCAAGTGGTGTCGGAGTGTTATTGGAAATCGCACGCCAGCTACAGTTGAAATCTCCACAAATAGGAATTGATATTATCTTTTTCGATCTGGAAGATTACGGGGAACCTGAAGGCGAACGTTTTTCATATACCGGGGAAAATTGGTGCCTGGGATCACAAGCATGGGCAAAAGACCCGCATATAAAAAATTACAGAGCCCAATATGGCGTCCTGTTGGATATGGTGGGGGGAGAGAATGCACAATTTACAAAGGAGGGTTTTTCCCGTCAATATGCTCCTGATATAGTTGATAAAATATGGAATAGGGCCGGTATGTTGGGCTTTTCATCCTATTTTCAAAATACGGAAACCAACCCTATTATTGATGACCATTTATACATTAATAAGATACGGAACATTCCAACTATTGATATTATAGAATGGAATCCCTCTTCAGGTACAGGATTCAATAAATACTGGCATACAATGAATGATAATATGGATAATATTAACAAGGAAACCTTATCTGCAGTTGGTATAGTTGTTTTGTCTACTATTTACAGTGAAAAATAAATAGTAGAAGTTACGGGGAAAACTATAGTGAAAAATTTCTTTTTGTAATTTCATTTGTATATACCGGCAACTCGTAGAGTTGAATATTAATAACCACAGGTAAACGAAGAGAACCCGTGGCTACTAGATAACCACAGACTTACAACCCGGAGGATTAAATATGTTTATCAATACAATAGGAAGATGTTCATGGTGATAATTATAACTTCCTGTAACTTAATTTAACTTGTATAACTTCTGTTATAAATAAACAAGTAAAAAGAATTGCAATAAAAACATTATTTCCCATTATATAATTATTTTTTGTATCTTCGCAAAAGAATAATTACTCTTAAATTTATATGTTATGAAAAGAATTTTCTTATTTTCCTTTATTCTTATGCTGGGGTTTGCTAATGCACAAACGTTAGAAAATAAAAAAATCACATTAAGTAAAAATGGTGCAGCAGAAAAAATGTCGGATTTTCCCAACAATTATGTTGTCGATCAGGATGAACAAAACTATTATGTGTTCTTTCGTTCCATATACTGGGATACTAAAGCTCTTACCAGAAATGAGAGTATAAAATATTTCATTGTCAATAAAGATTTGACTACCATAAAAACGGCAACATTATCTTTTGACAAAGGAGACACCTATCGTTCTGTACATTACACCGAAAACCAGATAGGGGTTATTTGTGATAATTACGACAAGAAAAACAAGGAGATGAATATTATCCTCAAACGCTATAACAAAAAGACAGGCGCTTTTATAGGAAATAAAACGTTAGCAAAAGTAAAAACGCCATCATGGAATCCCTGGTATTATGCATCATCTTCTCCTGATGGCACCAAGTACGGTGTGGTATTTATGGCTGAAAACACCGGTGATAAATTTGATGAATTCCATGCTTTTGTGATGAATCAGGAAGGGGAATTTATTTGGAAAGTAACCAAAAGTTTACAGTTGAGTAATGAAACATTTGGCCTGCAAGAAATTGCCACTACCAACGACGGCAAGATTTATCTTTCCTTTACATCAGCACCAAAGAATAAACGTTCTCCTGACCAGATGACCTATGTGGATCTGACGCGCGTAAGCGAAGATGAAAACGACCATATTTCTATCCCCTTAAATAAAAGAACCTTATCAGATGTAGGTAATAAGGCTTTGAGGAATGGTAATCTTTTCTTTGCTTGCCTTTTTTCCGAAGATGCGGAATCACATCCCACACATCTGCAAACTGTTATAGTGGATGCGGAGAAATTTGAAATAACCAACAATACCATTTCCGAAATCCCTAAAATGGATACCAGATCCAAAGCGGTAGCGCCAATAATAGGTACTATCCCGTCAAAATATGATTATGGCATGATAATTAAAGGAATAGAAGAATTGGAGAATGGAGAAATTGCCATAGTCAGTGAACAGGTAGCATCAATAATATTTGATAACGCCGGAAGCAGAATGCCATTTTACATGAAAGGTGCTATTATGACTGCTTTTGCTAACAAGGACGGTGCTATAGAAAATTACGATGTATATAATCGCTTTCAAAAGTCGAACCAACAAAGATACCTCTCGTGCGGTATTTTCTCTATGGGGAATCATGTTTATTATCTATTTAACGAAAGTACGAAAAGATACCAGAAAAAGGGAGATGATGCTACTTTCAATGGAAACAATAGCAAAGAGGCGGTACTTGTTTGTAACAAACTTTCTAATGGAAACAAGACAGAAGAAATATGTTTGACAGATAAAACCGGAAAAATAGAGAAATGCTACCGACGCATTTTACTACAAGAAGGAAACAAATTATTGATCGCAACCGGTAATAGTAAAACGATAGATTTGGAAGTTGTTTCTCTCGAATAATTACACTATTACAATCTGTTCGTCCGTTAATAATTCCTTTCCCTGATACCGCAGGAAAAGTTGAACTACCGTTAACACATCTTTTTCACAATATTCTTTTATACGTTGGAAATCTTTCGAGTTCCAATAGAGTTCATATACCATACTTCCGTCTATATTTTCCTTGGGTGAAGGGATACCGAATATTGCTGCCAGTAAGTCTAAGGAAGTATAATGTTTGTAGTCACCGAATTTCCACATTTCCAATGTATCCAGGAATGTTGTCTCCCAAGGCTTCTTCCCTGAAACATTTAATATATCCGGAATCTGTATTTCGTTTACTAACATCCGACGGCACAAATAGGGAAAATCGAATTCCTTTCCATTATGAGCACATAACCGGCAATGGCTTTTTGAAAAGTGTTTTATTAGTAAGTCGGCAAAGTTTTGTAAAAGGGTTTTCTCGTCCTGATCATTAAAAGACGTAATTCTCAATTTGCTGTCTTTTAAATATGCAACCGAAACACAAATCACCTTTCCAAACTCTGCATATATGCCTGCATTCCTATAAATCTGTTCCGGGGTTTGTTCTTCTGTCTTTTTAATTTGTTCAGCCTTTTTATCCCATAGATGCTGCATGCGGAGATCTAGTTGAGAGTAGGACTCTGCTACCGAAACTGTTTCAATATCCAAAAAAAGAATATGTTCCATATATAGCTTCCTTCCATGATTAAACGATTTCCAATATTGTGTGCTTTTGATTATTAAAGATAAAAGTATCTCCAACCTTTCTATCTCGCATCACATTATAAATTGGGGCCGAAACAGAGATAAGAAAATAATCCTGTGAATCAGAAAGCATCTTCCCTACGCCTACTGAGACAAAAAAGCGTTGTTTATCCGTAATTACAATACTTCCATGCCCAACAATATGATTTTGTTCAATAGGTATTTCCATTAGGGTCTTGATGTTGGAAGCTGCTTTTTCCATTTGTTGCATGTACATTTCTTTTGTTCGCTCCATTTTTGTCCGGAAGGAATCATAACGGTCCTTGTTTTGGCCATATTCACTAATCTGTTCCTGTATTTCTTCCGACAACTTTCGGGTTTGTTCCATTCCGGATTCCAAGGAAGAAACACATGTATTGATTAATTTGCTTTTAATATCCTGCTTTTCCATAGTATCTATTTATAGTCATAAGATAAAATCACTATTAATTTGATTAACAAAAATAAACATTTATCGAATATCTGATGCCTTAAAATATAAAAGAATATGAATAAATATATTAACCTCTGATACTAATATAAAAATGTAACCTGTACCATATTAAAATTTATGTATTTTTGCGATAGAATTTGTGGCTTTCTTTTGAAAACAACCAATTCAAGAAGAAACTAATGAGCAAAAAAACTATATTCCAAAGATTACGCATTAAAATCTTCGATGCGTTTGATTTCAGTAAAGCCGAGCAACGGGGAATTATCGTTCTCATCGTTGTTTTATTACTGCTTTTATTTTTTCGTTTTGTTATTTCTTATATTCAGAATACAGGGATTTCTGTTGTAACCGAAGATGCAGAGATAGAATTCTTTTTACAACGACAACAAAATTATAGAGATTCCATCTTATCCATCAGAAATCAAAAATATAATCCGATCAATAATTCTTACTATCGAAAAGAAGAAACAAAGAAAAAGACACTCACTCCTTTCCCCTTTGACCCGAATACCTTACCATTTTCAGGTTGGAGGAAATTAGGCTTTACCGAAAAACAGGCTCTACAAATAACGAATTATCAGTCTAAAGGCGGCTATTTCTATGAAAAAACCGACCTTAAAAAGATCTATTGTATCACGGAAGATGATTACCACATACTTGAAAAATACATTCAAATAGCATCGAAACAAAGGCATGAAACAAAAAAAGAGAAACCGGATTTTCAGAATATTCCTAAACTGGAATTAAATACGACAGACAGTTTTGATTTGCAAAGAATACCCGGAATCGGGCAAAAAACCGCCTCCCAAATTGTAAAATACGGGGAGATATTAGGAGGGTATGTTCATATAAATCAACTGAGAGAAGTATATGTAATTGATAGCAGCCGATTCCTTCAAATAAGCCCATATCTATATATCGAACCGCAGCATGTCAAAAAAATCAATATAAATAAAGCAACTATCAACGAATTATCCCGGCATCCTTATATTGATTATTACCTGGCAAAATCCATAATCATTTATCGACAAAAGAATGGAGACTATACCGATATTAAAGAGATAAAAAAAGCACTACACCTCTATGAAGAGTTATATCAGAAAATATCGCCTTATTTATCCGTTGATTAAATTATACTGAAACATTATAGTCCCTTAGTGCATCATTAAGAGAAGTTTTCATATCGGTAGAAGCTTTTCGCTTTCCGATAATCAAAGCGCAAGAAACCTGATAATCCCCCGCAGGGAAACTCTTTGTATAAGATCCCGGAATAACAACCGATCGACTTGGAATTACCCCTCTATATTCAATCGGCTCCTGTTGAGAGACATCTATTATTTTTGTTGATTTTGTCAAAACTACATTTGCTCCTAATACAGCTTCTTTTTCAACCCTGACCCCTTCCACTACAATACATCGGGATCCGATAAAACAATTATCTTCAATGATGACCGGTGCTGCCTGTACGGGTTCCAAAACACCTCCAATTCCAACGCCGCCGCTAAGATGGACATTCTCCCCTATCTGTGCACACGACCCTACCGTTGCCCAAGTATCAACCATCGTATTCTTGCCAACATAAGCTCCTATATTTACATACGATGGCATCAGAATCACTCCTTGAGATAAAAAAGATCCATATCGTGCAATTGCATGCGGAACAACACGAACACCCAACACTTTGTAATTCTTTTTTAAAGCAATCTTATCATGAAATTCAAACATGCCCACTTCATAAGTTTCCATCTGTTGGATAGGAAAATATAAAATCACAGCCTTCTTGATCCATTCATTTACAACCCACTCTTCCTCTTTCTTTTCGGCAATTCGAATCTTTCCTTTATCCAAAAGGTCTACTACTGTACGAATCGAATCTTGAATGTTTTTATCTTCAAGCAATGACTTGTTTTCCCATGCTGACAATATATCTTTCTGTAATTGTTCTTGCCCCATAATTATTAATCTTCTATTCTTATCACTTTATTCAAGTAAGAAACAAGAGGATACATTGATTTACAAGTTTCGATACATTTTTTCAAGAAGTCGGAAGAAAGCATTTCCTCATTAGATACTTTTCTCTCAACCAAAAAATGACGATATTGTAAAAGTTTGATATATTCAAAATCGGCAGGATAATTCTTTGGGGGCTTTTTTAAATTATCAGCATCAATAAGAGTTCCAAAAACAGATTTGAACTCTTTGTTTTCAACAATTTGCGATAATTCTTCCGGAGCATAATAGATCTCTTCCCGAATTTTTTTCAGCATTGTATTTTCAGGACACCACAATCCACCTCCCAAGATAGACATATTATTTTGGATATGGATATAATAACCCGCATTATTGCTTTGTTTTCCTCCCGGGGCAATATATGCTCCAAAATGTATTTTATAAGGACGTTTATCCGGAGAAAAACGGATATCTCTATAGATACGATAAATACATTTTTTCGCTTCCTGGTCACTAACAGAGAAATCAAAAGAAGAGATACCTTCGATAAGGGAAGCTACAAAATCCTGCACGTTCTCTAAAGCAGAGTCATATAGACTTTTGTTTTGCTTAAACCATTCCCTATCATTATTTTTTTCAATTGCCGCTAAAAAATCAAAAACAACAGGTAGTAACTGCATTATTATTTAAATTTAAAAGGGAAGTTCATCTTCTTCCGTCAAGAATGGGGGTAAATCACTTTCTTTAGATGGTTCTTGAGCAGGTGCAACAGGTGCCATATTTCCATCACCTCGTGCTCCAAGCATTGTGAAATTATCGGCCACTACTTCTGTTGCATAACGTTTTGCTCCGTTATCTTCCCAGGAACGCGTCCGTAGTTTTCCCTCTACATAAATCAATTTTCCTTTAACCAAATACTTTTCTGCTATGTCAGCCAAATTACGCCAGCAAACAATATTGTGCCACTCCGTAACTTCCTTTCTTTCCCCACTCCTGTCTTTATACGCTTCAGTGGTTGCCAATGTAAAACGTGCAACTTTTACACCTGAATCTATGGTTCTTACTTCAGGATCTCTTCCTAAATGACCAACTAAAATAACTTTATTAATTCCAGCCATGGTATATTACATTTTTAATTATTCTTGGCAAAGATAAACGTTTTTTTTAATACAACAAAAAAATCACATATATTTTTGTAACTTTGCCAAATTTTTGAAATGGAGAAAACCAATGTCTCAATATAAACTGTTATCCAACATAAATACTCCTGCTGATTTAAAGAAATTAAAATTAAATCAACTGGAACTTCTATGCGAAGAAATAAGGGAATACATTATTGAACATACTTCTGTAAATCCGGGACACTTAGGATCAAGTTTGGGTGCCATTGAATTAGCAGTTGCCATACATTACGTCTTCAATACGCCGGAGGATAAACTCGTTTGGGATGTAGGGCATCAAGCTTATGCTCATAAAATAATCACCGGAAGAAGAGAGCAATTTACGGAAAACCGTAAATATAATGGAATAAGCGGTTTCCCTAAAATGTCTGAAAGCCCATATGATGCTTTCGGGGTAGGACATTCTTCCACATCGATATCCTCTATTTTAGGGATGGCCATGTCTGCCATATTATCGGGGAATACATCACGTAATCATATTGCGGTTATCGGGGACGGATCCATGACGGGAGGCTTAGCTTTTGAAGGATTAAATCACGCCGGCTCGGCAAAGGCAAACATATTAGTTATTCTCAATGACAATGGAATGTCAATTGATGAAAATGTCGGTGCATTAAGCAGCTATCTCACCAAACTAACCACTTCCCCTACCTATAATTCTTTTAAAGGAAAAATATGGAGAATGTTTTCCCGCAAAGACGAAAGAGGATATCCGATACGAAATACCATCAAACAATTGCAAGCTGCGATAAAAGGCAGTCTTCTAAAAAACAGTAATTTATTTGAAGCCTTGGGATTTCGATATTTCGGACCGATCAACGGACATGATATTGTTCCGTTAGTAAAGGTATTACAAGGATTGAAACATATTCAGGGAGCAAAAGTATTACACTGTGTTACAGTTAAGGGCAAAGGATTATACGAAGCCGAAAAATCGCAAACGCTGTATCATGCACCGGGGAAATTCGATAAAAAGACCGGGAAGATTTTGGAAGTTGCCTTTGAACCAGGCAAAGTAGAAAAATATCAAAAAGTATTTGGTGAAACAATCTGTGAATTGGCACAGAAAAATGACAAAATTATTGGTGTCACTCCTGCAATGGCAAGTGGCTGCTCCCTGGATATCATGATGAAGAAATTTCCCGACCGTACTTTTGATGTGGGTATTGCCGAACAACATGCGGTTACTTTCTCTGCAGGAATGGCAACCGATGGCTTCATCCCTTTCTGTAATATTTATTCATCCTTTTTGCAAAGAGCATACGATCAAATCATCCATGATGTTGCATTGCAAAACTTACATGTTGTTTTTTGTATCGACCGGGCCGGTATAGTAGGAGAAGACGGGGCGACCCACCATGGAACCTATGATCTGGCTTTTTTACGCTGTATCCCGAACATGATTATTGCAGCACCGTTAAACGAATTAGACCTGCGAAACATCATGTTTACTGCCACCGTAACAAATGCTCCTTTTGCGATACGATATCCTCGAGGAGAAGGTGTTCGTAATAACTGGAGAAATCAACCTTTTGAAAAATATGAAATAGGAAAAGGGATTTGTTTGAAAGAAGGGGATGATTTAGCAATAATCTCTATCGGACATATTGGCAATACGGCATTAGAGGTGGGAAATACATTGGCAAATGAAGGAGTAGATATCGGTGTATACGATATTCGTTTTTTAAAGCCAATAGATAGTGATTTACTGCATCATATTTTATCAAAATATAAAACGATTGTAACCATTGAAAACGGGACTGTAATCGGGGGATTGGGAAGTGCGGTCTCCGAATTTATGTCAGCATATGATTATAAAAACAAATTGGAGATTATGGGTATCCCCGACAAATTTATAGAACAGGGTACTGTGGAAGAATTACATAAAGAATGTGGTTTGGATTACGACCACATACTGGCTCTAACAAAACAGTTGCTTGCAAATAAACTTAATTAACAGAAAACATTATAGGAAACTTGTCTAACACTGATATGGGAGATTAACTTCGTTGAGCTCGCAAGCCCGGTTATCTCATTGTGTTTCGATGTTTCTACTACACTTCGCGGTTCAGGTGGTTGGTCACGCCGAACCCTCCAGGTTTCGTTCCTCGCTTTAAACAAACCTGTTACCGTCATACTGATCTTGTTTCAGTATCCCCGTTCTTTTAAGGGAATTAGTTTGAACGAAGTGAAACCTCTATCCGGTTTATATCAACTTCCGGCAAGTTCATAAATAAAATCTGTTCGGAATAGTATGACTGAGGTATTCCATAGTCTCTGCCAACAAGAAAAATTCCCGAAAGGCTCAAATGCTTTTTCGGGAGGTTTCGGAAGGTATCCGAAAGGTTCAACGTATTTGTTTTGGAAGCCCCGGAAGATATCCTAAAGACTCAGACACTTTTTTAAGCGGTTCCCGGAATATCCGAAAGGTTCAAACCATTTGTTTTGTGGATTTCGGAAATTCCGAAAGGCCCAAACCATTCACTTTGGAGGTTTCGGGAATTCCGAAAGGATTAAACCATTCGTTTTGGAAGTTTCGGGAATTCCGAAAAGCCTAAACCATTCGGTTTGGAGGTTTCGGAAACACCCGAAAGAGGCAAACCATTTGGTTTGGAGGTTTCGGGAACATCCGAAAGTGTCTTACTTTATATATCCGACCTTAATTTAACATGAGCCAGGGAGTCAAAATTTAGTTTGAACTTGTCAAAAGTTGACACAAGAATCGATCTTTTGTTAGGGATTGCCACGTTGCTCATGCCTCATTCCTGCCTGACAGAGATCATACCTCGCTCTTAACTAACATATTGCCGTCATGCTGGACTTGTTTCAGCATCCCTGTTTTTAAGGAGATTGCGGATCAAGTCCGCAATGACGCTCTTAACTAATATATTACCGTTATCATTTGCGAGGAACGAAGCAATCCATTAAATCAACTTTTGGCAACTTTTTTGTATAAATAAAATCGAAATGATTGGCATGATATTATAATTTGTAATAAGATTCTGTCTTTATACATGAACTACCCATCCGGTTTATATGGTAATAATTTCAATTACGAATATATCATGTTTTGATTTATTGTTTGTTTGACCCCCGGACTCACGTTTTTTATACTCCTTTGGCTTATCGTTAATTCTTTAAGCTTATTTTTTATACCTTTGTATTTCTGAATATAAGAATCTTATTTCATTCATTCTGAATCTTTTTAAGACCCCATTTACATGGAAGGAAAGCTTATTATTTTCTCAGCGCCGTCAGGTACAGGTAAAACAACCATTGTGCGACATCTATTACAGTCGGATTTACCTTTAGGATTTTCTATTTCCGCAACCAGCCGCAAAATGCGGCAAAATGAAATAAACGGGAAAGATTATTACTTTTTCACTCCTGAACTATTCAAACAGAAAATTGAAAACAACGAGTTCCTGGAATGGGAAGAAGTTTATCCCGATCAATTTTACGGAACGCTTATTTCAGAAATAAATCGAATCTGGGAAGAGGGTAAACATGTCTTGTTTGATGTGGATGTAGTTGGCGGATTGAATATTAAAAACAAGTATCCGGATCAATCCCTTGCCATTTTTTTAATGCCTCCTTCCTTGGAAGCATTGAAAGAACGATTAATACTCCGGGGAACAGAAACCGAAGAATCTTTCAATAAACGAAAAGACAAAGCTGCATTCGAACTTTGTTTTGCAGACAAATTCGATGGCATTATTGTTAATGATAACTTGGATACGGCAAAAGAAGACGCTTATAAAACTATTAAAGATTTTTTATATAAAAAGAATTGTTAATGACAAATCCTTTAATCAGCATTATCACTGTTGTTTATAATAGTGAAAAGTATATCGAAAAAACGATTGAAAGCTTAGAGGAGCAAACTTCTCAAAACTTTGAATATATTATTATCGATGGAAATTCAACCGATGAAACTTTAAACATAATAGCAAAACACAAATCCCGCGTTAATGCCTTAATCAGTGAACCGGATAAAGGCTTATATGATGCAATGAATAAGGGTTTAAAGCTAGCCCAAGGAAAATATATATGGTTTATTAATTCCGGCGACAGGCTTTTTTCTTCCGACACAATAGAAAAAATTGAAGCTTTTTACAAGCAATATCCCCAAGCCGACATTTTTTATGGACAAACACAGCTGATTGATGAAGAGGGAAATGCAACAGGAATGCGCCGGAAAGTTGCTCCCGAAAAATTAACAGCAAAATGCCTGACCATGGGATTGGTAGTATGCCATCAATCTATTTTGGTAAAACGTGAAATCGCTCCCTTATATAATCTTTCATACAAAATAGCTGCGGATTATGAATGGGTTTTGGCATCCCTGGAAGCATCCAAAGAAATAATAAATACACATTTGATTTTATCAAAATTCTTAGAAAACGGATTTTCTGCTCATAATGTAAAAAGAGCTTTGAAAGAGCGTTTAACTATTATGTTAAAACATTATGGGTTCTTTACAACTGTTTACAGCCACATTCGCATAACGGTTCAATATATCAAAGATAAAAATAAGGGATTGAAAATGAAATAGTATAATATTTATATTTGTAAATTAATTGGTCCTTTCCCCCCAAATTATAGCTCTGTTGGGAATCAGTATTTATTTTATTTGCAAAAAAAATTGACTGATTTAAATTTCCGATTATTTTTTTACTTATTTTTGTACAAATAATTTTTATATCTTTGTAACATCATTAAATACTTGAAAATATGAAAAAATTTATTCTTTTATTTGCTGTAGCAGCAATAGCAAGTTTTACCGTTGTGGAAGCACAGACGATAACTAAAATTTATGGAAAAAATACACTAGGGAATAATCCGTTTGTTAATTTTGAAACAGATACGCTACAATACACTCCTGCAAACAATGCTCGGCTCAATGTAAATGTTAGGTTTGCCATTGTATATGAAAATGGTCCTATTGCTCTTGCTACAGGTGATACGATAGTTCTTGATCTCAAAATTGCGACTAAAAGCATTTTTGATAATGACGGAGATACTCTGTTTTATGTGCTGGGCGAAGACCTTGGCGCAAACGATACGCTTTTGATAAACATGAACAGTATCGCTGAAAACATGCAAAATTTCCCAAACGCTTTTACATCATTGGATGAGTTTAGAGACGAGGGGCCTATAACAGCAACTGTATTTAGAACGTCCAAGTTTTCTGTAACGAATAAAAACAAACAAGTTACCGCTTATTTCTTACGGATTGCAAATAGTAATTCAGTAGCAGAGAAAGCGATAAAGAATGTTCAATTATATCCTAATCCGGTAAGTAGCAATTTGACTATTACAAATCTTAAAAACATGAATGTTGAAATCTATAATGTAGTAGGACAAAGAATTTCACATCATGAGGATATATCAGGAGACCTTTCTATCAATATGGGAGAATTTCCTGACGGCATCTATTTTGTAAAAATGCAGAATGGAAAAACTGTTCGTACGGAAAAAATAAAATTAGTGAAATAAGTTACGCTTTTTGTAACGTAAAGCCAAAGGTTGATCCTTCTCCCAATGTGCTGTTTACCGTTACAGATTGATGATGGGCATCCATAATATGCTTGACAATTGCAAGACCTAATCCCGATCCACCTGTGGATCGGGATCTGTTTTTATCCACACGATAAAACCGTTCAAATAAACGGGGAAAGTATTTATTGTCAATCCCAATGCCATTGTCGGCAACTTCTACCAGATAGTTATCCGCCGCATCATAAAAATTAATAGTTGTTTTTCCATTAACTTTATCGTTGTATTTTATAGAATTTTCTATCAGATTGATTAACACTTTCCGAATATTATTCTTATCTGCAGATACATTGTATTTTCGCTCGGGATTGGCCTCTAAAAGTAATTCAACATGGTGTTTTGCTGCTGTAATTTCTAAGGTTTCTATTACTTCCAACACCAAGTCATATAAATTAAATTTCTCAAATTTTAACTGATTCTGTTCGGATTCCAGTTTGGTTATTGTATCCAGATCATTAACAATCTCTAACATCCTATCAATATTTGAGGCTGTCCGTTGCAAGTAAAGATGATTAATGTTTTCATCGTCTATCCCCCCATCCAATAAGGTTAAAATATGCCCTTGAATAGCAGTAAGAGGAGTCTTCAATTCATGTGCAACATTTCCCAAGAACTCTTTCCGGTAATTTTCAAGTTCTTTTAACTGACTTATTTCATTTTGCTTTTCCATAAGGAAATCTTCTGTTGCATGCTCGACATCCTCAATTGCGCGATTGCTATATGGGATCTTTGTCAAATGCTTTTTCCGATTCAAAATATTAGAACTATGAATCATTTTGTAAATTACTTTAATCCGATTATAGATAAAAGTATTTATCAGAAAAAACAACAAAAAAGCATTTAATATAAAACTGAAAATAAAAGTAATTAGATATGATAATTTAAGGTCAGAAGGTTCAAAACGGTTTACTATAAAAAAAACAATTAATACTATTATTGTAGTTAAAAAGGCAGATAACGCTGCAATTACTCTTGGTGTTACATTGTTTCGAATGATCATAATAAATATATTTAAGGATATAAAATAATAAACTGCAAAGTTAATAGATAATAAAAAACAAAGGAGGTATTTTATTGAAAATACCTCCTTTGTTTCTACTTTTATATATGCGTAACTAGAATTTCTTCCCGCCTAATTTTTCATCAGAAACAGTTAGTCTTTTTCTACCTTTAGCCCTTCTTGCTGCTAAAACTCTTCTTCCATTTGCAGACGACATTCTCTCTCTGAAACCATGTTTGTTTTTTCTTTTCCGTACTGAAGGTTGAAATGTTCTTTTCATCTCTTATCTATTTTACTTTTATATTGGACAACTTTATCTCAAGATTTGGACTGCAAAGGTACAACTTTTTTCTAATAGTTAACTATGTTTTGAAAAAATATTTATCACTTATTACGCAATTTGCAATCATTCATTATTATTGCTTATAAAATGGCATTTTTACGACAACCGCTTTCAATGCTTTATCTCTGATTTTTATAAATATTTCATTGCCTGTTTTTGCATTCTCTGCTTTGATTAAAGCCGTACCGATAGCCTTTTTCACTGAAGGGCCTTGGGTTCCTGAACAAACATGCCCAATTTGATTCCCGTTTGCATCAACCACTTCATAATCCTGACGAGGTATTCCCCTATCGATCATTTCAAATCCTACAATTTTACGTAGAACTCCTTCTTTCTTCTGGTTACTTAAATTTTCTTTATTTACAAAATTCTTATCATCAGTAAACTTCGTAATCCACCCTAAACCAGCTTCTATAGGAGAAGTTGTATCATTAATTTCATGTCCATATAAGCAAAAACCCATTTCTAAACGAAGTGTATCACGGGCGCCTAAGCCTATTGGCTTGATCCCAAATTCCTTTCCTGCTTCAAAAACAGCATCCCATATTTTAGGAGCATCTTCATTCTTGAAATAAATCTCGCATCCACCGGAACCTGTATAGCCCGTTATTGAGAATAAAACATTGGGGACACCTGCAAATGTCAAATACTTAAATGTATAATATTCCATATCCTCAATCTTCGTATCGGTCAACTTTTGCATTGCCTTTAATGCCAATGGTCCCTGAACGGCTAATTGAGAGGTCTCATCAGATGCATTATATAATTCAGCTCCAAAATTTTCATTTTGCTCTACAAGCCAGTTCCAATCTTTTTCTATATTGGAAGCATTTACAACCAGCAGGTATTCTGTTTCACTGATGCGATAAGTTAGAAAATCATCTACAATTCCGCCTTTATCATTAGGGAAACAAGCATATTGTACTTTTCCATCTGTAAGAACCGAAGCATCATTGGAAGATACCCATTGAACAAAGTCCAACGCTTTGTGTCCTCGAACGTAAATCTCTCCCATATGGGATACATCAAAAACGCCTACTGCTTTTCGGACGGTTTCATGCTCAACCACCAATCCTTCATATTGAACGGGCATATAAAACCCTGCAAAAGGAACCATTTTTGCTCCCAACTCTTCATGCTTTTTCGTAAAAACCGTATTCTTCATGCGTTGATTTTTAATATATTAAATTTTACTATAAACTATGTATCCTAGTCGACAAAAGTACACCTTTTTCTCTTTCGTTTATCTAATTAGCCATGAAAAATACCATTGATAAGAATGAATATTTCCATCCATAAATAAATATTTTATATTTGAATGATTATCAAACTTTTTATAAAGCCGATTAACATTAAAAGAAAATTTTTATTATTTATATAGGTAAATTTTCGTACCTTTGCTTGCCAAATTATGATTATAAAAAATAACATATGAAGAAAGTTCGTGCTGTAATAACAGGGATCGAAGGATATCTTCCTGATTATATACTAAATAATGAAGAGCTTAGCCGCATGGTAGATACAAATGATGAGTGGATAATGACACGCATCGGTATCAAAGAACGTCGTATTCTAAAGGAACCTAATAGCGGTTCTTCCGACCTTGCAGTAAAAGCAATTGAAAAACTGTTAATAAAGACAAAGACAAAACCGGAAGAAGTCGAGTTTATCCTATGCGCTACGGTTACTCCTGATATGCAATTTCCTGCCACGGCAAATATTATCGCAGATAAACTTAATATTCGTAATGGATTTGGGTATGATATCAATGCAGGATGTTCAGGTTTTTTATATGCACTCGCCAGCGCCTCTAAATGGATTGAAACAGGAACTTGCAAGAAAGTGATTGTAGTGGGTACTGAAAAAATGTCTTCTATTGTTGACTATACCGACAGAGCAACATGCCCTATTTTTGGAGACGGTGCAGGTGCAGTATTATTGGAACCAACTACAGAAGATATTGGTTTAATTGATTCCATATTACGTTCCGATGGTGTTGGGAGAAAGCATTTGCATCAAAAAGCAGGAGGCTCTGTTAAACCGGCTAGCCATGAGACTGTTGACGCAAGAGAACATTTCATCTATCAGGAAGGACAAGCTGTCTATAAGCATGCCGTTACCCGTATGTATGAAGTGAGCAAGGAAATTTGTGAAAGGAATCACCTTACAAATGATAATATTGATTGGTATGTTCCCCATCAAGCGAACAAACGTATTATCGACGCTGTTGCGGAGAGATTGCAAATCGACCCGCAAAAAGTAATGATCAATATCGAACGATTTGGCAATACTACTGCCGCAACTCTCCCTTTATGTTTATGGGAATGGGAAAGTAAATTAAAGAGAGGAGACAATATTATTCTATCGGCTTTCGGTGCCGGATTTACTTGGGGAGCAATTTATTTAAAGTGGGGATATGATCCCAAGTAATCACGTTCTGTTGTATTAACAAAAAATAGAAACATTATTAATAATAAAAACACCGAATCCATAACTTATACAAATAATTAATTTGTATTTTTGCAATTATGTGCCAAAGATCAATATTGCAACAAATTTTCTCTCCCATAAAAGAGGAGATGGATTCGTTAGGTGATTATTACAAAACAATACTTCATAGTAACGATTCGGCTATTAAAGGTCTCTTATCAAGTATAAATTTATCCGAAGGGAAAAGACTTCGGCCTGTTATGGTTTTTTTGTCTGCAGGTATTGTAGGAAAGATCAATCAGCTAACGCAAACAACTGCATTAGGATTTGAGTTGTTACATTATTCTTCCCTATTGCATGACGATGTAATTGATAATGGACAAAAGCGACATAACCGACCAACATTAAACACCATTTGGAACAATAAAATAGCTATCTTAACCGGAGATTATCTATTGTCTGAATGCATGAATTTAATTGCAAATGCAAACCATCCAAAACTATTAGCAAGTCTGACAATGATCGCAAAAACTATGGCTTATGGCGAATTATTACAACTATCAAAATCTTATAATGAGGCCATTACAGAAAAAGAATATTTTGAAATAATCCGATACAAAACGGTGAATCTTATTTCCGCTTGCTTTGAAATGGGAGTAGCCTCTTGTATATCCGATGAAGAAACCATAAGTCAATGGAAGATATTTGGAGAAGAAGTAGGTACTATTTTTCAATTGAAAGACGATCTGTTAGATTATACATCTGATGATCTTTCTCAAAAAGATGCATATAAAGATATTAAAGAGCATAAAATGACACTGCCTTTTATCATTGCCTTGCAACACACACCTGAATCGGAAAGACAACAATTATTGGATTTATACAAAAATCACACGGGGAAAACAAACGAAATAGAAACAATTATCCATATTATTACTGAGCGAAACGGCATCAGTTATACTGAAACTTTAATCGACAAAAAGACAAACCGGTGTCTTGATTTTGTAAATAAGCAGGAAAATAGTGATTATAAAAAATCATTGTTGCTGCTTATTCAGTTCATACAAAACCGGAAATTTTAATCAAAATGATACGGTTTATTCTTCGACGGATCGGTTATGGTTTTCTGGTAATGATAGGGATAATAACTGTCATCTTTTTGCTTTTTTCTATTCTGCCGGGAGATAGTACAATTATGACAATGGGACAGCGTTCTGATGTCAGTTCCGAAGAAGCGGTACGCAAAGAATTAGGATTAGATTTGCCCCTAGGAATACGTTATGTCAATTATTTAAATGAGATATCTCCCCTCTCGTTGCACAATTATGCAAATCCTGAAAGTGTTTTTTACCTGGATAACAATAAATACGAAGCACGTACTCTATTTAAAGTAGGGAAAGAAACCGTACTCGTTTTGAAAAAACCTTATCTCGGGCGCTCATATCAAAGCAAACGACTGGTAATGGAAATGCTTAACGAAACTGTTCCCAAAACAGCATTGCTTGCTATTGTATCGATCTTCTTTGCCATCGTTGTGGGTATATTTCTAGGAATATTATGTGCTGTCTTTAAAGATACCTGGTTTGATAAAACCACTCTCGTGGTTTCTGTGATGGGAATGGCACTCCCTTCTTTTTTTGCAGCCATTCTATTTGCATGGATTTTTGCATTCTTATTAGCAGATATCACCGGATTAAACATGTTTGGTAGTTTATACACTGTCAGCGATTTCGGGGATGGGGAATATTTAGACCTCAAAAACCTTATCCTGCCTGCGATAACATTAGGCATTAGACCATTGGCAACGGTAACGGAATTAATGAGGAACTCTGCCCTGGAAGTAATGTCTCAAGATTACATACGTACAGCGAAAGCAAAAGGGTTAAGTTTCTATAAAGTAATCAAGAATCATGTTGTTAAAAATGCCTTAAACCCGGTTGTTACAGCCATATCGGGCTGGTTGGCAGGGATGATGGCGGGAGCTGTTTTTGTAGAATATGTTTTCGATTATAAAGGTGTCGGCGTTATGATTGTCAATGGATTGGAAAAATATGACTTCCCTGTTGTTATGGGAAGTCTATTGTATATATCTATTATATTGGTAATTATCAATATTCTTGTAGATATTATCTACGGATTTCTGGATCCTCGCGCAAAAATGCAAGACTAGCTTTATATTTATTGTGCCGATTTTATCAACACCTCAGTCGCCCCGCATCCATATTTCTGCATGGAAGCATCAAAATAATGTACATTCGGGTATTGTTTTAAGATTTCGGTAATTTCATTTTTCAGAATACCATTCCCTACTCCATGTATAAAAACAACTTTCTGTAATTTTTCCTCAATAGCGCTTTCTAAACACTGAATAAAAAGACGACGTTGCATTTCTAATATTCGGGAGCTATCCATTGTGCTATGGTCTTCCACGATGCTTTCAATATGCAAATCAACCTCCGCCGTATTCTTATCCAATTTATATTTATCGATAATTTTTTCCTGTGCAACAATAGTCGCCAATTGCGAAGAAGGACTTTGGCTAGCTCCTTCATTCTTATCCCATTCCATTTGCTGAGATTCTGTTACTGAATAGGATTGTCCTAAGTAAAACAGAAGTCCTTTCTCTTCTATAAAGTTTGTCGAAAAGTAAGCATCTTTTTTGAGAAAACGAACCGGCTTTATTTTAAAAGAAGCATGTAAAGGCATTCGAATTGTCGAGTCTTCTTCTTTAAAAAATAAAACTTGAACAAAACCATTAATCCATTGATCCAGGTTATCCCTAGAAATTGTTTCAATATGAATTTTTGAGAACGGTTCAACTGAACCATAATCGATCCCCTCATATTTCCCTTCGTTTTCTAAAACCAGACTATATAATATCTCAAAAGAAGTATAGTTTACAATAAATACATCCAGATCATCTTTGAGCAACCAAACCTGGTCCTGAGGAATATATGCCAAATATACACCTGTAGGTTTATTATTTAAAGATGAGAACTTTTGCAATTTGGAAACTCTGTCCATCGAGTCTTCCCGGGATACCAGTATTTCGGACAAAGTATCCGTTTGAGGAAAGTCTTGATTGAACATAGATTCTCTCGGATCGGAAGACTCTGCCGACAGAATTTCGCTTGTCATTATCGGTATATCAAAACCATCTTCTACCGTAACACTTACCATTGTCGGACTTATAATCTTTTTTATAATACCTCCGCCAACATCATTCAAAAACTTTACTTTATCTCCTACTTTAAATTTCATATTATACTACTTAATATTCAAAACAATAATCACAGAATAATTTATACAAAGCTTTCGCAAAAGTTATTCTGTATCTATAAAGAATAAACTTCCTCCATCAAAGAGTGGTCCATTGTATAATTCTACAACTTCATAATTTAAACGTTTAAAAAGGCATTCTATTTTGTCTCCTTGAGAATGATATTTCAACCTTCCTATAATAAAAACCATATTTCGGTATTGTCCCATAGATCCTCCAATAAATCCGTATGGAAAACCGGAAAGGACAATATCATCAGGAGAAAAATAATAACATTCCAGTCCATTTTCTAATAATTTTTTTTCTATCCCTTTATCTGAAGTAAGGAAACAATCTTCTTTCAATGGCATTAACGAACAACGGGTAAATCCCTGACTAACATGAATAAATATTTTATCTTTCGTCTCATCTAAAACAGAAACATCTGTAAATTTGGAATTATGGATAACATATTTATCTGAGATCACAACATTATAACTCGTTGCATTGTATTTATTATTATCTATAGCTTTTTCACCTAATACGAACGGGATCCGTTTTCCAGATAGAAAATCCATATAGGTATCCGGAATATTGGGTGCAACAATCACCTTTCCGTTAACAGGGCAAAAGAAAACATCGGGATGCCCGGCAATTGCTTCATGTGTTATACCTTTCGTATGGAATGACAAGCATTCTCCCTGTTTTTGCAAGTTTGAAATTGCTTCCTCCGGTAAACGATTATCATGTATAATAAGCATAACTATTCGATCCTTATATTATATTGAAGGCCTGACAAATTATCATCCGCTTGAAATTGAACATCATTGAAGTTACCCAATAACATCTTTTTATTTATTGCCTTGTGACCAATTGCACAATTGAGATTCTTGGAAGAGACCGTGATAATAAGTTTATTTCCCGTAGTACCCTCCACACGAGAAGTTAATAAATCGCCCCACAAAGATGTCATAACAAGTTCTTTAAATGACACGTGGAATGGACCTGCAATCAAATTCTTTCCTGTAAGCAATCCTTCGGAAGGATGTAACCCTATTCGCAAAACAGTTACATTATGTTGATCAAATAACTTTATTAATTCCTTACACCAATTAATTGACTCCTCAATTGAAAGGGGTTTATACAATCCTGACTGAGATAATTGTTCCAGATGTGTATCTTTAATAACCAATGTCGGGTAAATCCGTGTATAATGTGCTCCCAATGATATTATTTCATTAGCCGTTCCCATAGTCCTTTCAAAATTATCTTTCGGCAGGCCTACCATCATTTGTAAACCTAACTCAAGCCCTTGATCTAAAATCATGTTTGAAGCATTTCTCACATCATTAATAGTATGTCCTCTTCCTGAATGCAGAAGGACCTCTTCATCCAAAGACTGTACTCCCAATTCAATGATTTTTACATTATACTTCTTTAGATTATTTAGTATTTCGGGCGAAATATAATCAGGACGCGTTGAAAGTTGTATAGAATCAATTTCCCCAGATTTAATATAAGGAGAAACAACATCTAAATACTGATTCTGCTCTTCGATATTCATACCTGTGAAGCTGCCTCCAAAAAAACCAACCTTAATGGTAGCATCTGACGGAATCGAACTCAAATACAATTCGATTTTTTCTTTAATTTCCAAAGGTTCCGGAAGCTTTATTGTATTTGCTATTGCATATTGATTACAATAAACACACCTAAAAGGGCATGCTTTCTCAGGAATAAAAACAGGAATGGTATAATATTGTTTCATTGTATAACAAGAAGTAAAATAAACAATTGATATTGCATCATTCTACTTTTAGAGGCCATCTTTCCTAATTATAAATTATTTGATAATATACCTTGCCCCTATTCCTATTGTCCAATCAAAACAACTCCTGTTATAGTCTGAATCAAATAATAGTCCATACCCCGGTCTAAAGTCAAATTGAAGAGATAAAGGAATCGAAGAAAAAGTATATTCCACACCGCCTATAGCATTAATGCCAAATTTACCAAAATCAGAATGGACAGTAAAATCTCGATATTGTTGAACAAAAGCATATCCCAAGCTAAGCCCACCGCCGGCAAACCATGAAAGTCCCGTGTTTCCAATAGACGATTGGTACATTAAATTGGGGTTTAATTCCAAATCCCATGCTATCCATGTTTGTCCTGACGTCGATCCGGAAAACCACCATATTGTATATTTTTCAACAACCGTATTTAATTTTACGCCAAAATCCGCTTGTAACGCCAGCTTATCCGTCAAAAATGTTTTATAACTAGTACCGTAAAATGTTCCTACCACAACACCGATGCTGTGTTTATACGGAGCTTGTGCGTAAGTATATGTTGATGAAATTAAGAATACCATTACGAACAAGCCTCCAAAAAGTGTTTTAATACCTTTCATTGTTTTTTTAATTTTAATTAATACTAATATGTGAGGAACAACCCTTACTAATTTCTATTTTATTTCTTGGTTTTGTTTATTTCAGGCAAAAAATATATGTCCATAACTGCATCTTAAATCAATCCTTAAAATGAAGATTAGCTAATACATCTCTCATTGTTACCTTTAAGCTATAAAACAGGAAAACAAAAGTAACATTATTTTCTTAACTAATCAGCAGATTGAACAAGAAGATATTCAAGAACTTGTTAAATACGATAAATTCTAAATTAAAGAGTTTGAAGAATGGGATGAATTAGATTGGCTATCGACATTATGGTTAAATTTTATTTTGAAGTACTGGAAAAACTATAGTGAAGAAATGTTCTTCCTTTTTTATGATTTTATTTGTTTACACCAACAACCTACAGCGTTGAATAGTAATAACTGCAGGTAGAATAAGGGAAGCTGTAGTTGCTAAATAGCCATTGAATTGGACTGGAAAGGATTGAATATATTATCTAGACCTATGGTTTACACCTTCGCATTAGCAGATGAATCACCTTCCGATTAGCAGGTGATTCATCTTTGCAGTGGAAGATTCTTCACCTTCACAGTGGTAAATGTTTCATATACATATAAGTAGATTTTTATTTATCGAACCTGTCAAAAGTTGATGCAAAGATCATTCCTTCTCCGTTGCTTGTCGTCGGATGACATGAAAGGGAAGCGCCATTCTGCTAAGGGATAAAATGATCTACCTATCATTCATTCTATTCCTTTGGAAAGACTGTCCGAACGTTCGGAAACAAGCAAAGCATTTACTTTGGAGCTTTCCGAATAACCGGATATTATTAAGACCGGAAAGCAACATGCCACGTCGCTTGTCCCTCATGCCTCGCAATAACGACAACATGCTGATTAATAGAGTCATTGTGGACTTAGTCCGCATCCGAAAGCGAAGCATGTGAGAGCAGCGAGGCTTTTATGCAGGGGATACTGAAAGAAGTTCAGCATGACGCTAACAGGTTTGTTCAGAGCGAGAAACGAAGTCCCCCGAAAGCGAAGCATGTGAATGCGTCAAAACATAGTGAGATAACCGGGCTTGCGAACTCAACGGAGTTAATCTCCTAAGTCAACTTTTGACAACTTCATAATTTATTTAACCGGAGCAAATGTGTTAAAATTAATTTCTAAAGATAATTTCACTACATTTTGAGGCTCTCACGACACCTGAATAATGCTTTCTTTTATTTAGAATTGTATCCTCGTATGTTCATCAAACGTTAACATCTTCCGGCACTGATTTTCTTCACATAGTAAAGAAAAATGCAGTTAAATCATCTTTGAAAAGAAAAACACTCCTATTAGTGTTTTCGTTTTTTTAGCTATAAACCTATCGTTTTCCGGTAACATCTCAAAATAAGATTTAGCCGACATTACAGGACTATTTAACAAGCTAAACTCCGAATCATTATACATTATCCATTTTTTACGTACATTTGTAATTCGATTTTATTAATATAGCATTATAATGAAATTAAAACATTGGATTCAATTTATTCTTCTATTATTCTTCCTGGCATTGCATGTTTTTACTTATGCAAATACAGAATCTTATTATCAGGAGCTTGTTTCTTCCGTCCAAAAAGAATATGCAGTAAAGAATTATGCAAAATCTTTGGAAATCCTAACAGAAATGAAAAGAATAGCAGATCAGAATAACTGGCCTGTAAAACAAATACAAACGTTAAACTTCATGGGGTTGGTTTATAAAGATTTATCAGACTACGACAAATCCATGGAATGCTTTTTGGAAGGGTACAAAGTAGCCATAAACAGTTCCAATGAAAGACAACAAATGATGATATTAAACAATATATCGGAAATATATTATATCAACAATGAAATAGATCAATCAAAAGAATATCTTAAGCGAGGCTATAAAATAGCCATAGAACTACACGATAGCTTAATGATAGGGAAATTTACTGCCAATTTAGGTTTACTTGCCAATGCAACCAATCATTTAAATGAAGCAGAAAACTACCTGGACATCTCTATTGAAATGCTTAAGAATCAAAAAGAAAAAAATATCTTATCTAAAGTACAGGAGGAAAAAATACGTAATCTGTATTTGAAAGGACAATATAAAAAAGCCGAACAATTGGCCTTTGAAGTATTAGAAAAATTGCCTCCTGAAGAAGATCACTATATTCGAAGTGAGGTTTTTTTGTTACTTTCCCAAATAAATGAAGAAAAAGGAAATTCTCAAGACGCTATTTATTATGCTAAAAAAGCATTAACCAACTATTCCAAGCCTCTCACAACAGTAAAAGTATATGAACAAATTTCTAAGCTATATCGAGACAACAATAATGGATTAGCCCTCCTATACATGGATTCCGTATTAATCGCTAAAGATTCTTTAGCAAAGTTGAATGATATGAGCCAGATTAAAAGTAATCAAATACGATTTGATTTGCTGAACTCGGAAAAGGAACTTGCAGAAAGTAAAGCAAAGCAAAAAGCAGAACGTACTCTTTTTATTTTCCTTATTGTCTTCGTTATTTTTGTTTTATTTATTTTAATCTGGGTATTACGCATACAATCCGTAAAAAACAAACAACGTAAAATCATTGCCGAACTGGAGCAGGAAAGACTTAATAATGAAATAGAAAACAAAAACAAACAACTTACTGCTAAAGTTTTATTCCAATCAAGCAGGAATGAGCTAATTAAAGAGCTCATCTCCACTCTTTCGGAAATCCCAAATCAATCTGAGAATACCGCCTTGAAACCCATTATTCATAAGTTGAGAATCCAGTTAAAAGATTCGGCGGATATAGATAATTTCCTGGTGAATTTTGAACAAATCAACCCTTCCCTGTTCTCCCTTTTGAAAGACAAACATCCTAACCTGACAGTGAACGATATTCGATTACTCTCCTATATCTATCTTTATTTAGACATCAAGAAAATAGCGCATTTGTTAAATATATCCGTAGAAGCATGTAGAAAACGGCGTGAACGCCTCGCTGAAAAAATAGGAGTAAAAACTACCGACATGTACGACTATCTGGTTAACATCATTAAAACTTCCCTCCAGAAATAGTAGATGAATGCATAATGAAAAACCACGCAGAATGCAACAAGCAGAAAGGGAAAGCAAAATACGGCTTTTAGGAAAAGTATATTTGATTATGGTGAAAAAATAACCAAACTTCATTAAACTTTCTTGCCAAAACAGTTGTTTATGGTTTCATAAAAAGAATTCACACACAATTATTTAAATTAAATGTCTTATTTTGTCGTGTTACTGTCGCATTTTGTCGCATATGTATTTACCAACTAATTTTTTATTTGATTTATCTTTGTATATATAATTTAAATTAAAATTTATTTATGAAAAAATGTATTTTATACTTCGGAATCATGTTTTGCTTAATCCAACAGATGATTGGGCAATCATCAATGACTAAGGGAGAAAATTTTGACGGTTCGTCTATAAGCTTTACAGCTTCTCCTGCGTCCTCATGGAAAGTTAATAAAAATTACTACTTGAGTTACCCCAATTCCTATTTAGGAATGGTGCCAAATGCTGTTGGGGATTCTACTATTTTAACAACTCCACCATACGACTTTCACTCGGTATCCTACACAAATGTCTTGCTTCGTTTCAATCATATTTGTAAAATATCTTCCAAGGATACGGTCCGTATAGAATACAAATGGGGATTAAATGGTTGGGCTCCCATACCTGCCACATACTATTTGGGAAAAGCTACAAATTATGCAACAAAAGGGTTTAATACAACAAGTTATCCTGAATGGAATACCGGAGATAGCCTGACATTACCGTCTCAGTCATGGTGGAAAGAAGAACTCTTTGATGTTGGTTTCCTTGTTGGGGGTGAAAGTAACGTTCAGTTCCGGTTTGTTATCAAGCGTGGAAAGACTCCCGGTACCCAGATTTCTTATGGATGGTTACTGGATAACTTTGAAATTGTTGCCGCTACCTATGATGTTACTCCTCCTATTGTAGAATTAATATCCCCTTTTGTACAAGATACTGTCTCCAGCACAGGACCTTATACAATTAATGCAAGAGTTAAAACATCTACTCAAGCAGCAATACAAACTCCCTGGTTGAAATATACCTATACATATAATGGACAAACAACCACAGATTCTTCTTTAATGACTCGCGTAGTGGGAGATTCTTTGTGGAGGGGAACGATTCCTCAGTTTCCAATAGGTTCTTCCGTACTATATTCCATTACAGGAAAGGATGCTACAGGAAATAATGCTACAGTACGTGCGGCGTATACCATTGTGCCTTCTACAGCAGTTTTGATAACAAACTATGTTCATTTATCTCCTAACGATACAGTAAGCGGATCCGGTTTTGCAGCTTCTATTTTTCGCACGAATCAGGCAACAAGTTGGAGCCGTACATTATGTTTTAATACGGAACTTGGAAACACAAACATGTCTACTATTATAGCAAAATTAGCTTGGTATAATCGCTCAAGCAATTATACTTATACAAGAAAAATAAGAATTTATATGCAAGCTACCGCTATGACAGCAAATAATCAAGCTACATATATAAATCCAGTAACAAATGGGGCAATATTGGTATATGATGGAACTGTAACCACAAAAATGCAATGGAATGAAGTAACCTTATCCACCCCTTTTACTTTACAGGCAGGGGAAAATTTGTTGATCTTTTTTGAAGACTATACGGGAGCAAGTTCGGGAAGTAACGCTGTTAATTGGACAATGAGAAGCGGCACAGCCAATACAGGTAGACTTGTACATGGCTACGGAAGCAATATTTCTACTTCCGATGCCCCCGGAGTAATGCGTTTTGGTATGAATAATGGAACAAGCTACGATTCCGTATCGGTTGCATTAACAGACATTAATTCTCCCAATCAGGATGCAATAGCAGGAGGGCAAACAACACCTATTATTGTAACATTCCGCAACAAGGGAGATTCCATCCTTCATTCCGTAGATATTCATTGGCAGGTTAATAGTCAAACACCTCAAATGAAAACATGGAATGCTACAGCTCTATTACCAGATTTTGAATACACCGATACATTGGGTAATTATACTCCTAAAGTAAGCGGTTATGACACTATTATAGTTTGGGTAAGCAATCCAAATGGCAGGATTGATCCCATTACATTTGATGATAGATTAACCTTTATTTCTTATGGATGCCCCGGACAACGATCAGGAACATATACTGTTGGAAAAAATGGAGCCACTTTCAAGACGATAAGTGAAGCCATTTCCGTTTTAAAACTTTGTAACCCGACAGGAGACGTTTCACTTGCTTTGGATACAGGAATATATGTTGAGAATATAAATCTTTCCAACATACAGGAGTATATGGGAAGTCATATCTTGACTATAACATCATTACGCAATGATAAAAATAAAACCATTATTCGACCTGCATCAGGAGTAGGAATAACAATAGCAAACAGTAATAATATCATATTGGAGAATATTACTGTTGATGTTGCCCATCTTACTGCGTATGCTATTCAATTTACTGCTGTTGCCTGTACAAATATTGTAATTAACAACTGTAATATTTTTACCAATCTTACAGGTAGTTCAAGCTCAGCAAGCGGGGGCATTTACAAAGCAAGTGGCGGACTAGTAGATAATATCCGTTTTACAAATAATAATATAACCGGAGGACGATATGGTATTTATTTTTATGCCGGAACAGGAAATAATGTTGTCGGGACGAATATTGTTATTGACAGTAATGAGATCAGTGAACAGTCGGAACATGGAATGTATTTATTTTATGGAAAATTCAATAGTGTTTCAAATAACACAATATATAGCCGTTCGGCAAACATAGGTTCTACTTGGTATGGAATACGAACATCTGTTACAAATGGGAATATTTTGAATAATAGAATTATTCAACGCAGTAATTCGATAGCAACATCTTATGGTATTCATTGTTCTTCCCTAAATTGGTATTCAACTGTTGATACGGCATTGATAGCCAATAATGAAGTGATTATATATGGCACAAATGCCAATACTACAGGGTTATACTTGTACAGTATCCGTGCTTTCGTTATGCAGAATTCCATCTATGTATCCGGCACGGATGCTATCAGAGGAGTTTATACTAACGATCACGTAAGCAATATTGTGCATCTGAAAAACAATAATATAACAACAGCATCGGGATACCCGGTATATATTATCAAAGCAACAAACCTTGCCAATTATATTTTTGAGGCAAACAATTACTACGCTCCTGCATTTGTCGGGTTTATAGGAGCCCCTGTTGCTACATATTCAGGATGGAAACAAATTATCCGGGACACACTTTCCATTCAGGTAAAACCTGGCTTTGTAAACAGTGCAACCTCGTTAAAGTTAACGGATTATACTGCATTCGAATGTAAATCGCTGGCAAAGGTACCCCAAGATATAGACGGAAACAATCGTAATAGCTGGACTAGCATGGGATGTTATCACGGTTTACTTTCTTACAATGCAAATGCAAGCTTAAAAGCAACAGCGTTGAAAGAAGGTTCGATTCTAAATCAGCGGGATTCTGTAAAAGTATTATTAATCAATACCGGCAATACACCTATAACAGATGCTGTTATCAATTGGTCTTTTAACAATACTTCCACTCAAAAAACATGGTCGGGACAACTTGCAGCAGGGGATCAGACAATAGTTACTTTGGGAGAAATACTATATCAACCTGCAGGAGAATACACTCTCGAAGCCTCCATTGCCAATTTAGGTTCATTGCAGGACGGAAACCCCGATGATGATACGGTTAAAGTTTCCGGTTACATTTGTTCTGGTACTTTTACAGATACTATTACAATAGGTAACGCATCAGGAAATGATTTTAAAACAATCGGGGATGCATTACATGCTATAGAGCTATGTGGAACCGGCAGAGATATTACACTATCCCTGTCAACAGGAACTTATGAAGGAAATGTAGACTTACTACGTATTGCGGCTGCAATGGGGAATAATAATTTAGTAATCACCTCATCCTCCGGGAACACTTCGGATGTGACTTTGAAAACAAATAGCACAGGTATTGTATTGGCAAACAATAAAAACGTTACCATAAAAAATATTACCATTGATGCTACGCAGGGGTATTCAGCTGTTTTGTTTATCGACACATGCAGTAATATCGAAATAAGCAATTGTATTTTGCTGGGGGACACTATTGTTGCCGCAAATACAAATAATCCTATCAGTAAACCGGAAGGGACAAAAATTGTTAATGACATCCGTGTCAAAAACAATATAATTAATGGCGGTTATTATGGGATTCTTTTTTATGACGGAGTAGCTATTCCTAACACATCTCCACAGGATTATAATCTCGGATTAGGCATTACTATAGAGGATAATATTATTAAAAATCAACGTGTTTCGGGAATACAGGCTTATCAGACCAATTTTAAAAGTATTTCAGGTAATACCATATACAGCCGAACCGCCAATACACAAACGGCTTGGTCTGGTATGTCTTTAAATCTATGTAATGCAAACATAACAGGAAACCGGGTCATTCAACAGACCAATGCTATTACACAACCCCAGGGAATTTATACTACGTCCCTCAATCGTTATAAAGCCTCATCGTTCGCAACGATTGCCAATAATGAAATCAAGTTATATACAACGGGTGGATATTGCGGCATCTATATGAACTTTGCACGGGCAAACATTTATCATAATTCCATTTATATAGACGGAACGGGAGAATCACGGGGCATTTATATCAGCAGTGAGGAAAATGAACAAATGACAATTAAGAATAATAATATTGTTGTACGTTCTACCAATGGCCAGCCTATTTATATTACCTCAGCAAACTATTTAAATCAATACAATATAGATTATAACAACATATATGCTCCCAATTCAATCGGATATGCAGGATCACCTAAAACAACCTGGGAACAATGGAAAGCGTCCATTCCGACAGATATTCATTCAATAGATAGTTTACCTCATTATATTGATGTTAATGTTAATTTAAAATTATCCGACTATACCGGTTTTGAGTGCAATATTATTCCTGGCATTGACATGGATATCGAGAAAAATATCCGAATAGGGCAAACAACCTTAGGATGCTATCACGGACTTTCTTCTCCGTATGCTGCCAATGGAAGATTGGAAGAAATAACAGGCTTGCAAGAAGGAATGACGTCAGGAGCAAAAGACAGTGTGAAAGTAGTATTTGTCAATGCTGGGATTACGCTTTTGGATACCGCTACTTTATATTGGTCGTTGAACAATGGATCGTATCAAACCGTTACATGGTCCGGCTCCTTACAAAACAGTGAAAGTGCAATTATTACTTTAGGAGAAATAACATATGCCCCGGGAATAAATACAATAAGTGTATATATCAAGGACTTGGGTTTAACCACTGACAACTACCCACAGGACGATACTATTGCAGCATCCGTATATGTTTGTCCTCAGCAAGGAATGAATGGAACATATATTGTTGGAAAAACAGGCCTCTTTACAGATATATTGACGGCATTCAACCAAATGAACAAATGCGGTGTTGACGGAAATATAACACTGGAATTAGAACCGGGAACATTCTTTGGAAGCCTCGACTTGTCAAATTTACCTTCCTTGATGGGAAATAACAATGTATTGACTATTACATCTACCACAGGAAATCACCAGGATGTAATATTCAAATCGATAGGAAATGCGATAACCCTTTCAAACAGTAATAACCTCGTAATTGATGGTATTACAATAGATGTAACAGGGGGACAAAGAGCTATTGATTTTACAAGTGCATGTACCAATGTTGTTGTTCGTAATTGCCGCATATTGGGAAATCCTACTTCAGATCAATATACTATGAATTTTCTTATCAACAAACAATATAATTTAACTCCTTTACAAAATGTTAAAATAGTAAACAATCTTATTGACGGACATTATACTGGAATATTCTTTCCGGGAGATAATCAAGACAATTTGGAAGAATATATAACAATAGACAGCAATACATTCACAAACCAATCTACTCTTGCTATAGATATAGCTAATTCGAAGTTTACAAGCATTTCCCATAACGTAATAGAAAGCAGAATATCCGGTTCTTCCAGTAATTGGGGCGGAATCAATGCCAGTTATGTTAATGGAAACATTCAGGCAAACAGGATTATCCAACATGATAATAGTATCAATAATCCTTCTGGTATAAGAATCTCTGATTTCAACTCATACAATGGATTGGATAGCGTTTTTATGGCAAACAACGAAATCATGATGATAGGAAATGCCAGACCAATATATATAAATAATTCCAAACGAGCAAAAGTTATAAATAATTCTCTTTATGTATCAGGAAATTCTAATGCGATAGGAATTGAATTTGCTTCCACACAGGATAATATGGTAACAGTAAAGAATAACAATATTGCCATGTTATCTTCTTCGGCATATCCTATATATATAAACAGTGCATCTAACATCTCTCAATATAATATGGATTATAACAATATGTATGCTCCGGCTTATGTAGGATATGTGGGAGGTGATATTACTTCTATAGCACAGTGGCAGCAAGAAGTTGCAACAGATCGGCATTCTGTAAGTATTTATCCTGATTATGCAGACATAAACAATGATTTGACATTATTGGACAGCACCAATTTGAGCTGCCCTGTTGTTCCCGGAGTATATGAAGATATTACAGGAATGCAACGATCTTCTGTTACTACCATGGGGGCATACAATTATATAGATGAACAAAATGATGTTACTCCTTTATATTTTGTAGATTTGAATATAACCTATCCTGCAAAAGATTCCGTAGAGGTAAAAATAGCAATCCAAAATACCGGTTCAAACACACTAACAACAGCACGTATTTCCTGGACAGTTAATGGAACAGAATTGGTTAGTCCATACACTTGGTCTGGAAGCCTTGCATTCGGTAAGATCGATACCGTAGCTGTAGGAAAGTTTGAACTTAAACAGGGACAAACAGAAATAAAATTGTTTACAAGTCTGCCTAATAATTCTATAGATCCCAAAACAAAGTATGATACATTGACATCTGTAATATTTGCATGCGACAGCATGCTTAATGGAACATATACCGTTGGAACGGGGAAAAATATTAATGATATTGAAACGGCATTAGGAATGCTCCAATATTGCGGTATTAATGGAGACGTTACCTTTTTACTGGCTGATGAGACGCATACATTGAAATCCGAAATTACAAGTTACAACGGAATAAATGCACCAAACAGGATTACTTTTACTTCCGAAACAGGCAATGCTGCCAATGTAATCGTTGTCTCTCCCAATACAACCGTAATGACACTGAATAATGTTGAACACATTACCATAAAGGATATAACCCTTGATGGAAGCGGAAACGGAAAGAATGTAACTCTAAGCCTTGTTGGCAACTGTACGGATGTGGAAATCAACGGATGTACTATTTTAGGCTATCCCGATGGATTAGCGGCAAATTCAAGAGCTATAGAATATGATAATAAACCAAATTCCGGTAAGAAATTGGATAATATCCGTATTTTGAATAATAAGATAGATGGCGGGGCATATAATGTATACTTTAATTATCCGGGTACAGGTCCAGGAGCAATGTCAGGAGATATAATAATTAATAACAATACACTTACCAATGCTTACGGTGCAGCATTATACCTTATAAACTATGGATATTATCGCAGTATTTCAAATAATATTATTACCACACGTGGTACTTCTGTCACTTATCAACAATATGGAATGAATTTATCTGATTATTCTACGGTTGATACTGTAAGCGGCAACAAAATAAACATGAAAGGATATGGTAATGTGCGTGGATTAAGGTTTGCAAATTCTGTAAACACAACAGGTCCGCTTTACAAAGCAAACAGAGGTGCATTTGTTATCAACAATGAAATCACTGCCCTTTCGAATAATACAGGGAATACTTTTGGAATTGAGATTAGCTCCACTAATATTGACCTGTATCATAACTCTATATATGTAGCCGGAACGGTTGAGGCCAGAGGTATAGACCTTGGAAATGACACTACAGGATATCGTTCAACAATAAAAAACAATATGTTGGTAACGGCTACAACAGCGGAAAAAGGGTATCCTCTCTATGTATCTCACAATTATTGGGCTTCGAAATTGGCAACAGATTTGGATTATAATAATTATTATAGTACCGGAAATTATATTGCTTATACTGGAGGCAACAGGGAAAACCTTAACGAATTACAAACTGCAACAGGACAGGACGCCCATTCTGTGAATATTAAGCCGGAGTTTATTGATGTAAATACAAGTTTGGAAATGGAAGATACATCCATCGTTTTGTGTCCGGTTAACCCTCTTGTAACCTATGATATTAATAATATACCAAGAATAAGATATACCAATATCGGTGCATACGGATTACCTACTTTGGATCTGGATGTAGCTCTTACTCAAATTACTTTCAATCCATTGAATTTTATTGACCAAGTATCTACTCCTGTTCTTACCATAAAAAACATGGGGATAACAAATATTGATTCCGTATTAATCAATTATTCTTATAATAATATACCCCAGGCAGTTAAATCATATACTGTTAGCCCATTAGCTTTCTTAGCTGAAGCAAATGTAAACCTGGATACAATCAGACCTGAGCCGGGAATGAATCATATCAAAGTTTGGATAAGCAAGGTAAATGAAGCAATAGCAGATTCTTCCCAATTGAACGATACGTTAACTTTTGATTTCTATGGATGTGATGAAGCTCTAAATGGTATGTATACAGTCGGTTTAACGGGTGCATACTTCAAAACGGTTGAAGATTTCATAACTAAAGTAAACGGTTGCGGCGTGGATGGCCCTGTCACACTTGCATTTAAAAACGGAGACCACACAGGAAACCTTGATCTGGCTTCTGTTGTTTCAGCATTTGGGACATTTCCGCTAACAATAACATCCGAGAATTCGGATACTTCATTAGTCCGTTTCATGGCAACTTCCGGAGCCGCAATTACTTTGGGTGGCAATCAGAATATAACCATCAAGGATATTACCATAAATGCAATACAAGCAAATTATGCTATTCAATTTATTGGTGCCTGTACAAATGTTGTTATTGACAGGTGTGCTATTTTGGCAAATCCCGCAACAACAAATAGTGGAAATATTGTTATTTATAAAGGAGAAAAAACAGGAGTTTTAGATAATATCCAAATCAGGAATAACCACATCGACGGTGGATATTGCGGATTGTGGTTGTATGGAGGTATAGACAACAGTTTGTACGCTGCCAATGTACTATTAGACAGCAACATTTTCAGCAATCAGTCTCGTTATGGAATTTATGCTTATTATACTGATTTTGATGCGATATCACACAATACGATACTAAGTAGAGCATCCAATATCATTTCCAACTGGTCGGGAATACAATTATACTATAGTAATGGAAATATTACAGGTAACCGTATTAAACAGCAAAGCAACAGTATTACCGCTTCTTCGGGAATAGATTTGTCTTACTACAATTATTATAATGGAAATCCCAATGCTCTAATCAGCAATAATGAAATAATACTGAATAATACGCTGGATGCATATTATGGAATTTATGTAAAATCGTCAAAAGCTACAATTGTTTATAATTCAATTCGTATCGGAGGAAATACAGCATCAAAAGGAATACGAATAGATGGCAATGATGTCGACTTGACAATTCGGAATAACAATTTAGTAACGATGTCATCAAATGCATATCCTCTTTATATTGAACAAGCTTCCGTATTAAATCAGGTGGATCTTAACTATAACAATTATTATGCTCCTCAGTACATTGGTTATGCAGGAGAAAATGTTTCTTCGTTGAACACCTGGAAACAAATTGTAACTACCGACCAAAAATCTGTACGCATACAACCGAATTTTGTAGATGTTACCGCAAATCTTGAATTAATCGATTATACACGAATACTGGCTCCCTTGTATGCAAATATAGACAAGGATATAAACGGGATAACAAGAGAAGCTCTTACAGCTATGGGAGCTTATACACAACCCATTCCCACTACGGATTTAACGCTTAATTCCATCGTGAATCTAAAACCGCAAATAGTAAATAACGAATCTGTTGCCATAGAAGTTGAAGCCATGAATGTTGGAAATACAACGATAAATGAAGTTACTTTCGGTTGGAGTATCAATGGGGGAACAGCACAAACTTCCCAATGGACAGCATCTTCATCATTACAGCTTTTTGATATTGACACCATTGCTATTGATTTCTTTAAGGCTTCAGGAGCAAGTACTTTTGACATAAAAGTCTGGATAGAAACAGTCAACAATGCACAAAGTGCGATAACAATAAATGATACTGTTTCCGCTTCTGTTTCAACAACCGGAATCGTTCGTTTTGTTGATCCTTTGGTAGCTGATACCATCAACACACTTTCTTTCGATGTTTATGCGGAAATACGTGAAGGAACAGGAGCGACTATCCATACGCCGAAGATGTCAATCAAAACTATTATTCAGGATACTGTATTTTATGACACGCTGGATATGACACATTACCAAGATATGGTTTGGAATGTATCTACTCCACAACAGTACTATGGAAGCAAAGTTATATATTCATTACATATAGCCGATACCGTAGGCAATGATGTGACTATAACAGATTCTACTTATTTGAAATTCGCCCCGAACAGCGAAGTATATGCCGGGTACAATCTGGGAATTCTATCTATAGAAAAACTTGTACCTGATTCTATGTTGTGTTCCCCCGATTATACATCCGTGAATGTAGAATTAGCAAATACGGGTACGAACGATTATGATTTTGCCGTCAACAATGTTTCTTTAAGCCTGCGTGTAACCAGTCCTGAATTATTCACCCTGGATACAATACTTAGTTCAGGAACATTACTATCCGGAGAAAGTTCTATTATAGAGTTGACCGACATGTTCCCTATCATGGTAGCAGGGACATACGATATCAAAGTATGGATTGATAGTCCGCTGGATAATATCATTTATGATGACACGCTAATAAGTTATTACATATCAGGCCGATTTGAGCTCCCTATTGATGAAGATTTCAGCAATGGCCTACCTATAGAATTTAACACCAAAACCAGTAATCCTCCTTATAACTGGAAAGTGATATCTCAAGGAACAGGTGCAGATACAGTTGTAAAACCAACATACGGAACCGGAATGTTAGCATTTACCGGGACTGCGGGAACATGGGCCACACTATCCACCCGTCAATTGGATTTAAGCAGGACGATTGATCCTTTACTAACTTTCTGGTATTTCCATGATACGGTGGAATGCGATGATGATATGGATGTGCAGATTACAGTAGACGGAGGAGCGACATACACTAAGCTGTTCTCTCTTACAAAATACGATCCTACTTATTACGGATGGAAAGAATACAGTGAATACCTTCCTTCGTATGCATTGGGCCAATGTGTGGTTCTTGTCTTTGAAGCAATGGAAAGATCGCGTAGTAATGATGTTACTCAATACATCGACCGGATTACCGTCACTTCCAGTCAAAACTTAAGATTAGATACATTATTAATATCGGATGTTTCCGTATGCAGCCTGACAGGACATGAGCTAAACCTGGTTCTGGAAAACTCTACACGGCAAAAGATCGACTTCACTACCAATCCTATGGAATTGCATTTGGATATTACAGGCGTTGTCAATAATAAAATTATCTATCCTTTATCCGGAACAATGGAAGGATTACAAATAGATACTATTCCCATTGTAAAAAATTTCGACTTCTCTACCAAGGGTGATTATCATTTCAAAGCCTATATCAGCAGTTTGGCCGGAGACTTTAATCGACTGGATGATACGACAACAAACAATATTTCCATCAATCCGAAATTAGATATGAGGATAATACCTACATCCAACGGTTCCAATTGTGCTATTGCCGGAACCAAGATATACCAGGATATCGTTGTTAAGAATAACGGCAACATGGATTTATCTAATGTCGGATTAATATTAGTGGTGGACGCGCCTGAGGCCAATCCTCCTTATTCTGAAATATTAATGGATACTATCACGATGATTGCACCCGGAGATTCTATCCGGTACACATTTACCGATTTCTATACCGTGCCTTGGAGTCCCACATATCAGATTCAAGCTTTTAGTTACCTGGTTTGTGACTCCGCGTTGGCAAATGCACAAGGTGCTGTTCCCGAATGTGTAGAAACAGATGATCTTGCCCTTATCAGTATCGATAAACCGTCAGGACAAGCGGATACTGTAGGAACAAATATCAACATTGAGGTAACATTGGAAAACAAAAGTGACGTTACATCTTTCTCCGGCGTGAGAATACATGCCCAGATAGAAGATTCCAAAGGAAATATCAAAGCAGATATATCGGAAACTATTCCGGGAACAATCGCCCCATTATCTCCCGGACATCACGTGTTCAACACACCATATACTGTTCCTAACGATTCTGTATATTACATTACCGTATTCATCGAAAAACAAACAAAGGATAACTACCAACAGGATGATACCTTAAAGATAACACGGACTACAAATTACAAAGTAGGTATAGAATCTATCGAACCGGCAAAAATCAGTATGAGTCAGAACTTCCCCAATCCGGCCAATAATAGTACGATGATAAACTACAGCATTCCGGAATCAGGTGAAGTTATTTTCCGTATCTATAGTATAAACGGCCAGTTATTGTATAATAAGTCCGTGCAGTCGGAATCAGGAACAAATAGTATAGAGATCAATACTTCTAGCTTATCAGCAGGAATTTATGTCTATTCGATGGAATTCAAAGGACAGCGAATTACAAAGCGGATGAGTATCAAACGATAAAAATCTTTTTCATAATTCATTTAGGCTGCCGCCCGGCAGCCTTCTTTATTTTCAGTTCTTCTATCACTGACACTCTGACCAACATATTGCCGTCATGTTGAATACTCAATAATAGAAAATCAAACGGCAGGAGGAAGACAGTAAGCATAACTTAATAGCGTCATCCCTCCCCCCTCAAAAGGAAGGGGATGCTGAAACAAGTTCAGCATGACGCTTTTTCCCTTTGTCACATCTGCTCCCTGCCTGTTGTTTTTATTGATCTCATTCTTAATTCTTAATTTTTCATTCTTAATTATTAATGGTGTTCTTGTTTCCTTTTCTATCCCTGATTGCTGACGGTAACGCTTCCGCTTTAAAGCGTCGGACGCTTACGCGCGTAAGAGGGTGACGCTTACGCCCGTAAGTGCCGGACACTTTAACATGGACTTATTGCACCGTCAGTAATTTTTCAAATACAGCCTTGCGTGGTTCCTTTAACAACACATTGTTTGTGAATTGTGTCATTACCTCCAATTTATATATTCCGGGGACCAGTTCTGGAATAACAATAATCAATTCCGAAGGGTTGTTGATGACAATGTCCGAATTGTCAACCACGATTACCTCCTGCGTGCCCTGGTTGACAAAGCACACACCGTTTCCGGGGCTGTCGCCGGCAATCTTGAGTTTATACCCGCTGATTTTAAGGTTACGGCCAGGAGTAAGCAACTCATTGACACTGCCGGTTTTCACATCAATTACCTGGACAATGCTCATCGGCTCGTCGGCAGGCCCAAGAATATTCACATTTACTGTTTCCAGCTCCTTGCGCATGAGCGCTCCCTGTGTAAACTCAAACAGAATACTGTGCTTCTCCAGATTAAACTGCTCAATGGGACTATCGAACACGCCCCTTATTTGCGCCGAAGCCGTAAACCAGCCCGTATTAATTGAAAAGCCGTCGCAAAGGTTGTACGCCATTTCTTTGAGGAAGAGATTGACGCCATGTTCCATCGCGGGGGCGGAAATATCTGCCCCACCGCGTGTTTCCGCCGACTCGCAAATTTGTTTTACGTTCAGGGAACGTTCTGAGATTACCCGTGCGATCCAGTCATTCGGGTCGTCTGTCAGTACATTATTCTGCAAGGTAACTACATACAAAGAAAGAATTCACTAAAAAGATAGTGATGGATGGGGTGATTATTGGGAATAAAAATATTAATTCAATATTATTTGAATTATTTTATTGGCGATAGCGGAACAAGGAATAAAAAAAACAAAGCTATCGGGAAGGCAGCCTAAATGAATTACTGTTCGAAATCACGCCGTTTACGATCGGGATTACTTATTCTTTCCGCACTGATAAAAGGAGTCATATTCAATGCGTCTTCCACAGAAAAGTCCCCTATTCTCGTCCTCCTAAGACAGCTCAGGTATGCCCCGCAGTCCAATGCCGTTCCTAAATCACGGGCAAGGGAACGGATATAAGTTCCTTTACTGCATACAATATTAAAATCTATTTCAGGTAATTCAATACGTGTAATATCAAATGAATACACAGTGATCTCTTTAGGTTGTAACGTAATTTCCATCTCATTGCGAGCATATTCAAAAGCACGCTTGCCATTAAAACGAACAGCGGAAAAAACAGGAGGGAGTTGCTGAATCGTTCCTGTAAGTTGATTTACATTGGATAAAATATCATCTTCAGAAATATGATCGTATGCCTTGAAGTCTTCCGGCATCTTTTCCAAATCGTAACTGGCTGTTGTTGCTCCGATAGTGAATGTGCCTTTGTATTGTTTCTTCTGTTGTTGAAATTCGGGTATCTGTTTTGTGCATTTTCCAATACAAATAATTAACAACCCGGTAGCCAAAGGATCCAGTGTTCCGGCATGTCCTATTTTAAATTTCTTACACCCACTTTTATTCCGAATCTCGTATTTGATCTTGTTAACAACATCGAAGGATGTCCAGCGTAATGGCTTATCCACAAGCAAAACCGATCCGTCGTGGATATTTACATCTTCAATACTCCGTACAAACATTGACTATTGGATGGGAATTTTCAAAGACTGCCCTACTCGAAGAATATCTTCTTCTTTCAATTCATTGACCTTACGTAGCTCGGCTATACTAACTGTCTTGAAGTGATTTACAATACTTGTTAATGTATCTCCCGCTACAACCCGGTAGGTAATATAAGTTGGCTTTGCAGCGTTTTCTTCATTGATAGCACCTTTATCCGGGGAAAGAACTTTATCTGTCTGCGCCCTATAAAGGGTATCAGATGGTGCTTGTGTGGAATCCAAAACAATTTTTACACTATCCTTAACTACTGCTGGTTTTGGTTTCGAAACAGGTATTTTGTTATAACCTACTATCAATTTATTCCCCGGATGAATAGTGGTATTAACACTCATCTTGTTTATTTTAGCCAGCTCGGAAACCGTTGTACGGTATTTTTTTGCAATTAAAGATAACGATTCTCCACTTTTAATTATGTGTGTCTGCGGTTGAAGGTTATAATCTCCATTCACCGTTGTTGAGGCTACTGCAGCTCCATCAATAGAAATAGATGGCTGTGGAAAAAATTGCTCAAGATTATATTTGTAAATACTATCTTTCATTAATTCAAACGCAACAGAATACTCAACGGGAAGAACCAGATACATAGGATCTTCCGAAGGAGGTATAACATTACGCTTATATTGAGGATTCAATGCTTTAAGTTCATCCACGGGAACATTGATAACCGAAGACACTTGTTGCAAGTGCAATTTTTCTGCTACCAGAAATGTGTCCACCTGCCCGAATTTCATTTCTGCAGGTTCTATCCCATATTTATCATAATATTGCATTGCATACCATGCTCCATAAAATGCAGGTACATATCCGCGTGTCTCTCTGGGGAGATAGTCATAAATATCCCAGAAATTTGTTTTCCCACCGGAGCGGATGATTGCCTTCTTTACATTTCCGGCACCACAGTTATAAGCTGCCATAGCAAGCACCCAGTCATCAAAAAACATTTTACTCAAGTCACTCAGGTGTCTTGCTGCCGCATCGGTAGCACGCCTCGGATCACAACGATAATCAACCATTGTAGTCACTTCCAGTCCGTACATCTTTCCTGTGTTATACATAAACTGCCACAAACCTGTTGCTCCCGCCCTTGAAACAGCTGTCGGATTCAGGGCAGACTCTATAACTGCTAAATATTTAAGCTCCAAAGGGCAATTATATTTATCCAATGTTTCCTCAAACAACGGAAAATAATATTTCGCTAAACCTAAAAGAATGGAAACAGAACGAGTTCGTTTGATATACATATTTATATATGCCCGGATATCATCATTGAAAACCATCGGAAAAACAGTATGATCTGTCAATACCTGTAATCGATGTATCATTATAGAGTCCGTATTCGTGTAGCTTAGTTCCTTTTCTACTACAGGAGATTGTGATTTCTCGTGGTAATCCGCTTTTTTAGCATACCAAGTAGACATTAAAACATCCAACTGTTCAATAATAGAAGAATCCGGTGTGGGTTGCTTTATATTAAAGATTTCCTGTGCAATGATACTGCTTTCAAAAAATGAAAAGAAAGCAAAAAAGAGAAGTGTACGTTTCATTTTTATTATAGTATTTGTAAAAACAAGTTACAAAGATACACCTTTTTTTTACAAACACACAGAAAAAACTTCATGTTTATACGGCTAAATCCTATTTTGAGGTAGTGGGGAGCAATGGAAAGAATAAGGGAATAAATAAATAGTTAATTGAAACGGTAATTGAAAATGAATTCAAGATTCAAGAAAAAATTTGCGAAGTTAGTGAGAAAATAATCTTGAACCGAATATAACTATTAATAATAATTCACCTTCTCTTTCCGTTTACTTTCAAAAGAATACACAAAAAGAGAATGGCACATTTGCTTGCAATAGAAACTTCAACAGAAATATGCTCTGTAGCCCTAAGCAAAGAGGAGGAATGTATTGCTATGGTTGAAGATGACCGGGAAAATTCCCATGCCGAGAAAATATTATTATTCGTCGATCAGGTTTTAAAACAGGCAGGGCTGGAGAAAAACAAGCTAAATGCTATTTGCATAAGTGAAGGCCCCGGATCATATACAGGTTTACGGATAGGAGCTTCTACTGCAAAAGGTTTGTGTGATGGGCTGGATATTCCTTTGGTAGCCATATCTACCTTACAAAGCATGGCATGGGGTTCCAGGGAACAATATCCTCATTATAAACAATACTGCCCGATGATTGATGCCAGAAGAATGGAAGTCTACAGTGCTATTTATAATGAAAACCTGGATCTAATTGGGAATATTACCAATACCATTTTAGATGAGAATGCATTCTCGGATTATTTATCTAAAGGCAAACTCGTATTATCCGGCAATGGAATGGAAAAAGCGATTTCCCTTTTATCTCATAATACCAACGCCGTTTTCTGCAATACAAAAACTTCTGCTCGTTATTTATTAGCATTAGGATATAAAAAATACATCGAACAGGATTTTGCAGATATTGCTTATTTTGAGCCATTCTATCTTAAAGAATTTCATTCCGGTAAACCTAAAGTAAAGGGGTTATAATATCATGGAAGTAGAAATCCGGGAAAAGAAAAAGTTACGCCTATTAGTTTTAACAGATTATAGTCTTTATGGAGATGCTGCTGTCTCACATGCTGCCGCAATATCGCTAATCTTTCAAGCAGAATTAATAATTATCCCTTTGGAAGAAAAAGAAACCACCTATGGGACAGGATTCACAAATGCATTACAGGTACTACAGCAACAAAAATTACCGGTTGTCCAATATAGCCAAAAGCTGAATCTAAAAAAGGAACTCTATTCTTTTATCGAAGAACATGAAGTAATGATGTTGATTTTAGCTGCCTCTCCTAAAAGTGAAAGCTTTTTTTCCTATCATTCCGCATTAAAACTAGTCAAAAAGATGCGTGTCCCCGTATTAGTTGTTGGAAAAACACTTCCTAAAGCCAATGCGTATCAGAAAATCATTCTTCCTTTGGATTACCTGATATATGCAAAAGAAAAGTCATTATGGGCATCTTACTTCAGCCGGTTTTATAATTCTGATATTCATATCTTATTCAAGAAATACAAGGATGAATACCTGCAATATAAACTCTATGAAAACGTAGCCTATACGGAACAACTATATAATAACCTGTCGGTAAACTATCAAGTACACAGCGTTGTAACAACTACCGAAAACATTGATTATTATGCACAGACATTTGCAGAGCAGATAGATGGCACTTTGATACTAAGTATGACTACAAAATATCCGGAGATAGGTGATATTTTAAAGGGAACAAAAGAAAAAAAGACAATAAAAAACGTAGATAAAATTCCTTACTTGTATATAAATCAAAGAGATGATCTGTATGTATTATGTACATAAAAATGATATTTTTGTATCTAAATTTAATAACCCGAAATGGAATCTCCGAACTTAAACATTATAGAAGCTAAAAATACAAAAGAATTGTACCTGGTAGCTTCTCAATTTTGTACGTTTATGGAAAACATTCATACCTTTGAACAGAATCAGATTATTGATTACCTGTTAAAAATAATTCCATTGATGTATCTAAAAGGAAGTTTAATCCCTGAAATCGAGATTGAAGACGATGCAGCATACGAACAATTTGTAACCGAAGAGCAATATGAGTTATTATATTTAAGACTAAAAGAACAAATTGCTGAAATTGATTTCTTCGAATCTTACGACTGGAATGGAAATGAAATCAAAGCCTATTCCATGTGTGAAATATTAGCCGATATATATCAGGAGATGAAAGATTTTATTCTATTATATAATAAAAACACATTGGCAGCGCAAGAAAGCGCTTTGTTTATACAAAAAAGACAATTCATCTATGGATGGGGCAAATTTGTCACCATCCTATTACCCTATTTACATCATTTGGTATATCCTATAGAAGAGGACGTGGATTAATAAAAACTATTTATATATTTTCCTGAAAATAAACTTATATTTAACCTAACCTTGTATAAAAATCAATATGGAAAACAAAGAAAGTAAAGGCTCTTTAAATATTATTGTAGTATTCATTCAATGGTGGAAAACATTGTTGGTCATTGGAATTGTTGCGGCTTTGGCCTCTGCCGGGGTATCGATGCTGATAACTCCTAAATTCAAATCTTCGGTAGTTATGATGCCCACATCAAGTAATGCCGTTTCTCAGATGATCATGATTTCGAATAATTACAACGAATTCCTGGATGCGACACAGTTCGGAGATGACATGAAAATCGATCAGATGTTACAAATTCTCAACTCCAGGGAAATGAAAGCACACTTGATCGAAACATTCAATTTGATAGTACATTATGATATCGATACTACAAAAAAATACTGGAAAACCAAACTATACGAACAGGTTAAAGATAATTGCCGTTATTCACGTACTGATTTCATGGGGGTACAAATTTCTGTTCTGGATGTAGACCCACAGTTTGCTGCAGACATGGCCAATGAAATTGCCGATTACTATGACATTCTCAAGAGAAGAATCATTCAGCAACGATCAGAAGAAGCCTTTGTTATTTTACAGGAAGAAATGGATAAAACCGAAGAATGTATCGCTTCGCTTGTAGATTCATTATCCAAAATAATGAGCCATGGTGTTTATGATTACGAAAGTCAATCCGAAAGATTAATTCAACAATATGCCAAAGAGGTCGCAACCGGAAACGCAACCGCAGCAAAACGAATAAAAGAAGAATTGTCAATCCTGGAAAAATGGGGACCTATCTATATCTCTGTACGTGACAGGATTTTATTCTTAAAAGAAAGCCAGATGGAATTGCAACAAAAATACCAAGGTATGCGAGTAGATGCGGACTATAACTTGCCTCAGAAATTTGTAGTAGAGTCGGCTGTTGCATCTGACAAAAAAGCATATCCCAAAAGAATGACGATTGTCATACTATCTACATTCTGCGCATTGGCATTCGCTTTGTTATTAATTATAGGCAAAGAAAGTATCCAAAGAGCATATTCTTCCATACGACGAGATTTAAAAGCATCGGAATAACAATCTTCATCTTAATTAAATATTTTGAGTAGCTTATTAACTAAATTACGAATATTGCTCAGTCAAAACAAATATTACTGTTTTGTTTTGCTATCTTGTTTTGCCTTTATCGCTTTTTGTGCTTTCTTTATATCGAAAGAAATTTTTTGGATCCCTTATTTAGTATTTGGATTTATCGGCATTTACATGCTTTTCTTCCAGATGGAGAAATTCTTTTACTTAATGGCATTTGTCATTCCTTTCTCGGTAGAATTGAGAGATATAATCCCGGGAGTAAGTTTTGGATTTTCGCTTCCTTCCGAATTGATGCTGGCAGGGATGACTATTGTTTTTTTACTGCGTATCTTATTGGATAATTCTTACCCCTTGATTATCACAAAACACAAAATCAGTTTAGCCATTTTATTTTATCTGTTCTGGATATTTGTAACATCCATAGTAAGCACTCTTCCGATCGTTTCATTCAAATTCTTTGCGGCAAAGCTGTGGTTTATTGTACCTGTATATTTCTTATTTGCTCAATATCTGAAAAAGAACATTCACTCTGCTATAACTTTCTTCCTCTGTTATGCGGTAGGATTAGCCATAGTAGTATGTATCACTACTTACAAGCACTTGGGAATGTCTGATTTAAGAAACGTGGCTTACTGGGTCATGAGCCCCTACTATAATGATCATACTGCTTATGGGGCAATATTAGCCTTTTTTGCGCCTATTTTATTTATAATCCCTTTCATGAAATCGGTGCCTAAATGGCAACGGTTACTTTCTCTGGCTCTTTTATTCCCCATACTCGTTGGATTATACTTGTCTTTCTCCCGCGCCGCCTGGCTAAGCCTCATGGTTGCCTTAGGTCTGTTTATTATATTATGGTTAAGGATAAAAATTAAAACTGTTATTTTTGTTTTAGCTACTATATTTATATTGTTTTTCTCTCTTCAGACGGAAATTATGAGCAGATTAAGCAAGAATACACAAGATTCTTCTGCCGGTAATTTTGCAGAGCATGTACAATCAATGACAAACATAACCTCAGATGCATCGAATATAGAGCGTTTAAACAGATGGTCGGCCGCCATAAAGATGTTTAAAGAAAAACCAATATTCGGATGGGGGCCGGGAACATATCAATTTAATTATGCATCCTATCAGAATCCTTCTTACCGGACAATCATTACTACGAATGCGGGTACAGGAGGAAATGCACACAGCGAATATTTTGGCCCATTATGTGAATCGGGATTAATAGGATTACTTTCTGTCCTTATTTTACTATTAACAGCATTAGCCACCGGCATCAATACTTATCGGAAATCAACAAACCTGCAATTACGGCTACTTTCTTTAATGTGTGTCTTAGCGCTAACAACTTACTTTTTCCATGGTATCCTTAATAATTTTCTGGATACCGAAAAATTAGCTGTTCCCGTATTCGGGGCTATGGCCATAATCACAGTCTGCAATATTCTATCAAAACAGGAAAAAATTGTCAAAGAAGCCGGCAATGAATAAGTAACACTTCTAACATATTGATTATTTCATAATAATACAACAGTGTATTTATAAAAAGTAAAAAAGACTGATAAAATTATCAGTCTTTTTTAATCGTGTCCGGATAAATTCCAATATATCCCTATACAATCTACTCTCTTGGTAAAGCTTCTTTCACCACTAGAGGACGACCAGAAAGCGCTGTTCCATTTAGTTTTTCAATTGCATTTTTCCCATCTTCTTCTCTTTCCATTTCGCAAAAACCAAATCCTTTTGATCTCCCGGTGTTACGATCTTTAATAATTCTTACTGAAGCTACTGCTCCGTACTCACCCATAACCTTTTCAAGGTCATTTTCCCGAACACTATAGCTCAGGTTTCCAATGTAAATATTCATAAATAAAAATAAAAAATAAAAAAATAATATATATAGACCCTATCGTCTATTACGGGCAAAGGTACGAATAATTAATCAATCAACAGGATAAAATATGAAAAAAAACACTATTTTAGAGTAAATAATTGTTTTAGAGAGATATTATTTTTTATTTTCATGCATTTTGAGAAAGAAATGTCACAGAAGATATGTTCTATAATGTTTAAAAGAAATATCAATAATAGAAGTTACCCGGATAATTCAAGATTAACTTCTATTTATAACATTAAATAAGCTACCGTCTAGTATGGACAAAGCGTAATACCAAAACTGATTGTATTAATTTGCGGTCCTTTATCAGCAGCAAACATTTTTGTAATCATATATGAAAAATTAACGCTAACAAATTTCCATCCGGTTCTGAATGTAAATTCAACAGGAACTTTTGTACGATTTGGTATTTTATAATCTTTAATCAGATCTTTATCATCACTTCCATCCAGTGTTGCCCCGAAATATTTACTGTGTATATCTGCCATTAAACCTACACGAACACCTGCCGATATTTTAAATCCGGAAGAATGTCTATATCGAAATTCAAGAGGGATATTAATATTGGTAAATGTAATTTTGTTTTTCCGGTATTTTATTCCGTCAGGAACAGGAGTCATCGTTGTAGTATAATTTTCCCCTGTGCCCCATATTGCATTAGAGTATAAATTATGGTTTGTAACCCCAAGCCCCAATCCAAAACTAAAGGGACTATTCTTTTTTACAGGTAAATCAAACATAATAGCACCATTAAATCCAAAATTAACTGCCTTTTGCTTAATCTCTGAAGGCAAACCCATCCATGTGCTCGAAAAGAAGTCTAAAACAATCCGATCTTTAAACAAAACCGGCCCTGTAAATTGTTTTTGTTTCTTTTCTTTTTTTGCATCGCTTTTTGCATCCTTTTCTTGTCCAAAAACGAGAGAAGCACAGAAAAGACACAGAATTAATACGCTTATTTTCTTCATTTACTAGATATATTTGCTATTGATATTTAATCTATTACTTTGTTTCTATTGACAAAAATTAAGCCAAATTTACTGTTTTTCAGATTTCATTTGTTATCAAATCGTTCGCTGAAAACTGAAACGGAAGCAAATTTTCAATTCCTTCAACTAATACTATTTCACCGGAAAATCCACTCAATAAAATCCGCATTTTCTCCTGTCCACGACTTTCGCATTCCTGCATAACTTGCCTGCAGCCACCACACGGAGAAATAAAATGCATTAATTCAAAATTCTTAGGATTTCCACATATTGCAATCGACTTCACTCTTTGGTTAGGATATTGTGCCATAGCATAAAACAAAGCAATTCTTTCTGCGCATAATCCTTCCGGATAAGATGCATTTTCCTGATTGTTCGCTGTAAAAATTTTCTCATTATCAAGTAAAACGGCAGCACCTACCCTAAACCCGGAATAAGGAGCATATGCACTCATGCTGATTTCTTTTGCTTTCTCTACCAATATCTTATCTTCGCTGGTTAATTCTTCTATATTTTCAAAAATAGTATATTGTATTTCGAGCTTTCGCTTATCCATCTTAAAGAAAATTCATTAATCTTTGTTATAACGCAGTTATTACCGTTTAATTGTAAAAAAAATAATTAGTCCCATTTAAAAGTTTGTATAAGATGCATCATGTCTTTCTTTAGATAAGTAATAACAGGTTCAAGTGAATCATTTTGTGGAACATTATTCAAATATAACGACGCCCGGAAAAAATGGTCTTGCCTATCTGTAACCCAAAACTGAAACGGACAAGCAGCATCATTCCCGACTGTCTCATATATTTTTCCATATGCATTAATCGTTGAATCCAAAATATGAGACTCTATGATATCATCGGCTTTTGCAATTTGTTTAAAAACCAAAATACGTGAATCGTTAATCAAATCATCCAGATCATTATTCTTAATATCTTTATACGTGATAAATAAAACAGCATTCAAATCCGGATATATCAAGTTTATCCAGTATTGTTCCCTGTTCTCCAAAGAATCAATAATTGCACGATTAGAATATTCAAAAAAATAAGGAAATTGTCCTTCTAAAGGCCTGTAAGTTGTATCTTGTATCTCTATGCGGAAGTAGCCCCGGGGTTTCGGAGTATAAACTTCTTCCTCGCAAGCAATAAAAGAAAAACAAATTAATATAGCCAGAAACAATACAACCGTTTTAGAACCCATATTTATTCTATTAAAATTCCGCATTCTGAGGTGTTCTTGGAAACGGAATCACATCGCGAATATTTGTCATTCCTGTTATAAAAAGCAGTAAGCGCTCAAACCCTAATCCGAAGCCACTGTGGACTGCCGTACCAAAACGGCGGGTATCTATATAATAACGCAATTCTTCTTCCGACATATTACGCTCTTTGATTGCAGAAAGTAACTTTTCCAGGTTTTCTTCCCGTTGAGAGCCCCCTATTATTTCGCCGATCTTAGGGAATAACACATCCATTGCCCGGACAGTCTTTCCATCGTCATTTTGCTTCATATAGAAAGCCTTTATTTCTTTGGGATAATCAATCAAAATAACCGGTTTCTTAAAATGCTGTTCTACCAGGTAACGTTCATGCTCGGCTTGCAAGTCAGCGCCCCACTCCACTTTAAATTCAAACTTACGTCCGGAATTAATCAATATTTCAATCGCTTCCGTATAGGGAAGACGGATAAAATCAACATTAATAATAGATCTCAAGCGTTCAATAAGTTCTTTATCAAAGAAATCATTTAAAAACTGTAAATCATCGAGGTTATTATCCAATGCATAGCGAACACAATACTTTATAAAATCCTCTGCGGTATCCATATCATCTTCCAAATCATAAAACGCCATTTCAGGTTCTATCATCCAGAATTCCGCAAGGTGACGGGGGGTATTTGAATTCTCTGCCCGGAATGTTGGCCCAAAGGTATAAATATTACCTAACGCCATTGCACCCATTTCTCCGTTAAGTTGTCCGGAAACTGTTAAATTGGCTGGTTTGCCAAAAAAGTCTTTGGTATAATCCACCTTACCCTGTTCATTATGAGGAATATTATCCAAGTCGAATGTCGTAACACGAAACATTTCGCCTGCACCCTCCGCATCAGCACTGGTAATGATAGGAGTATGCAGATAAAAGAAGCCCTGATCATTGAAATATTTATGAACCGCAAATGCCATGGCATGACGCAAGCGAAGAACACATCCGAAATAATTTGTCCGGGGTCTTAAATGCGCTATACTACGGAGAAACTCCATACTGTGTCCTTTTTTCTGTAAAGGAAACGTTTCCGTATCAGCAGTTCCCAAAACTTCAATCTCTTCAGCCTGAATTTCGACAGATTGCCCCTGACCGGTTGATTCTACTAATTTTCCTGTTACAGAAATACTTGCACCGGTTGTTATTTGTTTTATCAGACTTTCATCAAATTTCTCAACATCTACAACAACCTGTATATTAAGTACAGTAGAACCATCATTTACTGCAATGAAAGCAACATTATTGTTCCCGCGTTTTGTCCGTACCCATCCTTTTATATTAATAATATTTCCAATCCCAATATTATCCGTCTCTTTCAATATCTTGACAATCTTTGTCTCTTTCATTTCTATTTCTATTTTTTAAAACTATCTAATTTATATCAATATTTAATCAATCCATCATCGTAATTGCGAAGGAAGTTTTCTAATTCATCCACCCCTATTTTCTTTACAATAATCTTTTTATCCTGATCCAATACAAACAATACAGGTGTTGTGGTTACATCATAAACAACCCGGTAATCAATATTTGCCTGATTCCCTCCCACATTGATCCATGGAAGTTGTTTCTCAATAATTGCAGCTTTCCATTTTTCAAGATCTGTAGTCATACAAATCGCATACACTTCAAAATTAAGGCTGTCGTGAGCCCTGTTGTAAAATTCAACTAGCTTGGGGGTTGCTGTTTTACAATGTCCGCAGTTCAGATCCCAAAACCACATAATTGTATATTTCCGTTTACTTTCGTAATTGGAACGAAACACGCCATTTGTATCCGGCATATACAATTCCGGAGCCTTCGTTCCTATTAAAATATGGCTCAATTTATTTGCCTGAGTTACCATCCTTTCCAATACGGCTTCATCTGTCCATGGACATAAGCCTTTTGCGTAATAGTTTTGCACCATGTGAACAAAAATTGCATCATGTGCCACATATTGACTCCGTTCATATTTGTTGGTAAGATACCACACAATATATTTAAAAAGTTCCGGATTATCTTTTGCCTTCTCAATCAATATATCTGCATATTTTATTACGCTATCAACCAAGGGAGGCACAATATCATCAAAATATGTTTTTATTCTCGGATAAAATGCCGGAGTATAAAGCAATGCAGGATCTGAAAAATCCATATTGTCCCAATAATGATTAATATAATAATTATATCCATAATTTGAATCCACCAAAGATCCATCAGGATTCCGGGGAGGTTCGGGAATTTCTACATCCCTAAGAAGAAGCTGGGCCTTTCCAAACAATGTATGCCGGTTGTCATTTAAAAAATTTGCCATATAAGTCTTCATACTATCCTGGTATTTTTTACGCTCCCGTTGTTTCTCCTCGATATAGGAGGCATCAGGTTTTTCGGAAGATTCTCCTTGTTTGATCTCGTTGCTAATTGTAATAATTTGCCGCTGAAACCTTGACATTGTCAAAAAGAAAGAATTTGCCATTTCATTTTCCGGAGAATTAATATACTGTACATTCCCGGTAATATCAAGGGCTGTCGGATTCAGGTTATTCGCCTTTACAATAAAAGAATACGACGAATCTATCACTATCTCCATCAACTTCATTTTATCTTGATTTGCGAGTATATAAATACCACGAGGTATCAATATATCTTTTTTAGATATAAACGTATACGGTTCTTTGCGGGATACATACAGGGTATCGTACATATATGTTTTATCTGCATAATAATTAGCAAGATATAACATAGTATCCGGTAATCCGGTAAAAATAAACTTAATTTCATATCCTTCGTCTTGTTTTTTCCCCTTCTTTTGAGCAAATGTATCCAAATTCAAAAAAAACAAACACAAGACCAGACTAAAAACACAAATTCTATTAATTTTCATATTGATAATATTTTATATACAAGACATGATTTATTTCAAAATAGTTGTCTAAAATATTTCTAATTCTAAATAATGCCTTCCTTCAGTAAATCGTGCAAATGAACTACTCCAACATATTTCCCGTATTCCGTGACCAGTATACTTGTGATATTATGAGTCCTCATTATTTCCAAAGCATTTACCGCCAATTTTTTTATATCTATTGTCTTCGGATTTTTTGACATAATATCCGAAGCCGTTATTGATTGAGGATTAATGTCTTTTTCCAACATTCGACGCAAATCCCCATCCGTTATAATTCCCACTATTCTTCCATCATCGACAACAGCGGTAACACCTAACCGTTTTGATGATATTTCATAAATAATCTTATTCAGATTTGCTTCCGAAGATACTTGAGGGGCATCGTTCTCTTTACACAGCTGTTCCACACTCAAATATAAACGTTTTCCAAGTACTCCTCCCGGATGAACACGTGCAAAATCCTCAGAAGAGAATCCCCTCATCGCGATTAAACATACGGCTATCGCATCTCCTATAACAAGCTGGGCCGTCGAACTGGCAGTCGGGGCTAAATTATTCGGGCATGCTTCTTTGGACACTGTACAATCAATTACATAATCTGCATTTTTCGCCAAATATGAATTTATATTCCCAACAAGTGCAATAATCTTACTCCCAAACATTTTAATCATTGGGACTAACAATGTAATCTCCGGAGTATTTCCACTTTTAGAAAGAAAAACAACAATGTCATTTTTCTGAATGATACCTAAGTCCCCATGAATAGCATCTGCCGCATGCATGAAAATAGCAGGAGTTCCTGTTGAATTAAAAGTCCCAACCATTTTTTGTCCTATATTGGCACTTTTTCCTATACCGCAAACAATAACTCTTCCTTCAGTATTTCGATATATTTCCTCCACGCAGGCAATAAACTGTTCATCTATGTTATTCAACAAAGATTCAATAGCCTCTACTTCTTGTTTAATACATTGTGTGGCAATTTGTTTTATCTCCTCTTTCGTTTTCAATACAATCCTCCTTTTACAAGTGCAAATTTACATTAAATTTTATAACAGAAGTTACACAAGTTAAATGAAGTTACAGGAAGTTACAGGAATAGTGATTAGTTGCTAAATTATAAATAGTTTTTCTGCATTTTATCTGTTTTATCGGCTTTATCTATTTTATCCTTTCCGCATGTTGCATTTTTTATTTTTTCCGCTAATTTGCCTTCGGCAAGCTAAAGGTTCCGCAAATTTCTTGAAATGTTAACTTGTAAACCCGTAAACCTGTAAACTTTGAACCGAGTTTGTAAGCTCAATCAGGTTAATCTTGAATCTATCCTTGTTTCTGTAACTTGTGTAATTTCTCCACTTGCGTAACTTCTCTTTATAATTCTATCTTCAAATGATTTATAAAAATTTAATCTGGATATATCAATCTGTAAGGTTTGTGCATGCGGTTCCTCTTTTTAAGGAACGATTTTTTGTACGCTTGCGTACGGATGCATTCATTCGCTTAGGGACGAGTCAATCGTACGCTTAAGTACTTTCTGTTCGTACTTCTGCGTACTTTTTGTCTGGATGCATACGTCCAGACAAAAAGTACGCAGGCGAAGATTCTCTATTTACGATAAGTGTAAATTTTTTACATTGAACTTATCAAAAGTTAAGATAAAATGAATAAGGATTAATTATGCTACGTCCGCAAGATCGGTTACCATGCTTCATTAACATTTCGTTATCCATGACGGCATTTTTGTTTCTGCGTTCCGCATATTGCACGTTGCTTTTAAGCGGGAATCTTTCAATATCATTGTTTGTATTGATATTTTGTTATAATACCTTTAAACAAATTTTATATCTTATTTTCCAGAAAGGGTAAAATTATGTACATTTGCAACACAAATCAAATTTTTAGTAAATGTTACGGGAGCAGCTGTTTTCAATACAAAATGAGGAAGGTTTTTTATCTGTTGCTTTATCGGTATTTCAATACCAATATAAATACTGTCCGATATATCATCGCTATGTGGATATGCTTCGCTGTGACGTAAATAAAATTGACAGCCTGGAAAAAATACCTTTTCTGCCTATTGAATTTTTCAAGACACAACAGATTATCGCCGACGGGCATACTCCTGAACTGGTATTTACCAGCAGCGGGACAACGGGGGATCAGACATCCACTCATTATATTGCAGATAGAACGTTATATGAAGAAAGTTTTTTACGGTGTTTTGAGTATTTTGTCGGGAAACCGGAAGAATTCGTTATCCTGGGCCTTTTGCCTTCTTACCTGGAACGGGAAAATTCTTCCCTCGTTTATATGGTTAACAAACTGATAAACTGTACGAAAAATGCGGATAGTGGATTTTATTTATATAATCTGGAAGAATTTGCAGGAAAGTTACAAGAACTATCGGATAAACGACAAAAGATCCTTGTTTTCGGAGTCGGATTCGCCCTTTTGGATGTGGTGGAGAAATACCGGTTTGCATTAAACGATGTACTCGTTTTTGAAACAGGGGGAATGAAAGGAAGAAAAAAAGAAATAGCAAGGGAAGAACTGCATCGAAGACTTTCTGCAGGGTTTGGAGTAGATGTTATTTATTCCGAGTACGGCATGACGGAGTTGTTATCCCAGGCTTACAGCACCAATGGGGAATCATTCCGGTGCCCTCCCTGGATGAAAGTCCTTTTAAGAGAAGTGCAAGACCCTTTATCCATATTGAAACAGGTAAATAAACGGGGAGGGATCAATATCATTGACCTGGCAAATGTATATTCATGCTCTTTTATTGCCACACAGGACTTGGGCAGGTACAGGCCCGATGGCAGTTTCGAGGTCTTGGGACGTTTCGATTATACCGATATACGGGGATGCAATATGCTGGTGGAATAAAGGATAGATTATTATTGTATAAAAATATATTCCGTTGAATTATATTTGTATATTTGCATTGTTTTTTACGATACTTTAGAATAGGAATTGTCCTTAAAAAAGGAATTAATATAGTTAATAAAATTACAGATATGAAAAAGACGATTATTATTTTATTGTTAGCCGGTGTGTATTCACTGCATGCCCAGATACGTACGGATTCTATCCATGTAGTAAATTATGATATAAATCTTTCCATTGTTGATTTTACGAACAAAACAATAGAAGGATATACAAAACTAAATGTTGTTTCCAAAGTTGATAATTTATCTTTATTCCAATTAAATTTCAAGTCTTCTTTTTCAATAGATTCGATTATCTTGGACAAACAACCATATACCAACTATTCTTTTGAGAATGACTTACTCACATTCCATTTAAACAACATTATTTCAACGGGTGATACGCTCGAAGTGTTTGTCTATTACCAAGGTGTTCCTTTTGGAAACAATTGGGGAGGCTTTACATTTTCGGGGGAATATATGTTTAATATGGGAGCTGCATTGTATGAAGTTCCGCACAGTTATGGCCGGGTATGGTTCCCTTGCATTGATGATTTTACCGATAAATCCGTTTATTCTTTTTCCATTTGCACAGAGTCGCATAAAACAGCTATCTGCAATGGGTTATTAAAAGACAGTACACATTTGGCGGATAATACTATCTTATGGCGATGGGAATTACAGGATCCTATTCCTGCCTATTTAGCTTCTGTTGCCGTAGGGGAATATGAATTGTACAAAGACATATTCCATAGTGTTAATTCTTCCGTTATCCCTATTGAAATATATGCCCCTCCTGCATATGTGAATAATGTTCCTTCCTCTTTTACCAACCTAAAAACCATATTGCGGCATTATGAAGCTTGTTTTATTCCCTATCCAAGGGAACGGATAGGATATGTTTTGGTAGATTTTAACAATGGAGCCATGGAACACAGCACGAATATTGCCTATCCTTATTTTGCAGTGAACGGAACCTCTGGTTATGAAGGTTTATATGCTCATGAATTATCTCATGAGTGGTTTGGGAATTTGATTACCTGTGAAAAAGCGGAAGAGATGTGGATTAATGAAGGGCTTGCCACCTATTGTGCTTTGATGATTAACGAGGTATTATATAAGGATGAAAATCCGGATATAGATGGGTTAAAAGTCGGGGTTCGGGATTTGCATCGTAGTGTATTAACAACAACCTATTTGGCAGATGGAGGATATTATGCGTTAAATAATGTTCCTCTGGAAAATACCTATGGTTCCACTACTTATGATAAAGGAGGGCTTATTGTTCATACATTGAGGAATTATTTGGGCGACTCTCTCTTTTTTAAAGGAATGAAGTCCATGCTGGCCGGTTATGCATTTAAAAATATAAGTTCGGAGGGATTTTTCAGCCATCTGTCGCAAAGTACAAGTGTAAACCTGACGGATTTTTATGAGGCATATATCAACCAACCCGGTTTTTTCCATTTTTCTATTGATTCGATCCGTAAATCGGCAGGAAATAATCAATACAGGGTTTATGTCCGTCAAAGACTGCATGCTGCCGAAAGTTTTGCCAATAGTAACCGGATTGATTTGACTTTCTTTGATCGTAACAGAAATAGTCATACCGTAGAAAAGTTTGAGTTTTCGGGTGAATATGAACAAAGGGATATTACCGTTCCTTTTGAACCTGAGTTTGGAATAGTTGATTTCCATGAAAAATTAGCGGATGCCGTGATAGATTATAATTTATATCTGACGAAGAAAGGAGAAATTATATATGATCTGGTATTTATGCGGGTAAATATAACAGATATTGAAGATACTGTTTTCATGCGGTTGGAACATAACCTGGTAAAACCGGATGAATTGAAAAACGATAATCCGTTGATATATCGTATTTCGGATAATCATTACTGGCGGGTAGAATATGTAGGGAATGCTACCGGAGAATTATACTTTAAATATTCTTCCGCATATTCATATTCTCCTGATTATAAACTGATGCAGGGCTATACGGAAGATAATTTAAAATTACTTTATAGAAGAGATGCTTCGCAAGACTGGCAAGCTATACCTTGTGTTCGTGGAGGGTCTGCTATTAATGGACTTTTTAAAACATCTTTGTTGCCGGGAGAATATACCTTGGCAGTAGCTGACCCTAATTTGTCGATTGATAAATATATTGAAAATAATATCCTTGTATATCCGAATCCTACATCGGGAATGGTAGATATTTCGATTTCCGATAAGAACATTACCTGTTTTTCCATATTCGATATGCAAGGTAAAAGAATATTGACGCATAAAGTAAATTCGGAATTAATGCAAGTTGATCTGGAACAATATACATCAGGTTCCTATGTGTTCAAATTTTACAAGAATAAAAAGCAGGTAGAAAAAGCAATAAAAATTATAAAACAATAAATTATTAAAAGAATGAAACAACAAGTAATTATCATTGCTATGGTAGCAAGTATCTTGAGCCTGGGATGTTCCAGCAAACAAAACAAAAAAATAATTAATGAGAACACCGTACAGTCCGTCACAAAGAGTTTGGTGGGAAAGTATGGCGAACAAAACAGGACTCGTATTGAAAAAGGGATAAAACAAATGGCGTCGTTATGGGAGGAGAGAGACGGAACTGCTTCTGATTTCGAAACGTTTTGTCTGGATAATTTTATAGGGGACGTAAAAGAAAGAGAGCAGGTTTTTGAACGGTTATGCAAACAGTTTGAAACTATTTACGGAGGTTTTAATAAGATGAATGTATCCTTGATGGAACCCATACATATGGTAGATTATATTTCTTTTCCGGTTGATGAAATGTTTGGATCCTGGAGTCCTTCCGCTCATTTTGAAGATGATTTCTTTACAAATAAAATTGCTTTTTTTGTCATGCTGAACTATCCTTTTTACACCCTGGAAGAGAAAAACGAGCTTGGGGTAAACTGGTCGTCTTTGGATTGGGGTTATGCACGAATGGGAGATATTTTTACTTCAAGGGTGCCGGCCCAAATATCTCAGAAAATTGTGGAGATGGAAACCTCGGCAGAGAATTACATAGCCAATTATAATATTTATATGGGAAAGTTGGTTGATGAAAATCAAAAAACAATGTTTCCCGAAGATATGAAGTTGATTACCCACTGGGGATTGCGGGATGAGTTGAAGTCTCAATATGCAGATGCAAACGGATTGGTAAAGCAACGGATGATTTATGAAGTGATGAAACGCATCATTGATCAAAGTATTCCTAAGGAAGTTATTAATAAGGGTGACTTTATGTGGGATCCATATAAAAATGAATTATATAAGGATGGGAATAAGGAGTCTCATACTTCGGAACCGCTTACCCGTTACGAGCATTTGTTATCTATTTTCAAAGCCATGGAAGCGGAGGATACATATACTCCGATGTATTCTACATATATTTCCAGAAAGTTCGATCAGGAGTTTGAACTCTCCCAACCTGAAGTAGAAAAACTGTTTATTACCTTATTGGAATCCCCTCAGGTGAAACAGGTTGGAGAACTTATCTCGAAGCGCCTCGGTAGAAAGTTAGAAGCTTTTGATATTTGGTATGATGGCTTTAAGGCACGCAGTAGCATGGATCCTAATTTATTGGATAGCCTTACAAGAACAAAATATCCTACCAAAGAAGCTTTTGCTAACGATTTACCGCATATTTTGGTTAAGTTGGGCTTTCCGGAAGATAAAGCGGTTTCTATTTGTAATCAAGTTCGGGTAGATGCATCGCGAGGAGCAGGCCATGCCTGGGAAGCCAGTATGAAAGATGATAAAGCACGTTTGCGTACCCGTATCGGAGATAAAGGAATGGATTACAAAGGATATAATATCGGCATCCATGAATTTGGACATAATGTAGAACAAACCATTACTTTACACGATGTTCCGAACTATATGCTTGCAGGTGTTCCCAATACTGCTTTTACGGAAGCATTAGCATTTGTTTTTCAAAAGAAAGATTTGGAGTTATTGGGAATGCATAATACGGAAAGTGAAATGAATCATTTGATGGCACTTGATATCTTTTGGGGCTGTTATGAAATTATGGGAGTTTCTTTAGTTGACATGCGGGTATGGAAATGGTTGTACGAAAATCCCCAGGCTACCAAAGAGCAGCTAAAGGATAAAACAATCGAAATAGCTAAAGATGTTTGGAATACCTATTATTATCCTGTATTCGGGACAAAAGACGAGCCAATCCTGGCTGTTTATTCGCATATGATATCTGCACCTTTGTATTTGTCGGCTTATCCGTTAGGGCATTTAATAGAGTTTCAACTGGAAAACTATTTTGATGGAAAAAATATCGGGAAAGAAACGATGCGTATATTTTCCAATGGACGTTTAACTCCACAACAATGGATGAAAAAAGGATTGGGAACAACGCTGTCGGTGGATCCAATCCTGAATGCGGTGTCTGTAGCAGTAAAAGAATTATAGTGGGCTTTTATTAAGATAATGTGAGTATGCGGGGTTGTAAGGAGGTTTCGGCTAAATCTTATTTTGAGGTGATGGGGAAGCTATAGTTAAAAAATATTTTTTTATAATTTCATTTGTTTATACCGACAGTTCGTAATTGAATAGTAATAACCATAGGTGACAATAGAGAATCTGTGGTTACTTCACATAACAGGAATATGATTTGAAATTGTATTCCTGTTTTCCTAACATCTCAAAATAAGATTTAACGACAAAATATATCCCCAATAAGTTATCTCAAAAAGACCCTTTTCTCCACATCATTATAAGTGCGAAATAAGCGGTTACCAGTTTGCGAGCCGTCGCACATGGAAATGCGACGGCTCCCATTGAAAAATGCAACGGCTCGTACCAACCCAATACAACGGCTCGCATCAATAAATGTGACGGCTCGTATTTATTCCTTCTTGCTGACAAGGTCTTCGGCAAAAACAAAAGTAGCTACCTTTAAAGCATCTTTGATTGCCTTACCGGGCTTGAAGCGACTGTTTAAGCGACTGATTAAGTTAATTATAAATAGAAGTTACTCAAGTTATAGGAAGTTACAAATAATGGTTAATACATTTCTTACTTTTATCTTTTTTCTCCTTTCTCCTTGTTGCACTCGTTCGTCTTTTCTTTTAGTTTTTAATTACCTTTTTTACCACCGGGGTACAATCTTCGGTTTTAAAACGCAGGAAATACATCCCTGTACTTAAAGAAGATATATCCATTTCATGTTTCCGGCTATTGAAATTACCGCCTGACAATTGTTTGCCCTGCATATCATAGAGGATATAATCTACTGGTGTTTTGGGAAGATTATCCAGTTCAATATAGATCATGTTGCCGGCAGGATTTGGATATATATTCACTATAATAAGTTCGTTATCAATTTCTTTTTTAATAATCGGATTATCATTCCCCATATTTTTTTGCATTTCTTTTGCCATATCTTTATACTCTTCAAAAGGACATGATTCACCGCCACTATGACATGTTAATGGCTTACCTATACATGCCAAAATTGCCTCCGCTTTAACAGTTGCAAAACCAAAATCAGGATTCTTAACAATAGACTCCAATATAAGGCTATCTGTAACGGAAATAATATGTGGGTCTTTATTCAACTTGTATTGATAATTCAAGCATGTAATAAATCCCTCGTATTCTTTTTCATTGTAATTAGGAAATTGCATTGGTATTTTCTCAAAAACATTTTTCGCTTTATCCCATTCGGAAATCTCAACATAGCTTTCGGCTAGTGAAAATAACGACTTTAATGTACCTTCATTTTGTAACCATTGATTATAATCTTCCCTAATAAAAACTTCATTTTCCAATATAGTTTTGTATGCTTGTTGACAAATCATTGAAAGTTCTTCTTGTAATTCAGCAATTTCAAAATACAATTCCATTTGGTGATCCGGTTTAAATTCAATGCCTTCATTCAATATTTCATTTATTTTCTTCCAATCAATCGGAGAAGAATATTTCTCATTATATAAAGTTTTGTTCTCTTTTAATTTCTTCTTTACTATTGAATGTTTTATCACAAGATCTTCCAAACTAATTGGTTCTATCTCTGCAATTGAATAATAAGTATCTTCCAAACAACCATATCCTATACATCTATCAGAACTTACTGCAATAGGAGTTAATCTATTTGAGTAATGATATCTTAAAGGTTCATGATTGTTTTTTGTCCCATTATAAAAATAAGTGACTATGTCAGGGGATACATTCTCAAAGTTCAAGAGACTACCAACAGTAAATTCATTTCCTGTTGCACCATAATAAGATCCTTGTAGTAATCTCATTCTACTAAAATAATTAATATAAAAATCAGCTCCATTATCATAAAACTTATTACACCTAAATTGCAATCCCGTACAATCATCTCCATTAGAATCACTTCCATTTATGCCTCTAATATAAGTAGCTCTACAATGCCCCCAAAGAGTATTGTATTTAATAGTATTATTATTAATACCTGAACTTTCTATTTGCAATCCTACACCTAAACCACTTCCGTAAATTTGATTGTTTTCTATCGTATACTTATCACAATATTTCAAATCAATTCCACAATAATTTGGCAGTTGATTTACAGGAACCGGAGACGTGGATAGGTCAATGTTACAAGACATTATTCCTTGATTAACAACTGATTGTAATACAATTGCGGTGGCATTATGTTCAAAGTTTGCAAATTTAATAGCTACCGGTTTTGTTCCAGCGTCTATTATATTAATAGCATATCTAAAACCGGAAAAAAAGGTTCGTTTTGTTGTGCTGTAAGGATTCATAAGCCCTCCACCTTTTCCTCCAATCTGAATACTGGCATTATTTCCATATATTCCACAACAAAAATTATCTACAGCACCCGGATTTAAAGGGCGATTATTTAAAAACTCACAACCATTAAATTTGATTCCTCTTACTTCGTCTAATCGTACCATAGGTTGGTCTTTTACAAATAAAGCATTAATGTTTCTAAGAAACATGCAATTTGTAAAGGTACTTCGATTATCTGTTTCATTTGTTGAGGCTGCAGAAGCATAATTCGTATATCTCTGGAAAACAATATTTTTATAATTGTTTATAAATGAACTATTTTCAGCATAAATAATTCCTCCACCATGGATTAATCGTCCCCAATCCCATGCATATGTGGCACCTACTAAAATAGCACACTCCGCATTCATAATTGTTGCATTTTTCATGTCTACAACACCCTGATCCGTTATTGTTTGAATTTTATTATAATGTCCCCATAATTGTATTCCTTTCCAAAGCTCTCCACAACTATACAAAGTCCCGCCATGGATATATAGCCGTCCGCCCTGCTGTACAATAATCTCCGAACTGGCAGAAAATTTCACATCAGTTGAGATTGTTAAAATAGCACCGGAGGCAACCGTAACAGTTCCGCTAACCTTTCTTGGCGTACTCCATGTCGTGTTGGATGAAATGTAAATTCCTCCTTGTGCCGGTAATTGGATATTACATAACTCTGCCATACGTTTTGCCACGGAAACCGCTTCATATGCATCCGGTAGACCGTAGCCCATTTCCTTATGGAATTTACCATTATAACGCCCTTCCGTATATCGATAATCATATCCTCCCACTTTTTTCGCCGTAGATTCGATAATATAATTCACTTCCTGCACTGTTAATCCCGAATTGACACTGAGTATCAACGCAGCTATTCCTGCGACATGAGGCGCTGCTTGGGAAGTACCACTTCCAAGAGAAGTACGATTATGCAGAACAGTGGATAAAATATCAACTCCTGGAGCCACAACATCTAATTTGTCTCCATATTGAGAAAAATTGGCACGTGTGCCTGTTTTATCTATTGCTCCTACACATAATATATCCGGATGGTAATTTGCCGGATAGTTTATTACTTCCCCATGGGATCCACAATTAAGGTTATAGTCAGGTGAATTTTCATCCGTTTCTCCACAATTTCCAGCAGCAAAAACAATTACCATGCCTTTCCCACCTCTTCCTTGAGTTAGAGCTTCATCAAGGGCTTCTTCTAATTGGGAGCTATATACTGAATCATAAGCAAAACCTGCCCCATCGCCCCATGAACAGTTAAGAATATCTGCATTTCCACCATCTACTCGCCATGCCCAACTAATACCGTCTGCTAATTGCTCAGATAAGTTTGGTAACGAAATAGAAATGGGGTGTGAAATATCTATTATTTTTGATTGAGGAGCAATACCTGTTATTTGATATTTATTATTCTTTACCGCACTTATAATTCCTGCCATATGCGTACCATGATTCTCTGTAGCTCCATAATAAAAAACAGAGGGTATACGTCCATTTAATGCATCATAACTTAAATTATCAATATTCGCTCGTAAATCAAGTTGTGTTGTATCTATTCCATTATCAAAAATTCCAACCTTTACGCCTTGTCCTTCTGTAAGATTCCATGCATTACAGACATTAATATCCATACCCGAATGAATGCTATTACTTAATCCCCATTGTTGATTAAATAAAGGATCATTTACGCAAGAAAGATGGAAATTAAAGATAAAAGCGGGGTCTATGTCGGCAAATAAGCCTGTTTCATAAAAAGTATTTGCCATTTCTACCGCATTACCCGGAGATTGAGCTGTCACGGACATTCTGTACCAATGAGGCATAAACTGATTGGGTTGAATAATCAATACATTGTATCTATCGGCAAGTTCCTTTAACAATACTGTGTCTTTCAATTGCTTTAATTTTACATAAAATAAATGCGAAGTCCCGATAGATGCAGTTCCTTTCCTTGTAAAATAAGGGGAAACAGCTATTACATCTTCCTTTTCTTTTAAGATGTTGGTTTTTTGAACATAAGTAGCTTTGCCTGATAACTCCTGCAATTCAACAGCAGCAAATAAAAGTGTATCTTTTGTGGAGTAATCCTGCCGTAATTCCATATTCTGAATACCTTCTTTTACTAAAATACTTTTAGAGAAACTGGCTTTGGTTGTAATATTTACTTTGCTATTATCTACTGTAAGCGGAATCTTTTCGCCCTTGTAATAATAATAACTTTGAGCGAAAAGTTGTGCAATACTTGTCAATATTGCAATAATTAAGAAAGTTAGTCGTGTTTTCATGGTTTTAAAAATTATTGATTTATATTTGTTATTCCTTTATAATTTTCCTTGTGATAATTTCTTTTTTCGTTTGTATCTGCAAGAAATAGATACCTGCCGGCAAGGGGGAAATATCTATATCTATAGTAGACGAGTGGACACGTGGACGAGTGAATAAGTAAACATTTCTACCCATAACATCATAAATTTTGTAATCCGTAATCCGTAATCCGTAATTCGTAATTTGTAATTGACTAGTCGTCGGATTGGGATAAACAAACAACATATCATCCGGATTTTCTATTGTTTTTAAATTTGTCGTATCCTCCTCTTCTATAAAAAAATCCTGCCATACAGGGGCACTTTTGTATAATTCGATAGACGCTACAGGTATTTTTAATGTACATGCTTTTTTATCGACTCCGGAAAAAACACTGCTATCAATACTAATAGGTATAGGATTTGGATTTGTAATCTTTTTTAGGCTATTGCAATTATAAAAACTTTCGGATTCTATTGTTTTCAAGGTTGTTGGAAAAATGAGTTGTTCCAATCCAGTGCAATTACGAAATGCAGCTTCCTCAATTGTAATTAAATTGTCGGGAAGTTCTAAACTGCCTGCTAAACTACTACATCTCATAAAAGCATACTTCCCAATTGTAGTTATTTTTTGAGAAAATGTTATTTGAGTCAGATTGGAACAGTTGAAGAATGCGAAAGCATCAACATAGTTTAGATTGTCAGGAAGTTTTAATATATCGGTTAATCCGGTACAACCGGCAAATGCATAATCTGCTATTGAAGTTAAATTTAAAGGAAAACTAACTTCCATTAATCCAACACAATCTTTAAAAACAGCAGTCCCAATAGAAACCAAGCTATCAGGGAAATGTAATATACCTGTTAATCCGGAACATTGAATGAATGCCTGGTAATCAATAAAAGTTAAGTTTTGAGGGAACCTTACATCGGTTAAATTAGAACAAAGACCAAAAGCATTTTGCTTAATAATAATTAAACTATCAGGCAGTTCTAATATTCCCTCTAAATCAGAATCAAAAAAAGCATAATCTCCAATAGAAGTTAAATTAGAAGGAAAGAATACCGTGGTTAACGGAGGACTTTTTTTATGGAAAAAAACTGGGGATGAAGGATTATACACGAAATAAAATGAATATCGTGGCATTTCATTGGCAGGATATATCGTATCAATATTACATTGTGTTCCTTCCCTACCTTTATATTCTATAATAGTTGTGTTGCTTATATCTAGGACTTCTAATATATCCATGCTATCACAGATAAATTGTACATCGCGAGCATCAAGATTGCCACTAATGGTAAGGTTCGTAATCGTTGCTACCGGATGAGTAAAAATATAATTTTTTAGTGTTCCGGCAATAGATAAATGAACAGTCTCACTCATTTGACCAAAAGAATATAATCCATTTATCCATAATAAAATCAAAAAAATAATTCGTTTTTCCATGACATTATAATTTATTAGGTTTATGTTTATGATACATTTTTTATATATTTTGTTGCTTAAACAAGAATAAATTAGTTAACAACTCCTAGTGAAGTAGTATTGAAAATTCACTTCATACAATTGTTTATGTCTAATAATTAAACATTTAAGATCAATGTGTCATGATGAATTTTTAAAAGAGCAATTTGTCTTTTATTTGTTCAAGGAAGGTTTTGTTAATATCTAAAGATCAGATGCATTTCAAATTGTCGCAAAGTAAGGAATATCATCTCACTTTACATCCCGGTTCACATTAGGATAGTAAAGGCAAATAAACCGATTTTAGGGTAATCTCTTCGTTCTCCCAGCATAATTCTTCAGAGGCACGAATGGTATTATTCTTTAATAGATTGCGTTTATCTTTATTTTTCAATAATGTATTCGTGTAATAAGCGATTGTTTCCGGATTAGTATCCGGTAAAACAACGCCGATATCATAATGTTCTATTATCTTTTTGATTTCAACCAAATCGGAGACAATCAGCGGAATGCGGGCTCGTATAAAGTCGAATAATTTGTTGGGGAGTGCATACCGGTGGTTGATACCAACATCTTTATCAAGGGAAAAACCGATATCTGCATGCACTGTATAATTATATAATTCTTCGAACTGCATACGATTCATAAAAGAGATTTTATCTTCCAAGGAGAATGATTTGGTCTTTTCTTTTAAGTTATTGATTGCTGTTCCATTGCCGATTATAAGCAATAATGCGTTTTCGATATATAGCATCGACTCAATCAATTCTTCAGATCCTCTATGCAGATTAATTCCTGTTCCTTGAATTAATAAAATGAATTTATCTTCGGGCAATCCTAATTCCTTTTTTGTTTTTTTGATTTCATAAGGACGTTGCAAAGGGATGTTACGAACAACTTTTACATCTATTCCGTATTCATCCTTATAAATGGAAGCAATGGATTCACTGACGGTAAAAACGTTTTTTAACTTTGGGAAACAATAACGTTCAATGTGTTTCCATGCAGCTTGTTTTTTAGGCCTTGCAACCAATTCGGCTACTTCGGTAAAATATTCGTGACTGTCGTATACCAATTCCGTTTTTTTTAACCGGCTAATTAAGACATTCGGGAGAAGTGTGTCCAAATCATTTGCTACAAGAATGTCAAATTTCTTAAATAATAAATAGAAGAACAATCGGATATTTAATTCTGCATAAAAGAGAACACCTTTATTAAACCAATTATTGAAGCGAAACATTTTGTATTTCCGCGGAGGTAATGGGATTGGATTTTTTCCTCTCATTCCTACTAAAAGAACATCAAATCCCATATCAATAAGCGATGTGCAAACTTTATTTACACGTTGATCGCAAGATAGGTCATTAGAGACAGATACGATTATTTTCTTTTTCATTTTTGATATGAAAAATAGTGTCTTACTGCCAAAGATATAGTCTTATGCTCCTTTTCCGTGACAGCTTTTGTATTTCTTACCGCTTCCACAAGGACATGGTTCATTACGTCCGACTTTCTTTTCTACCTTCACCGGTTGTGTAGGTTGAGGTGCGGAGGTACGTTGTGGAGAAGCGACTTCTTCTCTTCCTGTTTTTAAGTTGTGGGCATCTGATTCCGGAAGACGAGCTTCTTTCACATTTTGTGCCTCACGAATAGGAATCTGGCCGTTATTCAAAAATGTTATGATTTCTTTATAGATATCGCTCAACATCCTGGAGAATAATTCAAACGACTCAAATTTATATATTAAAAGCGGATCTTTTTGTTCATAAGATGCATTCTGTACGGATTGTTTCAGGTCATCCATTTCACGTAAATGCTCTTTCCACGCATTGTCGATTACAGCAAGGGTAAGATTTTTCTCAATTGTCAAGGCTACTTCTCTTGCCCCATTTTCGACACTTCGTTGCAAATTCGCAATGATTTGCAGTGTTTTCTTTCCATCCGTAATCGGAATAGCTATATTTTCATAACGATTTCCTTCTCTTTCATATACTGATTGAATAATCGGCATCGCTTTTTCCGACATATTTAATATGCGTTGGCGGTAATTGGCATACGTTGCTTCATATAAAGATTCTGCCAGCGTATCGGTTTTCTCGGAATAGAATGATTTTTCTTCAAAAGGAGCGTCGTATCCCAGTATAGTTATGGAGGCAGTCTTGAATCCGTCATAGTCGCGACCTCCTTGATTGGATTCCACGATGTCATAACAAACGCTTTCGAACATCTCAGAGATATCAATAGCTAATTTATCCCCATAAAGGGCGTTACGACGTTTGCCATAAATACTTTCACGTTGTTTGTTCATCACATCATCGTATTCCAACAAACGTTTACGGATACCGAAGTTGTTTTCTTCCACTTTCTTTTGTGCCCTTTCGATGGAATTTGTAATCATACTGTGTTGGATCACTTCTCCTTCCTGGAATCCCAGCCTGTCCATTACTTTGGCAATACGTTCGGAACCGAATAACCGCATTAAGTCGTCTTCCAGAGAAACAAAAAATTGTGATGATCCCGGATCTCCTTGACGTCCGGCACGACCACGAAGCTGACGGTCTACACGACGCGAATCATGTCTTTCGGTACCGATAATCGCCAATCCCCCCAGCTCTTTAACACCAGGTCCTAATTTAATGTCCGTTCCACGTCCGGCCATGTTGGTTGCGATAGTTACTCCGCCGGGTTGTCCGGCTTCCGCAACGATATCTGCTTCCTTTTTATGCAATTTAGCATTGAGGACATTATGTTTGATTTTTCGTGCTGTTAAAATTTTAGCAATCAATTCAGATGTTTCTACAGATGTTGTACCAACCAATACCGGACGCCCTTCTTCATGCAGACGAAGTATTTCATCTACAATGGCTCCGTACTTTTCACGTTTAGTTCGATAAACTAAATCCTCACGATCGTCACGGATAATCGGTTTGTTTGTAGGAATGGAAACAACATCCAGTTTGTAAATATTCCAGAATTCCCCCGCTTCTGTTTCGGCAGTACCTGTCATACCTGCTAATTTCCGATACATACGGAAATAATTTTGAAGTGTAATAGTTGCATATGTTTGTGTTGCCGCTTCCACTTTTACATTTTCCTTGGCTTCAATTGCTTGATGCAACCCATCACTGTAACGACGTCCTTCCATAATACGTCCTGTCTGTTCGTCAACAATTTTTACTTTGTTGTCTAAGATTACATATTCAACGTCTTTCTCAAACATAGTATACGCTTTCAGTAATTGATTGAGGGTATGAATACGTTCTGATGCAATAGCAAAGTTGCGATATATTTCGTTTTTCTTTTCCGTTTTTTCCTGATCGGATAAAAGCTGTCTTTCTAATTCTGCAATTTCTGCACCAATGTCGGGAATTACATAGAATTTAGCTTCTTCCGCATTTGTTGAAACAAGCTCTATCCCTTTTTCTTTTATGTCGACAGAATTTTGCTTTTCTTCAATTACGAAGTAAAGCTCATCATCGATAATATACATGTTTTTATTTTGCTCTGCCATGTAGAAGCTTTCGGTATTATGCAACAATTGTTTCATGCCAGGTTCGCTCAAAAACTTAATTAAGGCTTTATTTTTAGGAAGTCCGCGATGTGCGCGCAACAATAGTTTTGCACCTTCTTTTTTATTTTCCGGATTGGATTCATCATTTAATAACCGGCGTGCATCAGATAAAATGGTTGTAACCAGATTTCGCTGAGCATTATACAATCGATCGACAATGGGTTTGTATTTTTCAAATTCCTGTTGCTCTCCTTTAGGGGTTGGCCCCGAAATAATAAGGGGAGTTCGTGCATCATCAATTAATACGGAGTCAACCTCATCGACAATTGCATAATTATGTTTACGTTGTACTAGTTCGGTTTCATTGCGTGCCATGTTATCACGAAGGTAATCAAAACCGAATTCATTATTCGTACCGAAAGTAATATCAGCTAGATATGCTTGGCGGCGTTCGTCGGAATTAGGCTCATGCTTGTCGATACAATCAACACTAAGATTATGAAATTGATATAACATTCCCATCCATTCGCTATCACGTTTTGCCAGGTAATCATTTACCGTTACAATATGCACCCCTTTGCCGGTTAACGCATTCAGATAAACAGGAAGAGTAGCCACTAATGTTTTACCTTCCCCTGTTGCCATTTCAGCAATTTTTCCTTGGTGTAATACCGTTCCCCCTATCAACTGTACATCATAATGACACATATCCCAGGTAATTGTGGTCCCGCCTGCCATCCATGAATTTTGATAAATGGCTTTATCTCCTTTAATATTAATACAATCATATCTGGCTGCCAGGTCCCGATCGAAATCTGTGGATGTAACTTCTATTTCTGTATTTTCTTTAAACCTTCTTGCTGTTTCTTTCATTACAGAAAATGCTTCTGGCAGAATGTCTTTTAATACCGATTCGGAGATATCATAGATTTCATCTTCTAACTCCTCAATTTCTTTATAAAGAGATTCTTTCTCCATAATGTCCATATCGTAATCTGTGGACATTCTTTCTTTGATTTCTGTAATCCGATCTTCTTTTTCTTTGACAGCTTCTTTTATTTTTGCTTTAAACTCAAATGTTTTTGCCCGTAATTCGTCATTCGTAAGTTGTTCGATTTTCGGATATGCTGCTTGTATATTATGTAATATGGGATTTAATTCCTTTAAATCCCTATCTGATTTAGTTCCAAATATTTTCTTTAAAAAATTTGCCATTATATATGATTGTTAAAATTTGATTTAAAAACCTACAAAAATACAAAATATTGCAATAGGAAGAGATTAAAAAATAGTTAATTCTCATGGTGGTTTAATGACAGAAGTTACGCAAGTTATAATTTAGTTCTTGAATCGTTTACACGTTTATTTCTTGTAACTTTCTGTATTTTTCTAGAAACTCAACCCTTTTATCGTCTTTATCTGTTTTATTCTTTCTGCTGGTTGTTTATTGCAATCGTTACCTGTAACTTGCCTAACTTCCATTAATAAAAGAAAATGCGTGATATAATATACACCACGCATTTTCTTTTATTGAATGTTATTTAATCTTCAAGCATTTCAAAATAAGCCAATATTCTTGTATTAGGAAGCGTTTCAACTCGTAATAGCCAACTTCTTGCATCTGCCGGTCTTTGGGCAGCAGCTTCTTCTTTTGTGCTATAAGGGCCTATCGCTGTTCGATGCATTCCAGCTGTATTATCATTACCCAGATCTGTAACATTATTATATTTTCTTTTAAGTTTAGTAAGGAATCTATCCGCATTATTTCTTTCCACAAAACTACCGAGAACAATATAATAACCGGAGTTTACATTTCCCGGAGTAACCACAAGCTGACTTCCGGATGATGTAGGACGAGAACTTTGTGTCTGAGTATATCTTTGAGATTGGGATTGAGGTCGAGCCTGAAGCTGAGCTCTTAATTCTGCAATAGTCCTTGTTTGTTCTTGGATTTGTTTTTCTTTTTCCGATACTACCAGGGCCAATTCTCTTTGTTTTTGATCACTCACATTATTTTGTTTCTGAGCATATGCGGTTAATTGAGCGCTTAAATCCGCAACAGTCTTTTTTAACTCTTGAATCTGTTTTTCCCTGTCAGCTAATAAGGATGATTGATCTGTATAGCTTTTATTACTTACGTTCGTTTGACTTGTATTTGTAGCAACTTGACTTTGTTGAGCCTGTTTTCGCCTATCAATTTCAGTAGCTAATTCAGTAATGCTTTTTTGCAATTCTTGAATTTGTTTTTCTTTATCAGTGGAGCCGGATGTAGCTAGCTGGTTTGTACTTGTGCTGGCTTGTTTTTGTTGGTTGACTTGTCCAGACTGTGCTGTCGCATTTTTTTCTGTCCCTTGGGTTTGTTTCCCCTTTTCTGTAGAAGTAGAGACAGCAAGCTGATTATTTGTATTTGAGCCAACTTGGCCTTGTTGAGCCTGTTTTCGCCTATCAATTTCAGCCGTTAATTCCGCAATACTTTGTTGTATCTCTTGAATTTGTCTTTCCTTTTCAGTGGAAGTAGATGTAGTGGTTTGATTTGTACTTGTTCCGGCTTGTTTTTGTTGATTAGCTTGTTCGGAGAGTGCTAATGCATTTTTTTCTAACTCTTGAATCCGTTTTTCTCTTTCAGGAGAAGAAGTAGATTGATTGGCTTGCTTCCTCCTTTCAATTTCAGCTGTTAACAGGGCAATGTTTTTTTGCAATTCCTCAATTTGTCTCTGCCTATCGGATGATGTTGTGGATGTAGCAAGTTGAGTTGTTTGTTTTTGTTCATTAACCGCAGGTTGGCTTTGTTTTTTTATCTCTTCAGTTAATTCCGTTGTCTGTTTTTCCAGTTCTTGAATTTGTTTTTCCCTTTCAGGAGAATAAGCGACTTGATTCGCTTGTTTTCGTTTATTAATTTGTTCTGTTAATTCAGCAATATTCTTTTCCAGTTCTTGAATCTGTTTTTGTTTCTCAGGCGACATTGTAGATGTTGCAGCAGATTGACTTGTTCCTCTTTGTTCGTTTACATTAGTTTGTTTCTGTTGATTTTGAGCCATGGGACTTGTACTGGAGCTTGGGATTTGAATGTTTGATGAAGGGTTATCTTGCTTCTCTTTTATTGTAGAGATAAATACGGTTGCTTCATTTACCAGTTTTTGATATTGTTTCTTTTTAATGTATAAATCAGCAATTCTATTATTTAAGGATTCTTCTATCTGTTCATCTTCAGCTTGATTTTTCTTCTTTTTCTTTTTTGCTTGATGTGCTTCCAATTCTGCTTCCAGTTTATCAATCTGTAATTGAACTTGCGCTTCCTTACTTTTTACTGTAGAAAGGAAAGACGACATCTTTTCTCCCAGTTGAGATATAGCTTGTTCTTTTTGCTCTGCATTTTTATTCGTTTGAGCGTATATTGCATTGGAAAAAGAATACGCTATAAAACAAAGTAAGAAAAATGATCTTATAGCAGGGCAAATAATCTGTTTGTAGATTGAATATTTTGTAGCCTTGTTCAATGTAAAATTGTGTCTCATTGCTTTTTGATTTTGTTATACCAAAATTGAATAAAAATCGTACGACAATTTAATCCGGTTATGCAATTTATTCAACTACAAATTGTTAATTAATTCTCCTGTTTTTAATCTATTTTAACGAACGCCTTTTTTCAAAAGGGATGTTTATAACAAGGTGAATGTCAACGATATATGTTTTTTGTTTTTAACAATAAAATGTGGAAAAGTATATAAAACAAATAGTTAGATATTTTTTTACTTGTCTCTTTATTTGCCTCAAAATTGTGGAGAAGTGAAAAAAACGGTGAAATTATTTTCAACCTTTTTCTTAATCGCATGTAAAACTGTTAAATAAAACATTAGTAAAAAATACAAAATTAAGAATACTAAATAACTTTCATTTTCGACAATAAAAAGGAAGTTGAAAAATGGAGTAAATTAACAAGGATTTATTATTTACAGAAGTTGCATAAGTAGAGAAGTTGCACAAGTTAACAGTTCAAGAAATCTGCGGAACCGTAGCGGGAAAAATAAAAACATAACAAGCGGGAAGGATAAAATCGATAAAGCCGATAAAATTAACAACTAATCACTAACAGTTAACCACTATTTCTGGTAACTTCCTGTAACTTGCGTAACTTCTATTTATAATTTATAATTTTGAATTTATAATTAATCACTAACAACTATCTCCTCTTCTTCTTCCGCCGCATTTCTTCCCTGGCGTTGTGCTAGAATGTTGTCATAACTTTCCAATAGGACATTGAGCCGGGAGACAAATCCAATGTAATTGCTTTCGCCCTCTATCAGCATCAGGGCTTCCAACCGTTCG